>JBJHDH010000030.1:0-32919 GCA_050486445.1 Euryhalocaulis sp.
AGCCGCAGGGCCGCGCGCTGACCGGCGCCTTGCCGGGGGCGCCGGCGGGTCTGCCGGTCTCGCCCGCGACCGGGGCGCAGGCCGACGCCATCTCGGCGCTGCTCAATCTGGGTTATCAGCGCGGCGAGGCGGCGCCGGCGGTAGCCGCGGCGGCGCGCGCGCTGGGCGAGGGCGCGGCGGTGGACGCCCTGATCGGGCGCGCGCTGAAGGAGCTGGCGCATGTCTGAGCAGCGCCCGGAGTCCGGCCGGCCCATCGCGGCGGAGGAACAGGCCGGCGACCGCGCCGACAAGGCGCTGCGCCCCGAAAGCTTCAACGAATTTATCGGCCAGCGGGCGGAGATCGAAAACCTTTCCACCTTCGTCACGGCGGCGCAGGCGCGCGGCGAGGCGCTGGATCATGTTCTGCTCTCCGGCCCGCCGGGCCTTGGCAAGACCACGCTGGCCCAGATCGTGGCGCGCGAGCTGAAGGTGAATTTCCGCTCCACCTCCGGCCCGGTGCTGTCGCGGCCGGGGACGCTGGCTTCGCTGCTGACCAATCTGGAGCCGCGCGACGTTCTGTTTATCGACGAGATTCACCGTCTGCCGCCCGCCGTCGAAGAGGTGCTTTATCCGGCGATGGAGGATCACGAACTGGACCTGATTATCGGCGAGGGACCGGCGGCGCGCAGCGTGAAGATCGGCCTTTCGCCCTTCACCCTGATTGGCGCGACCACGCGCGCCGGCCTGCTGGCCACGCCGCTGCGCGACCGGTTCGGCGTGCAGATGCGGTTGGATTTCTATGGACCGGAGGAGCTGGCGAAGATTGTCGCCCGCGCCGCGCGCAAGATGGGCGCCCCGGTGACCGGTGACGGCGCGATGGAGATCGCATCGCGCGCGCGCGGCACGCCGCGCGTGGCGGGGCGGCTGCTGCGCCGGGTGCGCGACATCGCGGAATCGGACGGCGCGGCGCGCATCGACCGGGCGGCGGCGGACGCGGCGCTGCAACGTCTGGGCGTCGACCGTGACGGGCTGGACGAGCAGGACCGGCGTTATCTGAAGGCGCTGACCGGCCATTATGGCGGCGGCCCGGCGGGGGTGGAGACTCTGGCCGCCGCGCTGGCCGAGGCGCGCGACGCGGTGGAGGACGTGATCGAGCCCTATCTGCTGCGCCAGGGCTATATCCAGCGCACGCCGCGCGGCCGCGTCGCCTGCGGCCGGGCGTATGACCATCTCGGCCTGCCGCGTCCGGCTGCTACGGCGCAGGCCGATATTTTCGACGGAGAGTAGTTCTCTCGCAGTCTTATTGCGAAAGCGGCCAGATCAGCGGCGTGACCAGCACAGCCGCGATTCCGGCGATGACGTTCATTGGCGCCCCGATCCGGAAGAAATCGGTAAAGCGATAGCCGCCCGCGCCATAGACCAGCGTGTTGGTCTGATAGCCGATGGGCGTTGCGAAGCTGGCGCTTGCCCCAACCATGACGATGACCACGAACGGACGGGGATCGAGGCCCAGCGTCTGGGCCAGACCGATGGCGATGGGCGTCATGATGATGGCCACCGCGTTATTGGTGACCGTCTCGGTCAGGATGCTGGTCAGCACATAGACAAGGGCCAGCGCCGCCAGCGGCGGCAGATAGAGCAGATGCGGGGCCATGAATCCGACGAGGAGGTCAATCGCTCCGGATGTGTAGAGCGCGCGCCCGACTCCCAGCATGGCAAGGATCAGGATGATCGTGCGCCATTCAACGAAATTGATCGCTTCGTCGGCGTCAACACAGCCGGTGAGCAGCACAATGGCCACCGCGATCACCGCCAGCGCCGCGATGGGCATCACATTGAACGAAGCCAGCAACACCACACCGAACAGGGCGGCGGCGGCGACCGGCGCCTTGCTGCGCCGGAATGCGCGCTCTGACGGCTCGGACAGGTTGGCCAGGTCCATTTCCTGGGCGAAACGCGCAATGTCCTCGGCCGCGCCCTCGACCAGAAGCGTATCGCCGGCGTGAAACATGGTGTCCACAACACGGTTCCGCAGATTTTCGCCGCGCCGGTGAACTGCGAGCACATAGATGCCGAAGCGGCGGCGCAGCCGCATTTCACGCAAGGAGCGCCCGATCAGCGGACTGCGCGGAGAGATCAGCGCCTCCACCACAATCGCAGGCTTGTCCGTGACCGCTGACAGGCCCGTCATGTCGCCGAGTTCGACGGAGCCCTCCGCCTTGAGCGTCAAAAGCTCGCCGACGCTGGATTCCAGGATCAGCCGGTCGGCCGGTTGCAGCACCAGATCCTCCAGCATGTATCGCGTCGTGCGGTCATTGCGCACAACATCGACCACGGCGATTCCGCGATTCTGAAAAACCTCCAGCGCCCGCGGGTTTTTCCCGATCAGGTTCGAGCCGGGCAGAACCAGGGCCTCTGTCAGGAAACGCTGACCTCCGCGCCCCTTCAGCAGGCGCGACAGCGTGTCGCGGTCGGGGAGCAGCCGGTTGGCCAGAAGCAGATACAGGCCCCCCGCCGCCGCGACGGCCAACCCCACGGGGGCGATCTCGAAAATCCCGAACGGCGCGAGCCCGGCGTCGCGCGCCACACCATCCACCAGCAGATTGGTCGACGTGCCGATCAATGTGCAGGTTCCGCCGAGAATAGCGGCGTATGACAGAGGGATAAGATAGCGGGAGCCGGCGCGGCCCATTTCATGGGCAAGGCCAAGAACCACCGGGATCAGAACGACGACGACGGCCGTGTTGTTTACGAAGGCGGAGGCGACCATCGTAAGAATAAGAAGCAGGGGAAGGAACAGAACCGGGCGCTGCCGCGCGATGGTCTTCATCAAACGGGTCAGCCGGTCGATGACGCCGGTTCGCACCAGCGCGCCGCTGAGCACAAACATGGCCCCGATTGTCAGCGGCGCATCGTTGCCGAGCACGCCGGCGATGTCGCCGGGGGCCAGAACCCCGCTCGCCAGGAGCGCCGCCACCCCGCCAAGCGCCACAACTTCCGGAGGCCATTTCTCCGAAATGAAAAACCCCAGCATGATGGCGACCACGATCAATGCCGTGTATGGCGCAAAAACTTCCATTCAGGTGATGCCCCTCCTGCTTCGGCGCACTATGGCGGAAGCGGAAAGCCATTCAAGCAGCACAGTGCGGACAGGGTGCAGGGCGTCTGGCCGCCGGGGCGTCTGGCGCCCGGGCGCGGCTGATACGTGTCTGCTTGACAGGACATAATGTCCGGTATAGCGGACATAGCATGAGCGCGCTGAAGCCGGTTCTTTTCCTGATCGCGGGCCTTGGCGCCGGGGCCGGGCTAGCCGCGGGCGGGCTGGCGCTGGATATTCCGGCAGGCTGGATCGGCGCGCTGGCGCTGATTGTCTGGGCGATTGGCGCGCGGCGGCGCTGGTCGCTTCTGGAGGCGGCGGGGCGCGAGCCGGGGGCGCCGGAACGCGTGCTGTGGCTGCGCCTGGCCGGTTGCGCGCTGATCCTCGGGCATCTCATCGCCGCGATCCTTCTGGCGGGCGACAACCTTCGGCTGGGCAGCGGCAACAGCCTCGCCATCGATTCATGGACCATGATCCTCGGCCATCAGATCGCGGCCTTTCTGTTTCGCGGCGACATCAGAATGCGCGACGAACGGCACGCGCCTATCGCCGCGCGCGGCGTGCGGGCGGGCTATGCGGCGCTGATCCTGCTGATGCTTCCGCTGCTGGTCTGGATGGTGGTCATGCCGCTGGCGCTGCGCACGCTGCTGACTCATTTCGTGCTCGCCAATGTCATCATCGCGCTGATGGTCGCGTCCTATGCCGCGATGCTGCTTGTCCAGCTTTTCGCCTATGCGCGCGATGCCCGCGACGCGGATGGGGGCGCGGACGAATCCGGACCGTCGTTCCAATGACAGAGACGCCGGTCGGCAACCATCTGCGCCGCCTGCGCTTTGAGCACGATCAGATGAGTCAGGCGGCGCTGGCGAAGATTGTCGGCGTCACGCGCCAGACCATCGTGGCGCTGGAGACCGGGCGCTATGCGCCGTCGCTGGAGCTGGCGATGCGGCTGGCCACGGTGTTCGGCCTGGGCGTGGACGAAGTGTTTCACTGGAACGACCCCGGAGAGGCGCGCGCCACATGGCGGCGTAAAGAGGGAGGGGGCGATGGCTGAGGCGGTGCGGCGCGGGCGCAAATGGCTGCGCATTCTGGGAATTTCGCTGGCGGTTTTGCTGGTGCTGCTTGGCGCCGGCGGGCTTCTCGCCTTCAAGATGTTCGAGCCGGCCTTCGTCTATCGCTCAGGCTGGGAGCCAATGCCCGAGGCGGACTATCCCGCCATCAGCGAAACCGCGCCCGGCTGGGCGGCGCTTGGCGGCGCGGCGGATGCATGGCTGACCGAAGCGCGCGCGGCGCTGGACGCGCCGGCGCTTTCGGCGGCTGTTTCCATTGGCGGCGAGATCGTCTGGGCCGGGGCGGCCGGTTACGCCGATCTGGACCGGCGCGCGCCCGTGACGCTGGAGACCGCCTTCCGCGTGGGCAGTTCGTCAAAGCCGGTGACGGCCATCGGCATGGGCGTGCTGCTGGAGGCGGGCGCCGTCGATCTGGATGCGCCGGTCTCGGTCTTTGCGCCGGATTTGCGCGCGCCATTGGCAAATGTGACGCTGCGTCAGGCGATGAATCATTCCGCCGGCGTGCGTGAATATGGAAGCTGTCTCTGCTTCCCGGTCATGGAATATTACAGCCGCGCGCATTACCCGACCCAGCGCGCGTCGCTGCGCCCGTTCGAGAAAGATGCGCTGCTGTTCGCGCCGGGCGAGGCGTTCGCCTATTCCAGCTATGGCTACAATCTGGCAGGTGTGGCCATCGAGAGCGCCAGCGGGCGGCGCTTTCAGGACTTCATGCAGGATTCGGTGTTCGCTCCGCTGGGTATGGAGACGGCGCATCTGGATGATCGCGGCGTGCGCGGCGCGCCGCATCCGGGCGACGCCAGCTTCTATGAAGTCATCGCATTTGAAGGCGCGGTCTATGAGAAAGATGTCTTCCCTACGGACAACACCAATCGCCTGCCTTCGGGCGGCGTGATCGCATCGCCGTCGGACATGGCGCGGCTGGGCCATCAATTCATTGCGCCCACGCTCTTCAGTGAGCAGACGCGTGACAGGCTGATCGAGTCGCAGAGTCTGGCAAATGGCGATCCGATGCCGCAGGGCTACCGGCTGGGCGTGCGCGGCCGGGGCGAAGCGCCCGCGCCGGACGGCGGAACCACGCTACTGCTCAACCATCATGGCGTGGCCTATGGCGCGACATCCTATTTCGCGATCTGGCCGGAATACGGCCTCGTCGTCTCGGCGATGATGAACCGGGGCAATGGCGCGCCGCTGATCCCCGAGGCCGCGCCGGCGCTGGAGGCGCTGGCGATGCAGGCGATCCTGGCGCGGCGGACGGGTGCGGCGGAAACGGCCCCATAACAGCCCGGATACGCGGCGCGTTTATCCGGTGCTAAAATCGCCGGGATGGAACGCAACCGCCCCATCGAATTGCGCATCCGCGAGGCTGGCCAGCTTTTCCATTCGCTGGACCCTCTGCCGTTTCGCGAGCGCGATCTGGACCAGAATGTAGAGGAGTATGTGGTTGGCTGGGCGCGCGAACTGTCCCGCCGCGCGCCGCTGGAAGTCGTGGTGCATCTGCCGGCCGCCCAGGCAGAGACCGCGGCGGCGCGGGAAATCCCGGACGCCATGCGCAATTATTTCGCCTATCGCGCCGACAGGCTGACCCAGGAGTTGCGCGAGCTGTTCCAGCTTGGCCGTGTCTCGCTGGCCATCGGCCTGACGGCGCTGGCGGCCAGCCTGATCGCCGCCGCCCTGATCGAGCGCTGGACGCAGGACGGATTTGTTTCCGGCTTTTTCCGCGAGGGGCTGGTGATTATCGGCTGGGTCGCCAACTGGCGGCCCGTCCAGATTTTTCTTTATGACTGGTGGCCGCTGGTCCGGCGCAGACGGCTGCTGCGCCGGCTGGCGCAGGCGCGGGTGCGGCTGGCCCCGGCCTGAATCCCGTCAATACCGGATTCCGGGCCGCCCTGCGTGGACGCGGCGGGACGGGTCCGGTAAACCCTCCCGCAATTGCGAAATCCGCGAATCCCGGCTCATTCCGGGATTGTTGGCGATAGGGAGAGCTTCCGCCAATGCCGTCTCTCGACAGCTTCCAGTGCCGCCGCGAACTGACCGCCGGGGGCAAGACCTATGCCTATTTTGACCTGAAGGCCGCCGAGCAGAACGGGCTGGAGGGGATTTCCCGCCTGCCGTTCAGCCTGAAAGTGCTGCTGGAAAACCTGCTGCGCAACGAGGACGGGTTTGTGGTCGACAAGGCCCAGATCCAGGCCGTGGCCGACTGGCTGAAAGAGCGGCGCAATTTCGTCGAGATCGCCTATCAGCCCGCGCGGGTGCTGATGCAGGATTTCACCGGCGTTCCGGCGGTGGTGGACCTGGCGGCGATGCGCGACGCGGCCTCTTCGCTGGGCGCAGACCCGGAGCGGATCAATCCGTTGGTGCCTGTCGATCTGGTGATCGACCATTCGGTGATGGTCGATTATTTCGGCAAGCCCGGCGCCTTCGCAAAGAATGTGGAGCGGGAATATGAGCGCAATCGCGAACGCTATCAGTTCCTGAAATGGGGCTCGACCGCCTTCGCCAATTTCCGCGTCGTGCCGCCGGGGGCCGGCATCTGCCACCAGGTGAATCTGGAACATCTGGCCCAGACCGTGTGGACCAAAAATGAGGATGGGGTCACCTACGCCTTCCCCGATACGCTGGTCGGCACCGACAGCCATACCACGATGGTCAACGGGCTTTCGGTGCTGGGCTGGGGCGTGGGCGGCATCGAGGCCGAGGCCGCCATGCTGGGCCAGCCTGTCTCCATGCTGATCCCCGAAGTGATCGGCTTCGAGCTGACGGGTTCGCTGAAAGAGGGCGTGACCGCTACCGATCTGGTGCTGACCGTGGTGCAGATGCTGCGCAAGCTGGGCGTGGTCGGCAAGTTCGTGGAATTCTATGGCGAGGGGCTGGACCGGCTGACCATCGAGGATCAGGCGACCATCGCCAATATGGCGCCGGAATATGGCGCCACCTGCGGCTTCTTCCCCGTCGATGAAGAGACGCTGAAATATCTGACCGCCACCGGCCGCGCGCCGGAGCGCGTGGCGCTGGTGGAAGCCTATGCCAAGGCGCAGGGCATGTGGCGCCCGGGCGCGGAGGCCCCGCTTTATACCGAGACGCTGCACCTTGATCTTGGCGATGTGGTTCCCTCGCTGGCCGGGCCGAAGCGGCCGCAGGACCGGGTGGAGCTGGACCGCGCGGCGGATTCCTTCGCCGAGGCGCTGGCCGGTCCGTTCGGCAAGGAAGACGACGCCATGCGCCGCGAGACCATCAAGGACGGCGATGCGGAATATTCCATCGGCCATGGCGATGTCGCCATCGCGGCGATCACGTCCTGCACCAACACCTCCAACCCCAGCGTGATGCTGGGCGCCGGACTGCTGGCCCGCAACGCGCGGGAAAAGGGCCTCTCGGTAAAGCCCTGGGTGAAGACCTCGCTCGCGCCCGGCAGCCAGGTGGTGACGGATTATCTGGAGCGCGCCGGATTGCAGGACGATCTGGACGCGCTCGGTTTCAATCTGGTCGGCTATGGCTGCACGACCTGTATCGGCAATTCCGGGCCGCTGCCCGAGCCGGTCTCCGAAGCGGTGCGCAAGGGCGATCTGGTGGTGACGTCGGTTCTCTCCGGCAACCGCAATTTCGAGGGCCGCATCAGCCCGGACGTGAAGGCGAACTACCTGGCCAGCCCGCCGCTGGTCGTGGCCTACGCCATCGCCGGGTCGATGAATGTCGATCTGACGCACGATCCGCTCGGCTATACGGAAGAGAACGAGCCGGTCTATCTGAAAGATGTCTGGCCCAGCTCGCAGGAAGTGGCCGGGCTGGTGCGCAGCGCCATCACGCCGGCGATGTTCGCCGAACGCTATGCGCGCGTGTTCGAGGGCGACGAGCACTGGCGCGGCTTCGCCGTCGCGGGCGGGCGCACCTATGACTGGGATCCGAAATCCACCTATGTGCGCAATCCGCCCTATTTCGAGGGCATGAGCGCCGAGCCCGCGCCCCCCGGCGATATCGAGGGCGCGCACATCCTCGCCATGCTGGGCGATTCCATCACCACCGATCACATCTCGCCCGCCGGCGCGATCAAGAAGGAATCGCCCGCCGGGCATTATCTGATGCAGCACGGTGTGGAGCCGCTGGACTTCAATTCCTATGGCTCGCGCCGCGGCAACCACGAAGTGATGATGCGCGGCACCTTCGCCAATATCCGCATCCGCAACGCCATGGCCGGCGGGGCGGAGGGCGGCTATACGCGCCATGTCGCCTCTGGCGAGATCGAGCCGATCTATGACGCGGCGATGAAGTATCAGGCGGCCGCGACGCCGCTGGTGATCTTCGCCGGTCAGGAATATGGCTCCGGTTCTTCGCGCGACTGGGCCGCCAAGGGCACGATGCTGCTCGGCGTGCGCGCGGTGATCGCGGAAAGCTTTGAGCGCATCCACCGCTCCAACCTGATCGGCATGGGCGTTCTGCCGTTGCAGTTCGAGGCGGGCATGGACTGGGAGCAGCTTGCGCTGGATGGCGACGAGACCATCTCCATCGCCGGGATCGAAACGCTGAAGCCGATGCAGATGCTGGAACTGTGCATCGACCGTGGCGATGAGCCGCGCAAGACCTGCCCCGTGCAGGTGCGCATCGATACGGAGAACGAGCTGAACTACTACCGCAATGGCGGCATCCTGCATTACGTCCTGCGCAAGCTGGCGGCGGAGGGGTAGGGTTTTTTCTCTTGGCGGAATGCGAAGGGCCGGCGGTTTCGCCGGCCCTTTGTTTTTGCGTTCGCCCTATGCAGAAGCGCAGGCGCGCCACATAGCAGCACGCGCTCGCGCCTAGCGATCCGTCTCCTCGTGGCGCCGGTCTTCCTGCCGCGCTTCGGGCGGCGCCACGCCGCGCGTCTCGTCGCCAAGATCGCGCCCCTGTGGCGGGGCCACGTCGCCGGGGATGGCGCCGCCTTCCTCGACGCCCGCGCCGGTAAAGGCGCGGGATTCGCTCACGCCGCTGGCGCCAGGCGCCTGCGCGCCGTCTTCCTCACATGCGCTGAGGGCAAAGGCCACGGCGCCCGCCGCGGCCGCGATCAGGATGAACCTGCGCATTGTCTTCGCTCCGTCTGCTTCTCTTGTTTAAACAGGCGAAGCGGGCAAGCCGTTCCGGTTTTTTGGCAGCGGGATCGAGGGTTTGCGGAGAGCGGATGCTTATCCGCCGATCATTTTCACGTTCTTGCGCAACCATTCCGTCAGGCGGTCATGGGTGAATGTCCGCGTATCATACATGCTGCTGATGAAACGCCAGATCGCCTCGGCGGACGCCATTATCTGCAGCCCGTTCACATAGAGAAACGTATATGTGACGGCGAAAGGGACGCGCTTGTTGCCGTCGATGAAGGGATGGTTCTGGGCGAGACTTTCCCAGAGCGCCGCCGCCTCTTCAATCAGGTCGGAGTAGTATCCCGTTTGCGGACGAAACAGCGCCGCCTCCAGCAAGCCCGGATCGCGCACGCCATCGGTTCCGCCATATCGCTCGATCAGATCTGCATGAATGGCAAGGACATCGACAACGGTCGGATAGTCCCTCATTCCGCCAGTTTCTTGTAAAGCGGCGCGTATTTTTTATGGCTGCCCAGATAGGCCGTCATGAAATGCGTGCGCGGCTTTTGTTGCCGCCGCTTTTCGAGCAGATCGGCCAGCGCCTCGTCCACCAGCGCCTGAATCTGCCGCCCTTCCTGGCGCGCAAGATCGCGGACGGCTGAAAGGACTTCCGGGTCCACCTGTGTGGCGAATTTTTCACGGGAGTCTGAGGTCATGGCTCTCTCCTCCTGTTAATATAGCATCATGATGCATCATGATGCTTCATGATGAAGCGGAGGGGCGGAAAATCAGTGCGCCAGCGCCCAGTTTGGGCCGTGACCGGATTCGACCACGAGCGGCACGTCGAGGCTCAGAACCGGCGTGCAGGCGTTTTCCATCACGCGCTTTGCCAAGGCTTTCAGGTCTTCGATCTGGTCTTCCGCTGCCTCGAACACCAGCTCGTCATGCACCTGGAGCAGCATCTGCGCGTCCAGCCCCGCTTCGGCGATGGCGCCGGGAAGCCGCATCATGGCGCGGCGGATAATGTCGGCGGCGCTGCCCTGGATCGGCGCGTTGATCGCCTGACGCTCGGCAAAGCCGCGCAGATTGAAATTCTTGTCGTTGATCGCCGGCACATGGATACGCCGCCCGAACAGCGTGGTCACATGGCCCTGCTCGCGCGCCAGTTTTTTGGTGCGCTCCATATAGTCGCGGATGCCGGGGAATTTCTCGAAATAGGAGTCGATATAGGCGCGCGCCTCGTCGCGGCCGATGCCGAGATTGGCGGCCAGGCCGAAAGCGGAAATGCCGTAGATGATGCCAAAATTGATCGCCTTGGCCTTGCGGCGGATCATCGGGTCCATGCCTTCGATTGGCACGCCGAACATCTCGCTCGCCGTCATGGCGTGGATGTCCAGCCCGTCGGCGAAAGCCTGTTTCAGCGCCGGAATGCCGGCCATATGGGCAAGGACGCGCAGCTCGATCTGCGAATAGTCGGCGCTGACCAGCGCCTTTCCCGGCTCGGCGATGAAGGCCTCGCGGATGCGGCGGCCTTCCTCTGTGCGGATCGGGATGTTCTGAAGATTGGGGTCGGAGGAGGAGAGCCGCCCCGTGGCCGTCGCCGCCAGCGAGAAGGAGGTATGCACGCGGCCCGTCTTCGGGTCGATCTCCTGTTGCAGTGCGTCGGCGTATGTGGATTTCAGCTTGGCGAACTGGCGCCAGTCGAGCAAGGCGCGCGCAAATTCATTGCCATCGACGGCCAGTTCCTCCAGCACACGCGCATCGGTGGACCATGCGCCGGTTTTGGTTTTCTTGCCGCCGGACAGGCCCATTTCCTCGAACAGGATTTCGGAAATCTGTTTCGGGCTGCCGGGATTGAAGGCGCGGCCGGCGAGTGTGTGCGCGCGCGTCTCCGCATCCTGCATCCGCTCGGCGAAGGTTTGGGACAGGCCGCGCAGCACGGCGACATCGACCTTGATTCCCGCCGCCTCCATATCGGCCAGCACCGGGATCAGGGGACGCTCCAGCCGCTCATAGACGCTGGCCATGCCCTCGGCGGCCAGGCGCGGCTTTAATATGCCCCACAGGCGCAGCGTCACATCCGCATCCTCCGCCGCGTATTTTGTCGCGGCGTCCAGCGCGACGCGGTCAAAGCCGATCTGTTTGACGCCGCTGCCGCACACATCCTTGAACGGGATCGGCGTATGGCCGAGATGCAGCACGCTCAGCTCGTCCATGCCGTGATTGTGGCGGCCGCCGTCGAGCACATAGGAAATCAGCATGGTGTCGTCGAACGGCGTCACCTCCACGCCGTAACGCCGCAGCACACAGAGATCGTATTTCAGATTTTGCCCGACCTTGAGCACGCCGGGATCGGCGAGCAGGGGCGCCAGCGCGGAAAGCGCCTCTTTCAGATCGAGCTGGTCCGGCCGGGCGCGGCCGCCGAGCAAATCTCCGCTCTCTTCCGGATCGACATGGCCGAGCGGGATATAGCAGGCCGCGTTCGGCCCCACGGCCAGCGATACGCCGCAGAGATTGGCGGCGGCGGAATCCAGCGCGTCGGTCTCCGTATCCAGGGCAATTACGCCCGCCTCGCGCGCGCGCGCGATCCAGAGATCCAGCGCCGCCCGCGTGGTGACGCATTCATATTTCTCGTGGTCGAACCCGGTATCGGCGGGCGCCAGGGCGGCGACGGCGCCCAGAGTCTCGCTCGCGCCCAGCGCATCGCGGATGCGCCGCCCGATCGTGGCGAACTCCATCTCGTCGACAAAGCCGAGCAGGGTTTCGGCGTCCGGGTCGCGCACGAAGAAATCCTCGATGCGGTCGGGCAGGTCGAGATCGTCGCGCAGCGTGACAAGGATTTTGGAGATGCGCGCCGCCTCGGCGTATTCGATCAGGGCTTCGCGCCGTTTGGGCTGTTTGATCTCGCTGGCGCGGTCCAGCAGCGTTTCCAGATCGCCATATTCGCCGATGAGCTGCGCGGCGGTTTTCACCCCGATGCCGGGCACGCCCGGAACATTGTCGGTGGGATCGCCGGTGAGCGCCTGAATATCGACCACTTTTTCCGGGGGCGCGCCGAATTTCTCGATCACTTCCTCGCGGCCGATGCGCCGGTCCTTCATCGTGTCGTAAAGCTCGATCCGGTCAGAGACCAGCTGCATCAGATCCTTGTCGGACGAAACGACGGTGACCTTGGCGCCGGCGCGCTCCGCCGCGCGCGCGTAGGTGGCGATCAGATCGTCGGCCTCATAGCCGCTCATCTCGATACAGGGCGTGTTGAAGGCGGTGACGCAGCGCCGGATCAGCGGGAATTGCGGAACCAGGTCTTCCGGCGCCGGTGGGCGGTGCGCCTTGTATTCGGGATAGAAATCGGTGCGGAAGGTCTTTTCGCTGGCGTCGAAAATGACGGCAAGATGGCTCGGCTGGTCGCTGTTTTTCAGATCGCGCAGTAGCTTGAACAGCATCTGGGTGAAGCCGTGCACCGCGCCGACGGGCAGGCGGTCCGATTTGCGGGTCAGCGGCGGCAGCGCGTGATAGGCCCGGAAAATATAGCCGGAGCCATCCACCAGATAGAGATGGCTGGTCTCGTCCAGCGGCTTTGGGCCGCCCGTTTCCGGGGCGGTTTTGGCGGTTTTCGGGGCGGTGCTTTTGGCGGGGGGCATGGCCCCATGATGTAAGGCGCCGGGGCCGGAATCGGAACCCGGCGATCCGCTATCGGGCGCTCAGCCGCCGTCCGGCCCGAACTCCGCGTAAAGCTGTTCGACGGCTTCTTTCAGGGGCGGCGCGTCGTCGATGAAAAAACCCCAAAGCCGTTCCGGCGACACGATTTCATAACCGTGCCGCAGAACATTTCCGATATCCCTGACACCGCGCCAGTCAATGTTGAACCTGGCTTTGGCGTCTTCCGGTATATAGCGGCTGGCTTCGGAAATGATCTGGAAGCCGCGCCACCGAGCCGAACAGATAGACATGCTCCACGCCTCTTGCTTTCAGCTCTGGCGCCAGCGCGCGCAGAGCCTTTATCACCGCGTCGCGCCGCAGCGTTTTCGCAGGGGAGAGGGGGGCGGCCTCGCTCATGCCCCGAAAATGGGACCTCGGGCCGGATTTGTCACGCCGGAGGGGGGCCTCTCAGGCGCTCCGGGCCGGGTCCGCCGGGCCGCCGCGCTGCACAAAGCGGCGGTCGCAATAGCCGCATTCGACAAAACCGCGATGGCCGATTTCCAGCCAGACACGGGGATGGCCGAGCGCGCCGCCGCCGCCGTCGCAGGACACGCGATGATTGTCCACGACAAAAACCTCAGGCGCGGGCAGGGCGTCCGGATCGGTGTGCTGGGCGGCGGATTGGACCATCGGGAAAGCCTCTGAAGCAACCTGCTGAGCATTAGGACTGCCCGGCGGCGCGGTCAATTCCGGGGCAGGAACAAGGCCGCCGATCACGAGTCCGCAGGCCCGATTGCGCGGGCGGGCGTGGCGTCCTAACCATGCGCGCCATGAAGGATTCCCCGACAGGTGACGGCCCCGAATTCGCGCTGGAGGCGCGGGGGCTGGTCAAGACCTATCGCCGTAAAAAAGGCGGGGCCGAGGTGCGCGCGCTGAAGGGTGTGGACCTGGCTGTGCCGCGCGGCGCGATGTTCGGCCTGCTGGGGCCGAACGGGGCGGGAAAGTCCACCTTCATCAATATTTTCGCCGGGCTGGTTTCAAAAACGGACGGCGCCGCGCGCATCTGGGGCATGGATATCGAGCGCGAGCCGCGCAACGCCCGCGCCGCCATCGGCGTGGTGCCCCAGGAAATCAACATGGATCCGTTTTTCAGCCCGTATGAGAGCCTGGAATTCCAGGCCGGTTTCTATGGCGTGCCGAAATCACAGCGGCGCACCATGGAAATTCTCGACATGGTCGGGCTGGCGGACAAGAAGGACGCCTATGTGCGCTCGCTGTCCGGCGGCATGAAGCGGCGCCTGCTGGTGGCCAAGGCGCTGGTGCACAGCCCGCCCGTTCTGGTGCTGGACGAGCCGACAGCCGGGGTGGATATCGAACTGCGCCGCCAGCTCTGGGACAATGTGCGCCGCCTGCACGCGGGCGGCGTGACCGTGGTGCTGACCACGCATTATCTGGAAGAGGCGCAGGAGCTGTGCGACACCATCGCCATCATCAATCATGGCGAGGTCGTGGCCTGCGAGCCGACGGCGCGGCTGATCCGGCGCATCGAGACCAAGACGCTGGTGATCCATCCGGCCGCGCCGCTCACCGCGCCGCCCGAGACGCTCTCGGCCTTCGATGCGCAGATTCGCCCCGATGGCGCGCTGTCTGTGACCTATCGCGCCGGCGCCGACTCGGTGGCAGAGATTATCGAGCGCGTGAAAGAGGGCGGGGTCTCCATCGCCGATCTTTCCACGCAGGAGCCGGACCTGGAGGATGTGTTCCTCCAGCTCACCTACAATAAACGCTGAACCTGGCGCTCAGCGTGCTGTGAGGGCGGCTTCGCCCAGATCGTTTGTCCGGCTGCGCCAGATCGTATGCGCGTGCGCGCCGTTTTCCTGCGCGGCGGTATATTCATAGACAAAGTCTCCGCCCGCGACGCGGAAATAATAGGGCGCGCCCTCTTCCTGCGGTCCCATCCAGACAAAGCGCAGGGAGTCGATATCGGTCGCCTGACGATAAGAGGCTGCGATTTCCGGGCGGAAGCGCGAGAATACATGATCGGCCAGATCTGCGAGCAGTGCGCGCTGGTCCGCGGTCATCTCTGTGGCCGCCACACCCTGATCGCCGATTTCGCTCTGCCACGCGTCGCGCCGCTCCGGCGGCAGGTTCAGCGTGCCGGATAGCACCTCGAACGGCGCGCGCCCGGCGATGACCGCGCGCTCACGCTGCGCCGGGTCCAGTGCGCGCAGCAGGTTGAACGCCGTCTGCCGCTCATAACGCTGGACCTCGAAGCCGGCGCGCATACCGCTTGGAATCGTGATCGGATTGGCGCCCACAAAATGCGGCGTCACGTGGATGGAATCGCCGGTGACGGTGACGTTCAGGGAAAGATGATGCCCCTCGAACCGCCAGGCCCAGGGCGCCGCGCCGCCGGGCTCGCCGAAAATCGTGACGTGATACATTTCCTGTCCGCGCGGAAAGCCGGTGGCGTCGACAGCGGCCAGAACTTCTTCCAGGCCCATGACATGGGTGGCCTGGAGATAGCCGCGCGATGACATCAGCGTTCCCAGAAGATCATGCGCCAGAATGCGCTGGGCCGCTGTCATCTGGCCCAGCGGCAGGCCGGTGCGCACGCGGGGCCAGTAGGACCAGTCCTGACGCTCCGCGCTGTCCATCGCCGCGGTCAGCGCCTCCACGGGCGGCATGCCCAGAATGCCGGCGGCCACGCCGGGTGCGCCCGCCGCCTCGATCAGCGCATTCGCCGCCGCCGCCATTTCCCCCGCCACGCGGGCATGGTCTTCTGGCGACAGGCGCTGCGCCGCTGCCGGCGCCGCGGCCAGAAGCAGCGCCCCCGCTATCGTCGCCGTCAGTGCATGCGCGCTTTTGAACGCTGCGCGGATTAAAAGCCGCAGATTGCCGATCATCGAAGTCTTCCCCCGCGCTTTGATTTTGACGGACTTTAGCCCCCCAAAGAGCTTGCCTGCCAGTCACGTTCGTGCGGGGACCGCCTCATGCCGCCTGATCGCTGGAGATGACGGCGAGAGGGATTTCGATCTCGCAGGTCACGCCTTCCGGGTTGAAGATCAACTCGGCGCGCCCGCCATGCTGGCCGACCAGTCCGCGCTCGATCAGACGGCTGCCGAATCCCCGGCGCCGCGGGGGCGCCACTTCCGGTCCGCCGCGCTCGCGCCAGACAATGCGCAGGAGGTTTCCCCCGTTTTCCTGCGTGACATTCCACTCGACAGTGACATGCCCTTCGTGCCGCGACAGCGCGCCGTATTTCACGGCATTCGTGGTCAGTTCGTGAAACGCCATGCCAAGCGAGGTCGATTGCGCCGGGTTCAGTTGAACGTCCGGTCCGCGCATTGTGACGCGGGACTCGCCGTCCTGCTGAAACGGCGCCAGCTCCGCCTTCAGCAATTCGCGCAGCGACGCGCTTTTCCAGTCGCCCTTGGTCAGCAGATTATGCGTGCTGGACATCGCGATCAGGCGGGATTCGAAGGCCTTGCGGAACGCGGGCAGCGAGTCGGCGTGGCGCATGGTCTGCGCCGCCATCGATTGCACAGTGGCCAGCGTGTTCTTCACCCGGTGATTCAGCTCGTCCAGCAACAGTTTGCGATGCTCCATCTCGCCATGCATGTCCTGCCACAGGCGCGCATTGTCCACGGCGATGGCCGCCTGTGCGGTGAGGCTGTCGATCACCCGTTCCGAGCGGGCGTCGAACTTTCCAGCCTTGTGATGGCCAAAGAACAGGCCGCCCACCACATGCCCCCCGCGCCCGATCACCGGCGCGGCGAGATAGGAGCGCACAGGAAGATGGCCTTCCGGCATGCCGTAATAGGGCGCTTCTTTTCCGTAATCGGGATGACGGGTTATGTCCGCTGCGCGGATGGTGGATTTGCCCTCGAATGTCGGCGCGAATATGGGCGTGTTGCGCGGATGCGGAAATTGTTCGAACGCTTCGCGTGGCGCCCCTGAGACGGTGTACAGCATATAGACGTCATCCGGGGGCGCGGTCCTGTTATAGAAGAACGCGCCGAATTCGGCGCCGGAGAGGGCCACGCCGGCGTCGGTTACGGCCTGGATCAGACGTTCCAGGTCCATCTCTGTCGCCATCTTGGCGCCCAGCACGTTGAAAATTTCCAGTTCGCGCGTGCGGCGTCGCGCCGTGGCGTAGGTGCGCGCCTGCCACCAGGCGCCGGCGGCCAGCAGCAGCGTAATTCCCGCGCCGGCCAGCATAATCAGCAGGGGAAGGTGGCGGCTGGCGCTGAACTCGAAATCCGGCATATCGGCATAGACCGCTGTCCATGAGCGGCCGGCGATGTCCAGCATCCGCGCCTCGGTGAAGCGCGCGGACCCCGGCGCGAGCGGGCCCGCACCGGAACGGTGCATCAGCACGCCATCATCGGGCGCGCCGTCATAAAGCTCGATATGCAGGCGCGGTATCGGCACGCGGCTGAAAATGCCATGCACCATGTCGTCCGTACGGAACGGGCTATAGACGAACCCCGCCAGGCGGGTGCGCCGCTCTTCCAGCGATCCCGGGTCGCCGCCTTCATAGACCGGAACATAAATCAGAAAGCCGGCCTGACTGTTCCCCTCGATTTCCTGAACAAGCTCCACCGCGCCGCTGGCCGCGGGCATGCCTGCATCCCGCGCCCGGTCCATCGCCCGGCCACGCACCGGATCGGAATACATATTATAGCCGATGGCGGCGAGATTGCGCTCGTCCTCCGGCTCCAGATAGATGATGGCGTGGCGCTCGCCGGTTTCATCTACCGCGTCCTCGGGCCAGAGACGGAAATCGCGCACGCCCTGCGTCATCATCGTTGTGCGGACCAGCGGCGCCATTCCGCGGCGGATGCGGATCGTGTAGCCGATGCCCTGGACGCCGGGATAACGGACAGCCAGATTCAGGCGCTCGGCGAAGGCGTGGAATTCGGCCTTGCTGAGATCCAGATCGACCGAGGCCAGCATCGCTGCTCCGGTCTCCAGCATCGCCACATAGGTGTCGATCCGGCCCTCGATCGTGGCGTGGGTCTGGGCCACGGCGTTCTGGAAGCGTTCCTCGTCTTTTTCCGCTGTCACGTCCGCGACCTGGGTCGAGACCACGACCGAGCAGAGCAGGCCGATCAGCAGCACATAGCCGGGCACGGCAAGCAGTCGCAGCGGGGAATTCATTGCCGAGGCTCGGAAAATCATAAAAGTGGCGGGGACTTGGCTTGCGGCCAGTATCGCCGCCCGGCCCGGTTCTGTCACGCCCGGAGCGTTTTCGCACCCGTTTCCGGCAGTTGGCGGGGTCTCTTCCGGCGCAGATGGAGGGCGGCCAGGCGAATTTTCCGCAAGGTCAGAGCGAATATCCTTCGCGCCTTATGTCGGCTTGATGAAATTTCATTTGAGCGCCGGGGCAGAGGGTTGACCGGGGCAGGACCGGAAGGAATAAGGCCCTCGCCGCATCACAGCGGCGCAGGATTGGAAATAGATGGACAGCGGATCCAGTTGGGGCTTCGGCCCCGGTTTCGACATCTTCAACCTTCCCGGCCTCTGACGCCGGGGCGATCCCCGGCGGGTCTTCCAGCCCTGCCTCTCGCCCCGCGCGCTCCCGGCCGGAAAGGTCATGAGCGGCGCGCAGGGGCGGAACCATAACCGCATCCGACGCGTGATCTACACGAGGCCGGCGCGCCCCGCGGGAGTTTCCGCGCGCGCCGCGGAAAAGGAGGCGGACATGGACGATCCTTCTAGTCGGCAGGCCGCCCGGCGGATGCCGCGCGGCCTGCGCTATCTGAAAACATTTTCCCGAATATCCGGCCGGAGTCCGTCCGCGCACGCCTGAGCGAGGCTTGCGAGGTCGCGCCCCGGCCCGCGAGCCGTGAAAGGCGCGCCCTATGACTCAAAAGCATATCAACGCCGCTGTGCGCGAGTTTCTCGTGAACGGCGACACAGCCTCCATCGCCGCCGCCCTTGCAGCGATGCATCCCGCAGACATCGCCAATGCGCTGGACGATCTGGACTCCGCCGATCTCGTCCAAATTCTCTCCGCGCTGCCGGTGGAGATGCGTGCGCGCGTCTTCGGTTATCTGCCCCCGGAGATGCAGGAAGAGACCGCCAGGCTCCTGGAGCGTGACGCTCTGGCCGCTCTTCTGGGCGCGATGAGCCATGACGAGCGCGCGGACGTGTGGAACGCATTGAGCCGCGACCGTCAGGACGCGGTTCTTCCCGCCATGGCCCAGGCCGACCGCGAGGATCTCCGCAAGCTGGCCTCCTATGAGGAGGGGACCGCCGGCTCGGTGATGACGTCCGATTACGCCACCGTCACGCCCGAGCTGACCAGCGTGCAGGCCATCGAGCGGCTGCGCCGGGAAGCGCCGAACAAGGAGACGATCTACGATTCCTATGTCATCGACGACCGGCGCCGGGTGATCGGTGTGGTCTCGTTGCGCGACCTGATTACCGCGCCTGACGAAAAGACCGTCGCGCAAATCATGAAGACCAGCGTGATTACCGCTCGCGCCGACGAGCCGAAAGAGGAAGCCGCCAAAAGGCTGGCCGCCTACGACCTTCTGGCCCTGCCGGTCATTAATGGCGGAGATGCGCTGGTGGGCATCATCACCGCCGATGACGCCATGGACGTGCAGGCCGAGGCGGCGACGGAAGACTTTTACCGCGCCGGCGCGGTGCAGGGGCCGCACATTGGCGGGCATAAGGGCGAGATGCCTGGCGTCAGCAAGATCGCCAGCGTCAGCAAGGCCAGCATCTGGACGCTCTGGCGTATGCGGGTGGTCTGGCTGGTGGTGCTGGTGTTCGGCAATATTTTCTCCGGCGAGGGCATCGCCTTCTTCGAGGACACCATCATGGCCTATGTTGCGCTGGTGTTCTTCCTGCCGCTGTTGATCGACTCCGGCGGCAATGCGGGTTCTCAGGCCGCGACCCTGATGGTGCGGGGCCTGGCCATCGGCGATGTAAAGCTGTCGGACTGGGGCCGGATGCTGGGCCGGGAAGTGTTTGTGGCGGGCCTGCTGGGCCTGACCATGGCGCTCGCGGTTTCGGTGATCGGTCTGTATCGCGGCGGTTTCGAGGTCGCCATCGTCGTCTCGATGTCGATGGTTATCATCGTTCTGGTGGGCAGCCTGATCGGCATGAGCCTGCCCTTCATCCTGTCGCGCCTCAGGCTCGATCCCGCCGCGGCCAGCGCGCCGCTGATCACCTCCATCGCCGATGCGGCGGGCGTGATGATCTACTTCTCCATCGCCACCGCCGTGCTCAACATTCCCGTGGCGGCCTGACGGCTCAGGGCAATAAGGAACAAGACCATGAAAAAAAATCTCATCCTGATCGGCGCGCTGGCGCTGGCCCATCTCGCTTTGCCCGTCGCCGCGCACGCCTCGGGCGGCCCTTACGCTGTCGATGATTCCGGTATCGCCACGCCGGGCCGCGCCAAGCTGGAAAGCTGGGTGTCCTTCGGCGACAACGGCGACTTTGTTTCGGTTATCTCGCCGGGCGTAACCTTCGCCGCGCTTCCGCGGGTAGAGTTTGAACTGACCTTCGAGCGCAATCGCCAGAACAGGGACTGGAGCACGACTCTTGCGCCGGCGATGAAGATCGCCCTGTTCGATCCAGATCGGCACGGGGCGGGCGTCGCCCTCTCCATAGGTAGCGGCCATGCCGGCGTTCTGCGCCGGGCCGATACGCTTTACGCGGTGGTTCCGGTCACCGTGCCGGTCGCGGAGCGCTTCAATATCCACCTGAACGGAGGCGTGGAGCGTGACCGCGATGCAGGCGAAACCGGAATGGTCTGGGGTCTGGCGGGCCAATACGCCTTCGACCGGCTGGAGCTGATCGCGGAAATGTTCGGCGGGGAGAGTGGCCGGCCCGGATTCCAGGCTGGAATCCGGCCATTCCTGTCCGGCGGCGATGTCGCCCTGGAACTGGTCTATGGAAACAATCTCGACGGCGAGCGGGCGCATTGGCTCACAATCGGCCTGTCGCTGGAATTCTAGACTCGGACTTTGGCGGAGGCGCGATCCTGCCGGGCCGGCATAAGGCCCGGCAGGATTGCGTTTTCGCCGCAAACGGCGGGAGGATCGTCATGATCGCAGGCTTTGGTCCCGGCTGGGCCGCCCTGAACCTGTTCGCGGCCCTGCTATGTGGGGCAGCTATCGGCTTCGAGCGGCAATGGCGGCACCGTCTTGCCGGGCTCAGGACCAACACGCTGGTCGCTCTGGGCGCGGCCAGCTTTGTGGTTTTCTCCGCCATTTTTGTGGATGAGGTCAGCCCCACACGCGTCGCCGCGCAGGTCGTCTCCGGCGTGGGCTTTCTGGGCGCGGGCATCATCTTCCGCGAAGGTTTCAATGTGCGCGGGCTGAACACCGCCGCTACGCTCTGGTGTTCGGCGGCGGCGGGCATTCTGGCCGGGGCCGGCGCCTATGCATACGCGGCCATGGTCACGGCCATGGTGGTGGGGGTGAATCTTTTTCTTCGCCCGCTCGCGGCGAAGATCAACCAGCAGCCCCTCGCTCCGCCCGAAGGGCCTGTCGCCTATGCCGTATCCATCGTGTGCCGCGGAGCGGAAGAGGCCCATGTCCGCGCCCTGCTGCTTCAGGGTGTGGCCTCGGGCAGGCTGCGCCTGCGCGCGCTGGACAGCGCCAATATCGAGGACAGCAACCGGGTGGAGGTTTCCGCCTCTTTGCTGGCCGATGCGCCCGCGGACGCGGTGCTGGAGCAGATGGTCGGCAGGCTGAGCCTGGAGCCCGCCGTCACCGCGGCGCGCTGGCGGGTTCGCGAGCAGGATATGGAATAGGCCTTCCCGCGCATGCAGGTTCGGAATGAAGGCGCCGCCCCGGCCCGGGACGCTCCGGCGCAGTCTGGCTTTAAGGACAGCCGGGCTTTATTGCGGGAGGGGGGGTGCAAACGGCTGGAGCTTTTCCGCTCTCCCCGGATCAGGTCCGGGGCAAGTCTTCGGATCGCGCCAATGCTCCAGGTCTTTGTTCGCCGCATTTCCGGATGGCGAACCGGCTTCCACTTCGCCTGGAAACGCTCTAGGTTCCGCCCGCGCGCCGGACGCGCCCCGCACCCGTAGCTCAGCTGGATAGAGCGTTGCCCTCCGAAGGCAGAGGTCACAGGTTCGAATCCTGTCGGGTGCGCCATTCCCGTCCCAAACCATGAACCGCCGGACTGGCGGCCGCGATATGGGCGGGCGGGACGCCGCAGGCCGCCTCCGCCAGTGCGGATTCCGGCCCTTCCATCAAAATCTGGTCTTTCCCGACAGTAATTTGGGAGACGAAAGCGCGGACATAGCGTTTTTTCAGTTCCGGCGGCGCCATCAAAATGGCGTGGCGCAGGGTTTGGGCCGCCATCCCGGCCTGATCGAGCGTGATCGGCTTAAGACCCTCGTCCGCTGCCCGTTGCTGGGTCTCGATCAGCCGCTCGATATCCGCCCGTTCCTGCTCAAGGGCCGCCATCTTCTCCCGGAACGCCTCTGTATCGCCGACCAGACCCTTGGCGAGCGCATCCATGAGGTTGCGAAGCTGGTTTTTCACGCTTCCCAACCGTCCCCGGTGTTGGGCCAGGCTGTGCAGGGCCTCATTCCGGCCGTCCGCGCGGCGGTCAGCGATCTTGCTCACGATGGTTTGGACGCGCTCCGGGGTCAGCAATGTCTCTGTCAGGGCGCCAAGCGCGAGCGTGTCGAGTTCGGCTTCCCGGATCGGCCGCCCGCCCGTGCATTGCCCATTCAGATGCCGTCCGGAGCACTTGTAATAGCGATAGATGCTCTTCTTGCCGGTCGTCAGCATGAGCGGTTTGCCGCAAGCTTCGCAGGTGGCCACGCCTGTCAGTAGAACTTTGCTGTTGGTGATGCGTGGCGGAGTCCTGTCCGGACGCCGTTCCTTGAGCATTGCTTGCACACGGCGGAACGTCGCTTCGGGCACGATGGCCGGAACGCGCAGGGATACCCATTCATCACGCGGGCGCAGGCGGCGCGTGCGCGAGTCGATCCGGTTGAACCACGCCTGCCCGGCATAGGTTTCGTTGGTGAGAAGGGTGTGAACGCGGCTCGTGTAGAACGGTTTGTTTTCGGGCGTCCGATAGCCCTGCGCATTCAGCCATTTGGCGATATGTTTGACGCCAAGCGGCCCGGACGTTCCGTCACCCTCCAGGAAAAGCTTGAAGATCAGCCGGACCGTCTCGGCTTGCGCAGGTTCAATCGCAAGGCGCTTTTTGGTTTTCTGGCCGCGCTGTTCGGCGGCTTCGGCGACATAGCCGAACGGAGCGGGACCGTTCCAGAATCCCTGACGGGCATTCTCGATCATCGCCCGGCGAACATGTTTGGCGTTCTCTTCGCTCTGCATTTCATCCATGAGCGCGGTGATGCGGAACGCCATTTCTGCGCCCGAGCCCTCTCCGAATTCCTGGGTCAGGGAGACAATTTTCACCCCGTATTTTTTGAGGCGCCGGACATGGGTCACGAATGAAATTTCGTCCCGAAAGAAGCGCGAAAGACTGTGCACGAGAATAACATCAAATGGAGCGGGTCTGGTGCAGGCCGCTTCGATCATGGCTTGAAACTGCGGACGCTTGTCGTCGCGCGCGCTGGCGCCCGGTTCCACATATTCGGCGATGACGATGCCGCTTCGAGACGCGACATACCGGCGCGCCTGCGCCAATTGATCGGGAAGGGAAAGATCATGCTCGGCCTGGCGGGCCGTAGAGACACGAGCATAAATGGCATAGCGCAGGTCAGACATCGGGCTTTATCTCCCCCGGCAGGTTGTCATTTGCGGCGAGCGCTTTGAGATTGGAGAGCAGGGCGTCGAAGATTTCCACCTCACTCTCGCCAATGGGGAGTTGCGGGTGGATGCCGGAGAGAACGACGCGTCGGCGCCCTGGCCGATTGTCGTTCGCCGCGACAACCAAGCGGGGTCTCTTGTCGATCTGCGCCATGAGCAAAACCGGGGTCGCGCCGGATTCTTCCGGCAGAATGCCCGTGATCGAAACAGCATTCCGGCAGGGAAGCGCGCATAATCGCTGGCGAAGATTGTATGGCTTTGAGCGCCGGGTTTTTGTGAGTGCGTTATCATTCGCCAAAGGCTCCGGAATAGAATTCGGACATTAATGCAACGGCTGATCTCCGCGCGCGATCATGCTCCGCAATCCGATTTCCGCGCGCATTGCGGTAATGATTTTTGTATCGGAAATGTCGGCTAACGGTTCGATCAGGGCGCGCACAAAATCAAAAGCGGGCGTTGTCCCCGCGCCTTTGTGATAATCGAGCGAAAAATTCCGATTTAGGCGTTCTTCCCAGAAGCGGGCGGCGTGGCGCACGATATATTTTAATGCGTCGTCGGGTTTTGGGCCGGGAGGGGATTTTAATTGTTCGTGCTGGAATGCGATTCCGGCTTGTAACGATTCCAGGCGGTATAATAATTCCTGATAATGCTGCTCTCCGGATTCGTATTTGAATTTTCGTGAATGAGCAGATTTTCGATCCGGCGAGTTTGTAATATGCACGGCCCCAAATTGCATGAGCAGCGGAATATCATTCTCAAGCGCGCGAACCCGGTCGATGATCCGATTTATCTCCTTATGAAATTGCGCAAATAATTTTCTTTCGGAGGGGATAAATTTCTTTTCCGATTTTTGGGCGCGCGACGTTGCGAGATAATAATGTCCGATATGCCGGATGTCGGCGGCATTTTCGGTCGCCATTGCATCGAAAGAAAACCGCTCCCCGAGGTTTCGCAGGAACTCCTTCGAATAGAGGCGTTCGGCAATGGAATGGCTATCTTCCGGTTTATCGTCTGCGGAATTCATCAGGCCCTCACTTGAATTGTGTCTGCGCCTTATTGCCGTTTCGCCTCAAGATAATTCGCCATCATCGTCGCCAGCCCCCGCCGCATCGCCGGGCTTCCAGATTTTAGCGGGCCCGGATTCTGAATAATGGCGTCTATCATTGTGGCGAATGCAATCTGGACCGCTTCACGCATCCGCTGTTTCGCGTCCTTTCCCCTTACAGAGGCCGCCGCTTTTTCGCTTATTATCTGCCGATAATTCAGCAACGGTTCGGAGGCCCCCGGCATGGCGGTGGATAATTTTAGCGCTGCGCGGGTGACGCCTGCCGTGGCCGGATCGCTCATTTCGTCGATGATTGTCTGCACGATGTGATCGGACGCCGCATTTCCTGGCCGCCCGCCACCTGCCACAAGATCAAGCCGGTCGCTTGCGCGCCTCGCCGCGTCGCCAAATGTCGAGGCGATAACCGCATAAAGAAATTGATCCTTGTTCTGAAAGCGCCCGTAAAAGGCCCCAATCGAACAGCCTGCACGCCGGACCAGTTCGGCAATGGAGAACGCCTCGTAATCCAGCTCAGCCAGCAATTCCCGGGCAGTCTCGATCAGTATCGCCGTCCGCCGGTCGCCGAAGCGCATGGATGCATTACTTGGAGCCGCGCGCCGCCGCATGAACGCCTCCCATGAACCGGAATCCGAATTCTAATTCTATATGTGCTCGCGCGCTATAGCCATATTAAGAATGCTCGATCTTATTGCAGAAGATTCTCGAGAAGCCGTCTACCGGGCGGGACGTCGACCGACGCCTCTTCATAGGCTGAGTCCAGCACGGCGAACGCCTCTGCATAGGCTGCCTTTAATTCAAATATCCGGTTTGCCTGCGAGGCTGTGTCCGCGCACGGGCTAGCCGGTTCGGCGGCTGCGGCGCTTCCGCAGAAACTTGCGAGAGAGCGATTGAGACGTTCTGAGCGGTCAAACTCATTATCAATTTGGCGACGAAAATTTACCGTTTCCCGCCTTACTTCTTCAATATCCCGCGCGGCGCTTTGAGCATCCAAACCGGCTCTCGATGCAGCAAGGTTTTGGTCTGGAATGCCGGAATGAATGGCTTGGGCGCGTCTACGATTGTGCATTCGATCAAACATCACGCGATATGCATTCGCAGCGGATGCCAGTTGCGCTCGCACAGAGGGAAGATTCTGATCCAGCCTGTCGGCAATCACTTTCAATTCCTGAAACTGCCCGGCGGCCTGGGCTGCGGCGTTTGCACGAAGGATGCTCGCCGAGCGCAATTGGAGCTGCGAAATGGCGATCTGGAATTGATCGGCATCCCCGCGCTGAAACAGACGGCGGCCGCCTTGCCAGGACAGGTCCAGCGTCCCCCCGGAAACTGTTCCCGAAAAATTTGGCGCGGCGATCAAACCTAACAGAATGGATTTTGTCGTGAATGTAACATGCTCGCCGTTAGCCGCTCCCTCGATTGGAGTCGAAGTGGTCTCGATTCCCCCGGATTCCGTTATCTGCGCGCTTTCCATGCGGCCGGCTAAGCCGCCGTTAGGCGTAACAATAATCTGCACCAATTCTACGGCATCCGCAGACCGGCTGAGATAGGTTCCGGAGACGCTGGTTTCAGGACTTTGCGCATTTGCAACTGCGCCCATGCACATCGTCGCAATCAGCGTGTGAATGCATGATTTCAGGGCGCGCCAGCGATTTTGGATGCGCAGTTGCTGCGCTTGTTGGAATTCCAAATGTGTCGCCTGCATCGCGAGTCTCCGATAATCAGGCGAAATACATATTATAAGAGATAAAACGACTGGTTAAGGACTGCCATTCAATTGCGAATGGATGTCCGCGCGCTCGTTGGCAGAAATTTTGCTCGCATCCGGCGGGAAAAAGGCCTGACACAGGAGCAGGTCGAGGAACTCTCCGGCTTCAGTCAGCAATATTTAAGCGATCTGGAGCGGGGAAAACGAAACCCGACAATTGTTTCGCTCTATCAGTTGGCGCAAGCGCTTGGCGTTAGCCATGAGGAATTGGTTGCGTCCGACGAAGCGGACTAATTACGCGGGAAGGCCCGCGATCTGCCCATTACTAAAATTGCGATGTGTCCAAAACGCAAACGGCGGGCCTTGGCCCGCCGCGCTTCCTGCAAAACAGGAAATTTTGTGCACTCAAAGGTGCTTGTTAACGGGTGGCCCTCGATCTCTAAGCGGCTAAGCTTTTTGGACACCCGCCGTTATTCTTGACGGATCGTATTCCATTTGACAAGCCAAAACTCACAACCCCTAATTGATCCGGGGAACGGAGCTGGGCCGTGCATCGCCAAATTGATGCGCGGACCGCTGGGATGGGGGAAATAATGAAATACCGCCTTGGCCTTGATATGGGTTCAAATTCGCTTGGCTGGTGTGCGGTAAAGCTGGATGCTGAGGGTGCGCCCTGCGGAGTTCTGGACGCGGGCGTGCGTATTCTGACGCCGAACCAGGAAGCCGGGCGCGATCCGAAATCACTCGCCTCTCTAGCCGCAGGTAGGCGCGAAGCGCGTGCAATGCGCCGCCGCCGTGATCGCTTTTTGCGCCGGCAAAAGCGACTGATGGAAATACTGGTCTCGGCCGGGCTGATGCCGGCGAATGAGGCCGAACGGAAGGCGCTGGAGCGTCTGGACCCGTATTTCCTGCGCGCTGCGGCTGTTGAGGAGCGGGTGGAGGCGCATGAGTTGGGCCGGGCGCTGTTCCATCTGAATCAACGGAGAGGCTTCAAATCCAACCGCATCGCGGATTCCGATGACAACGAAAAAGGCGCGACCAAACAGGGGATGCGCGAGCTGGAAGCAGCGCTGAACCAGAGCGGTGCGCGCACCTTGGGGCAGTTTCTTGCCCGAAGGCACGCGCGTGACCGCAACGGCGCACGGCTAAAGCAGGGTGATGGCTATGCTAAGCCGCAAGCGGTGCGGTTCCGGCCGGAGGTGAAGGGAACGTCTGTCCTCTACGACTTTTACCCCACGCGCGACATGCTGGAACAGGAACTGGACACGATCTGGAGCGTCCAAGCGCCGCATCATCCGCAACTGACGCCGGAGCTTCTGACAAAGCTGAAACGGCTGATGGTGGAACAGCGGCCCTTGAAGAAACCGGCGGTTGGCCGCTGCACGCTGATACCGACCGAAAAGATCATTGCGCCGTTCGGATTCAAGATCGACATGGGCGAACGCGCGCCCAAGGCGCTGCCGGTTTTTCAGCGTTTCCGTATCTTGCAGGACGCCTGTCAGTTGCGCGTCAGCAGGCCGGGTCAAGCCGAGCGCCGCTTGACCATGCAGGAATTTCATGTCGTGGCGAATATGCTGATGTCTGTCAGCAAAACGGTTGTGGAATTTGCAGCGATCCGCAAGGAACTCAAACTCCCGGACGATGCGCGGTTCAATTATGAGCTATCCGGCCGCAAAGGCTTTCCACCCGATCAGGCGGCGGTGAAGCTGAGTCACAAGAACGCCTTCGGAAAATCCTGGCGCACATTGCCACGCGAACGGCAGATGGAGATTGTGGAGCGGTTGTTAGCGACGGAAGAGCCTGCGGAGTTGCAGGACTGGCTGCGCGATAATTGCGAACTGTCTCCGGAGGCCGCCGAATTTGTTTCCGAGCTTCGTCTTCCGCAAGGCTATGGCCAGCTTGGTCGTGCGGCGCTGGAGGAGCTGGTCCATGTCATGGAGACAGAATCCTGGGTCGATCCTGAAACGGGGGAAATTTTCGACCGTCCGCTGACCTATGATGAAGCCGTGCGGCGCATAGAAAAACATCATTCCGACCTGGGTCCGAAGGACGCGGACCGAAAGGAGCGCCTGCCCTATTACGGCGCGGCGATGGCGCGGCATGTCATCGCAAAGCCGGACGCGCCAGAAGGCAGTCAGGAGCGGATCGGGCGCGTGCCGAACCCAACGGTGCATATTGGCATGAACCAGTTGCGCGCCGTGGTGAACGCGTTGATCGACGCTTATGGCCCGCCAGCGGAAATCGTTATCGAACTGGCGCGCGAGCTGAAGCAGAACAAGGAGCAAAAGGAAAAAATTCAACGCGAAAATCGGGAAAACGAAAAGGCGAACGATGACCGCCGTGAGCGTCTGGCAAAGCTGGCCATTGCGGATACCTATAGCGCGCGCCTGTTATTGCGACTGTTCGACGAATTGCCGGCCGATGAAAAGGTCTGTGTCTATTCGGGCAAGCCATTGTCGGTCGAGCAATTGTTCAATGGATCCGTCGATATCGACCACATTCTGCCGCACAAGCTGACGCTGGACGACAGCTTTATGAATAAGGTGCTGTGCACGCGCGAGGCGAACCGCCGAAAAGGAAGGCGGTCGCCCGGGGAAGCATGGTCCGACGAAGAATTGCAGACGATAGTGGAGCGCGCGGAGCGCCTGTTCCCGAAAAAAGCTTGGCGGTTTCAACCGGACGCCATGGCGAAATTTCAGGAAAAGGGCGATCTTGCCGCGCGCCACCTGACAGACACGCAGCATATGGCGCGTATGGCGCGCGGCTATCTGGAACATGTGTGCGGTCAGGTTTGGGCGTCAACCGGAAAATTGACGTCCATGTTGCGCGCCAAATGGGGGCTGAACGGGTTGTTGCCGGATCACAATTACGCCGACACAAACCAGCCGAAGAATCGAAAGGATCACCGCCATCACGCCATTGACGCCTTCGTTTTAGCGTGTGCCGACCGGGGGATGATTAACCGGATTGCGCGTGCATCCGGTGAGGCGGCCGCGATGGATTTGGACCATTTGTTTCCTAGAGGCGGATTTCCGGAGCCCTATGACGGCTTTCGCGATGATCTGAAAAAACGGCTGGACGCTATCGTTGTCAGCCATAAACCGGATCACGGCCTTTCAGGGATCGGTGTGCGCAGCCGTTCGACCTCCGGCCAACTGCATGAAGAGACTGCCTACGGTCCGATAAATGAAGAGATTGATGGAAAAGCCTATAATTTGGTGACGCGTAAGCCGATTGCGGCGCTAAGCGAGAAAGAGATTCGCGCGGTGCGTGACGCCTCTTTGCGCGCGCAGTTGATAGAGGTTGCAGAACAGGCAAAACGAGACGGCAAGAAGCTGTCCGAGGCTCTGACGGCTTTTGGAGCTGCGCAAGA
This sequence comes from Euryhalocaulis sp., assembly GCA_050486445.1. Taxonomy (GTDB): domain Bacteria; phylum Pseudomonadota; class Alphaproteobacteria; order Caulobacterales; family Maricaulaceae; genus Euryhalocaulis. Next base: position 29,735 of record JBJHDH010000030.1, read on the forward strand.
ACCTCGGATCGGCCGGGTGCGCGTTTTGAAGGTCGATAAATCCGCGCGCCGCTTCACTCATGGCAATGGCCGGTTTGAAAAAGCCTATATTCCCGGCAGTAATCACTGCATTGAGATTTTTGAAACCGCAGACGGAAAATGGCGGGGAGAAGGCGTTACAACGCTGGATGCCAACACGCCCGGTTATTACACACGCTGGCGCGATGAATATCCCGACGCGCGCTTTGTCATGCGGGTGCAACAGGGCGATTTGATCGAGGCTGACCGCGGGGGCGGCCGGAAAATCTACCGGGTGTCATCCTTGTGGATTGAGCAGGGAACAATCCCGCTTGCCGAACATAATGAGACTGGCGATTTGAACGCGCGTCACAAAGACCCGGATGATCGTTTCTCTTGGTGGTATGGCTCCTATTCTGGGTTAAAAAAGGCTGGCGCGCGCCGTGTCCGCGTCGATCCCATAGGCCGTGTTGCGCCGGTATCCGAAGTCGCATGATCGGCCGGGTGGTGGAGATCGCGGAGGATGGCCGTCATCTGGCCAAAAATCGCGGCTTTCTCACCGTTCATGGCGATGGCGCCGAACTGGGCCGTGTGCCGCTGGACGATATTGCCGCTGTGATCGCCAATGCGCACGGGATTACCTATTCGAACAATCTGCTAGTGGCGCTGGCCGAACGCTGCGCGCCGCTGGTTATCTGCGCCGCCAATCACCGGCCGGCTGCCATCCTGTGGAGCGCAGAGGGCAATTATGAGCAGGCCGGCCGCATGGCAGATCAGGCGGCCTCGCCGAAACCGCTGCGCAAGCGGCTCTGGGCGCAGGTTGTCAGCGCCAAGATCGAAAGTCAGGCGGCGACGCTGGAGGTGCTGGGTGTTTCCTATCCCGGCTTTCGCCTGATGGCGCGGAAGGTTCGTTCCGGTGACCCGGACAACGTGGAGGCGCAGGCGGCGCGGCTCTATTGGCCACTTCTGTTCGGCGAAAAGTTTCGCCGCGACCGTGAAGAGGCGGGCGTCAACGCCATGCTGAATTACGTCTACACAGTGCTACGCGCTGGCGCGGCGCGCGCCATCATGGCGGCGGGCCTGCACCCTAGTCTGGGGCTTGCGCATCGCCAGCGGGGCAACGCCTTCGCGCTCGCAGATGATCTGATGGAACCATTCCGTCCCGTGGCGGACCTTTTGGTGCACGATCTGGTGCGCGATGGTGCGGAAGGGGTGGATAAGGAGACGAAGCCTCATCTGGCGCGGGTGCTCATTACCGATATGAGCACGGCGGAAGGGGCCAGCCCGGTCGGCGTGTGTCTCCAGCGGCTGGCGCTTTCACTGGCCCGCTGTTTCGGCGGCCAGGCGCGTGCGCTTGATCTGCCGCGCCGCACATTGCCGCTGGAGGCATGACATGCCGCAGGTCATCCGCGCGGCGCTCAGCGGATACAGGATGATGTGGCTGTATGTGATGTTCGATTTACCGGTCGGCACGCCGGGCGAGCGTAAGGCCGCCACGAAATTCCGCAAATTCCTGCTGGATGAGGGTTTTGAGATGGCGCAGTTTTCCGTCTATCTACGCTTTGCCGAAAGCAAGGAATCGGCGGAGACTCACATTACCCGTGTGCGGAATGCCTTGCCCGAAAAGGGTAAAGTCCACATCGTCACCCTCACGGACAAGCAATATGGCAACGCCCGGATATTCACAGGAAAGAAAAGTGAACGCCGCCCCGAAAATCCGGCGCAGCTTGCGCTCTTCTAGCCTTCCAGCGCTCTCTTTTACGACGGCCGGGAAAGAAAAAGCCCCGGTGTTTCCGGGGCTTGAAGGGGAACCAGTTTAGCCGCTTAGAGATCGAGGGCCAGCCGCAACTTTTCGGGGGTCATGCGGCGAGCCTCACAAAGTTTAGCCGCTTAGAGATCGAGGGCCAGCCGCAACGCGTGAATCGCGATGGAGGATTCGATGCGCAGTTTAGCCGCTTAGAGATCGAGGGCCAGCCGCAACAATGAACATCCGGCGGGGCGGCGCCGATACAGTTTAGCCGCTTAGAGATCGAGGGCCAGCCGCAACAGGACGCGCTAGCGGAAGCCTGGCGGCTGTAGTTTAGCCGCTTAGAGATCGAGGGCCAGCCGCAACGTTTCAGACACAACTTTCATTGCAGCCGGTAGTTTAGCCGCTTAGAGATCGAGGGCCAGCCGCAACTGGCGCAAATCGGTGCAATGACCAGTCAGGAGTTTAGCCGCTTAGAGATCGAGGGCCAGCCGCAACATTTGGAAACGGCGCTTGAAACCGGCGACGAGTTTAGCCGCTTAGAGATCGAGGGCCAGCCGCAACAAGCGTGATATTGCTGTGAATAGATTGATGAGTTTAGCCGCTTAGAGATCGAGGGCCAGCCGCAACAACACCGCCGCGCTCGGCTCATGTGTCGCGAGTTTAGCCGCTTAGAGATCGAGGGCCAGCCGCAACCGAACAGCACATCGCGGGAATTGCGCGCTAAGTTTAGCCGCTTAGAGATCGAGGGCCAGCCGCAACATGACATTCATCAACCACGATCAGGTCGGGAGTTTAGCCGCTTAGAGATCGAGGGCCAGCCGCAACACCCCGAGGTGCGCTATGCGGACGCGACATAGTTTAGCCGCTTAGAGATCGAGGGCCAGCCGCAACCGACGCAGCCGCTGATATGCGGTCCAGACAAGTTTAGCCGCTTAGAGATCGAGGGCCAGCCGCAACAACGCCGCCTCGCGCCCATCGGGGAGGAGCAGTTTAGCCGCTTAGAGATCGAGGGCCAGCCGCAACTCATCGCGAAGCGGAGCGCATTTCTCGCGGAGTTTAGCCGCTTAGAGATCGAGGGCCAGCCGCAACGGTGTAGCGCGCGGAGTGTCGAAGCAGATGAGTTTAGCCGCTTAGAGATCGAGGGCCAGCCGCAACCACAGAGCGGTAAACACGCGCGCGGATGAGAGTTTAGCCGCTTAGAGATCGAGGGCCAGCCGCAACGGCCTGGCGATGCGGGCGGTATGGTGGTCAAGTTTAGCCGCTTAGAGATCGAGGGCCAGCCGCAACTGGCGCTACGAAGGGGACTAGGATCGTGGGAGTTTAGCCGCTTAGAGATCGAGGGCCAGCCGCAACAGGGCATCATGCGGACGAACCGGGGACCGCAGTTTAGCCGCTTAGAGATCGAGGGCCAGCCGCAACATCGGGACCAGAATTTGGC
>JBJHDH010000031.1:0-32278 GCA_050486445.1 Euryhalocaulis sp.
TCCAGCAGGGCGGATACATGGCAGAACGGCCAGTTGAGCGTGTCAAATACCACCGGTCAGAACTCGGTCCTCCCAAACGACGCTCCCTTCCACGTCTGCGGGCGCGCGGGACCGCTGTTTGGCGTCAACCAGCTCGCCGTGGCGGGCTGGGGCGAGAACATGGAGGCGCCGCACTGGGCCGCGCTCCACGTGGCCCTGCATGCCTGGTTGCTGGCGGTGGAGGCTGTGGAATGAGGGATGGATAATGCGAGGCGCGTAATCGTAGCATAGGGTTTTGGGGGTGTGCCGTTCCGTCCACGGTCGGGGATTTCATGGCTGTGCTCTTTGTGCCAGTTTCCAGCGGTATAGCGATCAGCAGTTATTTGAAACGGTAATCGGAAAATCGCCTTGGCCTATCAAGCGCACGAGAAAACACGCCCCAACAATTTAAGGCTTCACGACGCGCTATACATGCTACTGATAGCATTTGTTTGCGTCGCATTGATAAGTTCACCGCTTATGAGGTATTTTGCAAATTATAGAGATTTTGACAGGATGCTTGATTTTATAGTAATTTTATTGATTCTCGTTAGAGTTTCTGACGTCGCAGAATTTCCCCTGCCAAAGCACGGGTTTGTCTTCACGATAATTGCGGTAATATATTATTTTATATCATCCCTGTACAATTATTTTAGCTTAGATTTTGTATTTCGCATATTCATGCTTGATGCAAAAATTATAATGTTTATTGTATCAGTATACTTATTTCAAAATATTAATATAGGTATTAATAATAGTATTTTTGTATCAAAACTAACATTCTATTCTTTTGTTCTGGCAAGTTTTGTTTTCATTTTGTTTCCATCGCAAGAAAGACTGTCACTTCTTCATGAATCAAATTATATGATTTTAGCGATGCTCATTACGTCCATTTCATATATACGAACAAATGACATAGCACCTTTATCAAAGGCGTGGTGTATAGTATTTTTAATAATGATTATAGTTAGCATATATGCAGAAAGCCGAACTGGATTCGCGATGATAGCAGTTTTTGCACTCATATCTGCATATGATAGGTTTAAAATTGGAATTATACCTCTTGTGCTGGCAATTATACCTATTTCAATTGTTGTAATAAATGAGGATGTGCTGCTTTTTTTGATGAGGGGTCAGTTAGATATTAGTAGAATTGATAGGGCTTTATTTCTTCGTGAACTTCTCAGCTATTGGGGTGATGCAGATGTTTTAACTGTGCTTTTTGGAAATACGGTTGGAACCTATCTTCCCCGGCCACCCATTTATATGCATTGGTGGGTGGAAAAAATGTCTTCAGATCAGCAAATCCCGTATGGCTTGGCCGCATTCCAATTTCATTCAGCATATCTTCGACTTCCAATGCTCGTCGGCTTAATCCCTGCCCTTGTAACATTTTATTGCATATTTAAGATACTTTTACGCTCAATACCTTGGCAATCTGTCTTGGTTATAGCCATCGCAGGATTCTCTATGGCTGTATTTAATCTTTCATCGGTCTTGCCATTTATAATCGCTTCACAATTGATCCACTGGAAAACCCTGTAGAGAGATTGCATCTTATTTATTTTGGTAAAATGCGGGCAAAACCGATCATGAAATCGGGATTAACCGGCAGCTTACCTATCCATTTGGCTATCTGGACAAAGAACCTGTACCTCATTGGATAGTCTATGCGTCGCTGTTTCGCCAGAGAGCGCATTTCATCGGCAGCTTCTTCTCGCCCCATCAAATAGAGCTTCACGTTACGTCTGGCCAGATCACGGCTAATGCCAGCCATCTCTGAGGCCAGAGCCGCATCAATTCCCTTTTCACGAACGTTGTCGAGAACAGCCTTGCGTTCGAAACTATCCAGCCGGGACAGCTTGAGCGCCAGATGCTTGCAGGGAATCTGCTCAAAGGCCTTTCGCGGGGCAAAGCTTACCCCGTCAACCTGCGCGGTCCGAAAATAGAGAATATCCTTGATATAAATGGCCGGACCCGTTCGCAGCAACCGAAAGAACACATCCCAGTCAGCGCACCATTTGAAGGCGGTCTCGTACCGGCCAATGGCGGCAAGAGCTGAGGCCCGATACATCACAGAGCCATGGGTGAATGGGCATACGTGTTGAATATCCTCCAGTTCAATTATGTCTCTGTCATACCTGCTATCAAAAAATGTCTTTCCGCTGACCGGGTCGGCGGTGGTGCTGGCGGTCGCGCAAAACACCGCATCGGGATTTGCCGTTAATGCAGCCACCTGCCGTTCGATACGCTCCGGATGACACTCATCCCCGGATCCCACGATGGCGATAAATTCGGCGGATGTACGCTGAAGCGCCTGATTAAGTCCCTGGGTGAGACCCAGATTGGTTTCATGCCGGTAGATCGTGAAGCGGGGGTCATTCAATTCGGCCAGAACCCGCTGCATTTCCTCCCATGTGCCGTCTGGTGAACAGTCGTCCCAAATCAGCGCCTCGAAATCCTGGAAGGTCTGCGCGGCAATGGACCGGAACGTGCATTCAACCACCTCGGCACGGCTATGATAGGGCGATAAGATCGCCACTCTTGGCGATGCTTTATCCATATGTTCGTTTGAAGCCATGTCCGCCAACACCCTAGACATCGAATTTATTTGAAAACCGCAATATTTTAGCGCGAACTAGATGCCATATCGCCATCATGTCGGCTGATCGGGGAACGATGAAATCCCGTACCGGCACGCCGAAAAATATTCGGGAACTTGCCACATAGCCGAAATAGAGCACGTACTGCCCCGCAACCAGCGCCCATGCTCCGCCCTCAATCCCCAAAGACGGAACCAGAATCCAGGCCAGCGCCAGAGTGACCAGAAGGCTCACAACAAGAACCGGTGTGCCGAAAAGCGGCCGCCCCCGCCCGGCGATGGTGGGATAGATGATCTTCGCGCCCGCCGCCGGCGCTAAACCGAGAGCCATGATTTGCAGCGCCGCGCCGGCCGGCGCGTAGCCGGCGCCGAGCAGCAACGTCAGAAGAGGTGTGGCGGCCAGTGCGACCGCCCCTGCGAGCATAAGAAACAGCCAGAACATCCAGCAGGCGATGCGGGCGTTACGCGCCAGCACGGAAGCGCCCTCAGCCTGTCTCGTCGCATCTGAGAACAGGACCATTCCCATGGCGGCGGCGGCCTCCAGAAATATCTCGCTCAACCGGATCGCCGCAAAAAAAAGACCGGCCGCGGCCGTGCCGGAAAAGAATGCGATGACAAACATCGACAGGTTTCGCGAGAGAATATTCAGGAAAAGATTGAACGCGAGGATCAACCCATATTTTAACATCGCGCCGAGCCGGTCGAGACGCGGTGCGATCTTGCCCGCGCCGCGTAAAGCCAGCCACAGCATGATCGGTACAATCAGAATATAGCTTGCCGCGTGGGCCCACAGGGCCGTCGCAAGGGCGACATTGGCCGTCAGGGCCAACCCGAGAGCCAATAGCATCAGGGCCAGCCGGGGCAGGGTCTCGCTCAGGCTGAAGGCTTTAATATCTCCGCGCCCGAGATAGACCCCCTGCATAAGCATCATAAGCATCATCCCCCCAACGCCCAGAAGGATGAGGATGCCAGCCTCGATGTTCGAAACCCCGGGCACGTGGCGGCCATAGACGGCGAAGACGGCGGCGGCGGCGAGCGAGGCAAGAACGGGCCAGATCATGATGGCCGTACCCCCGGCCTCGCCCGCGGTCAGACGCTTCTGGCCGATTTCATAGGTGAAGGATTGCCATATCCCCAGGCTGCCCAGCGTGGCCGCCAGGGCCATAGCCGTCGTCAGGATGCCAAACCAGCCGAATTCCCCGGTCGTCATGAAGCGCGCCAGGATGAAAAACGACACCAACTGGGCGATGCGGATAAAGCCGCGCGCGAAGAGAACCGTGAATGCTTGCCGCGCGATTCCGCCGCTCATGACGCCCTCGCTCCGAAACACGCAAGGCGAAGGCCATGTCTGGACGTTTTGCGGCGGGAACAGCGCCATGTGTTTCGCACGGCGAAAGCCGTCAGGAACTGTGCAAAACGTTTATAGCCGGTCTCGGGAAAAGACGTCATCGGATCGGTCAGCGCCACCGCACGATCTGTTCCATGCTGATCCGGGGCGAAGCAGCTACCAGATATTCCTTCCGGAGATGGCCAACAGCAATCATCATGATGATGAGTTCGTTGGAGGCAATGCCGTGCGCCTTCCGCAACCCGGCATCGGCCAATGGTGATGCGGACCAGTTCAAGGGGCAGGCCCCCAGTCCTTGGGCATGCAGTCCGATCAGAAGGGACATCGAAAACATGCCGCCGTCGATCCAGCCCTGATACCTTTCCCGCGCGCCGGAAAATGCTTCCAGCTCACTGGTGACAATCAAGACCGCCTTGGCTGTGTCGCCAAAACCCCGGTTTCCTGCCTGGAACGAAAGGACGCTCTCGATATCCGCCGGGTTTCTGAAAACATGGACTCTGGCCGACTGCCTGTTGCACACCGATGGGGAGTACTGGGCAATGGCAATGGCGTTCTCGATATATTCTAGCTCGACCTCCCGGTCGCTGTATTGACGAACGCTTCTTCTGGTCTGGAATAGCTTCTTGACGTTCTCGCCGCTCAAAAAGGCGAGATCTTCGGACGACTGCCGGACAGCGCCCACATCCTGATCGCTGATGTCCAAAGCGTTCGCCGCTGCGCCCCTGACCAGGAGAGCAAGCTTTTTTACGTCCTCGACAAGATCGGCATTGTCATTGGAGGCGCGGCAAAAATCGGACCACTGTTCAAGTACGCCGGCCGATGTGAACAAGACGGGGTGATGGCCGAAAATCTGCAAGTATACGTGAATTTTAGGAACCAGCTTCGCGACGACGGAACGGCCGAAGCCGGGCCGGGGGGCGGGCAACGCCAATCCTTTTTCTATACGGTGGGTTTCTTTCATTATCAGGGCGAGCAATTGCCCTTCTGTGCACCCCTTCCCCGTTATGGCGCTATGCTTCAGAAAGCGGCCGAAATCGTAAACCCCGCAGATGACGAGCTTTCCGACGGATTTGAAATATTCCATAAGCCGAGGCTTGCCAAAAGAAGCGGCCCCCCTTTGCGCCTTACTGTGCTGCTGCAATTTGGTCGTCCTTTACCTCGATTGAGACGCCAAGCCGATTCAGCTTTCCTTCAAGGTCGTTATATCCGCGCAGCGCCATCTGCACGTCCTGAATGACTGAGCGGCCGTTGGCGCAGAGCGCGGCGATCACGACAGCCATTGAGCCGCGCAGATCGGTCGAGTTGGCGACGCCGGGCTTGAAGCTGGCCGGCCCCCGGATGGTGATCTTGCCGCGCTCGGCCTCCAGATGATCGCCTTTGACCAGCTTGGCCAGCTCGGCGACGAACGCGATGCGTTCGGGATAGCGGTAGTCATAGACCCGCGACACGCCAGCCCCGGCCAGCGCAAGCATCACATAGAAGGCCTGCATGTCCGAAATGACGCCCGGATGCGCGCCGCAGGCCAGCTCGAAGGGCTGCACACTGCCCGAAACCAGGCAGTCGGGAGTAACGTGAAGGGAAGTGGCGTTGCGGAACAGATCGACGCCGGCCTGCTCGATATGAATCAGCGGCACACTCATCGAGTCGAACGGCACGCCCTCAATAGTCAGCTCACCCTTGGCGAGGATGGCGTAAACGATCCAGGTCAGCGCCTCGATGCGGTCGGCCATCACGGCCATGCGCGCGCCAGCCAGCGGCCCGTTCCGGCCTTCAATGACAATATGGCTGGCGCCGTAAACCGAAATGCCGGCGCCCATCCGCCGCAGGAAGGCGATCAGGTCAGCAACCTCAGGGGTTATGTAGGCATTGAAAATTTCGGTGCGTCCTTTGGCGACGCTGGCGCATATCAGTGCGTTCTCAGTGCCGCCCACGGTGGTGATCGGGAAATTTATCGTTCCGCCTGAAAACCCCTCCGGGGCCACAATTTCTATATGGTCGTCACGCTCGGTGACACTGGCGCCCAGATCGCGCCAGACCATCATGTGCAGGTCGTACCCTCGTCCACCAGCCGCGCCGCCGCCGATCGGGCACCCACCCGGATAGGGGATGCGGGCAATGCCTGAGCGGATCACCTGGGGGGCGGCGAGCAGATACGTGGTGCGAATTGGAATATCGAACTGGCCGCGCTCCAGTAGTCTCGATTCGAGACCGGAAGCGTCGATAGTGATTTTCTCCTCTTCGTCATCGATGTCGATGACCGCGCCGATATCGCGGCAAAAGGCGACCTTGTGCCCCACATCGACCAGCCGGGTGGGGAAATTTGTCAACTCGACCTTGTCACCGGTCAGAAGGCCCGCGGCGAGCAGGCGCGTCGCCGAATTTTTTGCGCCACTGATCCGAACCTTCCCGGCCGGTGGAACGCCGCCGTCAATCACTGCGTACACGTCCAACCCTCCGGTTATCCTTACTCAAAATGATTTCGTGCCGGTGTAACGAAGCAGGCGATAGACCGAATACGGATTGGTCGTCAGGTAGCGCCAGAAAAGACGTTTGGGATCGTCGAACGTGCGGTACACCCACTCCAGACCCGCTTTCTGCATCCATCGCGGCGCGCGCGGCGCATCTCCGGCAAGGAAGGCGTAAAGCCCCCCGCAGGTCTTCACCCAGCCCACGCCCCGCAGCCGGTCACGATTGCGCACACACCAGAATTCCTGGCGCGGTTTGCCCAGGGCGACCCACAATACGTCCGCGCCGCTGGCGCGAACCATATCGCAAACTGCTTCGTCCTCATCGTCACCGAAATAGCCATGGTGATGCCCGGCGATCTCGACCTCCGGATAAAATCTGCGGATGGCGTCCACCGCTGCGGCGTTCTGCTTTTCAGATGCGCCGAGGATGAAAAATTTCAGCTTCTGCCGCACCGCGATCCGCGCGGCGTCATGGAAAAAATCCGTGGTCGCTATGCGTTCGGGAAGCGGAATGTCAGTCATTCTGGAAGCGAAAACCACCGACATGCCGTCGGCATGAATGACATCGGCCTTGAGCATGGTTTCGGCGAAAGCGGTGTTCCAGCCGGCAAGCGCGATACCCTGCCCGTTTGAGGAAAAGACGAGTTTGGGTAGCCAGTTTTCCCCTTGCTCGCGCGCGTCAAGACAATCGGCGACCATGATCTGCGCAAGCTCGCTACGTGTCGCCGAAATGGTTGGGAAGCCGCCCACCGTCACCGTGCGGGGGCGTGCGCCGAAAAATGGATGATTTTGTGTCACACTAAAGCCAGTCAATTAGCGTTCCAAGAAATCTCATGCCGGCTGCGGTTTCGCCGGTTGAGACCCAAAATCATTCGGGCTGGCGGACGCTAGTAAGCATTCCGATGGCCGAAAACGGTCAATACGGTCAGCCAGAGCATGCGGAGATCGAACGCAAAGGACCGGTTTCCAATATATTCAAGATCCAGCTCCACCCGGCGCTCCATGTCGGCCAGTTCGCGGGTTTCGCCCCGGGCGCCGGCGACCTGAGCCAGGCCCGTAATGCCGGGTCTGGCCTCAAAACGGCGGTCATAATCGGGGATCAGGCGGGAATAATGCTGGTCATGCGCCACCGCGTGCGGGCGCGGGCCAACCAGCGACATGTCGCCCTTCACCACGTTCAGCAGTTGCGGCAGCTCGTCCAGGCTGGAGCGGCGCAGAAACCGGCCAAGCGGCGTGACACGCGGATCGTCCCGGGTCGCCTGTGCGATTTTCGGCCCATTATCCTGAGTGGACATGCTGCGGAATTTCAGGATCTCGAAAGGCTGGCCGCGATAGCCGCCGCGCATCTGGCGGAACAGCGCCGGACCGCCGTCCTGCAGGCGGATGGCGAGCGCGATCACCACCATCAGCGGCGCGAGGAAAAACAGCGCCGGGAGCGCGATCGCCAGATCCATCGCGCGCTTTACCCGCGTATGCGTCCGCCGGGCCCGGGCTCCTTCGGCGGCCGGCGAGGAAACACGGAGCTTCAGGGCGCAATGATCGACCGTCGCGGTCATCCGGGGAGTCGCCTGTCCGCCTTGAGTGCTCACGAGCGCAAGGCGTGCAACAGCGTCAACTCCCGCGCGCTCCGGCTTCAGGCCGGTGCGCACATGATGCGTCTGCATAACGTCCCCTCTCAACACCCTTGCCTCCAATCCTGGCGACCGGGCGTTCCATTCCCCATGTGAGCGTATGATGCTGTTTACGCTCTATTCATTTCATTTTTCACGCGAATGAAAGCGAACTCGCCCGTAAGGGGAGCGTCCCTCGTATTCCTCAATGCCTGGCGCGTGCAAAAGCCGGACCAGACGTTTTGGCGTCTTTCATAGCGTCCCTGCACGCCAGCCGTATTATAATTAACAAAACCTTAGCCCGTTGGGGAGGGGTGATCGCGAAAAAAATGTTGCGATGCACAATATGGGGCGCTTTGCGGGCTATGGGCCCTTATTCAGGCTTCAGGCGTAGTGTTCCCGGTACCAGCTCACGAATTTCGGCAGGCCTTCGGACAGGGGCGTTGACGGTGAAAATCCATAATCCCGCGTAATGGCGGCGATATCCGCATAAGTTTCCCGAACGTCACCAGGCTGCATGTCCCTGAAGTCGCGCACCGATTCCAGGCCCAGCGCGCGCTCCAGCACCGCGATCATATCCAGCAGCGGCTCGGGCCGGTTGTTGCCGATATTGTACACCTTGTGAGGCCGTTCCCCGGGCTGGAAGTCCGGCGCGCGCTTCGCGATGGCGGCGAGGCCCGAAACGATGTCCCCGATCCATGTGAAGTCGCGCCGCATGTCTCCATGATTGAAAACAGGGATCGGCTCGCCCTTCAGCATCTTCTCTGTGAAGAGCCAATAAGCCATGTCCGGACGGCCCCACGGTCCATAGACGGTGAAAAACCGCAAGCCGATCTGCCGGATGTCATAAAGATGGGCATAGGCGCTGGAGATCAGCTCGTCCGCGCGTTTTGTGGCGGCATAGAGCGAGACAGGCAGCTCCACAGGGTCGGTCTCGCTGAATGGAACCTTGGTGTTGCCGCCATAAACGGAACTGGACGAGGCATAGACCAGATGCGACAGCCGGTCGCCCAGCGCCCTGCACGCCTCCAGCACGCTGACATGGCCGGCCAGATTGGACTGCACATAGGCGAACGGATTCTCCAGCGAGTATCGCACACCCGCCTGCGCCGCGAGATGCACCACCACATCCGGCGCAAAATCCAGAAAGGCGGCCTTCAGCGCGTCCGCGCCGGCGATGTCCATTTCCAGAATCGGGCAGAAAGGCGCGATGCGCGCCGCGCGCGCGCGCTTCAATGCGACAGGATAATAATCATTGAAATTATCGACCCCGATGACCTCATAACCATCGCGGGCCAGCTGTTCGGCGGCATGCATTCCGATAAAGCCCGCGGCTCCGGTCACGATTGCCCGCATCGCCAAACTTCTCCCCGGCTATTTGGCGCCGCCGGTCAGCGTCCAATTCCGTGATAGGCGAATCCGCGCGCCTGTACGTCTTGCGGATTATAGATATTGCGCAGATCGAACAGCAGATCGCCGCGCATCGACGCCCGGATCCGGTTCAGGTCCAGCGCGCGAAACGCGTCCCATTCGGTGACGATGACCAGCGCATCGGCGCCGTCCGCCGCCGCATAGGGGCCGTCGCAATATTGGATACCGTCCCGGCCCAGCAGCTTTTCGGCTTCCTCCATCCCCTCGGGGTCGAACGTGGCGACCATGGCGCCGGCCGCCCTCAGGGCCGGAATGATATCAAGGCTCGGCGCATCGCGCATATCGTCGGTGTTGGGCTTGAAGGTCAGGCCCAGAACGGCGATGCGCTTGCCGTCCAGCGACCCGTCAAAGGCGCCGGTCACACGCGCGGCCATGGCTTTTTTCCGCGCCGCGTTGGCGGCGATCACGGCTTCGACGATGGTCGCCGGCGCCCCGGCCTCGCGCGCGGTATGCGCCAGGGCGAGCGTGTCCTTGGGAAAGCACGAGCCGCCATATCCCGGGCCCGCATTCAGAAATTTCCGGCCAATCCGGTTGTCCAGGCCGATGCCCCGGCTCACCTCCTGCACATCGGCGCCGGCTTTCTCGCACAGATCAGCCATCTCGTTGATGAAGGTGATCTTTGTCGCCAGAAAGGCGTTGGCGGCGTATTTGATGAGTTCGCTGGTCCGCCGCTCGGTGAACAGGATCGGCGTCTCGTTCAGATAGAGCGGGCGATAAAGTTCGCGCATCACGGCGCGGGCGCGCTCGTCTTCGGCGCCGACCACCACGCGGTCAGGGCGCTTGAAATCATTGATCGCTGCGCCCTCACGCAGGAATTCGGGGTTGGAGGCGACACTGAAATCGGCGTCCGGGCGGCGAGCGCGAATGATGCGCTCCACTTCGTCGCCAGTGCCCACCGGCACGGTCGATTTTGTAACCACCACCATATAGGTGTCCAGCGCATCGGCGATCTCTTCAGCCGCGGCATAGACATAGGTGAGGTCGGCATGGCCGTCGCCGCGCCGCGTTGGTGTGCCCACGGCGATGAACACCGCATCGGATCCGCGCACAGCCCCGGCCAGATCGGTGGTGAAGCGCAGACGCCCTTCGGCGACGTTCTTTTCCACCAGCGCACCCAGGCCGGGCTCGAAGATCGGCATCTCGCCTTGCAGCAGCCGTTCGATTTTGCGGGAATCCTTGTCGACGCAGATCACGTCATGACCGAAATCGGCAAAGCACGTCCCCGACACCAGACCGACATAGCCTGTGCCAATCATCGCGATACGCATGAAAGATCGTCCCCAGTAATCCCTGTGAGTCGCCACCAGCTATGGTGCGCCCAGGCAAGCCCCTTGCTCTCTCTCACAGTGCGGCGAAGATTTCCAGCATGCAGTCCCGGCGCGTCGCCGGATTCCACCCAGCCGGAGGCTCAGGGCCGCTTGCCGAGGGTCTTTCAGCGAATGCCGCCGTATTCCGGCGCTGGGCCGTTTATGATCCGGCGGCGGGGGGCGTCACGGTCGCACCGGCCGGGATCACCGGCTGTTCGGTCAGGGTCATCACCACGTCGGCGGCTTCCTCTGGTGGATTCACCAGCAGGGCCGCGACCTGAACTGTCTGGCCGGGCGCCAGCCGGTCGGGATCGGGGGTCACGGTCCAGGCAAAGACCGGTTCGCCCGACGCGTCGCGCAGGTCGAACCGCACCAGCGGCGCGGTGCGCGGCCGCCGGTCGACATTGCGGATCTGGGCCCGCACAGAGAGGGCCGGCGCGCCGTCTTCCGTGATCCGTTCGCTGACCGGATTTTCGATCACCAGGCCATAGATGTTCACTTCCGCCCCCGCCAAAGCATAGGCCGAAGCGGTCCGGGGCAGGGCCTGCACGATCTCGCCCCGGAACACCCAGCCCATAGAGATGGCGAAGACCAGACCCGCGGCCACGGTCGCCCACGACCCGGCGGCGGCGGCGCGGCGGCGGCGGCGCTTGCGCTCCTCTTCCCTGGCGCGATAGGCGCGGTGGGGCGAGCGCAGCGGCGGGTCCGGGTCGGCGGCAGGCGGCTCAGGGGCCTGCGTGGTTCCCTCCACGCGCCAGCTATGGGCGCACTGGGCGCACCGCACCGTACGCCCATTGGCGCCGAGCGCCGCTTCGGGCACGGAATACCGTGTGGAACAGGATGGGCAGCTCAGTATCATGGACCGAATCTTTCCCCCTGCCGGCTTACATAATCGAGGTTAACGATTCCTGCGGCCTCAACAGATTCCGGGCCTTCGTCCCGGCATGACCCCCGCCCGGATTCGCGGTCCGGATCGCGGCGGCAGGGCCCGCCCGTGGTCCGGTTTGAACATGCCGGCCTGCGCTATCGCGAAGGGCCGGAAATCCTGAGCGACCTCAATTTCAGTCTTCCCAAAGGATCGTTTCATTTTCTCACCGGTCCGTCGGGCGCAGGCAAGACCTCGTTGCTGCGGCTGATCTATCTGGCGCGCCGGCCGACCCGCGGGGCGGTACATCTGTTCGGGGCGGACACCAATACGCTCTCCGCAGCCGAGGCGCCGGCGATCCGCCGCCGCATCGGCGTGGTGTTTCAGGAGTTCCGTCTGCTCGATCATCTCACCGTATTCGAGAATGTCGCCCTGCCGCTGCGCGTCAGCGGTCAGAAGCGCCGCGATTATGAAGAGGACGTGCGCGAGCTGCTGGCCTGGGTGGGGCTTGGCGGCCATGTCGATGCGCGTCCGCCGACGCTTTCGGGCGGCGAGCAGCAGCGCGCCGCCATCGCCCGCGCCGTGGTTGGCAAGCCGGACTTGCTGATCGCCGACGAGCCCACCGGCAATGTCGATCCAGACATGGCCCGGCGGCTGATGCGCCTGTTCGTGGAGCTGAACCGGCTCGGCGCCACCGTGGTGATCGCCACGCACGATCTTGGCCTGGTGCGCAGCTTCGACGCGCCGATCCTGACACTGAACGAGGGCCGGCTGACCCGGCTGCCCGGCCTGTGAGCGCGGCGCACAAGCCTGCCGCGGCGCCCGCGCGCGCCCGCGCCGGTCAGAAACAGGGGCCGCTGATCCCGCCCGACCGGCGGCACGACGCGCCGCTATTCTTCGTGGTGATGATTCTGGCGTTTCTTGCCTGCCTGGCCGGACTCGCGGCGCTGGCCGCATGGCGCGCCACGGCGGACTGGACAGCGTCGCTGGACGCCGCCGCCACCGTTCAGATCATCGCCAGCACGGCGGCGGAAGCCGAGGCGGCGGCCGGGCGCGCGGCCGATGCGCTCGCCGTGCTGGACGGTGTGGCCGGCGCGCGCGTCCTGCCGGTGGAGGAGACCGATGCGCTGCTCGCCCCCTGGTTCGGAACCGCCCTGCCGGACGATTTGCCGGCGCCGCGTCTGGTGGCGCTGACTCTGGCGCCGGATCGGCCCGCGGACATGACGGCGATGCGCGCGGCGTTGGCGTCGGCGGATGTCGATGCCGTGATCGACGATCACGGCCGCTGGCGCGGCGATGTGGCGCGCGCGGCGCAGGCGGCGCAGGGGCTCAGCCTCGCCGTGGTCGCGCTGCTGGCCGCGGCTGCCTGCGCGGTGTGCATGTTCGCGGTGCGGGCGGGCCTTGCGGCCCGGCGTGAGGTGATTGAGGCGCTGCGCGTCGCCGGCGCCCGCGACGGGCTGATCGCTTTTCTGTTTCTGCGCCGGTTCCTGCTGATGGGCGCGGCGTCCGGGGCATCCGGAGCCATACTGGCGGGGGCGGCGCTCGGGGGGATATATCTTGCGGTATCGCGCCAGGGAGGGCTGATCGCCCTGCCGGCGCCGGGATTGGACGAGGCCGCTGTGCTTGCCGCCGCGCCGGCGGCGGCGGCGCTGATCGGGGCGCTCACCGCCTGGATCACGGTGATCGCGGAGCTGAGGCGGAAAAGCTGACGGGAACGCACGGACCAATGCTGCGCCTGATCCGCATCCTGGCCGGACTGGCCGCCATCGCCATCATTCTCGGCTATGGCGTCTATCTGGTCACAATCGCCAATCTGCGTCCGCCGGAAGATCCGCGCGCCGACGCCATCGTGGCGCTGACCGGCGGCCAGGCGCGGCTGGAGACGGCCCTGCGCCTGCTGGAAGAAGAACGCGGCGAGCGGCTGCTGATCTCCGGCGTTTCCGCCATCGCCAGCCGCGCCGACATCCGCGCCATGGCGCCGCCGGGCGCCGGGCGCTTCGATTGCTGCGTCGATCTGGATCGTGTCGCCGACAGCACAGCGGCCAATGCACGCGAGACCGCGAACTGGGCGCGCGAACACAACTATAACCACGTGCTGCTGGTCACGCAGGCCTATCACATGCCGCGGGCGCGGAGAGAGCTGTCGCGCGCCGCGCCGGACGTGAATTTCGTGCCCTATCCGGTGGGCGCATGGCGCGATGCCGGTCTGCGCCGCACCATGGTGGAGTACGCCAAGCTGCTGGTCATTCTTGGTCGCGAAACGGCGCTGGGCTGGCGCGGCGGGAGCGAAGCGTAATGCGAGGACGCCTGTTCGCAGCCTGGACGGTGCTGCTGACGCTGGTTCTGGGGATTGTGTTTCTGCCGACCCTGCTTGGTTCGCGCAGCGCCGCGCGCCAGGGGTTCAATATCTGGATGCGCGGCGCCTTCTGGGGCCTTCATCGCATCGCCGGCGTGACCTGGGAGCTGCGCGGGGCGGAGCATCTGCCCGAAGGCGGCGCGCTGGTCGCCAGCAAGCACCAGAGCATGTTCGATACGCTGGCGCCCTGGCTGTTCCTGCCCGATCCCGCCATCGTGCTGAAGAAGGAGCTGACCCGCATTCCGATCTATGGCTGGTGGGCGGTGAAACTGCGCAACATCGTGGTCGACCGCGCCGCCTCGGCGAAGGCGCTGCGCGACATGCTGGCTCAGGCCAAAGCGCGCGCGGCGGAAGGGCGGCAGATTCTGATTTTCCCCGAAGGCACACGCACTTTGCCAGGCCAGCGTATCGACTATAAACCCGGGGCGGCGGGCCTGTATCTTGCAATGGGCGTTCCCTGCGTTCCGGTGGCGCTGAATTCCGGGACGGTCTGGCCGCGCCGCGGTTTTGCGCCGCGTCCTGGCCATATTGTGGTCGAGGTTCTGGCGCCCATTCCCCCCGGGATGAAGCGCGATGCGTTCATGGCGCTGCTGGAGGAGCGGATCGAGACCGCCTCCGCCCGGCTGCTAGAGGACAGACGATGAGAGTAATCATCAGCCTGGTCATTCTGGCCCTGATCGCGATCGGGGCCTATGCCGCATACTGGTTTTTCGCCGCGGACCGGATTCGCACGGCATCTGAGGAATGGGCGCTGGCGCGCGAGGCCGAAGGCTGGATTGTCTCGTACGAGAGCTTCGCCGTGACGGGCTTTCCAGGCGCACACCGCGTCACGCTGACCGGGCTGGATATGGCGGCGCCCCAGACGCAGGGCGGCTGGTCTGCCGCTGCTGAAACGCTGGAATTCGAAGCCGCCGCGCCCTGGAATTTCCAGTCCTGGACGGTTCTGCCGGGCGATGCGCTGCGCCTGACCCTGATCAGCGGCGAAGATGTGCTGATCGCCGCTGACTCCAGCATTCTGGTCCTTGATTTCTCGGCGGGCGCCATTCAGCATTTCTATGCAGAGGCGCAGGGGCTTTCCATTCTGGCTGCGACCGCGCCGCTGCGCGCGGCCGAGATGATTTTCATGGAAGGCGAGCGCGAAGGCGGCGTCTGGAACGTGCGGTTCGAAAGCCGTGGCGCGCAGATCGCCGATGGCGCGTTTGGCGATGCACGCGCCGCGTTCGGTGGCGAGATCCAGATTCTCGCCCTTGATCTTCAGGCTGGCGAGGAAGGTCTGGCGGCGCTGGCCGCCGGCGGGGCCAGTCTGGAGACGGCGGGCGATCTGACAGTGAACGCCGCGCATCTGCAATGGGGCGTCGCCGTGCTGTCCGGCGAAGGCGCGCTGGGCGTGGACGGCGAGGGCCGGCTGCGCGGCGCGTTCGATGTGGCGATGCGCGATCCGGCCGCCTTTCTCGGCGCGCTGGCGGGGGCCGGCGTGCTGGGCGCGCGTCAGGCCAATATCGCGCTGGCCGCCGTCGCCTTCCTGCCGCGCGATGACGATGATCGCGCCATTGTGCCCTTCAGCTTCCGCAATGGAGAGACGATGCTGGGCCCGGTCGCTATCGGCCCGGCGCCCCATGTGCGGGCGGCGCCAGCCCGTCCCTGACGCGCCCGCCCCTGCAAGTCACAACACCGCTCAGGCCGGCAGGAATTCGCGCAACGCCTCCACCACGCGGCGATTGTCTTCTTCCAGCCCGACGCTGAGGCGAAGCTGCTCCATCATGGCGTGCGGCTCCAGCGGCCGCAGAATCAGGCCGCGCGCGCGCAGGAAGGCGTCCGCCGCGCGCCGCTGATCGGCATTGGCGAAATGAATCACGGTAAAATTCCCGGCGCCGCGCGTGACTCCAAGGCCCAGCACTGTGATCTCCGTCTCCAGCCAGGTGCGCCATTGCGCATTATGCGCGCGTGAGCGGGCGGGAAAATCGTCGTCGCCGAGCGCGGCGATGGCCGCCGCTTGCGACGGGATCGAAACATTGAAGGGACCGCGCACCCGGCCCGCCGCCTCGATCACCTCGCGCGGCCCATAGGCCCAGCCAACGCGCAGGGCGGCAAGCCCATGAATTTTCGAGAAGGTGCGCGTCATCACCACGTTCGGCGCGCTGCGGGCCAGTTCGAGCCCCGGCTCGTAATCCGGATCCTCGACATATTCGGCATAGGCCGCGTCCAGAACCAGCAGCACGTCTTCCGGCAGACCGGCGTGCAGCCGCTCAACCTCGCGGATCGAAATCATCGTGCCGGTCGGATTGTTCGGATTGGCCAGAAACACGATGCGCGTTTTCGGACTGACCAGCGCCAGCATGGCGTCCACGTTGATCGTGTAATCCCGCTCCGGCGCCAGCACGGGAATGGCGCGGTTTTTCAACGCCACCAGCGGATAGGAGACAAAGCCATACTGGCCCTGCAATACCTCGTCGCCCGGCTGCAGATAGGCGCCGCCGAACAGATGCAGCAGCTCGTCCGAGCCCTGGCCGCACAGGATGCGGTCTGCCTCCAGTCCGTATTTCGCGGCGATGGCCTCGCGCAGGCGCAGCGACGAGCCTTCGGGATAAAGGTGCAGATGCTCCACGCCGCGCGCATAGGCTTCGCGCGCCGCCTTGCTGGTCCCCAGCGGATTTTCGTTGGCCGACAGTTTCACAACATCGGTGACGCCCTCCACCGTGGCGTCGCCCGGTCTGTAGGGCTTGATCTGGAGCAGGCCGGGCTTGGGCCGCGGGCCTCGATATTGCTGGGCGGGGGGCGTCTTGGCGTCCATGGATGGCGTCCGGGCGTTCAGTCGCCGCCGGTATGGCGCCCCGCGCGCTCTTGCGCAAACGGCGCGGTCTCGCCGTTCCGCCAGGCGGTCGCGGCGGCGGCGGGGCGCACGGCGCGGACAAAGGCGGGCGCGCGCAATCCGCCCGGGTCGATCAGCGCCTGTTTCTTCGCCTCGGCCAGGATCACGCCGCCAAACGCCGGCCACAGCCATTCACCGAGAAACTCCCATGCCTCCATCGAGCGGATCACGGGGCGCCAGCGCAGCGGCGGCGCATAGAGCGCGCGCGCCCAGGCGGTGGGCTCAAACCCGTGCCGGCGCAGCAGGCGCGCAAGCTGGCTGCGCGAAAACGGACGCCCGTGGCCGAACGGGCTGGCGCCGGTCACCGACCAGAGCGAGGCGCGGCTGGGCGCGACCACGATGATGCGCGCCTGCCCGGCGCACACCCGCCAGGTCTCGTCCAGCAGCGCGCCCAGCGCATCGCTTTCCTCCAGCGCATGGACCAGCAGCGCCCGGTCGAACGTCGCGTCGCGGAAAGGCAGCACGCCCTCCTCCGTCAGGCAGGCGGCGCCGGGCCCGTCCGGCGGCCAGGGCGCCGCGCCCTGCTGGCCAGGCATAGCCAGCGCCGCGCGCCGCGCGCCCGCCAGATACGGCGCCAGATACGGGCCGGCATAGCCGACGCCGAGCATGTCCAGACCGTTTGCGTGCGGCCACAGCGCCAGAATGCGGCGGCGGATCATGTCGCGCGCCGCCGCGCCGAGCGGCTGGTCGTAAAACCGTATCAGATCGACGACATCCAGCCGCATCGCGCCGCGCCTCCTGTCTGTTTGTCATAGGCGCAAATCCTGATGGATTTGCCAACAAGGGGCGGGTTTTCCAGGCGATCCGCCGCGCTATGCTGGGCGCATGATCGACGTGCGCATGTTTCCCTGTCTCAGAGACAATTACGGCTTTCTGGTTCATGATCGGCAAAGCGGCGAGACGGCCGCCATCGACACGCCGGACGTGGACGAGATTCTGCGTCAGGCCGAGGCCGCCGGCTGGCGCATCACCCAGATCTGGAACACGCACTGGCACGCCGACCACGTTGGCGGGAATCTCGCGCTAAAGGCGGCGGCGGGAGCGCAGATCATTGGTCCCGCCGGTGAACAAGCGAAAATTCCCGGCATCGGCCGCGCCGTGCGCGAGGGCGACACGGTTGCGCTCGGCGCATCCACGGCATGCGTGCTCGAAACCGGCGGCCACACGCTGGGCCATATCGCGTATCATTTTCCAGAGGATGGCGTCGCTTTTGTCGGCGATACGCTGTTCGCGCTCGGCTGCGGCCGCCTGTTCGAGGGAACGCCCGCGCAAATGTGGGACAGTCTTTCAAAGCTGCGCGCGCTGCCGCCAAGGACCACGATCTATTGCGCGCATGAATATACGCAGGCCAATGCGCGCTTTGCGCTCAGTGTCGATCCGGACAACGCCGCCCTGCGCGCCTATGCGGCGGAGGTGGACGCAAAGCGCGCGCGCGGCGAGGCGACCGTGCCGACAGACATCGCCAAAGAGCGCGCGGCCAATCCCTTCCTGCGCGCGGATTCGCCGGACCTCGCGGGCGCCATCGGCATGGCGGGCGCGGCACCCGTGGACGTGTTCGCGGAGGTGCGCGGGCGGAAGGACAGTTTCCGATGAAGGCGGAAGATGTCGTGCGGCGGCTGGATATGCAGCCGCATCCCGAAGGCGGCTGGTATCGCGAGACATTCCGTGATCAGGCCAGTATCGCGGGCCGCGCCCGCTCCACCGCGATCTATTATCTGCTGGCGCGCGGCCAGCGCAGCCACTGGCACCGCGTCGACGCCGTGGAGACATGGCATTTCTATGCCGGCGACGCGCTGAGCCTGTTCATGTCGCACGACGGTGAGACTGTTTCCGAACATCGGCTTGGCCCCGACCTCATGCGCGGCCACCGGCCCCAGATCGTGATCCCGCAGGGCGTATGGCAGGCAGCCGAACCGCACGGCGCCGATGGACCATCAGGATGGACGCTGACCGGCTGCACCGTCGCGCCGGGGTTCGAATTCGCCGGTTTTGAAATGGCCCCGCCAGACTGGGCGCCGGGAAAATAAAAGGGCGCGGCTTCGCCGCGCCCTTGAGATGTGTAATCGGCCGTCCTCTATTCCATCGCCACTTTGTCTGGCTGTCTATTCGACAGCCAGGGGCCAGTTGGCGCTGACGCCCGTGGCCGGTTCGCCCGCCGTGTCGTCGGCGAACATATAGAGCGGCCAGCCTTTATAGGCCCATTGCTTCGTCCCATCGTCGCGCGTGATGACGGTCCAGTCGCCATCGTCCGCCGCGTCATCGGCCGCTTCCAGGATCGGCCAGCGCGCCAGACAGCCATCGACGCAGGCTGATTCGCCCGCGCCCTGCGTGTCCCGCGCGAACGTATAGAGCGGCATTCCATCGGTGGTGACGAGCGCGCCGTCCTCCACCTCTACATTGCCGGGTTGGGCGAGGGCGACGCCCGCGAATGCGAAGGCCGCGATGACGGCCACGCCAGCCAGAATACGCATGAAGACCTCCCGCTTTCCGGGCGGCGCCAGAACCGGCCGCCCCTCGCCATCCTACACGAATGGGCAGGTGTAAACACGCCGCCGCCAGAGAAGTTCCGGCGTTTCGGGCGGCTTCAACAGGCCTCAATACATATGCTGGCCGCCATTAATGGAGAGGGTGGAGCCGGTGATGAACCCGGCGTCCTCGGCTGTCAGAAAAACGACGCCGCGCGCGATCTCCTCCGCATGGCCGAGCCGGCCCACCGGGATGCGGGCCACGATCTTTTCCAGAACGTTGGCCGGCACGGCGGCCACCATCTCTGTGTCGATATAGCCGGGGGCGATGGCGTTGATCGTAATTCCCTTGCTCGCGCCTTCCTGCGCCAACGCCTTGGTGAAGCCGTGAATGCCGGATTTGGCGGCGGCGTAGTTTACCTGACCGTATTGCCCGGCCTGGCCGTTAATCGAGCCGATATTGACGATGCGCCCATAGGCGCGCTCCAGCATGCCGTCCCATACGGCCTTCGACATATTGAAGACGCCGCCCAGATTGACGTCGATCACCTTCTGCCAGGCGTCGTGATCCATTTTACGCATGGTGGCGTCGCGGGTGATGCCGGCATTGTTCACCAGCACATCGACGGGGCCCAGCTCGGCGGCGACGCGCGCCACGCCCTCCCGGCAGGCCTCGCAATCGCTGACGTCCCACTGCCAGGCGGGGATGCCGGTTTCCCGGGTAAAGGCCGCAGCCTTTTCCGCGTTGCCTGCGTAATTGGCGGCGACGCTGAATCCCTCCTGCCGCAGACGCTGGCTGATAGCGGCTCCGATCCCCCGGGTTCCGCCGGTGACAATAGCGACGCGGCTCATGCATTTCCTCCTGTGATTGATCCGGCACTAAAACAGATTGGGCGGCCGAAAAAGGCCGGGGCATTGATCCAGCTTCGCACCGGCGATGCAATCGTCTGACGGGAATGTCTTGCGCAATTGCGAAGGTTCGTCCTATCTGGTCATGTTGCGGGTGCACAGGAGCGGGTCTTGGCGAAGCAAGCGGCCGACGGCGACCAGAGCGTCATCATCAAGAAATACGCGAACCGCCGTCTCTACAACACCTCCACCAGCGCCTATGTGACGCTGGAAGACCTCAGCCAGATGGTCCATGACGGCGTCGATTTCGAAGTGAAGGACGCCAAGACGGGAGAGGACATCACCCGCACCGTGCTGGGCCAGATTATCTTCGAGCAGGAAAGCCGGGGCGAAAGCCTGCTGCCTGTCCAGTTCCTGCGCCAGCTGATCCGCTTCTATGGCGACTCGATGAAAGGCTTCCTGCCTTCCTATCTGGAAATGTCGATGGACAGTTTCGCCCGCCAGCAGGATGCGATGCAGAAGCAATTTACCGGCGCCATGGGCGGGGCGAACGCCTATTCGATGTTCGAGGAAATGACGCGGCAAAACATGTCGATCTTCCAGGATGCGATGCGCATGTTCATGCCTGCCGCCGGCCGCGCAGCCGCTCCTGCGCCGGAAACACCCGCTCCGGCGGCCGCAGACTCGGATATCGAGACGCTGCGCAAGGAGGTCGAGGCGATGCGCGCGCGCCTGGACAGGCTGTCCTCCACGGACGGCGAATAAGCCTCGGGCCGGATAACCGGCGCCATTTCGGGACAGACGCCGCCCCTGCTCCCTCTTACTCGCCTTATGGTTAAGCGGACGGCGCCGGAAACCGGTGGATTTTTGTCCCGGCATTTCCTTCTAAAGCACTGGTCTATTGGATAATTTACACGCATTCGTGGAACGGCCGCGTCGTCGGCGTGTTTCAACCGTAACGGGCGCTGCCTCCTGTCCGGCGCGGGGCCCGGACCTTGCACTGGACCGGAGCGATGCGTGTGATCGACCCGATATCCGAGGCCCAGCGCCTTTTGCCCCGCCCGGCGTCGCCGGCGGCGAAGTCCGATCCTGTGCCTGTGGTCAAGCGGCCCGTCCGGAAATCCCGTTCTTCTCCGCCCGCCCCGCACACAGCGGCCTCCAGCCTGTCGCGGGAGACCGCGGCGATGGCCGTCCTGATTCAGATGCTGATTCCGCCCCGGCGGGGCCTGAAAGCCGATCCGGGCGAGCGTGCCCGGTTTGTCCGCGCCTATGCGGAACAGCCGGATTATCCGGCCGGCATGGCGCTGCGACGCCGCGCATGAGCGCGCGCGCGTCCATGCTCCGCCTGTCCCCTGGACACTTGTCCTTAGGAACAATGGACGCAAGCGGCTTCATGGCCGCGTTTCTGGTTTTCTATTTTCTCGGCTGAATGGCTCGCGGACTGGCGGCTTTCTAGCCGCCGCCCACCGCGAAATCGCGCCGCGCCGTCATCACCGAGATGACGAAGCCCGCCACCGCGTCCAGCAGCGCCATCAGCGTGATCGAAAAGAACACCGATGTTGCGAACGGCGCGAATAACAGAAACTCCACCAGACAGATGATGAACACCAGGATGGAGAAGACATTATTGGTGATGGAGGCCCGCCCGATACCGGTAGAGCGTACGACCTCAATGAACAGCAGCAGCAGGCTGATCCAGATCAGCAGGTCGCCCAGCGTGATAAACCATTCCACGCCGGAGACCGGCATCGGCACGGCGAAACCGCGATTAAGCCCGGCCTGAACCGAATCGGGACCGGCAATGGCGAAACCGCCCCAGGCGATCACATTATAAATGATGACCGAAATCAGCAGCAGCGGGAAAGAGGTGAACCAGCCTTCCTTGCGCGTTGAAACGGCGTTTGGCGGCATCATGACCATAACCATATTGTAACCATGGCTGCATTTGGCGCAAAAGCTTTTCGCCCCGCAGGCGACTGGCCGATTCCGCCCTTGCGCCGGTTACGCTAAACCAGCGCGGTGAACGCCATTCTCCGAACCCTGAATAAGCCGCGCGGCGTGCTGATCGCCGTCCTGCTGGCGATTCTGGCCGGCGCGGCGGGCGCGTTCACCGCGCCCGTGCTGGACCGCGACGAGGGCCGCGATGTGCAGGCCACGGCCCAGATGCTGGAAAGCGGTGACTTCGTGCGCATCCGCTTCATGGACGAGCCGCGCAGCAAAAAACCCGTCGGGATTCACTGGCTTCAGGCCGCCTCCGTCGCCGCGTTTTCCGATGTCGAGGCGCGCCAGGTCTGGGCCTGGCGTCTGCCGTCCATTCTGGGCGCGGCCATCGCGGCGTTCGCGGCGTTTCTGGCCGGGCGCGCTTTGCTGGGCGCGCGGCCGGCCACAGCCGGCGCCATGATGCTGGCGGTCTGCGTGCTGCTGGGTCTTGAGGCCGGCATCGCCAAGACCGACGCGGCCCTGCTGGGCGCCTGCGCGCTGATGATGGCGGCGCTGGCGCATCTGAAATTCAGCCTGCGCGCAGGCGAGACCGGCTGGCGGACCGCGCTGGGATTCTGGGCGGCGCTGGCTGTGGGCGTGCTGATCAAGGGGCCGATTGCGCCTCTGCTCGCCGTGCTGACCCTGGGCGCGCTGTTTGCCTGGGAACGGTCGGCGGCATGGGCGCGGCCGCTGCTGCGCTGGCCTGGGCCGCTGCTGTTCGCCGCCATCGCGCTGCCGTGGTTCGTCGCGGTGGAGCTGACGGAAGATGGTTTTCTGCGCGAGGCGTTCAGCGTGGATTTCGGACCCAAGCTGATCTCGGCGGCGGAAGGCCATGCCGGGCCGCCGGGCTATCACACGCTGGCCCTGCTGTTGCAGCTCTGGCCCGCCACGTTGTTTTTGCTTCCCGGTCTTGTTCTGGCGTGGCGCGGCGCCCGCGCCTCCAGACAGGCGCCGGAGGCGGCGCCCTGGCGGTTCCTGATCGCCTGGGCGCTGCCCTTTCTGCTCGTGTTCGAGATCGCGCCGACCAAGCTGCCGCATTATGTGCTGCCGGCCTATCCGGCTTTTGCGCTGATCGCCGGGGCGGGCTTTGCCGCCTTGCTGGACGGGGCGCGGATGAAGCGGGCGGAGACCGCCTCCGCCATTCTGTTCGGCCTGGGCGCGCTTGTCTGGATCGCCATCGCCATCGTGCTGGCCTGGATGTTCGGGGCGGAAGGCGCCCGCATCGCCGCTGTGCTGACCGGGATCGCCGCCGGCGCGCTGGCGCTGGCCGCGCTGATAAAGCGGCGGCGGGCGGCTGGTCTGGCGCTGGCCGTTCTGGCGGCGCTGGTCTGGCACATTGGCGCGCGCGGCATCGTGGCGCCGCGCATCGAGCCTTTCACTCTATCCGCGCGTCTTGCGCAGATCGTTCCGCCAGAGGCGCGGCCGCTGGCTGTCGCCGATTACCGGGAGCCGAGCCTGATCTTTCTGCTGGGCGGCGAGGTTGGCTTTGTCGCGGAGGAAGCGATGGCGCAGGCCGCTGGCGAAGGCCGGTTCGCCGCCTATGCCGCGCCGCGCGCGCAGGCGGCGGCGGTGCGCGACGCCATTGAGGCGCGTCACGGTTGCGCCGGGACGCTGGGCGAGATCGCGGGGCTGAATTATTCCAACGGGCGGATGATCGACCTGGTCGTTCTGGCGCCCGGCCGCTCCTGTCCGCGTGGGGACGGGCCGTAGAGCGTTTCCAGGCGAAGTGGAAACGGTTCGCCGTCCGGAAACGCGGCAAAACCAAAGAGTGGGAACATTTCCGCGATTCGGGGACTTGCCCCGGATCTGATCCGGGGAGAGCGGAAATGCTCTAGCCTCCCAGACTTAGCCGCCCAGGCCGCCGAACCGGTTCTTGAACTTGGACAGCCGGCCGCCACGGTCGAGCAATTGCTGACCGCCGCCGGTCCAGGCCGGATGCGTCTTGGGGTCGATGTCCAGTTTCAGCCTGGCGTCGGCTTCGCCATAGGTAGAGCGCGTCTGATAGGTGGTCCCGTCCGTCATCTCGATGGTGACGAAATGATAGTTCGGATGAATGTCCTTTTTCATCGCACGCTCCTTCAGGGGTTCCGGCGCGCCGATGGGCAGGCCGTGAAGCGGCGCTCTATAGGGGAGAGGCCCCCGCGGGGCAAGCGTCTGGGACTGTGCGCCAACCCGAACCGCATTCCCGCCTGATAGAGCCGGAATCCGGAGTTCCTCCATTCATAGTTTCTCCTGCTTGACATTCCTGCGCCGGCGTAAGACAAGTTTACTGTTCAATATGAACATAACACTTATCATCTGCGCGGCGCCGTGGGGGAGGGAAGGCCATGCTTTCGATTCGCAATCTGTCGAAGACCTATGGCAACGGCGTTCGCGCGTTGCATGATGTTTCGCTGGAAATCCCCAAAGGCATGTTCGGGTTGCTCGGGCCCAACGGCGCGGGAAAATCCACGCTGATGCGGACGCTGGCGACGCTGCAAGAGCCCGATTCCGGGTCTATCCGCTTCGGCGATATCGACGTGTTGAAACAGCCGGAGGCGCTGCGCCGCCAGCTCGGCTATCTGCCTCAGGATTTCGGCGTATATCCGCGCGTATCGGCGCGCGCGATGCTGGACCATCTGGCCGAATTGAAGGGCCTGCCCGGCGGCGCTGCGCGCACGAAGCTGGTGCTGGAGATGCTGCGCCAGACCAATCTGCTGAACGTATCCAACAAGGCGCTCGGCGGATTTTCCGGCGGCATGCGCCAACGCTTCGGCATCGCCCAGGCGCTGCTCGGCGACCCCAAACTGCTGATCGTCGACGAGCCCACCGCCGGGCTGGACCCCGAGGAACGCAACCGGTTCCACAATCTGCTGGCCGAGATCGGCGAGAACGTGGTGGTCATCCTCTCGACGCATATCGTCGACGATGTCGCCGACCTGTGCGCCAATATGGCGATCATGGACGGCGGCGAGATCGTTGCGCGCGGCGCGCCGGCCGATCTGGTCAAGGCCGTCGAGGGCCGGGTCTGGAGGGCGACTATCGATAAAGCGGAAATGCAGGATTATGCGGCCCGCCACACAATCCTGTCCGCCCGCCTGACCGCCGGACGGCAGGAGATCGACGTGCTGGCCGACTCCTCTCCGGGAGAAGGTTTCACGCCGGCGAAGGCTGAGCTGGATCACGTCTATTTCGCGACCCTGGCCGCGCGGCCCGCACGTAACGCGGCCCTCGCCGGCGCGGCCGCCTGAGCCGGCGAAAAGGATGTATCGCATGTTTGCCCGCTTCGCCGGATTTGAGATCCGCTATCAGCTCTTCTCGCCGATGTTCGCCGTGGTGGCGCTGGTCTTCTTCGCTGTCACCTTCCTGCTGACCTCGGTTCCCGAGACCAGCACCATGCTGGCGCCGTCGGCGAATATCAATTCGCCCTACATGACGGCGATGATCGCCGTGTCGATCAGCTTTTATGCGGTGTTCATCCCCACCGCCTTCCTTTCCGGCGCGGTGCTGCGCGACCGGCATTTCGGGACCGAGGAGCTGTTCTATACCCGCCCGGTGCGGGAGTTCGACTATCTTGCCGGCCGTTTCGCCGGCGCTTTCGCCGTCTGTCTCTTGGCCTTCGCTGTCGTGCCGCTGGCCATGTTCCTCGCCTCGCAAATGCCGTGGCTGGACGCTGATCGCCTGGGGCCGGTGCGGCCGCTGGATTATCTCTACGCCTTCTTTGTGATCGGCGCGCCCAATTTGCTGATCCCGGGCGCGCTGATGTTCACCGTGGCCAATCTGTCGCGCTCCACGCTTGCGACCTACACGGCGCTGCTCGTCTTTCTGGCCCTGTATTTCGTCAGCAGCACCGTTCTGACGGAGATGGGCCAGCGTACGATCGGGGCGATGGCCGATCCCTGGGGCGCCAGCGCGCTGACCGAAGTCACGCGCTACTGGACAGCGGCCGAGGTGAATACCCAGCTTCCGCCATTGACCGGAATTTTCCTCTGGAACCGCCTGTTATGGCTGGGCGTGGCGGCGGCGCTTCTCGTCTTCAATCTCAGTGTCTTTTCCTTCCGTGCGCGGGGCTGGCGCTTGCCGTGGCGGCGTGCGCGCCCCACGGCTGCGCCGGTCCTGGCCGGAGACATCGCTTTGCCGCGCGTGCAACCGCGCTTCGGCCCGGTCACGGCCTGGCGGCAATTCGTGGCGCGCCTGCGCCACGAATGCGGCCTGATGCTGCGGTCGGTCGCGTTCTGGGTGCTGATGGCGATGGGCGCGCTGCTGGTCGCCGTCATGCTGTTCAATCTGGGGCTTCTTTACGGCACACCGGTCCTGCCGGTAACGCGCGTGGTGGCGCAGATGGCGTCCAGCATTTTCGCCATGATCCCGCTGATTGTGCTGATCTACTATTCGAGCGAACTGGTCTGGCGGGACCGGATTCTGCGCACGCACGAAATCCTGGACGCCACGCCGGCGCCGGGCTGGGTGTTTGTGCTGCCCAAACTTGTCGCGATGTGGCTGACGGTGGCCGGCCTCTTCTGCGTCGCGATCCTGACCGGCGTGATCGCCCAGCTCGTTCTCGACTCGCCGGAGATCGATCTTGGCCTGTATCTCAGCCAGATGCTGGTGATGACGGGTTACCAGTTCTATCTGATGGCGACCCTGGCGGTCTTCTTTCAGGTGCTCGCCAATAACCGGTGGATCGGGATGCTGCTGATGATCGGCTTCCTGGTCGTCCGCGCCATCGCCGGCAATCTTGGCTTTGCGCACAATCTTTACATGTTCGGCGGCGCGTCCGGGGCGCCGTATTCCGACCTCAATCTCTATGGCCATTTCCTGATCGGCCGGTTCTGGTTCAATCTCTATTGGACGCTGTTCGCCGCGATCCTGATCGCGCTGACCTTCGCGCTGTGGGAGCGGGGAACGTTGACTTCCCTCTGGCGCCGCCTTGCCCGCCTGCCCCGGCGTCTCGGTGCAAGGGGCGCGGCAAGCCTGACCGTCCTGACGCTCGCCTTCGCCGCGACGGGGAGCTTTATCTTCTACAACACCAATGTGCTGAACCCGCATTTTACGGGCCCGCAACTGCGCCAGATCGGCGTGACCTATGAGCAGCGTTACCGCCAGTTCGAGGATGCGCCCCAGCCGAGGCTCACGGCGGTCGATCTTGAGGTCGACATCTATCCGCGCGAGCGGCGCTTTGAGGCGCGCGGCGTCTATAGGCTGGAGAACCGGTCGGATACGCCAATCGAACGCCTCTATCTCGACTATGATTACGGTCTCGATGTTCTGGAACAGAATCTGGAAGGCGGCTCGGTCACGGAAGCGGACGACGATTACGGCTTCTATACGCTTGCCTTTGACCAGCCGCTGGAACCGGGCGAGACGCGCACGCTGCGGTTCACCGTTGAGCGGGACTGGCAGGGTTTCGCCAATGGCGGAAACGGCAGCTTCGTGCTGTGGAACGGAACATTCTTCAACAACATGCAGTCCATGCCGCGGATCGGCTTCAACCGCGGAAAGATGATGCAGAATGACGGCCAGCGCCGCCGGCGCGGGCTGGAGCCGCTGGAGCGTATGGCGGCGGTCGAGGACGAAGCCGCCGCCCGGCACAATTATATCTCGCCCCATGCCGACTGGCTGGATTTCGCGGCGGTCGTCTCCACCTCCGCCGATCAGATCGCCATCGCGCCGGGCACGCTGCAACGTGAGTGGGAAGAAAACGGCCGTCGCTATTTCCATTACCGGATGGAGACGCCGATCCTCAATTTCTACGCCTTCCTGTCGGCGCGCTACGAGGTGATGGAAGAAAGGCGCGACGGCGTGCTGCTGCAGGTCTTTTATCACCGGGATCACGACTACAACGTGCCGCGCATGCTTCAGACAATGGGCGACGCAATCGCCTATTTCTCCGGCGCATTCAGTCCGTTTCAGCACAGCCAGATGCGGATTTTCGAATTCCCCGGCAATTTCGGCCAGTTCGCGCAGGCCTTCCCCAATTCCGTCCCCTATTCGGAGTCGGCCGGCTTCATCATGGACAACCGCGATCCGGACAGGATCGACTATGTTTATTACATCACCGCGCACGAAGTGGCGCACCAATGGTGGGCGCATCAACTGGTCGGCGGCGCCGTGCAGGGCGCGACGATGCTGTCGGAGACATTCGCCCAATATTCGGCGCTGATGCTGATGGAAAAGGAATTTGGCGAACACCAGATTCGCCGCTTCCTGAAATACGAGCTGGATCAATACCTGACCGGCCGCGCCATGGAAGCGCGCGCGGAGCTTCCGCTTTACCGGAATGAGAACCAGCCCTTCATCCACTATAATAAAGGCTCGCTGGCGATGTACGCGCTGAAGGATTATCTCGGCGAAGAGACGGTCAATCGCGTGCTGTCCCGCTTTCTCGCGGAATACGCCTATCGCTCCGATCCCTATCCGCGCTCAACCGACTTCCTGCGCATCCTGCGCGAGGAAGCGGGGCCGGAACACGAAACGCTGATTGCGGACCTGTTCGAGAACATCGTCCTGTTCGACCTAAAAGCGACGGAGCTGTCGGTGGCGGAGCGCGATGACGGGCGTTTCGACGTGCGGCTGACAGTCGAGGCGAAGCGGCTGGAGGCAGAGGGTGACGGAAGCGAGACCGAAGCCTGGGTTGATTACATGATCGATATTGGCCTGTTCACGCAGCATCCGAACGACGCCACCGAAGGTGACAGCCACGTCCTGCTGCTGGAAAAGCGCGCGGTGACGGGCGGCGAGAATGTGTTCGAATTCACGCTGGACTCCGCGCCGGAATATGGCGGGATCGACCCCTATAACAAGCTGATCGACCGTGTGTCTGACGACAATATCATCTCCATCCGCGGCGAGACGCAGCAGCAGTTCCAGATCAGCGTGCCGCAGCAACGATCATAACGCGCGCACCGGCTTTGCCGGGGCCGATGACGCATCAAGAGGGATCCGGCCGGAACTGGCCGTAACAAGGGGAAGCACGAACCATGAAGACGTTTCTTAGCCCGCAGGGCCGGATCGGGCCGGCCACATTCCGCAACGCGGCGATCCTTCTTATCGTGATCGGCGCGCTCCTGTCGCTCCTGCCGCTGCTGAGCACGGCGCTGATGGCGCTGTCGTTCATCAGCCTGCTGCTGATCTATCCCTGGATCGTGATCTGGGTGAAGCGGTTCCACGACGCCGGAAAATCCGGCTGGCTGTTCCTGGTCGTCTTTGTGCTGTGGCTGATCGTCAGCATGGTCGCCGGCGCCTATATCTCGGCACAATACGCGCCGGCGCTGGACATGACCGGCTCCACCGACTTTTCGGCGATGATGGCGGCGGTGGGTGAGCAAACCCGCGCGACCCTGATTCCCAGCACCATCGCCTCGGTGATCATCTCGCTGGTTTTTGTGCTGGGCGGCAACGCCTTGCTCAAATCCGACCCGGCGCCAAACGCTTACGGCCCGCCCGTCGCGCAATAGCTATCCCCACATGGATAATGGCGGCCACAAGGGGCCGGGGCGTCTGCGCCAGACCGGTGGCGGCGCCCCGGCCAACCCGCCGCGTCCGGCGATACATCCGCATAACGAAAAAGCCCGGGAAACCGGGTTGCCGACTCTGGCTTGAGCCGGGCGGTCGGGGCTGATACGGACCCGCTTTCCCTGTCTCCCCGGCCCGCGGAACCCCATGTTCGTTCAGAAAAGCGCCTATCATTACGACGACCTGATCGCCTGCGGGCATGGCGAGCTGTTCGGTCCCGGCAATGCACAGCTGCCGCTGCCGCCAATGCTGATGTTTGACCGTATCGCCCATATCGCCAGCGAGGGCGGGGCGCATGGCAAGGGTCAGATCGTGGCGGAACTGGACATCCGGCCAGAGCATTGGTTTTTCGCATGCCATTTCGAGGGCGACCCGGTGATGCCTGGCTGTCTGGGTCTGGACGCGATGTGGCAGCTGGTCGGATTTTTCCTTGGCTGGTCGGGCGGGCCGGGAAAGGGCCGGGCGCTGGGCGTGGGCGAGGTGAAATTCAGCGGCCAGGTGACCCCGGAGGCGGGATCGTTGCGCTATGTGATCGACCTGAAGCGAATTATCATGCGCAAGCTTGTGCTGGGGATAGGCGATGGGGAGATGTTCGTCGATGGACAGTCGATCTATAAAGCCTCGGACCTGCGGGTTGGCCTGTTCCAGCCCGGAAACATGCTGAAAGCGGACAGCTGATCATGCGCCGCGTCGCCGTCACCGGCATGGGGATCATCTCGTCCATCGGCGCCAGCGTGGACGCGGTGGCCCAATCCCTGCGCGCGGGCCGCTCCGGCATCGTCGCCGCGCCGCAATACGCCGAAATGGGATTCCGCTGTCAGGTGCATGGCGATCCGCGCCTGGACCCGGCGCAACATATCGACAAGCGCGAGATGCGCTTTATGGGCGATGGCGCGGCCTGGACCCATCTTTCGCTGCAACAGGCGATCAAGGATGCGGGCCTGGCCGAAAGCGATGTCAGCCATGAGCGCACCGGGCTGATCGCCGGCACGGGCGGCCCGTCCACCCGCGCCATCGTGGCGGCCGCCGACATCGCCCGGGAAAAAGGGCCAAAGCGCGTCGGCCCGTTCGCCGTGCCCAAGGCGATGAGCAGCACCGCCAGCGCCACGCTGGCCACGCATTTCGCCATCAAGGGGCTTTCCTATTCGATCAGCTCTGCCTGCACCACGTCGCTGCATTGCATCGGCGCCGCGGCCGAGCAGATCCAGTGGGGCAAGCAGGATGTGATGTTCGCCGGCGGCGGTGAGGAGCTGGACTGGACGCTGTCCGTCCTGTTCGACGCGATGGGCGCGATGTCCTCCAGATTCAACGAGACGCCGGAGCGCGCCAGCCGCGCCTTCGACGCCAACCGCGACGGCTTTGTCATCGCCGGCGGCGCCGGGATGCTGGTGCTGGAGGAATGGGAGCGTGCAAAGGCGCGCGGCGCGAAAATTTACGCAGAGATCGCCGGCTATGGCGCGACCAGCGACGGCCACGACATGGTGGCCCCCTCCGGCGAGGGCGCGGCCCGGGCCATGCGCATGGCGATGCAGACGGTGAATCGGCGCATCGACTATCTCAACCCGCACGCCACCTCCACGCCCGTTGGCGACATTCGCGAGGCAGAGGCGGTGCGCGACGTATTCGGCGACGATGCGCCGCTGATCTCCGCGACCAAGAGCATGACCGGCCATTCGCTGGGCGCCGCGGGGGTGCAGGAGGCGATCTATGCCCTCATCATGATGGATCGCGGCTTTGTCGCACCCTCGATCAATGTCGAGACGATGGATCCCGAGATCGCCGCCCTGAACCTGCCCATCGTCACCGAAACGCGCGAGCTGGAGATCGGCGCGGCAATGTCCAACTCGTTCGGCTTTGGCGGCGCCAACGGCTCTGTCGTGTTTACAAAGCCGGAATAAAGCGGGGTGGCCGCGCCCGACCGTTCCGTTCTGCCTGACCGCTCCATCCTCTATGTCATGGCGACCGAGCTGGAATACGGGCCGGAGCTGCGCCGCCGCATCGACCCGCTGATCACCGGCGTCGGCCCGGTCGAAGCGGCCGCGGCGCTGGCCGCGCATCTGGCGGCGCTTGCCGTCCGGGGCGCACTGCCCCGGCTGGCGGTCTCGCTTGGCTCCGCCGGATCGAACCGGCTGGAGCAATGCGCCATCTATCAGGTCAGCGAAGTGTCCTGGCGCGACATGGACGCAAGTCCCATAGGTTTTCCAGCGGGCGTGACGCCGTTTCTGGATCTTCCGGCGCGCCTGCCGCTCGGCCCGCTTATTCCCGGCCTGAAAACCGCGAGCCTCTCCACCGGAGCAGACATCGTCTCGGGCGACGCGGCCTGGTCGCGGCTGGGCGCCGATATGGCGGACATGGAGACCTATGCCTGTCTGCGCGCCTGCCAGCGTTTCGGGGTGAAACTGGTCGCGCTGCGTGGCGTTTCGGACGGGGCGGAAGAATTGCGCCGGATCGAAGACTGGACGGGATGTCTTGGAATCATTGACGCAGGTCTCGCAAAGGCCGTTGACCGTCTGGAGGCCGCGTTCCATGCCGGCGCGCTCGGCCTCGCGCTTGAAAATGGCTGACGCCGCGGTGAGCGGCGGCGCGGTTCCCCCCGCCGCCGGAGCCCGTATCATG
>JBJHDH010000032.1:0-31359 GCA_050486445.1 Euryhalocaulis sp.
TCCAAATCCCACGCTGGAATCGGTGGCGAGAGCTTCCGGGAAATCCACACGCGGAGCGCCGGCGGGAGCCCAAACTTCCTCTTGGCGCCGTAAATAAATCGGGTTCGTAGCTGGTGCTCCGCATCCCTCACGTTTTTCCATAGCCCGGCGGCCAAACCGCGCGGCGCTACAGGCGTGCGCCTGCAAAGACACCCGCTATCCCCCGGAATGCGTGAAGCGCACATCCGGGGCCCAGCAATGTTTGAGACCGGGAAACTGGCGCCCTATTCCGCCGCGGCGAGTTGTTCGGCCGCCTCCAGATCGACCGAGACGAGCTGCGAGGCGCCCTGCTCGGCCATGGTCACGCCATAGAGCCGGTCCATGCGCGACATGGTGACGGCGTTGTGCGTGATGATCATGAAATGCGTGTCGGTGCGCTTGCGCATCTCGTCCAGCAGATTGCAGAAGCGGTCGACATTGGCGTCGTCCAGCGGCGCGTCCACCTCGTCCAGCACGCAGAGCGGCGCCGGATTGGAGAGGAACACCGCGAAGATCAGCGCGCAGGCGGTCAGCGCCTGTTCGCCGCCCGACATCAGCGACAGCGAGGCCATGCGCTTGCCCGGCGGACAGGCATAGATTTCCAGCCCGGCCTCCAGCGGATCGTTGCTCTCGGTCAGGGCCAGGCGCGCCTCGCCGCCCTCGAACAGCGTGGCGAACAGGCTCTGGAAATGCCCGTTGATGACATCGAAAGACGACAGCAGGCGCTGGCGGGCCTCGACATTCAGCCGCTCCACGCCCCGGCGCAATTCGGTCACCGCTTGGGCCAGATCGTCACGCTCGGCCGCCAGCTTTGCGTGCGCGGTCTCGATCTCTTCCAGTTCGGCGTCGGCGCGCAGATTCACCTCGCCGATGGATTCGCGCTGGCGCCGCGATGTTTCCAGCGCCGCCTCCGCGGCGTCCAGGTCGAGACCGGATTCCATCAGCTCGCCGGCGCGTTCGGCCAGCGCTTCGGGCGCGCATTCGGCGGCGCGCAGAATCTCTGCGCGGCGCTCCTCCAGCCGCTCGGCGGCGTCGGTGCGCTTCTGCTCCGCCGCCGCCGCCGTTTCGCGCAGCGTGGCGTGTTCGGCTTCGGCGCGGCGGGCTTCGGTCTCCGCCGCCTCGGCGCGGCGCTCGGCTTCGGCCAGCGCGTCGCGGGCGGCGTGCGCCGCCTCCTGCGCCGCTTCGCATTGCTGTTCCAGCGCCGCGCGGCTTTCGGCGAGCGCGCCGGGTTTAGCGCTCGCCTCATCCAGCGCCGACCCGGCGCGTTCGGCTTCGCCGTGCAGCACCTCCAGCGCCTGCGCGGCGCGTTCGCCGCGTTCGCGCCAGTTGCCGCTCTCGCGTTCGATTTCCGCCATGCGGGCGGCGCGGCGTGTCTGTTCGGCGCGCAGGGCGACCAGCGTGTCGCGCGCATGGGCGGCGGCGTCGCGCGCCTCGGCCACGCGGTCGCGCGCCATGTCGATCTCGTCTTCCGACGGACCTTCACCGATCCCGCGCTCGGCCTCGGCCGCTTCGGCCTGCGCCTGTTCGGTCTCGGCCAGTTCGGCGGTCATGCCCGCCAGCCGCGCCTCGGCGGCGGCGCGGGCGCGTTCGGCCTCGGCCGCCGCGTCCATCGCCTGTTCCAGCGCGCGGCGCGCATCGCGCGCCTCCTGCTCGGCCGTCGCCAGGGTGGCGCGCGCGGCCGTGAAGGTTTCGGCGGCGGCGCGGCGGCTCTGTTCGGCGCCCTCGAAGGCTTCGGTCAGGCGCGCAGTTTCCTCAGACGCGGCGGCCAGCTCGGTGGCGATAGCCTCCAGCCGGGCGCGCTGCTCCATGCGCGCGGCGGCGGACGACAGCGCATCCTCGCCCGCCACGAACCCGTCCCAGCGCCACAGATGGCCTTCCCGGGTGGCCAGACGCTGGCCGGGTTTCAAAAGCCGCGCCAGCGCCGGAGCGGCCTCGGCTTCGGCGACGCCGATCTGCGACAGCCGCGCGGCCAGCGCCGGCGGCGCCTCGACAAAGCGGGCCAGAGACAGCACGCCATCGGGCAGCGCCTGTTCCGGCGTCTCCGCGCCATCCCAGCGCAGCGGCGCGTCGCCGCCGAGCGCGGCTTCCAGATCGTCGCCAAGCGCGGCGGCCAGCGCCCGCTCATAACCCGGCTGGGGCCGCACGGCGTCCAGCGCCGGAGTCCAGTCGCGCGTCTTTCCGGCGGCCAGCGCGCGTTCCAGCCCGCCCTGTTCGGCTTCCAGCTCACGCGCGCGGGCGCGGGCGGCGCGGGCCGCCTCGTCGGCTTCACGCGCCGCCTGTTCGGCGGCCGTGCGCGCGGCTTCTGTGTCGTGCAGCCCGGCGCGGGCGTATTCGGCGGCCTGATCCGCTTCGGCGCAGGCCTCGCGCAGCGCCTGGGTGCGCGCCGGCAGGCCGGAATCGAATCCGGCGATCTCGGTCTCCACAGCGGCGATCTGTCCGGCCAGACGCTCGCGGCGCGCGCCAAGATCGGCGCGCCGGCGCGCGGCGGCCTCGATCTGCGCGCGGATCTGCGCCGCTTCGGACGAAAGGCGCTCCAGCTCGGTTTCGGCGCGGCCGCGTTCGCGCGCGGCTTCTTCCGCATCGGTTTCGGCCGTCGCCAGCAGGCCGGACTCGCCGGAGGCCGCCTGTTCCAGCGCCGCCGTTTCCTCCGCCAGCCGCGCCAGCGCGCTATCGGCATCCGTGGCGATCTCCTGCTCCCGCGCGCGCGCGGTTTCCAGCTCCGCCAGGCGCGCCTGCATCCGCGCGGCCTCGGCCTCGGCCGTCGCGATCTCGCGGGCCAGCGCATCGTGCTCGGTCTCGGCGGCGCGCAGCGCCGCGGCGGCGCGCGCCTCTGCCTCCCGCACGCCGGGCAGCGCAACCTGCGCCGCGGCGGCTTCGGTGCGCGTGCGCGCGGCCTCGGCCCCGGCGCTGGCCGTGCGCACGGCGGTTTCGTGCAGCCCGGTCTCGGCGGCGGCGAGCGCCTCGCTGGCCGCGACCCAGCGCAGATGCTGGATCAGCGCCTCGGCGCGGCGGATTTCCGCCGCCAGACGTTTATAGCGCTGGGCCTGACGCGACTGGCGCTTCAGCCTTCCGGCCTCGGCTTCGAGCCGCACCAGTTCCTCTTCCGCGCGCTCCAGATTGGTTTCGGCGGCGCGCAGTTTCAGCTCCGCCTCGTGGCGGCGCTGGCGCAGACCGGCGATGCCGGCCGCCTCTTCCAGCACGCGGCGGCGATTTTCCGGCTTGGCGTTAACCAGTTCCGAAATCTGGCCCTGCCGCACCAGCGCCGGCGAATTGGCGCCGGTCGAGGCGTCGGCGAACAGAAGCTGCACGTCCTTGGCGCGCACCTCCTTGCCATTGACGCGATAGGTCGAACCGGCGCCGCGCCCGATGCGGCGCGACACTTCCAGCTCGCGCTGGCCGCCGAATCCGGCGGGCGCCTCGCCGTCGCCGGCCTCCATCACCAGCATCACTTCGGCATGGTTGCGGGCGGGCCGCCGGTCGGTGCCGGCGAAAATCACGTCTTCCATCTCGGCGCCGCGCAGCGCCTTGGCGGAGTTCGCCCCCATCACCCAGCGCACGGCCTCGAACAGGTTCGACTTGCCGCAACCGTTCGGGCCGACCACGCCGGTCAGCCCGGCCTCCAGACGCACTTCGGTCGGATCGACGAAGGATTTGAAGCCGGCGAGTTTGAGAGCGCGGAATTTCACTGGGCGCCGCCTTCCGTGTCATCCGCCGCCGGAACCGAGCCGCCCGCCTGCGCCACCGCGTCCTCAAATGTCGAGAGCGGCTGATAGCCGACAACGGTCCGGCCATTGATGACGAAGGACGGCGTGCTGGTCGCCCCATAGCGGCGCGCGCCCTCTTCCACCCGCGCATTGATCGCGGCGATCTGGTCCTCGTCGCGAATACAGGCGTTGAACTGATCCTCCGTCAGGCCTGCGGCGCGGGCGATGGCCAGCAGCTCGGCGCGGCGGTCGGGCGCGGTGACCAGACGCTCCTGCCGGTCGAACAGCGTGTCGAGCACGCTGAAATAGCGGGACTCCGGCACGCAGCGCGCGATCAGGAACCCGGCCATGGAAACGTCGGCCGGGGCGGTCGGCAATTCGCGGAACACAAAATAGATCTGGCCGGCGTCAATCAGGGTGCGAACCTCCGGCCAGACATCGTCGTGCCAGCTTTTGCACACCGGGCAGGTGATGGAGGCGTATTCGATCACCGTCACCGGCGCCTCCGGATCGCCAAGCGTGCGGTCTTCCGCCGACACGCCGCCGGACCCGCCAGCGCCCGGACCGCAGGCGGCCAGCAGCAGCGCCGCCGGCGCAAGCAGGGCGAAAATGATTCGAGAGGCTGTCATGGGCGCGTTCCTGATGATCGCTAATATTCCGTTGATTCTGAGGCTTACGGCAAGCAGATCAAGGCGCCCGGGACAGCACGGCGCGGCCGAGCCGCTCCAGCGCCGCCCGCAAGGCCGGAGACCGGGCCTGCTCGGCATGGGCCTGTATCGCTTGTGTTTCGGAGGGGGAAAGCCCGCGCGGAGCCCGGGACGGCCCCTGACGCGGCGACGCGGCCGGCGCGGCGGGACGCTCATGCAGCGGCCCCTGACGCACATTGAGCCGGGCCACCGTCCCCGCGCCACAATAAAGATTGGCGCGCTCGATAATCCGGGCCGATTCGGCCTGGACCAGCGCCGCCGCCGGGCCGCGCGCCAGCAGGGTCAGCACCGCCCCCTCCCGCCCCGGGGAAAGGCGCAGCGGCCGGGCCAGCAGGGCCAGGCGCTCGCCCGCGATCTCCGGCCAGCGGTCTGTCAGCTCCGCCAGCGAGGGGCCGAACCGGCGCGCCATGGGGCGCAGCACCTTGCCGGCGGCGAGGCCCGCGCGCGGGGCGGGGCGGATCGCCGGACGGGCGCTGGCTCCGGCCAGACGGGCCTGCGCGTCGCGGCTGAAAGAGGGCGGGCGGATCGGGGCCATCGCGGCGGAGATTTGCGCGCCGCCCCGTCCGCGTCCAGTAGAAAGCCCATGCAACCTGGCCTTCCTCCACAGCTGCGTTCCCAAGGGGCGCTGTCTCAAAAGGCGCGCAACGGCGTGCTGCGCTGGTATGACGCCAACGCCCGCGACCTGCCTTGGCGGACGCTCCCCCGCAGGGGCGTGGCCAAAGACGGGGAAAGCCTGACGCGGCCAGACCCCTATCGAGTCTGGCTGTCGGAAATCATGCTGCAACAGACCACGGTGGCCTTTGTGGCGGAGCGCTTCCCGCGCTTTCTGGCGAAATGGCCGGATGTGGCGGCGCTGGCCGCCGCCGATCTGGACGCGGTGCTGACCGAATGGGCCGGTCTTGGCTATTACGCCCGCGCCCGCAATCTGCACGCCTGCGCCCGAGCCGTGGCCGGAATGGGCGGTTTCCCGGAAGATCGCGAGGCGCTGCGCGTTCTGCCGGGAATTGGCGATTATACGGCGGCGGCGGTGGCGGCCATCGCCTTCGAGGCGCCGGTCCTGCCGGTGGACGCCAATATCGAGCGCGTGATCGCCCGCGTGGAGGGCATCGCAACGCCGCTGCCCAAAGGCAAAACCGCGATCAAGGCGGCGGCGAGGGGCTGGGGCGAGGGCGAACGGCCCGGCGATTTCGCCCAGGCGCTGATGGATCTGGGCGCGGGACTCTGCCGCCCGAAAGCGCCGCTCTGTATGCTGTGCCCGCTGCGCGCAGAATGCCGGGGATTTGCCTCACGCGAGCCGGAAGCGTTCCCGGTGAAGGCGCCGAAAAAAGCGCGGCCCGAACGCCACGGCGCCGCCTTCTGGCTGACGCGCGGCGATGATGTGCTGCTGCGCCGTAACCCGCCGCGCGGCCTGCTGGGCGGCATGATGCTGCCGCCCGCCACCCTTTGGCGCGAAGAATCCTGGAGCGCGGACGAGGCGCGCCAGCACGCGCCCGCCGCCGCGGACTGGCAGGCCGCGCCCGGACAGGTGCGCCATGTCTTCACCCATTTCGCGCTGACGCTCGACATTCTGTGCGCCGCCGCGCCACCGGATTTCCAGCCGGGCGCGGACGAAATCTGGGCCGATACGCGGCGCCTGGAGGATTACGCTTTGCCCGGCCTTGGCCGGAAGATCGCCGCGATGGCCATGAATGGGATATAGGGGGATAGGACAAAGAGCGGGCGCGGACGTTAGGGTTCCCGGCAGCATCCCGTCAGGCCACGCCGGCCGAGATTGTATGCTGCAACGCGTCGAGGATGAATTGCGCGGCGAGCGCGGCGAGGATGACGCCAAGCACGCGAGTGATGGCGTGCGCCGCCGTGGGGCCGATCAGGCGCATCAGATGCCCGGCGGCGAGGAAAGCAGCGAGGCATAAGGCCAGCACCAGCGCCGCCGCGCCCAGCGACACCGCCTTTTGCGCCGGGCTGAGCGCCGCGTCGGTCATCATCAGCAGCACGGTGGCGATGGCGCCTGGCCCGGCCAGCAGCGGCAAGCCCAGCGGAAAGACGGAGACATCCTCCGGCCCTTCATGCTCTGGGTGGGCCTCCGCCCGCTCCTGCTGCGCCGCCCTGGCCTGCCGCTCCCGCCTTCGGGGGCGGCGCTCGAACACCATTTCCAGTGCGATCAGGAACAGCAGCACGCCGCCGGCGAGGCGGAAGGCGTCGATCGAGACATGCATGATGGCGAGCAACGGCCCGCCGAGCACAGCGAAACCGAGCAGGATCGCGGCGGCGATCAGCACGGATTTCACCGCCATGCGGCGACGCCAGCGGGCATCCTCGCCTTCGGTCAGCGCGGCGAAAACCGGCGCGACGCCCAGCGGGTCGATCACCACCAGGAATGTGACCAGCGCAATGACGCCCTGCTCCAGCATCGCCGCTCCGGCATAAAACCGAGCGAAGAGCTTAGGCCCGGACGGACGCGGGGGAAACGGCCGTCAGAGGCCCCGGCTTTGACGGGCGGCGCGCTATCGGGCATTCGGCGGGAACGCGGAAAGAGCGAACCATGACCAGCAACCGCCTCACCAGTCTTGAGATGCGCGCCGCCGAACAGGAGCGGACCATCGAGGAAATGTCCGGCCAGATCGCCGAACAATGGCGCATGATCGAACAGATGCGGAAAAAGCTCGACGCGCTGACCGCCCGTTTTCTGGCGCTGGAGGAACAGGCCGCCCCCGCGATAGAGCAGACCAAGCCGCCGCACTGGTGAGACGGCTCGATCATCACGGACTTTGACAAGCGCGGGCGCCTCGGGGAAGTTTCCCTGCGCGGGCATCAGGGAGAGCCG
The DNA here is from genome assembly GCA_050486445.1 of Euryhalocaulis sp. Classification (GTDB taxonomy): domain Bacteria; phylum Pseudomonadota; class Alphaproteobacteria; order Caulobacterales; family Maricaulaceae; genus Euryhalocaulis. The sequence goes on from JBJHDH010000032.1 coordinate 7,254, forward strand.
ATGAGCCTGGATAATCTGGATTACTACGTCCGGAACGCTTGGTATGTGTGCGCCTGGGCCAGCGAGCTGACGCATGAGAAGCCGCTCGCCTTCACCGTGCTGGACCAGAATCTGGTTCTGTGGCGCACCGATGCGGGCGATCCGGTCGCGTTCGAGGATCGCTGCGTGCACCGGCTGGCGCCGCTGTCGCTTGGCCGCTGCGAGGGCGCCGCCCTGCGCTGCATGTATCACGGCCTGCTGTTCGACCGGACCGGCAAATGCATCGAGATTCCCAGCCAGGACATGATCCCGCCGCAGGCACGGGTGCGCGCCTTTCCAGCGATGGAGCGTCATGGCTGGATCTGGGTGTGGATGGGCGACCCGGCCCAAGCCGATGAGACGCCGATCCCGGACGCATGGCCGCTGAACCCGGAGAATGGCTGGCTGCTGGGAACCGGCATTCTGGACTACAAATCCGAGGCGCGGCTGATCTGCGACAACCTGATCGACCTCAGCCATCTGTCCTATGTGCATCCCGAGACATTCGGCACGACGGAGCACTGGGCCAAGCACACGCCGAACATGACGGCGCTGCCGCGCGGCATCCGCTATGAAATGTGGCTGGAGGACCAGCCCAATATGGCGGGCGGCGGCGGCGGCCGGGTCGACCCCTGGACCACCTATGATTTTCTGGTTCCGGGCATCTTCCTGCTGCGCAACACCATCTATCCGCTGGGCACGGCGAAAGCCTGCGACTACAAGGCGCCCGGCGAAGATGTGAAGCCGCTGTTCGACGCCTTCACCTGTCAGGCGGTGACGCCTACCGGTGCGCGCACCGCGCGCTATTTTTATAGCTGGGGCCCGCATTCCAGCGTCGGCGATGAGACTGTGCGCGATTTCCTGATGGGCGTGGCGAAACAGGCCTTCGCCGAGGACCAGCGCATGATCGAGGGTCAGCAAATAGTGCTCGACGCCACGCCGGAGCCGCGCATCATGCCAACCGCCGGCGACCGGCCAGTAGTGATGTATAACCAGCTTGTCGCGAAAATGCGCCGCGCCGAACGTCCCGCCGCGTCAGAGGCGCCAGGCGAAGGCGGCGAGGCCGCCGCCTGATTTTCTCCGATGCCGCGCAGCAAGAAGATGCCACGCAGCAAGAATATGTGGCGCGCCGCCTGCCGCGCGAAGGTGCTGGGCGCGGATGCGCCCCTTGCCGCGAGCGTGGGTGGCGCGGCGCTGGCGCTGTGGCGCGCGGAGGACGGGCGGCCCGTCGCCTTCACCGACCGCTGCGCGCACATGCCGCTGCCGCTTTCGACCGGGCGCTGCGAGCGCGGGCGGCTGCAATGCCGCTATCACGGGCTGGAATACGATCCCTCCGGCAAGGTCACCGGCGTCTATAGCCACGCCATCGACGACGGGCGCCGCGCGCAGGCCTGGCCCGCTATGGAGAAATATGGCCGCGTCTGGGTCTGGATGGGCGATGCGGCGCAGGCGGACGAGGCCCGCATCGCGGCGGCGCGCCTGAGACAGATTCTGCGCTTTATGACGCCGCGCGCGTGATGCGGCTCAGGCCATATCCTCGCGCACCTTGGCACGCAGCACGTCGATGGGCGCCAGGCCCCGGTCGGTCTGGAAATGCCAGAAGGTCCAGCCATTGCAGGCCGGCGCCTTCTGCACATGCGCGCCAACCTGATGGATCGAGCCAGTCTGGTCGTCCGCCACGATGGAGCCGTCGGCGCGGATACGCGCCACATGCCGCCCGTCCGGGCTGACCAGCTTGTCGCCGGCGCTGAGCAGGCCGCGCTCGACAATGGCGCCGAACGCGACGCGCGGCAGCGCCCGGCCGCCCTGCGTCACCTCGACATCCTCCTCCGCCGGCGGCGCGATTTTGGAAATCCGCTCACGCGCCACGGCGCAATAATCGGGGTCACGCTCCAATCCGATGAAGCGGCGGCCGAGCCGCCTGGCCACCGCGCCCGAGGTGCCGGTGCCGAAGAACGGGTCCAGCACCACATCGCCGGGATTGGTGGAGGCGAGGATCACGCGGTGCAGCAGCGCTTCCGGCTTTTGCGTCGGATGCGCCTTTACGCCGTCCTCATCGCGCAGCCGCTCGTGCCCGCCGCAGATCGGCAGCGTCCAGTCAGAGCGCATCTGCACGCCGTCGTTCAGCATTTTCATCGCCGCGTAGTTGAAGGTGGGGCGGCTTTCCTTGTGCTTGGCCGCCCAGATCAGCGTCTCGTGCGCATTGGTGAAGCGCGTGCCTTTGAAGTTCGGCATCGGATTGGTCTTGCGCCAGATGACATCGTTCAGAATCCAGAACCCGGAATCCTGAAGAATGGAGCCGACGCGGAAGATGTTGTGATACGAGCCGATCACCCAGATCGCGCCATCGTCTTTCAGCACGCGGCGCGCCTCATCGAGCCAGGCCCAGGAAAACAGGTCGTAATCGTCAAAATCGCCGATCTGATCCCATTCGTCATCGACCGCGTCGACACGGGAATTGTCCGGCCGGTGCAGGTCGCCGCCAAGCTGAAGATTATAGGGCGGGTCGGCGAAGATGAGATCGACGCAGCCGTCCGGCAGCGCGCGCATCAACTCCACGCAGTCACCCTCAATGATCCGGTCCAGCGGCAGGTCCGCCATCGTCCCCAAGCCCCGTTTTGCGATTCTGTGCCCGGGACGAAGACTTGGCTGCTTCGGTGAACGGAGGTCTAAAAAACGTGGTTAGCGCGCGGTTAACTAGGCGTGATGCGCCCCGATTGGCCGATATCCCGCTCGCCGCTAGAAAGCTCGGGGGAGCACCATGACCACGATCACGAGCGCTTGCGTCACGGGCCGGGACAGTTACAGGACGCGCGGCGGGCTGGAACTGGCGAACGTGCGGCTGGAAAAGCCTTAGCGGACAGGATCAGGCCGCCCTCACATTTGCCAGATGCAGATGCTCCGCGACGAAGCGGAAGGAACGGCGATGGATCGGGCACGGGCCCAGCGCCCGAATCGCCTGTTTGTGCGCCGGGCTGGGATAGCCCTTGTGCGATGCGAAGCCATATCCAGGATAGAGCGCATCCATCTGGACCATCATGCGGTCGCGCGTGACTTTGGCGATAATGGAGGCGGCGGCGATGGAGGCGGACTTGCCGTCGCCGCCGACAATGGTCTCGCCCCGGCAATTCAGCGCCGGCGCGGCATTGCCGTCGATCAGCGCATGGGACGGCGCGACCGGCAGCGCGGCGACGGCGCGCGCCATCGCGTGCAGGCTGGCGTGATAGATATTGTAGATGTCGATCTCTTCGTGGTCGCACAGGCCGACGCCGACAATCGCGGTCTGCATGATTCGGACATAGAGATTCTCCCGCGCTTCAGGAGAGAGCAGCTTGGAATCATCAAGCAGATAGGGGCGGCGGCGGCGGTCCGGGAAGATCACTGCGGCGGCCACCACAGGCCCCGCCAGCGGTCCCCGGCCCGCCTCGTCCACGCCGCAGACCGGATCGGCCCCGCAGCGCCGCTCGTAAGAGAAATCCGGCATCGCGCCCCTTCCGCCCTCACACTGGCGCAGGAGACCGATTCGGAAAAGCGCCGGACCCAGCGGAAGGGACGGTCAGTTGTGGAAAAGCCTGCCCCGCCGCGCCCTTGCGCCGGGGGCGGGGGCGCGCTCTAAGCTGGCCTGGCTTAACCCGGGGCTGGTCTCATGACTGTGCATTTTCACGAAGCCGACCTGCCAGCCGATCACGGGCTGGGGCGCGGCGGCGCCGTGGCCGTGGATACCGAGACGATGGGCCTTTCGCTTGGCCGCGACGCGCTGTGCCTGGTTCAGCTGTCCGGCGGGGACGGAGACGCCCATATCGTGCGGCTGGACCGCGCCGCGTATCACGCGCCAAATCTTGTGGCGCTGCTGGCCGATCCCGGAGTGGAGAAGATTTTTCACTTCGCCCGGTTCGATCTGGCAATGCTGAAAAAACATCTGGGCGTGGAAACCGCGCCCGTCTTCTGCACCAAGATCGCATCGAAACTGGCGCGCACCTATACCGACCGGCACGGGCTGAAGGATCTGGCGCGCGAACTGGCAGGTATCGAGATCAGCAAGCAGCAGCAGAGCAGCGACTGGGGCGCAGCCATGCTGTCGCCCGAACAGCTTGATTACGCCGCCTCCGACGTTCTGCATCTGCATATTTTGCGCGAGCGGCTTTCCACTATGCTGGAACGGGAGGGGCGGATGGAGCTGGCGATGGCCTGTTTCGCGTTTCTGCCCGTTCGCGCGCGGCTGGATCTGGCCGGATGGGGCGATGCCGATATTTTCGCCCATGCCTGACCGCCGATGACTCAGCCGGGAGAGACAAAAACCACTGGCGCGCGCCATCTGGAATGGGGGCCAAAACGGGCCGCCACGCTGGCGGGCGCACAGCGCAGCGCCCGGCTGGCGCGCTTCGTGCGGATCGGATTTTTTATCGCCATCGCCGCCATCGCGCTGCCAGTCGCCTGGCTTACACTGCGTCCGGCGGGCGGGCCTGCGGGGCCGGAACCAGCCCCGGCGGAGGACGGCGAGGCCGGGGTGGTGCGCATGACCAGCCCGCGCTTCACCGGGCGCGATACCGAAGGCCGGCCCTTCGAGGTGCTGGCCCGTACCGCGATCCGCCGGCCGGAGGGCGGCGCCAATGTCACCGAACTGGAGGCGCCCAGCTTCTATGACGGCTTGCAGGATGCGGCCGTCAATGAAGGCCGGGCGCGGGTGCAGGCGCTCCGGGGCGTCTATGATTCCGACGCCAGGGTTCTGGAGCTTTATGCCAGTGTCGATCTGGAGACCCGGACCGGTTATGTATTCCGCACCAGCATGGCGCGCATCTTTGTGGACGAGCGCCGCGCCGAGGGCGACGAGCGGGTCGAGGGGGAAGGACCGCTCGGTACGCTGTCCGCCGATCGCTGGCGGTATGTGCAGGACGGCGCCGTCTTGCATTTCGAAGGTAATGTGCGAACCGTCCTGTATGAGGACGGGAGACAGGCAGAGGATTCCGGCGAGTGACTATCTCTAGCGCAATCCGCCCGGCATTGCTGGTGATGGCGGCGGGAGCATTCGCCACGCCGGACGCGGTGCTGGCTCAGATCAGCCCCGGCGGCGGGCCCATCGTGATCGAGGCCGAGACGCTGGACGTCTTCAACGACGAGGGCCTGGCGGTCTATGCGGGACGGGTCGACGCCGTGCAGGACGAGGCCCAGCTTCGCGCCGACCGGCTGGAACTGTATTTCGACAGGACGGACCAGCCCGCCGGAGAAGATGGCCTGGGCCTTGGCGCGCTGACCCATGCCATCGCCATCGGGAATGTCTATTACGTCACGCCGGAACAGGTCGCGGTGGCCGATCACGGCCGTTACGACATAGAGACCGATACGGTGACCATGACCGGCCGGGTGGTGGTGCAGCAGGGCCGCAATGTGATGACCGGCGAGGAGATGGTGCTGAATCTGACCACCAATGACGTTCAGGTGCGTGCCGGCCAGGCGCCGGCCAGCGCCGCACGCCCTGCGCGCGTGCGCACGGTGATCCATACCGGCGGCGGCGAAACGGAATGACCGAGACCCTGGATACGAAACCAACTGGCGTGGAACCGCCGTCCGCCAGCGAAGCGGGGCTGGAGGTTCGTGGGCTGAAAAAACATTACGGCCGCCGCATGGTGGTGAAGGGCGTGGACCTGAATCTGAAGCGCGGCGAGGTGGCCGGCCTGCTCGGCCCCAACGGCGCCGGCAAGACCACCTGCTTCTACATGATTACGGGTCTGGTCGCGGCCGATGACGGCAAGATCATGCTGGACAGCCAGGACATCACGCGCCTGCCGATGTATCAGCGGGCGCGGCTGGGCGTCGGCTATCTGCCGCAGGAGGCCTCGATCTTTCGCGGCCTGACAGTTGAGCAGAACATCATGGGGGTAGTCGAGCTGAACGAGCGCAGCCGCGAGAAGCGGCGCGAAATCGTCGACGGCCTGCTGGAAGAGCTGCATATCGAACATCTGCGCACGGCCTCGGCGCTGGCGCTTTCGGGCGGCGAACGGCGGCGGGTGGAAATTGCCCGCGCGCTTGCCACGCGCCCGTCCTTTATCCTGCTGGACGAGCCATTCGCCGGCATCGACCCGCTGGCCATTTCCGACATTCGCGAGCTGATCCGCTTTTTGAAGCAGCGCGGCATCGGGATTCTCATCACCGATCATAATGTGCGCGAGACGCTGGAGATTATCGACCGCGCCTCGATCATCTATGATGGCGAGGTGCTGTTCGAAGGCAGCCCGGCGGAGATCCGCTCCAACCCCGATGTCCGCCGGCTCTATCTCGGCGACAGTTTTCATTAAGAGATTGGGTCTAGCTTAACCTTGCAAGTTACGCGCCAGCCCGCTCAGGCGGGGCGTTGCGCGGAGGAAAGCAGGGACCGGACCCGACATGGCGCTCGCGCAACGGCTTCAGATCAAACAGGGCCAGGCCCTGGTCATGACCCCGCAATTGCAGCAGGCGATCAAGCTTCTGCAATTGTCCAATCTCGAACTCGCCGAGTTCGTGGAAGCCGAGCTGGAGCGCAACCCGCTGCTGGAGCGGGAGGAAGATCCTGTCGAGCGCCGCGGGCAAGAGCCAGAAACCCTCGCCGCTGACGCCTCCGCCACCGATCCGGTGGAGATCGAGATTTCCGATGATCGCGCCAACACCGCCGCCGAGACAGCGATGGACGCCGATTCCGACAGTCTGCACCCCGACGAGGCGGTCGCGGACAAGCACGCCGTCGGCGCCGGGACCGACTGGTCGCAGGCGGGGTCCGGAAAATCCGGCTATGACGGCCCGCCGGACGAGGACAATACGCCCGGCCATGCCCGCACATTGCGCGAACACCTGCTGGACCAGCTCGCCATCGCAGGACTGGCGCCGCGCGACCGGATGATCGGCGCGTATCTGATCGAACAGGCGGAAGATGACGGCTATCTGCGCGCTTCCACCGAGCAGTGCGCCCAGCAGCTCGGCGCTACGGTCGAGGATGTGGAGCGCGTATTGACCACGCTACAGGGATTCGAGCCGACCGGCGTGATGGCGCGATCGCTTCAGGAATGCCTGGCGCTGCAATTGTGCGAGCGCAACCGCTATGACCCCGCCATGGCGGCGCTGGTCGATCATCTGGAGTTGCTGGCCCGCCATGACTATCCGCGGCTGAAAGAAGCGTGCGGCGTCGATGGCGAAGACCTGAACGAAATGATTGCCGAACTGCGCCAGCTTACGCCCAAGCCGGGCCAGGCCTTTGGCGGCGAGGACGCGGCTCCGATCCAGCCCGACGTAATTATCCGCGAGCGGCCCGGCGGCGGCTGGGCCGTGGAACTGAATTCCGACACGCTGCCGCGCGTGCTGATCAATTCGCGCTATTACGCGGAGATCAGCGCGGCGCATTGTTCGGCGAAGGAGCGCGAATTCATCTCTGAATGCCACCAGAACGCCTCCTGGCTGGTGAAGAGCCTGGATCAGCGCGCGCGCACGATTCTGAAAGTGGCGACCGAGATCGTGAAGCAGCAGGACGCCTTCCTCGCCCACGGCGTGGACCATTTGCGGCCGCTGAACCTGAAGACCGTGGCCGACGCCATCGACATGCACGAATCGACGGTCAGCCGCGTTACATCGAATAAATACGCAGCCACGCCGCGCGGTCTGTTCGAGCTGAAATATTTCTTCACCTCGGCCATCGCTTCATCCGAAGGTGGCGAGGCGCATTCGGCCGAAGCCGTACGCCACCGTATCAAGACCATGATCGACGGTGAGGGCGAAAACGTCCTTTCCGATGACCGCATCGTCGAACTGCTGTGCGAGGCGGGCGTCGATATCGCCCGGCGCACCGTCGCCAAATACCGCGAGGCGATGGGCGTGCCCTCCTCGGTCCAGCGCCGCCGGATGTTGAAACACAGCGCCTGAGAGGCCCCGGCCCGGCCTAGGCCCGCTTTCCGCGCTCCCTCCGGCGATCCTGCCGCCCCGGATTGACTTGGGCGCAATCCGCACTAGGTTCGCGCGCCGCTTGTGGACGGGGCGCACCTGAACGGTTCAATCTGCCATCTGGACGGTCTATGCTCTCCCGACGCGGGAGCGAGCTTCAGGAAGACGTATCCATGCGCGTACATATTGTCGGCAAGGGCGTTGAGCTTTCGGATGCGCTGAAGGAGCGTATCGCCGGGCGGGTCACAGACAGCGTGGAGAAATATTTTCACCGGCCGGGCGAGGCGCTGGTGTCGATTTCCCGCGCGGGGCGTGCCTTCTTCCGCGTGGACTGTTCCTTGCATCTGCCCTCTGGCGCGATGCTGAATGCGCGCGGCGAAGCGGAGGACGGCTATGCCGCCGCAGACGAGATGCTGGACCGGCTGGACACGCGGTTGCGCCGCTATGGCCGCCGGCTAAAAGATCACAATGCGGCGAACAGCAGAGCCGCGCGGTATGAGGAAACCGGCCTCTATGTCATCGAACGGACGGAATCCGGCGATACTGACACAGGCGGGCACGAAGACGGCGGGGAAGACTTGGACGCGGCCAATGGCGCTGCGCCGGTCATTATCGCCGAGACCACTGGAGAGCTTCAGGTGATGCCGGTGGGCGGCGCGGTGCAGGAGATGGATTTGACCGACTCGCCTTTTCTGCTGTTCCGCAACGCCGCGCATGGCGAGCTGAACGTCGTGTACCGCCGCCCTGACGGGCATATAGGCTGGATCGACCCGAAACGGTCGGGCCAAGCCGGCTGAAAAGCCGAATTCGTGACGCCCCACGCTGAAACGCCGGACGAATCACGCTCATGACTCTTTCCGATATCCTGACAGCCGACGCGGTCATCCCGGACCTGCGCGCCCCTGGCAAAAAGCTGGCCTTGCAGAAAATCTGCGAGCGCGCCGCGAAGGACGCGGGCCTGGACGCGCACGATCTGTTCGAGGCAGTGCTGGAGCGCGAGCGCCTGGGCTCAACGGGCGTGGGCGGCGGCGTAGCCATCCCGCATGCGCGCGTGGCCGGACTGAACGGCGTGCGCGGCTGGTTCGCACGGCTGGAGACGCCGATCGAATACGAATCCATCGACGACGAGCCGGTGGATCTGATGTTTCTGCTGCTGGCGCCTGAAGAGGCCGGGGCCGAGCATTTGAAGGCTCTGGCGCGCGTGTCGCGCCTGTTCCGGCGGGAAGATGTGCGCCAGCGTCTGCGCGAGACCCATTCAGGTTCCGCCGCCTATGCGCTGCTCGCCGAAGACCCGGACCGCGACGCGGCCTGATTCTTTCAGCCTTACTTGGGGGGCGGCCTATTGCGGCGTCAGTCCCAGAGAACGGCGGAAGCCGGGATCGATCAGATCATGGGCTTCGGGATGGCGTTTGAGCCATAGCGCGAAGACAGGGCAGACCGGAACCACCCGCCAGCCTTCGGCGCGCGCCCGGTCCAGCACAGCGCGGAACAACGCGCCGGCGGCGCCGCGTCCCTCGATGGATTTGGGAACCCCGGTATGGGCGATGATGATCCCCCCTTCGATGAGATTGTAATCGACGACGGCGACATGGCCGTCCAGTTCTGCCTCGTATCGCGAGGCGTCCGGATTGTCTCGGATTACGGGGGCGGCTGTTTCGCTCATGGATCACCTTCCCTCTTTCCTCTTCCAGAAACGGCAAGGGCGGCCCCTGGAGACCGTCCTTTCTGCTTCGCCGCCGCCCCGCCTAGTGCAGGCTGACAGGGTGTGCGTCGTTGGCTAGCGCCGTGGCCAGCGCCTCATCGCGATTTGCGAACACCGCCAGCCGCCGTCCGTCGGCGCCGTGCAGCGCGTAATACAAGCCACTGGCGTCGATCTCGCTTTTCGCCTCGGGAATCTCGGCGACCAGATCATCAGCGGTGAGCGTGCGGAGATAGACCAGCGCCGGAGCGCCCAGCGCGGCGAATTCCGCTTCGCTCAGCGGTTTCGGTGTGTGGCCGGTGATCCCGGCTTTATGCAGCTCATCCATCATCTCAAGCCCCTTTCAGGCGCTTTCGCCCGTACTGGCCCGTATCGGCGCCAGTCCGGCGCGTTCTGTTGAATTTTAGATGGGGAGCCGCGCCGGTCTTGCAAGCCGCCAGAGGCCCGGTTTTCCGGATGGGTATTCAGGGGGTTGTGTCCGCGCCCGATCGCCTTCGGTTGTCAGTCCACTTTCGTGACCTGCTGCCCGAAGCTCGCGCTAGCGAGCGGAGGCTGGTGGAGCCAGGCGGAATCGAACCGCCGACCTCTTGAATGCCATTCAAGCGCTCTCCCAACTGAGCTATGGCCCCATCTACGCGCCGGGGGATTGGGGCCCCCGGCGGGAAGGCGCGGAAACTAGGGACGCAGCGCGCCGCGATCAAGCCTGTTCGAACAGAAGCCTGTGCGGACCGGCCGGACCTGCTCCGGACCGGACGCGTCGCCTTTATCTACCGCTCCTCGTCCTCATCGCCGCCCAGGCCGAGATCGTCGTCCTCGTCGTCCTCAAGCCCGATATCGGCGTCGTCATCGTCGACTTCGACATCGTCGTCATCGTCGTCGAGGACCAGGTCATCCTCGTCATCACCATCGCTGGTCGAGAACCCGGCCGCCTCCGGATCGTCAGCCTCTTCGTCGTCGTCGTCGTCGTCGTCAGCGAGCGGAACCGTGTCCGCATCGTCATCGCCTTCGAGCGTCTCTTCTTCCTCGTCCTCGAATTCCTCCTCGGTCTCGGCTTCGGAATCATCCGCCTCTTCGTCCTCTTCGGCGCTATCCTCCGGGACCGGCTTGGGCGGCTTTTCCCGTGTGGGGCGCTGACGGAACAGATCGGACTTCAGCGCGTCCGGATCGAACGTCGCCTGACATTTGGGGCATTCCGCCGGACGCTTGTTCAAGTCGTAGAATTTCGCCCCACATTCCGGGCAGACCTGTTTTTCGCCAAGACCGGGACCGGGCATCGCCAACCCTCTGCAATTCAATTGAAGGCGCGTCGCTTGCCATGATCGCGGGCCGCTGTCAAAACCCCAAATTCTCCCGCGCGGACCAGATGCAGCACACCACCCAACACCGTTCAGCGGCGATACGGGCGCGCCCGTCGACCGGGCTTTCCGGCGCGGTCCGCGCCCCGGCGGACAAGAGCGTGTCGCATCGCGCCGTGATTATGGGCGCGATGGCTGAGGGGACGACGGACATTACCGGCCTGCTGGAAGGCGATGACGTTCTGGCCACGGTCCGGGCCGCAGCAGCCCTGGGCGCGGCGGTCGAGCGCACAGACCCCGGGGAATGGCGCGTGACGGGGCCCGCGGGCGGCTGGCGCAGCCCGGCGGACCCCCTGGATTTTGGCAATTCCGGCACCGGCGCCCGGCTGATGCTGGGCGCGGCGGCGGGCTATGCCCTCACCGCCCGCTTTGACGGCGACGCCTCGCTGCGCGCCCGGCCGATGGAGCGAATCGCCGCGCCGCTGCGCCTGATGGGCGCGCGCATCGACACCGCGAACGGGCGTCTGCCCGCCACGCTGACCGGCGGCGGGCTGGACGGGATCGCCTATGACAGCCCGGTGGCCAGCGCCCAGATCAAGTCGGCGGTGCTGCTGGCCGGGCTGAACGCGGCGGGCGAAACCACGGTGCGCGAGCCGGCCGCTTCACGCGACCATACGGAGCAGATGCTGGCCGCGTTCGGCGCACCACCGCACATCGTGGGAAACGCCATAACCGTGCAGGGTGGCGGGCGCCTGACGGCGGCGAAGATCGGCGTGCCGGGCGACCCGTCCTCCGCCGCTTTTCTGGCCGCCGCCGCGGCGCTGACCGAAGGCTCCGCCGTCACGATCCGCAATGTGATGACCAATCCCCTGCGCACGGAGTTCTTCAGCGTGCTGGCGCGCATGGGCGCCGATCTGGAATGGAGCGTCCCGCCCGGCGCGGAGAGCGGCGACGCCCCGGCGGACCTGACGGTGCGCTCATCCGCTCTCATTGGCGTGCTGGTGGAGGAAGCTTCCATCCCGGCGATGATCGACGAAGTTCCGATTCTGGCCGTGTGCGCGGCCAATGCCTACGGCGTGACGCGGATCGAGGGTCTGGCCGAACTGCGCGTGAAAGAGAGCGACCGGCTGCTGGCCGTCGCCGACCTGCTGCGCGCCAATGGCGTGGACTGCGAGACCGGCGAAGACTGGCTGGAGATCGAGGGCCGGGGCGAAAACCGCGCCCCCGGCGGCGGGCTGGTGGAAACGCGGCACGACCACCGCATCGCCATGAGCGCGCTGGTGCTTGGCCTGGCTGCGCGGAACGAGGTGACCATCGACGACGAATCGATGATCGCCACCTCTTATCCCGATTTTTTCGCGCATATGACGGCGCTGGGCGCGGACATTTCGCGATGAGCGGGGCGGCGGCATGATGCGGCGCATCCTCATCGCCGTCGACGGGCCGTCCGCCTCTGGCAAGGGCACGGTGGCCAGGCAGCTTGCCGCGCATTACGGTCTGCCGCATCTGGACACCGGCCTGTTGTATCGCGCCGTGGGCGCGGCGCTGGCGCGCAACACCGTGACGGGGGGCTGGACGCCGGACGACGCGGAGGCGGCGGAGCGCGCCGCCTCCGCGCTGGACCCCGCCGCTTTCGACGAGCATGAATTACGCAGCGCCGCCGCCGGCGCCGCGGCCGCCTTCGTGGCCGCCATGCCGGGCGTGCGCCGGGCGCTGCTGGCGTTGCAGCGGGACTTCGCAGCGCGGAGCGGCGGCGCGGTGCTGGACGGGCGCGATATCGGCACGGTGATCTGCCCGGACGCGGACGCCAAGCTGTGGGTCACCGCCAGCGCCGAGGAGCGCGCCCGCCGCCGCTGGCGCGAGCTGGAGGGGCGCGGCGAGCCTGCTTCCTATGAGGCCGTGCTGGCCCAGTTGCGCGAGCGGGACCGCCGCGACGCCACGCGGGCGGACGCCCCGGCTGTGCCGGCCGGGGACGCGGTCTTGCTGGACACCACCGATCTCGATATAGAGGCCGCGTTCGCGGAAGCCCGCCGCATTGTGGATGCGGCGCTGCAAGGACGCGGAGCGTAAGACCCCAACGGTTCGCCGGGGGCGGCCCGCAGGATCTTCCCGGAGATGTCCCGAGTTTTCGCGGCGCGATGCGCCGCCTTTGCCGGAATCCGCCGGGCCATGAGGGCAGGCGGGGCTTCCGGACCGATTTCGCAATGGAGAACCAGAACGTGGCCGATACCCAGTCCCTGAACCCGTCCCGCGAAGACTTCGCGGAAATGCTGGAAGCCAGCTTCGCCGGGCGCCAGCTCCAGGAAGGCGCCGTCATCACCGGGCGGGTCACCGCGATCGAGAACGATGCGGTGATCGTCGATGTGGGTCTGAAGACCGAAGGCCGCGTGCCGCTGCGCGAGTTTGGCGGCGAGGACGGCGAGCAGCCATCGGTCGGCGACGATGTCGAAGTCTATCTGGACCGGATCGAGAATGCGCTGGGCGAGGCCGTGCTGTCGCGTGACAAGGCGCGGCGCGAGGCGGCCTGGGATCGTCTGGAGAAGAGCTTCGAGAAGAGTGAGCCGGTCAACGGCGCCATTGTCGGCCGCGTCAAAGGCGGCTTCACCGTCGATCTGGGCGGAGCCAGCGCCTTCCTGCCCGGCAGCCAGGTGGACATCCGCCCGGTGCGCGATGTTGGCCCGCTGATGAATCGCGAACAGCCCTTCGCGCTGCTGAAGATGGACCGGCCGCGCGGCAATATCGTGGTTTCGCGCCGCGCCGTGCTGGAAGAATCGCGCGCCGAGCAGCGCGCCGAGCTGGTCGGCCAGCTAGCCGAGGGCGAGATTCGCGACGGCGTGGTGAAGAACATCACAGATTACGGCGCGTTCGTGGATCTGGGCGGTATTGACGGGCTGCTGCACGTCACCGACATGAGCTGGTCGCGCGTCAATCACCCGAGCCAGGTCGTCAATGTCGGCGACACGGTCAAAGTCCAGATCATCAAGATCAACCCGGAGACCCAGCGCATCAGCCTTGGCATGAAGCAGCTTCAGGCCGATCCGTGGGACGGCGTGGGCGCGAAATATCCGGTGGGCGCGTCCTTCTCTGGCCGGGTGACCAATATCACCGATTACGGCGCCTTCGTGGAGCTGGAGCCGGGCGTTGAGGGTCTGGTCCATGTCTCCGAAATGAGCTGGACCAAGAAGAACGTCGATCCGGGCAAGATCGTCTCTACCTCGCAGGAGGTGGAGGTGATGGTGCTGGACGTCGACGCCGAAAAGCGGCGCATCTCGCTCGGCATCAAGCAGACCCAGTCCAATCCGTGGGAGCGTTTCGCCGCCGAACATGGCCCCGGCAGCACGATCGAGGGCGAGGTCCGCTCGATTACCGAATTCGGCGTGTTCATCGCCCTGGACGAGGATCTGGACGGCATGGTCCATCTCAGCGATCTCGACTGGGACCGCTCGGGCGACGAGGCGATCAAGGATTACAAGAAAGGCGATATCGTCAAAGCCAAGGTGCTTGAGATCGATGCCGAAAAGGAACGCGTCAGCCTGGGGATCAAGCAGCTGGGCGCCGATCCGCTTCAGGGCGATGGACCGAAAAAAGGCGACACCGTCACCGCGACGGTGACGGAAATCACCAGCGGCGGCATCGAGGTCACGTTCGGCGACGACACTGCGATGAAAGCCTTCATCCGCAAGTCTGATCTTTCCCGCGACCGGTCCGAACAGCGTCCGGAACGCTTCGCCGTCGGTGACAAGGTCGACGCCCGCGTCACCAATGTGGACCGCGCCGCGCGGCGGGTCTCGCTGTCCATCAAGGCGCTGGAAGTGGCTGAGGAAAAGGAGGCGGTGGAACAGTACGGCTCGGCCGATTCCGGCGCCTCGCTAGGCGATATTCTGGGCGCGGCGCTGCGCGAACAGGGCGCACGCCCGGGCGGGGCGGCCGCGGGCGAGGCCAACGGCGAAGCCGGGGCGGCGGACCTGGATTCCATGACCAAGGCCCAGCTTCTGGAATACGCCGAGGCCAAAGGAATCGAGGTATTGAAGTCCGCCAAGGTCGGGGACATCCGCGAAGCCATCAAGGCGGCCAGCTAAGCTCTTCCCCTCCCAAGCGAAATTTTCCCCCGGTGGCATCGGCGCCACCGGGGGAAAATTGTTTTGATAACCGGCCTTCATATGCATTGCGCCCCCGCTAAGCCTTTGGCATTGTAGGCTGAAAGGGTGCGGGGATGATAAAATCAGAACTGATTGCGCGGCTTGCGGCCCAGAATCCGCATTTGCCACAGAAACATGTCGAGAATGCCGTCACGGTCATTCTCGACACCATCACGGGCGCGCTGGCTGAAGGCGGCCGGGCGGAGCTGCGCGGCTTTGGCGCCTTTTCGGTGCGGTCGCGCCCGGCCCGGGTGGGGCGCAATCCGCGCACCGGCGAATCCGTGGCGGTGAAGGACAAGCACGTGCCCTTCTTCAAGACCGGCAAGGAATTGCGCGAGCGCATCGACGCCTCGCGGAAATAGCCGCCCTTCCTAGCGTTTCAGACCAGCCGCGGAATTGGGCGCGTCCGAAGCGACGCGGCCCTCAGCTTTTGCGCCGCAAGGTGGGAAACAGGATCACGTCACGGATCGAGGGCGCATCGGTCAGGATCATGGTCAGCCGGTCGATACCCATGCCGAGCCCACCGGTGGGCGGCAGGCCGATCTCCAGCGCCGTGACATAGTCGCGATCCATCATCGCCGCCTCGACATTGCCGGCCTCGCGCGCGCGCATCTGATCCTCGAACCGCTCGAACTGGTCGGCGGGGTCGGTCAGCTCGGAGAAGGCGTTGGCGATCTCCCAGCCATTGATGAAGGTCTCGAACCGTTCGGTCAGGCGCGGGTCGTCGCGATGGATTTTGGCCAGCGGCGAAATGTCCTTGGGCAGATCGGTGACATGCACCGGCTGGATGAGCGTGTGCTCAACCGTCGCGGCAAAGGCGGCCTCCATCGCCTCGCCCCAGGATTCGGTTCCCGTGATCGCCGCGCCCGCGCCCTGCGCCGCCTGACGCGCGCCCGCCGCCGTGTCGATGGCGAGAAAGTCGATTCCCGACGCCTCGCGCACCAGTTCGTGCATCGGCCGCGCCGGGAACGGGCCGGAAAGGTCAATCTCGTGTTCGCCATATTTGACGCGCAGGCCATCTTTGTCGCCGGGGGACGCGGCGGCCGCGGCGGCGGCGATGATGCGCTCGGCCAGCCGCATCATGTCGTGATAATCGGCATAGGCCTGATAGGCCTCCAGCATCGTGAATTCGGGATTGTGCCGGGTCGAGATGCCCTCGTTGCGGAACGAGCGATTGATCTCGAACACGCGCTCGGAAAGCCCGCCGACGATCAGCCGCTTCAGATAGAGTTCCGGCGCGATGCGCAGGAACAGCTCCATATCCAGCGTGTTGTGATGCGTGACGAAGGGCCGCGCCGCCGCGCCACCGATGATCGGGTGCAGCATCGGCGTTTCGACTTCCAGAAAGCCCGCGCCGGTGAGTGTCTCGCGAACCGCCGACACGATATGGCTGCGCGCGCGCAGACGCTCGCGGCTCTCTTCATTGACGATCAGATCGACATAACGCTGGCGCAGACGCGCCTCATGGTCGGTGAGGCCGTGGAATTTCTCCGGCAGCGGCAGCAGGCCCTTGGCCAGCACCTCCACCGTTTCGGCATTGACGGTCAGCTCGCCGCGCTTTGTCCGGCGGACGCGGCCCGTCACGCCGATCATGTCGCCGATATCGACAAGGCGGACGATCTCCAGCGCCGCTTCGGACATATTGTCCTTGTGGCAGAAGACCTGAATCTTGCCGCTGGAATCGTGCAGGTCGATGAACATGCCGGTATTGCGGTTGGCCCGCACCCGGCCGGCGACGCGCACCACATCGCCGGTCACCGTATCGTCCGGCAGCTCCGCGTATTTCGCCTGAAGATCGGCCGCGTCCGCGTCCTTGTCGAAGCGCCAGGGATAAGGCTCCACGCCCAACGCGCGCAGCTTTTGCAGCTTGTCCAGCCGCGCCGCGCCTGCGTCATGGGCCGGCGTGTGAGGGTGGCGGCCCACTTCGTCGGGCGAACCCGTCTCCCCGGGCGAAGCGGGCGTGTCGTGTCCGGTCTCGTCATTCATGGCGGGATGCGATCCGCCCTGCGCGGCGCGAAGTCAACCGGGGGGTGGTCACTGATCGGAAAAAATATCCTCGATCCTCCGCTCGAACAGCCGGGCGATCTTGAAGGCCAGCGGCAGAGACGGATCGTAGCGCCCGGCCTCCAGCGCATTGATGGTCTGGCGCGAGACGCCGAGCCGCAGGGCCAGATCGGCCTGGGTCCAGCCCTGCCCGGTCCGCAAGTCGCGCAGGATGTTTTTCATCGCTGGCGCCCTGCCTGCGCGGCCATCGCCAGGCCATAAACGCCGCAAAACACCGGCAGCAGCAGAAAAGCCGGAAAGTCCGGCGCGCCTGCCATCGTCTCGAACATCCCCCAGACCGAAGCGGCGAACACCACCCCGCCCCCGGCGATAGCGATGGCGCGCATATTGACCGTCTGTTGCATTTCGTCGCCGGCGCGAACCGCGCGGATGAACACCGCCGCCCAGAGGATCAGCACCGCGACAGGAACGGCCGGGCCGAGCCAAGTCCAGGGAGACGCCAGCCCGCCGGTGATCCGGCCTCCGATCAGGATGCTGAGGACAAAGACGACAGCGAGGACGCCCTGAAGCACGCTGAAATTCATTAGCGCCGCGTCCGGCGGGCTAAGCGGACCGTCGCCGCCTTGTTCCCGCATTTGCGCGCGCATCATGGCGCGGCACGAGACGGTCCAGACGCCCCAGAGCAGAAGCGTCAGCGCAATCAGAACGCCACGCACGGTCCAATCCACGTCCCGGATAAAGGCATGACTGGTCACAATCAGCGCGCCGACCGCCAGGATCAGCAGCACGGTGAAAACAATGCGATGGCCAAGCGTGTTCATCGTTTCTCTCCCCTGACCTTTTCTGCGCAGCGCGTCTTCACGCCGTCCCGCCGCTGAGCGCGCGCCAGGCGCGTTTGGGCGAGCCGGTCAGCGCCAGCGTGATGGCGCAGCCGAGCGCCTGACTGGCGAGGATCACCGCCAGGATTTTGGCGAACAGCGCCGGGCCGAAACCCAGCAGCGGCGCCAGCGGGACGGCGAAGAACACGCCCCAGCTCACAATGAACACAATCAGCGCGGCGGCCAGGATCGCGACCCGCGCGCCCGTTCCAAGTTTCTGTTCCATGTCCCGGTCTCCCGATAGAAAATGCAGGCCCCCTTTGGAAAGGAAGCTTTCCAAGTCCCATGTAAAGCACCATTTACAAAAGTCAAGCAGGCTTTCCACGTCCGGGCATAAAAACGGCGCGGGAGGGATGCTCCCGCGCCGCTTCATTCAGACGCAGCAGATTCAGGCCCGGATTCACAGTGCCGGATTCAAGAAGCGCCGCCCCGGGGTTTACCCTCGCCCGCTATTTGCCCGGCTGCGGCGTCACCCGCAGATAGGGTTTCACCGCCTTGTAGCCCTTGGGAAAGAGTTTCGCCGCGTCCTCATCCGAAACGCTGGGCACGATGATGACATCCTCGCCTGCCTGCCAGTTGGCCGGCGTCGCCACCTTGTACTGATCGGTCAATTGCAGGCTGTCGATCAGACGCAGCACCTCGTTGAAATTGCGCCCGGCGCTGGGCGGATAGGCGAAGAAGGCCCGGATTTTCTTGTTCGGGTCGATGATGAACACCGTGCGCACCGTCACCTTGGCGTCGGCGTTGGGGTGAATCATGCCATAGAGATTGGCGACATTCAGATCCGGATCCGCGATCAGCGGGAAATTCACCGCGCAGTCCTGGGTCTCCTCGATATCGCCGATCCAGCCCTTGTGATCGGACAGTGGATCGACCGAGACCGCGATCGCCTTGACATTGCGGGCCGCAAATTCGTCTTTCAGCTTCGCCGTGGCGCCCAGCTCGGTAGTGCAGACAGGAGTATAGTCCTTCGGATGGCTGAACAGCACGACCCAGTGATCGCCGATCCAGTCATGGAATCGGATAGGGCCATCGGTGGTTTCAGCTTCGAAATCCGGGGCGGTATCTCCGATCTGCAAACTCATGGGGCATCTCCTGTACGGGCGGCCGGGAAGGACTGTTCCAGATGGTCATTCATCCTAACCCCCGCAAGCGGGGCGTGGAACATTGAGGGGCGTCCGTGCGGCTGATTCTGCTCCGCCACGCCAAGGCCGAGCCATTCGTGGACGAGGCCGGCGATTTTGGCCGCAGGCTGGAGCCTTCGGGCCGCCGCCGCGCCTGGGCGACGGCGCAGGCGCTGGACCGGCTGGGCGTGCGGCTGGATATCGGCCTGGTCTCGCCCTCGGCCCGCACCGTGGAGACATGGGAGGCGGTGCAGCCGATACTGGGCGGGCGGATGCAGACCGTTCCCGCGCTCTATCACGCCACGCCCGAGACCATCATGGCCTGTGTGGCGGAGGCGGCGCAGCCGGATATCAGCCTGGCGGTGGTGGGCCATAATCCTGGCCTGCAGATGCTGGCGCTGGCGCTGGCCCGGAGCAGCGGCGCCCCGGACGAAGCGGCGGCCGGACTGAAAGCCGGGTTTCCGACCGCCTCGGCGCTCTTGCTCGACTGGCCGCAAAAGACCGATCAGCCGCGATTTCTGGCGCTGGCCGTCAAGGGGCGCACCCTCACGGCGGACTGATCTCGCCTGTGCGGCGAATGATTCGCCTTTGCCGGCGTGCTGCTGTTTACTGGTTAATGGTCTGTAACGTCCGGCATTGGGGGCGGGCGAAGTGGTTGGGGCTGATTCCGCGAGGGCGGCGCGGATGCGTGCGCCTGCGTCTCCTGCTGTGTCTTATGACGGGGCGGACGGGGGCGTGGAGTCTCTGCGCGGGCAGGCCTGGCTGCGCGCGCCGGAGGCGCGGGATTCCCGGCGCGCGCAGGCGCTGGACGAGGCAGTCAACGGTCTGGTCCGGCGGGCGCCGCGCTGGTCCGCCGCGCGCCGCCTTCATGGCGATCAGGCCGCCGTTCTGGCCGGGCTCGCAGTCTTTGCCGCAGGGCTGGCGATGGCCGCCCCGGGCGCCACGATGCTGGCGGGCGCGGTGCTGGCGGCGGGCGGCTTTTCCAGCCTGATCCTGTTCCGCTTCTGGGCGGCGCTGACGGCGCGCCCGCACGCCGCCATGCCGGGAGCCGTTCCGCCGGAACGCGAGGCGGAGCACGGGCCGCTGCCGGTCTATACGATCCTGGTTCCGCTCTATCGCGAGGCGCGCATGGCGCCGCAGATCGTGGCCGCGCTCGGCGCGCTGGACTATCCAGCCCGTCTGCTGGACGTGAAGCTGGTGATCGAGGCTGATGACGCGGAAACGCTGGCGGCTGTGCGCGCCTGCGCCCCGGCGCATTTCGAGATTGTGGAGACGCCGGCCGGCGGGCCGCGCACCAAGCCCAAGGCGATGAGCTTTGCGCTGGCCTTCGCGCGCGGAACGCTGCTGACCATCTATGACGCGGAGGACCGGCCGCACCCGATGCAGTTGCGCGCTGCCGCCGCCGCCTTTGCGTCAGGCGGCGAGGATCTGGTCTGCGTGCAGGCGCCGCTGCGTTTTTACAATGCGCGCGAAAATTTCCTGACGCGCTGTTTCGCGCTGGAATACGCGATTCATTTCCATCTGGCGCTGCCGGCGCTGCTGCGTCTCGGCGCGCCGATCCCGCTGGGCGGCACCAGCAATCATTTCCGCACCAAGGCGCTGCGCCAGGCTGGCGGCTGGGATCCCTATAATGTGACGGAAGACGCCGATCTGGGATTCCGTCTGGCCGCGGCGGGCGGGCGCGTCGGCATGATCGCGCCGCCGACCTGCGAGGAGGCGACCTGCCGCCTGCCCCCCTGGGTGCGCCAGCGATCGCGCTGGCTGAAAGGCTACGCCCAGACCCTGCTGGTGCATACGCGCGCCGCGCCAGGCCGGATTGGGCCTATGAAGGCGGCGGCGCTGTGGCTGACGCTGGGCGGCGCGCTGACCGCGGCGCTGGCGCACACACCGGCGCTGGTCTGGCTCGGCCTTGTACTCGCCGGATGGGTGGAGACGGGACGGCTGGCCCTGATATGGACGCTGGCGCTGGCCTGCGCCGGATACGCGGCGATGTGGGCTGGCGCATGGCGCGCGGCGCGGGTCTCGGGCGAGCGGAGCCTGATTCTGGCGGCGCTGCTGACGCCGTTTTACTGGCCGCTGCACAGCGCGGCGGCGGTCATGGCGGTGTGGCAGCTGGTCACCGCGCCGTTCCGCTGGGAGAAGACGGAACACGGAGTCAGCCGTATCGCGCCGCCGCATATGTATGATGCGCCGCCGATCCGGCGAAATGCGAACGGCGCCGGCGGTTGCCCGCCGGCGCCGTCCATCCCCGTCCCCCACTGGAAAGGGACTGTTGCGTGATGTCCTAGAAGGACGCGGTCACGCCGAACAGGATGGTGTCGTACTTCCCGAGCGTGTCGTCGTCGGAGCCGACATAGGACAGGTTGAAGTCCAGAATGTTCCAGGTGAAGCCGAGACCGACCATCCAGTCGATCTTGTCGTCGCCCCAGAAGCCATCCTCATAGCCGATGCTGGCCATGCCGTAGAACGGGCTGTCGCCGAACGGCAGATCGACGCCGAACGAGACATAGATATTGTCCGTCGGCGCGTTCCAGATGTCAGGAATATAGGCGGCGCTCAGCGTCCAGCCCGCCGGGCCGATCGGGCCGCCAACGCTGGCGTAGAGTTCCGGCAGGATGGTGTCGTCCCAGCTCGTGCCCGGGCCGGCGCCGGTCATGGTGTAGGCCAGCACGCCGAGGTCGAATTCCAGGCCGTTGCCCAGCTCGCCGCCATAGCCCATGTAGAAGTCCAGCTCGATCTCGTTACCGGTGATGGTGTCGATCGAGGAGGCCCAGGTGCCGACATAGAAGCCGGTATCGAAATTCAGGTCGATGCCGCCCTGGATCGCCGGAGTTCCGCCGCTGAGCGTCAGGCCGCGATAGACATAGTTGGAAACAAGCGAGACATTGGCCGACACTTCCTGGGCCTGCGCCGCCGACGGGACCGCGATCATGGCGGCGCCGCTCAGGACGGCCGCGCTGACGGTCACTTTCAACACGTTCTTCATTTGCAATTATCCTCTTCTGCAATCACGGACCGGCGCTCTGGTTTCCCCCCCGGCCCGCTTGGGTGAAGGAATGCGGCGCACCGTCTCCGGCGCGCCGCGCTCCGGATACGGTTACGCTTTCATGATCTGGTAGGCTTCGTGGCCCAGTTCCGACAGGTCGCCGCCGGTCACTTCGTCCTCGTGCCTCATGCGAAGGCCCATCGTGACCTTGATGACCAGCCAAACCGCGAACGACAGGACGAAGACGAACGCCCCGACCGCGGCGATGCTGATCGCCTGAATGGCGTAGCTGGCGTCGGGATTGGTGAAGGGAACGATCATCGTGCCCCAGATCCCGGCGAACAGGTGCACCGGCACAGCGCCGACCACGTCGTCGATGCGCACACGCTCCAGCAGCATCATGCCGAATACGGCGATACACGCGCCGATGCCGCCAATGATGATGGCCTGACCGATCGAGGGAGTCAGAGGCTCCGCCGTGATCGAGACCAGACCCGCCAGCGCGCCGTTCAGCACATAGCCGACATTGACCTTGCCGTGCAGGAGCTTGACCAGGACCATCGCCGTCACCACGCCGCCCGCTGCGGCCATGTTGGTGTTGGCGAAAATCTGGCTGATCGCCACGGCGTCCGGCACCGTGCCGAGCGCGAGCTGCGATGCGCCGTTAAAGCCGAACCAGCCCAGCCACAGGATGAAGGTGCCAAGCGTGGCGAGCGGCACGCTGGACGCCGGCAGCGGAACGGGTTTCCCGTTCTCGTCATATTTGCCAATGCGCGGGCCAAGCAGCAGCAGGCCGGCCAGCGCCGCCCAGCCGCCCACCGAGTGGACGATGGTGGAACCGGCGAAATCGGAGAAGCCCATCTCGTCGAGCCAGCCGCCGCCCCAGCTCCAGGCGCCCTGGATCGGGTAGATGATGGCCGTGAGAACCGCGACGAAGGCCAGGAAGGCGAAGGGCTTGGGCCGTTCCGCCACGGCGCCGGAAACGATGGACGCGGTGGTGGCGACGAACACCATCTGGAAGAACCAGTCCGAGGTGGCGGCGTAGCCGGCCTCGATGTCGATCAACTCGTCCGAGGCCAGTTCCGTGGGGCTCCACAATCCGGGAATTCCGAAGAAGCCGCCGTCCACGCCCTCGTACATGAGGTTGTAGCCGATCAGGTAGTAGGCGATGCCGGCGATGGAAAAGAGGCCGATATTCTTCAGACAGATCGTGGCCACGTGCGGCGTACGCACAAAGCCGGCCTCCAGCATGCAGAAGCCCGCGGCCATCCACATCACCAGCACGCCGCCGAACAGGAACAGGAAGGTGTTCAGGATGAAGGCGGTATCCGGGTCCGGCGCGGCCAGCGCGGGCCCGGCGGTTGCACAGGCCGCGAGCGCGGCCAGAACGATAAGCCGCGAGGGCTTGAAAACTTTCATACGATGACTCCCTTCGCTGGGGCGAAGGACGTTTGCTCCCCTGCGCATATACCGGACCGGCCGCCTGCGAGGCGGGGCGCGCCGGCTACGCGCCTGTTTTGATTCCTGTTTTGACGATGGACGGGACGCGCCAAGGTTTTTTGCGTCCGCACAGGGGCGCGCAACCGCAGCAATGCTGGAAGTTCTTTAGAAAGCAAAGCTTTTTACATCCCCCACAGGAATCGCCGGAGATTTTCCCGGCGACATTCGCCATCGCAGCAAAAGCCCTTGTGCGTTGCAACAGAAAAAGGGGCGCATCGCGGCGCCAGAGGCGCTTCTGTGTCGAACAGGTCACAGGCGCCTGACGCGCGTGTGACAAGAACGGATCGTAGATCCAAGGGCTTGTTGCGCAGCAATTTCTGCGCGGCGCATGTTTATTTTCAGAAATTCAGACATGCGGCAATATCGCCGCGCGGTTTCGCCGCCGGGCTATGAACCACTTTCACGCCTCAGCGGCAGGCCGCATCGGCGGTGAGGGAAGCGGGGCGCCCGCGGGGACGCGGGTGTCCTGTCCTTGGTACGTAGTGGTGCGTTCCAGAGAGCGCCCCGCGCGTGGATTTGCCGGAACGTCTCCGTCCCGATTCCAGTCCAGGGTTTTGACGC
>JBJHDH010000033.1:0-31122 GCA_050486445.1 Euryhalocaulis sp.
GTTCATTGGGACGCACCACCACGTACCAAGGACAGGACACCCGCGTCCCCGCGGGCGCCCCGCTTCCCTTCGCTTTCATGACCCCGGCGGCCAAACCGCGCGGCGCCGCAAACCTGTGCCTGTATGTCCGCCGCCGCCTGAAATCCCGCAGCCCGGCGGTTTCTGCCCGGCGCCATCTTCCCCCGGATCAGGAAAACGGCAATCCATCGCTGCAAAATCAATATGTTGAGACTGGCCCGTCCCCTGCAATGCGGCTCCCCGAACTTCAGGGAGACCGTTCCATGCAGACGCGCAGCCACATCACCCCGTCCGACCTTGCCGAGATCGCCTGGATGCTGGTCGACCGGCATGGCGGACAGGCGCGCATCTATGCGGCGCAGGCGGTGGACGAGATGGAGGCGCAGGGCGACGAGAAGCGCGCCCATGCCTGGCGGGCGCTGGGCTCGGTGATCGAGGACGCGCTGAAGGGCCGCCTGCCGCGCGCGGGCGTCACCACGCATTAGAGCAATATCCGTTTGAATTGCATCTCCGATTCAATTCAAACGGATCACGCTCTAAGCGGCCCACAAGCCCCCTGTCCGCAGGGCTTGGAACAGCGCGGCGGGCTGCTAGAACCCGCATCATGCAATCCGCGCCGCCCGCACTCATCCTTGATTTCTGGCAGAAAGTTGGGCCCGAGGGCTGGTTCGGCGGCGGACCGGCGCTGGACGCCGAAATCGCTACGCGGTTCGAGGCGTCGGTGCGCAACGCCTGCGCCCGGCTGGCGCAGGGGCCGCATCCCTGGGAGGTTTCGGCGCGCAGCACGCTGGCGCTGCTGATCCTGACCGACCAGTTCCCGCGCAATATCTGGCGCGGCCTGACGCTGTCCTGGGCCGCCGACCCGCTGGCGCGCGGCGTCGCCCTGCGCGCGGCGAACGCCGGCCAGGACCGCGAAATGGCCGGGCCGATGCGCGTGTTCTTCTATCTGCCCTTCACCCATTCCGAGGATATGGAGGACCAGAACCGCTGCTGCGCCCTGACCGAAGGTGCGTTCGGCGCGGACAGCGAATTTGCCCGCCACGCCCGCGCGCACCGGCGCATCATCGAGCAGTTCGGCCGCTTCCCGGAACGCAACGCCGTGCTCGGCCGTTCGACGACGGAGGAAGAACAGCGCTGGATCCGCATGGGCGGCTATGGGCGCGAATACGCACAGGGCGAGGCATGACCGATTCCGCGCGCGCCGCGCCAGATGCGTCATGGCGTCCGGAAACGCGGATTCTGGAGCTGGGCGGCGCCTTTTACGATCCTGTCGCCCCCGCGGATTTTCCGCAGGCCGTTCCGCGCTTCCGCAATGTGCGCTGGGCGGGGGAAACCGGGCTCGGCGATCTGACGGACGCGCAATGGGAGGCGCATTTCGCGCGCTTCGAGCCTCTTCCCGATAATCTCAGTCCCGCGCTGGCCCTGCGCTATCACGGCCATCAGTTCCGCTCCTACAACCCGCAGATCGGCGACGGGCGCGGATTTCTGTTCGCGCAGATGCGCGACCGCGCCGGGCGCCTGCTCGATCTCGCCACCAAGGGGTCGGGCCGCACGCCATATAGCCGCACCGCCGACGGGCGGCTGACGCTTCAGGGCGGGGTGCGTGAAGTGCTGGCGGCGCAGCGTCTGGAGGCGCTGGGCGTGCTCACCTCAAAACCTTTCGCGCTCTATGAAACGGGCGAGCAATTGCATCGCGGCGACGAGCCAAGTCCGGCGCGTTCGTCCGTGCTGACGCGGCTGGGCTGGTCGCATGTCCGCATCGGCACGTTCCAGCGTCAGGCCTTCGAGGAATCGGCGGCGGGAATCCGCGCCCTGATCGATCATTGTGTCGGCGCCTATTATCCCGCGCTGGCGGACACCAGCGGCGAGGCCCGCGCCATCGCTCTGCTGGATGCGGCAGTCGCGGCGAATGCGCGGCTGACCGCGAGCTGGATGGCGGCCGGCTTCGTGCACGGCGTTCTCAATACCGACAATCTGAACGTGACCGGCGAGAGCTTCGATTACGGGCCGTGGCGTTTCCTGCCGCGCTATGAGCCGGGCTTCACCGCCGCCTATTTCGACGAGACCGGACTCTATTCCTATGCGCGCCAGCCGGAATCGGTGCTGTGGGCGCTGCACCGTCTGGCCGAAACGCTGACGCTGGCCTGCGATGACCATGACGCGCTGGCCGGCGCGCTGGACCGCTTCGCGCCACTCTATGAGCGCGCGGTGGTGGAGGCGTTCTGCGCTCGCCTCGGCGTCCGGCCGGACGCGGAGATTGAGCGCTCCGCCGCGATGCTGCGCGCGCTGCTGCATTTCCTGCATCAGAGCCAGGCGGATTGGGAGCGCGTCTTCTACGACCTGTTCGGCGGCCCGGCGGATGAGGCGCGCCGCGCGAACAGCCCGCAGGCAAAACTCTATCAGGGCGAGCCGTGGGAGGCGTTCCGGGCGCTCCTGACGGCACACGAACCCGACCGGCCAGAGCGGCTGAAGCACCTCTATTTCACACGTGGCGCACCCGCGACGATGATCTATGAGGATGTCACCGCGCTCTGGGCGCGTATCGCAGAGGACGATGACTGGTCCGGCTTCGAAACGGCGCTGGCGGACATTGAACTCATGCGTCAGGCGCTGGATATGCGTCCCGCCGCCGAAACTTCTGCCGACCCGCGCGATGTGTAAGCCGGCCTACGGCTCCAGCTCCACATCCCAGTAGAGATAATCCATCCAGCTTTCGTGCAGGTGATTGGGCGGGAATTTCCGGCCCTGTCCCTGCAGCTCGTGCATGGTGGGCGGGCGCGGCGGGCTGCGCGGAAACATTTTCGCCTCGCGCATGGTGCGCCCGCCCTTGCGCAGATTGCACGGTGCGCAGGCGGTGACGATATTGCTCCAGGTCGTGCGGCCGCCTTTCGAGCGTGGCATGACATGATCGAACGTCAGGTCGTGCGCCGCGCCGCAATAGACGCAGGCGAAGCTGTCGCGCAGGAACACATTGAACCGTGTAAAGGCGGGCGAACGGTTCTGCGGAATGAAATCCTTCAGCGCGATTACGCTGGGCAGGTTCATCGCCATCGAGGGCGAATGGATCTGATGGTCGTATTCGCTGACAATATTGACCCGGTCCAGGAACACAGCCTTGACCGCCTCCTGCCAGGGCCAGAGCGACAGCGGATAATAGGACAGCGGCTGATAGTCCGCGTTCAGCACCAGACAGGGCCAGCCGCGCGGCGGTTGGGTCATCACCTGCATTCCGCGGCCCCCGCGGACGCATACGATATCGGGGCGCAACTCCTGAAGACGCGGCCTCCCAATCCTGCCCGGCGGACGATTCGCAACGCCAAGCACGGCGGACTTTAGAGCAATTCCAGCGAAAGTGGGAACCGGTTTCGCGTCCGGGATTGCGGAGACATAAAGCCACGCTTTTATGTCGGCGCCATGACTCTGCGAGGCGAAAGACCGCCTCAGGCGCCTGGCGGCGCGCTCTCTATTTTATGGGCGCCTGGCGGCAGGCGCAGCGTGCCGGCGAACGCCTCCGCCAGGAGGCCGGCGGCGATCCGGAAGGCGTCCGGCCCGATCGTGTGCGGCAGGTTCGGCGTCAGATGCACCGCCACGCCCAGCCCCAGACCGGCCAGAACCTGCGCCGTGGCGATGCTGGAGGTGTACATCACCACCGTATCGGCCTCGCCATGGGCGAGAAACACCGGTGGCTTGCAGCGCAGCTCCGCTTCAGTCGAAGCAGCGTCGGGCAGACCGCCGGAGAAACCGACAATCAGCGCCGGAGCCTCTTTGCGGCGCAGTCCGGTGAACAGCGACAGCATCGTCCCCTGGCTGAACCCGATCAGCGCCAGATTCGCATCGGAAAGCCCGGTCCGCGCCAGTTCGGCGTCCAGAAACTCGTCCAGCGCGGGCGCCGCGGCGCGGGCCCCGCGCGACATTTCGTCCATATCCCGCATGCTGAGCGGAAACCATTGCCGGCCCGACGGGACTTCCGGAACCGGATCGGGGGCGTCGGGCGCCACAAATTCGGCGTCGGGCAGGACAGCGCCCAATTGCTCGGCCAGGCCGATCAGGTCGGCGCCATCGGCGCCATACCCATGGACGAACACGACAAGCTGTTTGGCGGGACCGCCAGAGGCGGGCGCGCGGCGCGGACCGTCAATCATGCGGACTGCCTAAAGCGTTTTCAGAAAAAGTCGATCCACTTTGAAAGTGCGGCCAGGCAAAGAGCTGGGAGAGGCGGAACGCCGCCGCGATGAACGGCCCGGAAACGATGCCGGAAACAGACGGATGGGAGCGGGCGGCGGAAATGTTACAACACCGCTATGAACGGCGCGCGCGAGACGGAACGGGAACGGGGTCACCTTCTGGTGGTCGATGACGATGACGGCATCCGCCGTCTGCTGCGCGATTGGCTGAAGGCGCAGGGATTCCGCGTCACCGAGGCCGCCAACGCGGCCAAAGCCCGCGCCCGGATGGCGATGATGGATTTCGACCTGATCGTGCTGGACGTGATGATGCCGGGCGAGGACGGATTTTCCCTCACCGCCGCCATCCGTCAGACGGCGCAGACGCCAATTCTGCTGCTGACGGCGCGCGGTGATCCGGGCGACCGCATCCGCGGCCTGTCGCTGGGCGCGGACGATTATCTGGCCAAGCCGTTCGAGCCGGAAGAGCTGGTGTTGCGCATCGAGGCGATCCTGCGCCGCGCCGCGCCGCGCGCACGCGCCGCGCGCGTGGCGTTCGGCGGCTGGACCTACGATCTGGACGCTCAGGAGCTGCGCCGCGGCCAGACGCGGGTGCGCCTGACCGGCGGCGAGGCGGCCCTGCTGACCGCGCTGGCGGCGCGTCCGGGCGAGCCGGTCTCGCGCGAAGCGCTGGCGGCGCGCACATCGGGCGGCGAGGAACGCAGCGTCGATGTGCAGGTCGCGCGCCTGCGGCGCAAGATCGAGCCCGATCCGCGCGCGCCAGTACATTTACAGACCGTGCGCGGCGCCGGTTACCGACTGGCGGCGCACGCCGCCGAATCAGAAGTGACGGCGATCGCCGCCAATTCAGAAGCGGTGGCGTCCGCCGGCGATGCCGGAGATCAGCTCTGATGCGCCGGACCCTGAAGGATTTTCTGCCAAAGAAACTCTACCGGCGGACGCTGCTCATCATCATCCTTCCGGTAGCAATCATGCAGGTCGTGGTGGTCTATACGTTTTTCGACCAGCACTGGCAGACCGTGACAGCGCGCATGGCCGAAGGCACGGCCGGCGATGTCGCCTATCTCACGCGCCTGTTCGAGCGGAACCCGGAAGGGTTCGAACAGGCGGCGGCGGATTTCTATGACACCACGCGGGTGTCCGCCGTCTTCGCATCGGGCGAAATCCTGCCTTTGACCATGCGTCCGGCTTTTTTCACCACGCTGGACCGCACGCTGCGCCGCGCGCTGGACGGCCATCTGGAAGCCCCGTTCTGGTTCGACGCCACGCGCTATCCCGCCTATATCGATATCCGCGTGGCGGTGACGGATGGCGTGCTGCGCATCATCGTCCAGCGCGACCGGGTGTTCGCGCCCAGCGGCTTTATTTTTCTGATCTGGCTTGTCGGCGCCTCGGTGCTGCTGACGCTGGTCAGCGTGCTGTTCATCAAAAATCAGGTGCGCGCGGTGCAGCGGCTTGCCGACGCGGCGCAGGCGTTCGGTCTTGGCCGCGACAGCGAAGGATTCAAGCCCGGCGGCGCCACCGAGGTCCGCCGCGCCGCGCAGTCCTTTCTGGAAATGCGGGACCGCATCCGGGCGCATATGGAGCAGCGCACCGCGCTGCTGGCCAGCGTCAGTCACGATCTGCGCACGCCGCTGACACGGCTGAAACTGGCCCTGGCCATGGCCCCGGCGGGCGAATGGCGCGACCGGGCGCGCGGCGATCTGGATGAGATGCAGGAGATGCTGGACGAATATCTGGCCTTCGCGCGCGGTCAGGTCGAGGGCGAACCGGAGCAGGCGGATATCGCGGCGATTGCGCGCATGGCGGCGGAGGCGGCGGCGCGCGGCGGGGCCGGGGTCGCGCTGGAGCAGGACAACGCCAATGGCGAGCTGGCGGCGCCGGTCCGGGCGCCGGCGTTGCGCCGCTGCATCGCCAATCTGCTGGACAACGCCGCCGCTTTTGGCGGCCAGGTGCGGATGCAGGTGCGCCGGGATGAGGACGCGATAGAGATTCTGGTCGATGACAACGGGCCGGGCATTCCGGCAGAGCGGCGGGAGGAAGCCTTCCTGCCGTTCAACCGGCTCGACCCGGCCCGGAATCAGAACCGGCGCGGCGTCGGGCTGGGCCTGGCCATCGCCCGCGATGTGGCGCGGGGCCATGGCGGCGACGTGACGCTGGAGGATTCTCCGTTGGGCGGCCTGCGCGCCCGGCTGCGCATTCCTGTATGAAGAAGATGGCGCTGGGGATTGTCACCGCGCTGTCACAGAGGCGATGCGAAAGCGTCACGAACCCGGCGCATAAGCCCCGCGACTCCGGACGGTCCTGTCCGGTCCATCGAGGGGGAATTACCGTGAAACGTATTGCTGCTTCGCTCGCCATCCTCTGCATGGCGTCCACCCCGGCCTTGGCGCAGAACCTGATCGGGGATCTCCCTTATCAGGGCATCCCGGCCTTCACCGCCCCGGGAACCGGGCTTTCCGTTACGATCCGCGGCCGCGCTTTGTATGATTTTGCCGATGTCGATCACTCCTATCCCGGCCCTAACCAGCCGGCGGTCGTGTCTGACAACGACTGGCGCACCTTGCGTATCGGCGCGGACCTTTCCGCCGGCGCCATGAGCGCCACCGCGGAATTCGAGATTTCGACCAGCGGGATCAACCCGCAGGATTTGAACGTCTCCTTCCGCGCGGCCGATGGCGTGACCATCACCGCCGGCCAGTTCAAGGAAGCGTTCTCGATGGATAACCTGACCTCGGGCCGTTTCACCACGCTCATGGAACGCGGCTCGGTGGTGGGCGCGCTCGGCCTGTCGCGCCGGTTCGGCGTGCGGCTGGCGGTCAACGGCTCCAACTGGAGCTGGACCACGGCGATGCAGGGCGATCCGATGAACGAACTGCGCGTCAGTTCCCGGGCCATGGCCGCTTCGTCGCGCCTGACCTTCGCGCCGGTTCTGGACAGCAGCAACCAGCGCTTCGTACATCTGGGCGCGGCCATCCTGCACCGCAAGTATGACGGGATGTCCCGCTATCGTCAGCGCCCGATGACCGCCCGGTCCGACCGGGTGATCGATACCGGCGTGTTCGCCGACTCCGACATCGTGGCGGGTCTGGAACTGGCCGGTGGTTTTGGTCCGTTCCACTTCCAGAGCGAATACGCCCGGGTGTGGGCCGACGCGGCCGCGGGGCCGGCGGCGGGCAGCACGGTCAATTTCGACGCCGCCCATCTCCAGGTCGGCTGGTTCGTAACCGGCGAGCATCGCCGCTATCGTGGCGACCGGGGCACGTTCGACCGTACCAGCCCGCGCAACCAGCTGGGCCGCGGCGGCTTCGGCGCGCTGCAACTGGCCGCGCGTCTGGACTGGGCCGATCTGAATGACGGTCTGGTCCAGGGGGGCAAGATGACCAGCTGGACAATCGGCGCGAGCTGGTTCCCGACATCGCGCACCCGCTGGGCGGTCGAGTACACCGACGCCAGCGCGACCAGCGGCGCGGCCCGCAATTTCGGCAAGGGTTCGTCGGAAGTGCTGCAGACCCGTCTGCAATTCGACTGGTAGTACGAGCAGGCAATCCCTTCGGGGTTCTGTTCTCCAGACTTGAGCGCCGGTCGCCGCGAACGCGGCGGCCGGCGCAATTTTTTGCGCGGCGGCGACAGTCGAGGACAAAGAGCGCCGTTTCCCGGGCTTCCCGCCAGCTTTAATCTTGTTTGGCGGAGGGCGGATTGTGGCCGCGCGACGCGGGGGTGGAGCCGATCTCCTGAATCTGGTTCGAAAGGCCCTGGTTCGCGCCCTGGCGCGGCGGCTTCAGACGCAGCCAGCGCCGCAGGCGGATCGGCAGGCGCGGCCGCATATGGCCGCCGATGGTGCGCAGCCGCCGCCAGAAACGCCGCCGCTTCTGGCGCGGCGGAACCTCCAGATTGCGCACAAACTCCTCGGCGCAGCGCCGCCAGCTATATTGCTCGGCATAGGCGCGCGCATCGGCGCGGTCGAGCGTCAGGCATTCCCGCACGGCGGCGGCCAGATCCTCGCCCACCGCGCCGCCGCCGGAGCCGGGAATAATGTCCACCGGGCCGTGCGCGGGAAACGCCGCCACCGGCGTGCCGCAGGCCATCGCCTCCAGAATCACCAGACCGAACGTGTCAGTAAGGCTGGGGAAAACGAACACGTCGGCGTCGGCGAAATACCGCGTCAGCTCGACACCGAATTTCGAGCCGGGAAACACCGCGCCCGGATATTTTTCCCGCATCTCCTCAAGCTGCGGACCGTGGCCGACCACGACCTTGGTTCCGGGAAGGTCCAGCTTGAGAAAGGCCTCGATATTCTTTTCCACCGCGATGCGGCCGACATTGACCATGACCGGCCGCGCCAGCCCGGCATAGATGTCCTCGCCGTCCATGAACCGCTTGTCCGGGTGGAACAGCTCTGTATCCACGCCGCGCGCCCAGGGCGAAATATTCTTGAAGCCGCGCCGCTCCAGATCGTTGCGCATCGAGGGCGTGGCCACCATCAGCCGGTCCCCGGCATTGTGGAACCAGCGCATGAAGGCATAGCCGGCATGGGTCGGAATCACCGGCGCCCGCGCCGTGAGATATTCCGGGAATTTGGTGTGATAGGAGCTGGTGAAAGGCCAGCCCCATTTCAGGCAGATGGCCCGCGCGGCCATGCCCAGCGTGCCTTCGGTGGCGATATGGATGGCGTCCGGCGCGAAGGCCAGCATGCGCCGCTCGATCTCGCGCTTGGCGCCGAGCGCAAGCTGGATTTCCGGATAGGAGGGCAGCGGCACGGTGCGGAACCCGTCCGAGGGAGAGATCACCTCGACATCGTGGCCCATGTCCCGGCATTCGGCGACGGTCCGCGTCAGCGTGCGCACCACGCCGTTCATCTGCGGCTCCCAAGCGTCCGTCACCAGCATGATGCGCATAGGCGGTCTTTCTCTGTCGCGGCCCGGCTTAGCTATGGCTCTGCTTTGGCACGAGATCGCGGGGGCGCCAAGAAACCCGCACGGAACGGAATCGCCCGCGCCCGCCCCTTTCCCGCATGACGCGGCTATAAGAGTTTCATGACACGGATGCGAACCCGGATTCTGCTGCTGCTCCTGATTCTGGCCGGGCTGGGCGTCTGGGCGCTGGTGGCGTTCTGGACGCCCTGCGCCGCCTGCGGGGCGCGCTGATTTTCAGGCTGAGTCGAAGACAGGGTTCCGGGGTCTGTTTTGGTTCAGCTTTTCGCCTGTGGAGCGAGCGCCGGACGCGATTGATCCGCCCCGGCGGCGGGCCCATCTTGCTGGGAGACGCTGGCGCGGTTCGCCACAATGCTTACCGGTTTTCCCCTGACCCCGGTGGAGATTAACCAATTTTTGACGAAAAAAAGACGCCCCACCGATCAAAGATGTTGACCCCCATGACGGACAAGACCACTATATTTTGGGGTTCGGAGGTCACGAACCCGCAAAAAGCGATAAGCCCGGAGACCAGCCGCGCGCAGGGGGACTGCGCGCACGGGAAAGCTGCGCTCCGGAGCCAGTCGGGAATGAACGGGGGTCACGACATGCCGCCACTGGACGCCGGAGCGCAAGCCGCCACCTGCCAGCCCGCGCTGCGCGAGGAGGCCCCCCGCCGCGGCAAGCCGAAGCGGCCGAATTTCCGCGTGGTGGAGTCGATCCAGATCGACCGGTCGCGCAATGCGCGGCTGACCCCGTTCGGGATCAAGACGCTGGAAGACCGCTATCTGCTGCCCGGCGAAGACCCGCAGGACATGTTCGCTCGCGTCGCCCGGGCCTATGCGGACGATACGCGGCACGCCCAGCGCATCTATGATTACATCTCCAATCTCTGGTTCATGCCGGCGACCCCGGTCCTGTCGAATGGCGGGGCGGAGCGTGGCTTGCCGATCTCCTGCTTCCTGAACGCGGTCGGCGATTCGCTGGATTCGATCCTCGGCTGCTGGAACGAGAATGTGTGGCTCGCCTCGAACGGCGGCGGCATCGGCACCTATTGGGGCAGTGTCCGCTCGATCGGCGAGAAGGTCGGGCAGAACGGCCAGACCTCCGGCATCATTCCGTTTATCCGGGTGATGGATTCGCTGACGCTGGCGATCAGCCAGGGCTCGCTGCGCCGTGGTTCGGCCGCCGTCTATCTCGACATCCACCATCCGGAGATCGAGGAATTTCTGGAAATCCGCAAGCCCAGCGGCGATTTCAACCGCAAGTCGCTGAACCTGCATCACGGCATCAACATCACCGACGACTTCATGCAGGCGGTGCGGGACGACGCCGATTACGGCCTGAAAAGCCCCAAGACCGGTCAGGTGATCCGCACCGTCAGCGCGCGCAAGCTATGGCAGAAGGTGCTGGAGCTACGGCTGCAAACCGGCGAGCCCTACATCATCTTCTCCGACACGGTGAACCGCGCGCTGCCCCGGCATCAGCGCGATCAGGGCCTGACCGTGCGTCAGTCCAATCTGTGCTCGGAAATTATGCTGCCCACAGGGATCGACGCGAATGGCCGCGACCGCACCGCCGTGTGCTGCCTCTCCTCGCTCAACGCCGAGACCTTCATGGAATGGAAGGACGACGAGCGTTTCATCGAGGATGTATTCCGCTTCCTCGACAATGTGTTGCAGGACTTCATCGACCGCGCTCCACCGGAGATGGAGCGCGCGGTCTATTCAGCGATACAGGAGCGCTCGGTCGGGCTCGGCCTGATGGGCTTCCACTCCTTCCTGCAATCGCAGGGCGCGCCCTTCGAATCGGCGCTTGCGAAGTCCTGGAACATGAAGATGTTCAAGCATATCCGCCGGGCGGCCGACGCCGCCTCGGTGACGCTGGCCGAGGAGAAAGGGCCCTGCCCGGACGCCGCGCGCGGCGGGCTGAAGGCGCGCTTTTCGCACAAGCTGGCCATTGCGCCGACCGCGTCGATCTCCATCATCTGCGGCGGCACGTCGGCGGGGATCGAGCCGATTCCGGCGAACATCTATACGCACAAGACGCTGTCCGGCTCGTTCAGCGTAAAGAACGCGCAGCTTGAGGCGCTGCTGGAGGAGAAGGGCGCCAATACCGGCGATGTCTGGAACTCGATCCTGGAGCACGAAGGCTCGGTGCAGCATCTGGACTGTCTCGATGAGCACGAAAAGGCGATCTACAAGACCGCGTTCGAACTGGACCAGCGCTGGGTGATCGAGCACGCCGCCGACCGCACGCCCTATGTTTGTCAGTCGCAATCGCTGAACGTCTTTCTGCCCGGCGACATCGACAAGTGGGATCTGCACATGCTGCACTGGACGGCGTGGGAGAAGGGTGTGAAGTCGCTCTATTACTGCCGTTCCAAATCGGTGCAGCGCGCAGGATTCGCCAACGGCAAGCGCGCGGAAGCCGCCGAAGGCGATATGGCCGCAGCGATGGCCGCCGCCGCGCCCACCGATTACGAGGAATGCCTCGCCTGCCAGTAAGGCGCTTGGCGTATTGCAGAGAAAGCGCAACCGGCCGCCGGAGCGCCGATCTAATGTCCGGTAAATTTTAAACCGGCAATTGCGGCAGACCCGTAACCGCTCTGTCAGCCCTTTTTGATTATGCATGCCAAAGGGGAAGGCCGGGGAAGGCCGGGGAAGGCCGGAGAAACGCCGGACGGGGAACCGGGGGCGAAGACTCCGCGTTTGCAAATCGGCCGAATTTGGGCGCTGCGTTCTGCTTCCAGCGGGGCGGGCGCAGTCTGGCTGGAGAGCGATACGATGTTCGGCGTGGCTGTACTCGCATCGGCAGCATGTGCGCTGGTCTGCGCGGCGCAGACTGCGGTCACCTCGCCAGACGCCGGGACGCCGGACACGGCGGAACCGGGGCTGATCTTTTTCAGTTTGCCGCCCTACGCATTGACCGGCGAAGCGTTTACCGGCCGCACCGCCTTGCAGGATTTGACCGGGGCTGGCTGGACAAGCGCGCAATGGAGCGGCGCGACGCTGCTGCTGGGCGCGCGCAGCCGCCTGAGCGCGGCCTTCGCCCCCGCCGAGATGGCGCAGCCATCATTCCACGCTCTGCCGGGCGATGCGCTGCGCCTCAGCAATCCCGCGCTCGCCGCTGGAATGGACCGGCCGTCATTGCGTATGGCTGTCGAGACCACGGCCTTTGCCGGTCAGGCCAGCGGGCTTGATTTCGAGATGGGCCCGCGCGGCGGCTTCAGCTCCGGTCCCGCCGGCAGCGCCTTTTCAGCGGGTCTGTTCGCCCGGCTGGGCGAACTGGACAGGAACAGGCCGCGGCGGAATGGCTGGCATCTGTTCGCCGGCGCCGGAGCGGAAGCGGTGACGGTGGACCCGCGAAATCCCTCTCTGGCGCGTATGGAGCGCAAAGCGATCCTGGGCGCCGCGCAGGCGGGGCTGGCTTTCGATATGGGGAACGCCAGCCTGGCGCTGGCCTATACGCAGCGTGAGCGCGCCCTGGTTCAGCACGACTGGGTCGAAAGCCGTCATGACGGCTTCGCCGTCATCAGCTTCAATATTCTGCATTAGAATCGGGATGGGCGCCGCGCCGGTCAGGCCGGACGATCAGGCCGGGGTTTCGCCGCGCGCGGGCAGGCGCCCCGCGGCGCCGGGGAAGCGGTAGAAGATATGGCTGCCCACCACGCGGGTGCGCACCAGCGTTTCAGACCAGTAAGGCTGCACCGCCACGGTGTGGTAATGCGTGGCGCCATTGGTTGCCCCGCCATCCTCGAATCCCAGCATGGCGTGAACGGCGATACGGTTGGCGTTGGACCATGCCCAGCCGCGCGGATCGCGCCGCATCGACCCGTCGCAGGTGAAGGTGAACTGACAGCCGGTCACACGATCCGAACCCTGGAACACGACGTCGCAGATCGAATCCGGATAGAGCGGATGGCGCACACGGTTCAGCACCACCTCGGCCACCGCAATCTGGCCTTGACGGCTTTCAGAGCGCGCCTCGTAATAAACCGCCTGGGCCAGGCATTTCCGCTCCTGCGCCTGACGTTGCGCCTGATCGAAATGCGCCCGGGCGAATGTCTGATAGACGCCAATGGCGTCGCGGTCGCGCGTCATCGCGTCCAGATGCAGGACAGTGTCGTAGGCGCGCGCCATGCGCCACAGACGTTCTTCCGAGGGATCGGCCAGGGTGAAGCCCTGACTCCCCGCCCCGGCGTCCAGCGCAAAGGCTTCCACGAACATCCCGGCGCGGTCGCGCCATTCGGCATTGTCGCGTTGAGTCTCCAGCCGGTGCAGCGCCGCGGGCGCGGCGGCGGCCAGAAGGCACACAGCAGCCAGCCCGGCGCCCGCGCGCCGGAGGGTTTCTGCACTGGGCGCGGACGCCATCACCTTGCGGATCATTGAGTAGGAACCGGCAGTGACGCCGCGCTCCGGCGCGGCTGCTCCAGCGAAAAACCCCCGTCTCCGTTCGGGGCGGCCCGAAAGGGGACAGAGGCAGGACGGGCGCACTTATGCGCCGGGATTTCCGATGTCAAACGGGCAAACACAGTCACGAACAGCATCCAATTTGTATCTGATTCGCAGAGTATAGTTAATCTGCTTTAACCCCAGACGTTTGCGGGCATGAACCAAGACTTTCGCAGCACTGTGACAATCTGTTCATGACGGCAATCCCAGCATGATACGCACTTCTTCAGGCGTTGTTCCACGCGCGCGCATGTCCTGGATGCGCGGCGCGCCAAAACGTTTTGCAAGACGTGCGCCGGACTGGTCATGCACCAGCCGATGATGGCGATAATTTGGCGCTCGCAGCCCAAGCAGCGCCTGCAACAGAAGGTGCAGATGGGTCGAAGCGAACAGGTCACAGCCACGGATTATATGGGTGACGCCCTGTAGCGCGTCGTCATGCACGCAGGCCAGATGATAGGATGTTCCCGCGTCCTTGCGCCCCAGAATGGCGTCGCCGAGCAGGTCCGGCCGGACGTGTACCTGGCCGTGTTCGCCCGCCGGGCCTTCTCCCTCCTCCACAAATTCCAGCCGGTCCCAGTCCGCGCCCAGCAGGTCGCGGCAGCGTGACATGGAAATGCGCCAGGCGAAGGGCCGGCCGGATTCCAGCAGCGCCTCTTCCTCATCCGCTGACAGAAAAACCGGAGGGCCACGATAGATCGCGCCGTCCAGCCCCTCGCCGATGCTGTGCGGGGCGCTGGCCGCCTCCTCCATCAATTCGCGCCGGGTCTTGAAGCAGCGATACATGACGTCCAGCGCGATCAGCCGTCCCAGGGCCGTCTCGTATTCATCCAGATGCTCTGACTGGCGGCGGACAGGGCTTTCCCATTCCAGCCCCAGCCAGGCGAGGTCGTCATAAATCGCCTGTTCGTATTCCGGGCGGCATCGCGTGCGGTCGATATCCTCAATGCGCAGCAGAACACGCCCGCCCGCCGCCCGCGCCGCCTGCCAGACAGTCAGCGCGCTGAAGGCATGGCCCAGATGCAGATACCCCGTCGGCGAGGGCGCGAATCGGGTGACGAAATTCATGCGCCAGACGGATCGGCGCCGTCCGTCCCGTCCGCATCGACCGATTTTTCCCGCGCGCGGTCATAGGGCGTTCCCTTGCCCTTTTTCGGCGGAATCGCGCCAGCCTTGCGCTTGCGGGCGGCGTCGGCCCGCGCGACCGGATTGGGCGTTTTCGGGGGGACCGGAGGCCGTGAAGGCGTGCGCGCCATCGGGTCAACTCCGGGCGGAAAATGGTGCTGCTGGAGAGAATTGAACTCTCGACCTCTCCCTTACCAAGGGAGTGCTCTACCCCTGAGCTACAGCAGCCCGCCAGACAGGCGAGGCGGCCATATAACGCGCGACCCGCCTGGAGAGAAGGCCCAGCCTGCGTGTCTGAGCCCAATGTCTGAAATGAATATCTGGCCGGCAATATCCGGCCGGACGCTTAACCGTCGTTAAACCCTGGCCGCTAGGCTGGGCCGATGGTGAATCTTGTCGGATTCTCGCCCGGCCTGCTGGCGGACTGGTACGGCGCGCGCAACGCCCAGTCTCTGGTCCGGGCGGGCGGCGTCGCCGCGAATCCAGCCGCTGGGCCGGGCGCGGCGCAGCCGAACGCGGGCGTCATTCCGCCCTGGGACGCAAAGGCCAAGCCGGTAGGACTGGAAGAGCTGGCGCGCAGCGTGCTGGCTGACGGTAAATTTTTCCGGCCGGAAGAGTTCAAGGGGCTGGACGGCTCGAAGGACGCGCAGGCGCTGTTCACCCTGCATCAGGGGCTGAAGCGACTCTACGCCCTGGCGACGGAAGCCGCCGACAAATCTTCCAACGATATTCGCCGCTCGTTTTTGGAACGGCGCTTTCAGGAAGGCATGGCGCAACTGGAGACCTATTTCGCGCAGATGGGCCTGAAAGAGGTTTCGCTGGCGCTTGGCGAGGCGCGCAGTGTGGCCGAAAGTTCGGTAAAGATCGCGCGCGGGATCAGCGAATATGTCACGGGGGCCATCCATCAGGGCGATTTCGACGCGGAGGTGGACGCATTCCAGGGCGCGGCCGCCTTCACCATCACCGTGACCAAGCACGGCGCGGACATCCCGGTCCAGATCGACCTGGACGAGATGGGGGCAACGCCGCGCACGCTGGATAATGTGGCCAGCTTCATCAACGGAAAGCTGGAGGCCGAAGGCATCATCACCCGGTTTTCGCGCGCCCGGGTCGGGACGCCGAACGAGCACGGCGTCTATGCCACCAGCGAGTTCGGCTTCAAGATCAGCGGCGTCTCCACCGAGAGAATCACATTTTCCGCCGCCGGATCACCCACGCTCTATCTCGCCGGCATCAGCGGGACCGGAGAGGGCGCGGCCGGCCAGCTCACGCGGGTGGGCGGCCTGGAGGGAGGCGCGCCGGAGACGCAGTTTATCCGCCGCATTGAGGCCGACCCCGTCATCACCACCAATGCGGAGGGCGCGGAATCCAGCGCTGCCGCCGCGCTGCGCACCAAGGCGACGGTACTGGGGCCCAATGGCGAACTTTATGTCCTGGCCGAGACCGATGGCGCGGTGAATGGCGTGGCGCTGAAGGGCGAGAGCGATCTTGTTCTGCTGAAATACGATTCCACGGGCCGGCAGGTCTGGTCGCGCGTGCTGGGCGCGACCGAAGGCGCCTCGGCGGGCGCCCTGGCCGTGACCGAAGACGGTAGCGTGGTGGTGACCGGCGCGATCAAGGGCGCGCTGGGAACGACAATCGACAAGGGCGGGGACGACGGATTTGTCGCGAAATTTTCCGCCACGGGGACCGAACTCTGGCTGGAGCGTTTCGGCGGCCCGGCGGATGAAGCCCCGGCGGCCATCGCGCTGGGCGCCAATGGCGAGATTTTTATCGGCGGTTCGGTGCGTGGCGCGCATATCGATGGCGGCCGCGACGGCTTTGTGCGCGCCTTTGATGCTGGCGGAAAAGCACTGTGGACCCGCCCGGTCGGCGGCGCGGACGCGGAGCGAGTGACGTCGTTGGCCGTGGCCGGGGATGGCGGCCTTCTGGTCGGCGGCATGAAAAACAGCGAGAGTTTCCTGGCGAAATTCGACCCTGTGGATGGAGATGGCGCCGCACTCTGGACCTATAATCTTGGTGTGATGGATGGCGGCGAGCTGACCGCGCTGGCCGTCGATGGCGATGCGATCTATCTGACCGGTTCGGCTGGTGCGGCTTCAAATCTGGCTGGCGCCCATGCCGGCCATGCCGGGGGGCGCGACGCCTTTCTGATCCGCCTGGACGACGCGCCCGGCGCGCCGGAAGCGGCCTGGACAGTGTTTCTGGGCAGCGAGAATGACGACGCCGCGCGCGGCATCGTGGTGCTGGACGGCGCGGTCTATCTGGCAGGACGCAGTAATGGCGATCTGCCGGGCGGCGACGCCCAGCCGGGCGAGCGCAAATCCTTCGCCGCGAAGCTGGACGCCGGGACCGGCGCGCTCGCCTGGACCGCGCAGGTCTCTGGCCGCGGAGGTCTTTCCGAAGCGTTCGCGCTGGCCATTGACCCGCAGGGCGACAGCATTCTGGATACGCTCGGCCTGCCGCGTGGAACCCTGGATTATGGCGGCGGCCAGTTGCTGGCCGAGCGTACCGCGCTGCGCCCTGGCGACCATTTTTATGTTTCGGTGGATGGCGGGCGGAAGCGCAAGATCACCATCGACGCCAAAGACACCTATCTGTCGCTGACTTTCAAGATCAACGCCGCGCTGGTGCTGGATGGCAAGGCGCAGGTCGGCCGCTCCCCACAGGGGGATTCGCTGCGTATCCGCCCCAATGGCGGCGCGGTGATCGAACTCTTCGCCGGCGCGAACGGGCAGGACGCGCTCTCCGCGCTCGGCCTTGCGCCTGGCGCGGTGCAAAACAAGCCGGACCCAAAGGCCGTCAGCAAAGGCCTGGCCTCTGCCGCACCGCCGCTCTATGCGCTTGGCCTGCCCACGACGCTTGGCATCGGAACCGGGGCCGTAGCCGGAACGGCGGCGGAGGCGCTGGACAAGGCGATGGCTGCGATTCGCCGCGCCTGGCGGGAAATGAACACGAATCCAGCGCTGAACGATCTGCTGAACCGCCAACAGATGGGGCCGCCGCCCGCGCA
This sequence comes from Euryhalocaulis sp., assembly GCA_050486445.1. Lineage (GTDB taxonomy): Bacteria > Pseudomonadota > Alphaproteobacteria > Caulobacterales > Maricaulaceae > Euryhalocaulis. The sequence continues at coordinate 17,708 of JBJHDH010000033.1, forward strand.
TCTGACGGCGCAGCTCGCCAATTTCCAGGCCGGGCTGGACCGGCTGAACGCCGGTGATGGCGGCGGTTTTCTGATCTAGCGGTCTCTCAAAGCAAACCGAGACTCTTGAAGCTGGCCGTGCCCTCACGTCCGATCACCAGATGGTCGTGAACCGTGATGCCCAGCGCCTTGCCGGCCTCCACCACCTTGCGCGTCATTTCGATATCGGAGAGCGACGGTGTGGCGTCGCCGGACGGATGATTATGCACCAGGATTACAGAGGTGGCGCCCAGCGCCAGCGCGCGCCCCATCACCTCGCGCGGATAGACCGGAGCATGGTCGATCGTGCCCGCGCCCTGAAGCTCGTCGGCGATCAGCCGGTTCTTTTTGTCCATGAACAGAACGTGGAATTCTTCCCGTTCCGCATAGGCAAGACGCGTGCGGCAATAGTCCAGCAACGCGGTCCAGGACGAAATCACCGGCCGGTTGATGACTCCGGCACGGGAAAAGCGCACGGCGGCGGCCTGGACCAGCTTCAGCTCGAAGGCCGTCTTTTCCTTGATCCCCTTTACCTCGATCAGCCGGTCCACCGGGGCGGACAGCGCCTCGGCAAAGCCGCCAAAGGTTTCAATCAGAGCCTTGGCGATGGGTTTGACGTCCTGACGCGGCAGCGCGCGGGCGAGCAGCAGCTCCATCAGCTCGTAATCTGCCAGCGCCTCGGCGCCGCGATCCAGAAAGCGCCGGCGCAGCCGTTCGCGATGGCCGTGATAGTGCGGTTCGTCCACGGCCCCCTCAGGCGGCGGCTGGCGCGGGGGAGGCAGCGGGCGGCGCATAAGGCGGGCGATCCAGCCCCGCGGGCGAGCGTGTGAACACCTCCACGCCGCCCTCGGTGATTCCGACCGTATGCTCGAACTGCGCCGACAAAGAGCGGTCGCGCGTCACCGCCGTCCAGCCATCGTCCAGAATCTTCACGTCGGACCGGCCCAGATTGATCATCGGCTCAATGGTGAAAAACATGCCGGGACGCAGCTCGAAGCCCCGGCCGCGCTCGCCGAAATGCACCACATTGGGCGCGTCGTGGAACATCCGGCCGATGCCATGGCCGCAGAAATCCCGCACCACCGAACAGCGCTCGGCCTCGGCGTATTCCTGGATCGCCGCGCCGATATCGCCCAGCGTCGCGCCCGGCCGGGCCGCAGCGACGCCGCGCATCAGCGCCTCATAGGTGATTTCGACCAGGCGCTCGGCCCGGCGCTTCACCCCGCCCAGCAGCACCATGCGCGACGTATCGCCGTGCCAGCCGTCCACGATCAGCGTAACGTCGATGTTCATGATGTCGCCATCACGCAACGGCTTGTCGTTCGGGATGCCGTGGCAGACCACATGATTGATCGAGGTGCAGATCGTGTGGCGATAACCCTTGTAGAACAGGCAGGCCGGCAGCGCGTCATGATCGAGCGCGAACTGGCGGGCCAGATCGTCGAGATACGCCGTGGTGACGCCCGGCTTCGCCTCCCGCACCAGCAGGTCGAGGCATTCGGCGGCGAGCCGCCCGGCGCGGCGCATGCCTTCGAACGCGGCCTCATCATGCAGGCGGATTTGGCCTCTGGCGGCGGAGGCGCGGTCAGCTTGGATATAATTCATCGTCCTCAGATATAGCGCGCTATGGCCCGCTCTTAAACGGGTGAAGACCATTCGCAGACATAGGCGGCGGCGGAACCGCAAGCTATAAGCCCCGCCATGCCGCCCGAAACCGGTCTTTTCCGCGACGCCGCGCTTGGCGAAATCGCGCCTCATTACGACGCCCTGCTGTGCGATGTCTGGGGCGTGGTGCATGACGGCCGCCGTCCGTTCGCGGATGCCTGCGCGGCGCTGGCCCGGTTTCGCGCCGAACGCGGTCCGGTAGTTCTCATCACCAATTCGCCGCGCCCGTCCAGCGAGATCCCGGCCCAGTTCCGCCGGATCGGCGTGCCGGAGGGACTCTGCGACGCCATCATCACGTCAGGCGACGTCACTCGCGCCGAGCTGGCGCGCCGCGCCGGCCAGCGCGTGCACAAGATCGGTCCCGAACGGGATACGCCGATCTATGCCGGGCTGGACCTGATCGAATCGTCAATCGAGACGGCTGATTTCATTTCCTGCACCGGGCTGGACGACGAATATGCCGAGACGCCGGACGATTATCGCGGCCTGCTGCGCGCGGCCGCCGGGCGCGGCCTGCCGATGGTCTGCGCCAATCCCGACCTGGTGGTGCATGTCGGCGACGTGCTGATCCCCTGCGCCGGGGCGCTGGCCGCGGTGCATGGCGAATATGGCGGAGAGGTGGTGATGGCCGGCAAGCCGTATCCGCCGATCTACGATCTGGCGTTGCGCCGTCTGCGGGAGATCACAGACCGGGACATCCCGCCCGCGCGGCTGCTGGCCATCGGTGACGGTGTTCCCACGGATATCGCCGGGGCGAACGCCGCCGGGATCGACGCCCTGTTCATCGCGGACGGGGTGCATCGCGACGCGCCAGGCGGGGCGGCGGCGGCGCTGGCCGCCGCCGGGGCGCAGGCCCGTTATACCGCCGGGCGTCTGGTCTGGTGAGGCTATGGCGGGGGCGGCGCGTTTGCCTCTGCCCGCCCAGGCGCTAAAAACGGCGCGCAGCGAAGCGGAGGGACACGCGTGGCCGCAGTCAAGCAGCTCTATCTGGAAGACTTGGAAGTGGGCATGAGCGCGGAATCCGCCCACTTGGTGGACGACGCGGCTGTGCGCGCCTTCGCCGATGTGTGCGGCGACTACAATCCGCTGCATCTGGACGAGGAATACGCCAAAACCACGATTTTCGGCGGCCGCATCGCGCACGGGGCGCTTTCGGCTTCCTATCTCTCCGCCGTGCTGGGCAATCAGTTGCCGGGGCCAGGCGCGGTGTTTCTGGAAATGACGATGCGCTATCGCCGCCCCGTGCGGATCGGCGCCACGGTGGTCGCGCGAGTCGAGGTGGCGGAGATCAACGCCGCCACCGGGCGGGTGACAATGAAATGCCAGTGCACGGTGGACGGCAAGGCCGTGGTGAAGGGCGAGACGCTGGTGAAAGTGGATCGCCGGCCGGCGGCGTGAGCCCGGCGCCCCGATAAAGGCCGCCCGATGAAGGTCGCCCGATGAACATCATCAAAGGCTGGCGCGGGATCGATGCCGCGGCGCGCGGCGCCGCCATCGCAATCGGCAATTTCGACGGCGTGCACAAGGGCCATCAGGCTGTGTTGAACGCCGCGCAGGAGGCGGCGCAGGCGCGCGGCCTGAAACTGGCCGCCGCCGTGTTCGACCCGCATCCCCGCCGCTTTTTCCGGCCGGACGCGCCGCCCTTCCGCCTGATGAGCGACCGGTTGCGCGCCGAGATACTGGCCATGCTGGGCGTCGAGATTCTCTATGTCCTGCCCTTCGACCGCGATTTCTCGCAGCTTTCTGACACGGATTTCGCTGCAAGCGTGCTGAAGGACGGGCTTGGCGCGGCGCATGTGATCGTGGGCGCTGATTTCCGCTTTGGCCGGGGCCGCGCCGGTGACACGGCGCGGCTGGCCGCGCTGGGCGAGGCGCATGGTTTTGGCGTCACCGCCGTGGCCCCGGCGGGGGATGGCGGGATGGTGTGGTCCTCCACCGCAGCGCGCGCGGCCCTGGCGGAAGGCGCGCCCGAAGTGGCCGCTGCGATTCTGGGCCGCCCCTGGATTGTGGATGGCGAGGTGCGCGCCGGCCTGGCGCTGGGCCGCACCTATGGCGTTCCAACCGCCAATCTGGAGATGGGCGGCCTGTTGCACCCGCGCCTTGGGGTCTATGCCGTGCGCGCGCGCATCGCAGGCGCGGGAGACTGGCTGCCCGGCGCGGCCAGCATCGGCGTCCGGCCCACCGTGGGCGGGACGGAAACGCTGCTGGAAGTGCATCTGCTGGACCGGGACGCCGATCTTTACGGGCGGCGGATGGATGTGGCGTTCCACGCCTTCCTGCGCGACGAGGTGAAATTCGCCAGCGTGGAAGAGATGGCGGCGCAGATCGAACGGGATATTGAGGCCTGCCGGGCTATTCTGGGCGGGCCGGGCCAATAGACCCGCCGCGCCTTGCCTGTTACCAACCCCGGCCTTGCCGTTCAGACCTGACGCCGACCCGATGACCGAAAAGCCCCACCCTGACGGGCGTGACTATCGCCAGACCCTGTTCCTGCCGGAAACCGGTTTTCCGATGCGCGCAGGCTTGCCCAAGGCTGAGCCGCAATGGCTGGAACGGTGGGAGCGCACAGGCCTCTATTCCCGCCTGCGCGAAGAGGCGAAGGGCCGTCCGCGCTTTGTGCTGCATGACGGGCCGCCTTACGCCAATGGCCATATCCATATCGGCACGGCGATGAACAAGATCCTGAAGGACATCGTGGTGCGCTCGCGCCAGATGCAGGGATTCGACGCGCCCTATGTGCCTGGCTGGGACTGTCACGGCCTGCCCATCGAATGGAAGGTGGAGGAGAATTACCGCGCCAAGGGCCGCCGCAAGGAAGAGGTGCCGGGGTCCGAATTCCGCGCCGCCTGCCGTGAATTCGCGCAGCACTGGCTGGACGTGCAGCGCGCCGAGTTCAAACGGCTGGGCGTCGCCGGCGACTGGGACAATCCCTACACGACGATGGCGTTCGATGCTGAAGCCGCCATTGTGGCCGAGCTGCTGCAATTCGCGCACAAGGGGATGCTGTATCGCGGCTCCAAGCCGGTGATGTGGTCGCCGGTGGAAAAGACGGCTCTGGCCGAAGCCGAGGTCGAATATCGCGACCATGTCAGCCACACGATCTGGGTGCGCTTTCCGGTCGTCGAGGGGGCGCAGACGCCGGAAATTCTGGACGGCGCGGACATCGTGATCTGGACCACCACGCCCTGGACCATTCCCGGCAACAAGGCCATCGCCTGGTCGCCCGCCATCGCTTACGGCGTCTATGAGGTGAACGCTGTGGACGATTCCGCCTTCACGCCCTGGGCGAAGCCGGGCGACCGGCTGGTGATCGCCGACGCACTGGCCGACAGCGTGGCGAAGGCGGCGAAAATCAGCGCCTGGACCCGTATCGGCGGCGCCGGGGCGGCCGAGCTGCGCGGCGTGGAGTGCGCGCATCCGTTTCGCGACCTGAAAGGCGCGCAGGGCCACTGGGACTATGCCGTTCCGCTGCTGGACGGCGATCATGTGACGGAGGAGGCGGGGACCGGCTTCGTTCACACCGCGCCCGGCCATGGCCATGACGACTACATTGTCTGGCGCGCGCACGGGCATCACGAAATTCCCAAGACCGTGGACGAGAACGGCGCCTTTATGGAGCATGTGCCGGTCTTTGCCGGGCTGGAGGTGATCCGCACCGAAGGCAAAAAGGCCGGCGAGGACGGACCGGCCAACGAAGCCGTCATCAAGGCGCTGATCGAGACCGGGCTTCTGCTGGCGCGCGGGCGGTTGACCCACTCCTATCCGCATAGCTGGCGGTCCAAGGCGCCGGTGATCTTCCGCAACACCGAGCAATGGTTCATCGCGCTGGATGACGGCAGCGAGCTGCGCCGCAAGGCGCTGGACTCCATCGCCGCCACGCACTGGACGCCGAAACAGGCGGAAAATCGCATCACGGCGATGGTGGCGGACCGGCCCGACTGGCTGATCTCGCGTCAGCGCGCCTGGGGCGTGCCAATCACGCTGTTCGTGCACCGTCAGACCGGCGACTATCTGCGCGACGAGGCGGTGGACGCGCGCATTCTGGACGCCGTGCGCGAGGGCGGGACCGATTCCTGGTTCGATCTGCCGCCGGAGCATTTCCTGGGCGACGCCTATTCGCCGGAGGACTGGATTCGCGTCACCGACATTCTGGACGTCTGGTTCGATTCCGGATCGACCCACGCCTTCGTGTTGGAGCCGCGCGGCCTCGGCTGGCCGGCTGACCTGTATCTGGAAGGCAGCGACCAGCATCGCGGCTGGTTCCAGTCCTCGCTTCTTGAAGCGTGCGGGACGCGCGGGCGCGCGCCCTACAAGGCCGTGCTGACGCATGGCTTTGTGATGGATGGCGAGGGGCGGAAAATGTCGAAATCCGCCGGCAATGTCGTCTCGCCCGAGGATGTGGCGAAGCAATATGGCGCGGAGATTCTGCGCATCTGGGTGGCGTCCAGCGACTTCACCGACGATCTGCGCATCGGCGACGAGATCCTGAATTCCTGCGTCGATTCCTACCGCAAGCTGCGCAATACGATGCGCTATCTGCTGGGCGCGCTGAAGGACTGGGACGAGAGCGAGCGCATCGAACCGGCGGAGATGCCGTCGCTGGAGCGGTTCGTGCTGCACCGGCTGTCCGAACTCGACGTGACCGTGCGCCGCGCCTATGAGGCGCACGATTACCGCCGCGCCTTCTCGGCTTTGTTCAATTTCTGCGCGGTCGAGCTTTCCTCCTTCTATTTCGATGTGCGCAAGGACGTTCTGTATTGCGACCCGCTGCGCAGCACACGGCGGCGCGCCTGCCGCACGGTGATGGACAAGCTGTTCACCCGCCTGACCGCGTGGCTGGCCCCGATTATGGTGTTCACCATGGAGGAGGTGTGGCTGAGCCGCTTCCCGTCCGATGGGGGGTCGGTGCATGCGCGCCTGTTCCCCGAGACGCCGGAGGCGTGGCGCGACGAGGCGCTGGCCGCCGACTGGGCCGTGCTGCGCCGGTTGCGCCGGGCCGTCACCGGTGCGCTGGAGGTGGAGCGGCGCGACAAGCGCATCGGCGCCAGTCTTGAGGCGGCGCCGCACATCCATGTGACCAGCCCGGATTACGCCGCCGCGCTGGACCGCCAGCGCGGGGAGAGCACGCGCGAGGATTTTCTGGCCGAACTCTGCATCACCTCTGGCGCGACGCTGCGGGACGGCGCGGGCCCGGCCGAGGCGTTCCGCCTGGAGGGCGTGGACGATGTCTCGGTCGTTCCGGCGCGCGCCGGCGGCGTGAAATGCGCCAGATCGTGGAAATTCTTCGATCCGGCGGCCGCCGACCCCGCCTATCCCGGCATCACACCGCGCGATGCGCAGGCTGTGGCCGAATGGGACGGAATGCGCGGAGGGGCCCATGCCGGATGAGGCCGGGCGCAGCGCGGGCGAACGCGCCGGCGCGCGTGTTCCGCTGATCGGAGGGTTGCTGGCCGCCGGCGTGCTGATCGCCGACCAGCTTTCCAAAGCCTGGGTGCTGTATATTCTGCGCCTGCCTGAGCGCGGCCATATCGAGCTTTCCCCCGTCATGGATCTGACCATGGTCTGGAACAGGGGCGTTTCGTTCGGCCTGCTGCATTCGGATTCGGAAATCGGGCGCTGGCTGCTGACTCTGTTTCCGGTGGTCGTGGCCGGGTTTCTCGGCTGGTGGCTGGGCCGAACGCAGCGGCTTTTGCTCGGAATTGCGCTCGGCCTCGTCATTGGCGGCGCGATCGGTAATGCGATCGACCGGATCGTCTATGGCGCGGTCGCTGATTTCCTGAATTTTTCGGATGTCTTCTTTCCCTGGGTTTTCAATATCGCGGACGCTGCGATCAGCACCGGCGTCGGGCTTTTGCTGCTGGACGCGCTGCTGACCCGGGACGGGAAGGCCGCCGCACCCCCGCCTTCCTGACTCAGGGCCCTGACCAGCCCCCTGATCCGGAAGCTTGGCTATCGGGGCCAGCTTCCGCTAGAACCCCGTGAGAGGGACGCCGTCCGAGGAGCCTGCGCCAATGAAGCCTGCCTATCTCGTGTTCGCCGCGATCATGGCGGTCGCGCTGAGCGGCTGCGCCGGCATGCGCCGCGCTGTCGGCATGGACCGCAATGTGCCCGACGAATTCGCCGTGGTCACCAAGGCGCCGCTGGTCCTGCCTCCGGAATACAGCCTGCTGCCGCCCCGTCCGGGTGAGCCGCGCCCGCAGGAGCTGGACGCTTCCGCCGCCGCGCGCATGGCGCTGGTCGGTCAGGCGCCGGACGCCTCGCAATCGCCGGGCGAGCAGACGCTGGTGGCGGAGGCCGGCGGGCTTTCCGCCGACCCGGCCGTACGCGCCACGATCGAGCGTGAACATGCCGGCGTGGTGTTCAAGAGTCCCTCCTTTGCCGACCGCATCCTGTTCTGGCGCGGCTCTGACAGTGTGGGGATCGACGCCGACCCGCTGGACCCCGACGCGGAAGCAGAGCGTCTGCGCCGGCTGGAAGCGATCAATGAGGCGACTGGCGGCGGCGAGGTGCGTATCCAGCGCCGGAGCGGCGGCGGCCTGAGACTGCCCGGCCTGTAAGAGCGCCTTGCCTCTGGGCTTCCCGGCTTTTGCGCGGGAATTTGTCCACAGGCGCATAGCTTGAACGAATCGGGGCGCGCGCCGACTCTGCGCGCATGCCGATCCGCCGTCTGCCGCCGGAAACCGTGAACCGCATCGCCGCCGGAGAGGTGGTGGAGCGCCCGGCCAGCGTCGCCAAGGAACTGATCGAGAACGCGCTGGACGCCGGCGCGCGCCATATCGCCGTGCAATGCGATCTGGGCGGGCTGCGCCTGCTTTCGGTCACCGACGACGGCGCCGGCATGTCGCCGGACGAGCTGGTTCTGGCTGTGGAGCGGCATGCGACCTCCAAACTCGCGCCCGGAGCCGATGGCGAATACGACCTGCTGAATATCGGCTCGCTCGGCTTTCGCGGCGAGGCGCTGCCATCCATCGGCTCGGTCGCGCGCCTGTCGCTGATTGCGCAGCAGGCCGGTGAGCCGGCCTGGCGGCTGGATGTCGAGGGCGGCGCCGTTGGCGAGCCCGCGCCCGCGCCGCGGCTTGGCCTTTCCGGCGCCCGCGCCGAGGTGCGCGACCTGTTCTACGCCGTGCCCGCGCGGCTGAAATTCCTGAAGGGTGAGCGCGCCGAGGCAATGGCGGTTTCCGACGTGGTGCGCCGCCTGGCCATGGCGCGGCCGGATGTCGGGTTTTCGCTGTCCCTGAATGGGCGGGCGCAGATGAGCCTGCGCCCCGAAACCGGCGAGGAAAGCGAGGCGCGGCTGAAGCGGCTGGGCGCCATTCTGGGCGCGGACTTCGCCGCCAACGCCATCGCCATCGACGCGGAACGCGAAGGCGCGCATGTGACGGGGCTGGCCGCCCTGCCGACCTTTCATCGCGGCAGCAACCGGCATCAATATCTGTTCGTCAACGGCCGCCCGGTGCGCGACCGGCTGCTGACCGGTGTGGTGCGCGCGGCCTATCAGGACTTTCTGGCGCGCGACCGGCATCCTGTCGTGGCGTTGTTTCTGGAGATCGAGCCGCATCTGGTGGACGTGAACGTGCACCCGGCCAAGGCGGAGGTGCGGTTCCGCGATTCCGGCATGGTGCGCGGGCTGATGCTGGGGGCGCTGCGCCATGCGCTGGCCGGGGCCGGGCATCGCGCCTCGACCTCCACCGCAGGATACGCGCTTGGCCGCGCGGTTCCGGAAGGCGCATCTCCGGCGCCGTGGCGAGGCGGTGGTGGCGGCGGCTATGCATCCGCTCCCTCTCCGGCCGGGGCGATGCGCGAATTGCTGGACGGGTTTTCCGGCCGGGTCGAGGGCGGCGCCGCGACCCCGCCGCCCGCGCCGCTTGCCGGCGCGCAGGATTCTCCGGCCGTGGCGGCCTGGCCGCTCGGCGTTGCGCGGGCGCAGGTGCACGAGACCTATATCGTCGCCCAGACCGGAGACGGGATCGTGATCGTCGACCAGCACGCGGCGCATGAACGTCTGGTCTATGAGCGCATGAAGGCGGCGCTCAGCGCGCGCGGCGTGGAACGGCAGGCGCTGCTGATCCCCGACATCGTGGACATGGAGGACGGCGACGCGCGCCGCCTGCTGGAACGCGCCGATGAATTCGCGGAGCTGGGTCTTGTGATCGAGCCATTCGGGCCGGGCGCGCTGGCGGTGCGCGAGATTCCGGCGCTGCTCGGCAAGGTCGACGCGGCCGGGCTGCTGCGCGATCTGGCCGACGATCTGGCGGAGTTTGACGCCGCGCTCGGCCTGAAGGAGCGGCTGGAGGAGGTCTGCTCCACCATGGCGTGCCACGGCAGCGTGCGCGCCGGGCGCCGCCTGACCGCCGAGGAGATGAACGCCCTGCTGCGCGAGATGGAGGCGACGCCCCATTCCGGCCAGTGCAATCACGGCCGCCCGACCTATGTGGAGCTGAAGCTGGCCGATATCGAACGTCTGTTCGGGCGGCGATAGGGCGCCCCCGAGCTTTGGGCAGGCGCGTTGGCATAATATGCCAATTATGCTAAATAGCCGGAATGGCTACACGAAACGTTGTTCTGACCCCGCAACAGGATGAATTTATCGGCGCGCTGGTGGAGGCCGGCGTCTATCAGAACGCTTCCGAGGCGATCCGTCACGGCCTGCGCCTGTTGCAGGAGCAGCGCGCCCGGCAGGAAGCGGAGCTGGAGGAGATCCGGCGGGGCGTTATCGAAGGGCTGGAACAGGCCCGGCGTGGCGAATTCGCTGAAGGGACGTATGAGGAGGTCATTCGCGGCGCCTTCGCTGAAGCGCGCGCTCGATTGAAATCGTGAAACAAGTCCGCTTCAGCGTTCGCGCAAGACGCCGCATCGTCGAAATCGCAATATGGACGGGGGAAACGTTCGGCCTTCACCAGGCAGATCAGTATGAGTCCGACTTGTTGGAGGGCATTGAAAGATTGGCGCACGATGACACGCATGGCCGTTCCTGCACGAATCTGGCCCCCGGATACTTGGAAGCGGGGGAAATGAAGTATCTGCGGATCGGGCAGCACTATGTAATTTATACTGAGGCTGACGCGGACATCGATATTCTGGACATTCTCCACGGCGCGCAGAACCTGCCCGCACTTCTCGAGCGTCTTACGGCCGCGAACGACGAGCATTAGCTCTCCGCCCCTGCGGGTTTCAGGAACAGCATTTTGGCGGCGCCGTAGTCGCGCGTATCGAGAAGCTCATAATCCTTGATAACCGGCTCTTCCTTCGCGCCAACCTCCAGCACCGCGAGGGCGTGCGGGGCGAGCCAGCCGCCCTCCAGCAGGCAGGTCAGCGCGGCGGGGCCGAGATCGTTTCCATAGGGCGGATCGAGAAACGCCAGATCGAACGGCGCGCCGAGTCCGGCGGGCTTGGGTCCGAGATCGGTGGCGCTGCGCCGGTGGATGCGGGTGATCCCCATCACGCCGAGCGCGTCGGCGGTCTGACGGATCGCGCCGCGCGCGGCGGAATCCGTCTCCACGAACAGGCAGAAGGCGGCGCCCCGCGACAGCGCCTCGAAGCCCAGCGCGCCGGCCCCGGCGAACAGGTCGATGACCCGTGCGCCCTCCAGCCTCGGCGCCCATGCGGTGTGCGCCAGAATATTGAACACGGCCTGACGGGCTCTGTCCGAAGTGGGGCGGGTGGCCATGCCCCGCGGGGCGGTAATGGCGCGGCCGCCGAATTTTCCGGCTGCGATCTTCATCGGGCGCCCTTCATTCAGCCCGGATCTTCTTCTGTTTCTCGAACAGATGGCGCACGGATTTTGGCGCCTGTTCGCGCAGCACTTTGGGCGAGACCTCCTCGACCTTGCCCGGTTCCAGATTGCCGAGCTGGAACGGACCGTAGGAGACGCGGATCAGCCGGTTCACCGTAAGGCCGACAGCGGCGAGCGCGCGGCGCACTTCGCGATTCTTTCCCTCTTTCAGCGACACCAGAAGCCAGACATGGGACTGGGTCTCGCGCTCCACTTTCACGTCGATGGGGCCGAAACGCTCGCCGTCGACCTCCACGCCTTTTTTCAGCACGGCCAGCGCCCTGGCGTCCGCCTTGCCGAAAGCGCGCACGCGATAGCGCCGGGTCCAGCCTGTTTCGGGCAGCTCCATCGCCCGGGCCAGCGCGCCGTCATTGGTGAGCAGGAGCAGGCCTTCGGAATTAAGGTCCAGCCGCCCGACCGAGATCACGCGCGGCAGATCGTCCGGCAGGGCGTCGAACACGGTGCGGCGGCCCTGCTCGTCGCGATGCGTGGTCACCAGGCCCTGCGGCTTGTGATAGCGCCACAGGCGCGGAGGCTGCTTCGCCGCGATCTTCTCGCCATCGAGCGTCAGCACATCGTCCGGCCCGGCCAGCACGGCAGGCGTGGTCAGGGTGCGGCCATTGAGCGCCACGCGGCCCTGTTCGATCAGCTTCTCCGCCTCGCGCCGGCTGGCGACGCCCGCCCGGGCCAGAATTTTGGCCACGCGCTCGCCGGGTTTGGGATCGGTCTCTTCGCTCACACCCTGTTTCCTAAACAAAAGCGCCCCGGCCGGGCCGGGGCGCTCCGCCGTTGCACATGACGGGTATTCTAGTTCCGGTTGCCCATGAAGCGCAGCAGGAACAGGAACAGGTTGATGAAGTCCAGATACAGGGCCAGCGCGCCCATGACCGACTTCTTCTTGGCCACCGAGCCGTCATCGCCGACATAATAGCTGAGCTTGATGCGCTGGGTGTCATAAGCCGTCAGGCCGGCGAAGATCAGCACGCCGATCGCCGACACGGCGAAATCCAGCGCGCTGGATTGCAGGAACAAATTCACCAGCATGGCGACGATCAGGCCGATCAGCCCCATGAACAGGAACGTGCCCATGCCGCTGAGATCGCGGTGGGTTGTGTAGCCCCAGAGGCTGAGCGCGCCGAAGGCGGCGGCGGTGACAAAGAAGGTCTGGGTGATCGAGGCCGATGTATAGGTGGCGAAAATCGTGCTGATCGACAGGCCCATCATCGCGGCGAAAGCAAAGAACAGAGCCTGCGCGGCGCCGGCCGACAGGCGATTCACCCCGAAGCTGAGGATGAACACGAAGGCCAGCGGCGACAGCATGATGACCCAGCCGATCGGACTCGGGGGCAGAAACGCAGCCCCGAGCGCGGTAACCTGGGCGCCCGGGCCGAAGCCCTCGAAAAACATCTGCGCGGCGGTCAGCGACACCACGCCGGTAATCAGCATCGCCACCATCATGTAATTGTAAACGCCGAGCATATAGGCGCGCAGGCCCTGGTCGATGGACATGTCCATCGACCGGCCGGCGGCCATCTGGTTGAGCTGACTGCGGTTCAAAGCCATTTCAGGGTCGATCCTTCCTCTGTTCGCCCAATATTTCCGGTGCTCAACTCTGTTCGCCCAGCCGTCTCGCAAGTGCGGCGGCTGGAGAGCGGCCCAAAACGCCCCGCGCCGCCTGGCGCCGGGATTCCGGGTAATATTTGGGGTTTTGCCGCCCCGGCGCAAGTCTCAGATACGTTATCGCACACGGGATTTGGGGGCGTGCTACGCACCACACGCATTATCCCCCGGAGCGCGCGAACGCGCGCTCCGGGGGATAGCGTTGGTGTTTTTTGAGGCCGCAGAAATGCGGACATGACTGTGCGTTCGCCCCGGGTGCGTTCTGAAGCACTTTCACGCCTCAGCGGCAGGCCGCATCGGCGGGTGGGGATGCGGAGCACCAGCTACGAACCCGATTTAT
>JBJHDH010000034.1:0-30869 GCA_050486445.1 Euryhalocaulis sp.
TGGGGCCGGAGACCGTGCTTTCCCACAATCCCTCGCCCGGCCGCATCCGCTCCACATTCTCCACAAAAGCGATATTGGCGGCCAGCGGCGCGGCGGCGGGATCGTTCGCCGCCAGCGCCGCCAGATAGGTTTCCATCGCATCGATCAGGCACGCCCGGTCGCACGCCGCGCCGGCATCCGCCGCGCTCTGAGTCGCTCCGCCCTGCTCCTCGCAGGCGGCCAGCATCAGAACGCCTGCAACAGCCGCGAGCGCGGCGCCGTGATGAGATATGCGCATCATGTTCCTCCCAGAAAGTCCGGCCGCGCCGGTCTATTCCCAGCCGGTCGGCGATTGATACGGGATGGCGATGCCGATCGCCTCGATCTCGTGAATCTCGCCTTCCGGCCCGATCTTGTAGATATGCGCGCCCAGCGCATCGAACGGATCCAGATCGAAATCCTGCATCCGGGTCGAGCCGTCCGTGTTCGTCACCGGATAGGGCAGATTGTCCATCGGGTGACGGAAATGGGAAAAGCCGATAGCCAGTCCGGTCACCGGATCGGCCGCGAACATCCGGCGATGCTCGATAAGCTGGATATACTGGAACTGGCCGCTGCTGAGTTGATCGGCGCAGTCGCGCGCAACATGCGGCCCGGACGGGGCCGCCCCGGCATAGGAACCGCCCGCGGTGACCATGCCGTTTTCGTGGCGCGCGCAATCGGCGGCGAAGGGCGACAGCGCGCCGTCATCATCCTGTAGCGCGTCGTAATAGGTCGCGCCGATCCGTTTCAGTTCGCCGCGCGGCAGGCGCTGGCCTTCCGGGATCTCCGCCAGCAGGCCGGTCCGGGGCGCCGACAGCGTATCCGGCAGATCGCCTAGCACCGCCAGCATATGTTCGGCCTCGGCGATCTCTCCGGCTTCGTTCAGTTGCAGACGGATCGCGAGCAGCACGGGCTGTTCGGTCTGGGGCTGCGCCGCGCGCCAGGCCGCGCGGTCGTCGATGGGATGGCCCGGCGGGGTCGGCGGCCCGGCCCTGTAGGTCATCGCCGCCATATAGCCGACCGATTGCGCCTCTTCGTCGGGAACATGGATCACGAACCCGTCCGGCGCCTGCATCGCGGTTTCCCACAGCCCCTCGCCCGGCGCGATGCGCATCGCGTTTTCGACGATGCGCACATCGCCGGCCAGCGGCGCGGCGGACGGGTCGTGCGCGACAATGGCCGCCATATAGCGATCCGCGACGCCGATCAGGCACTCCCGGTCGCAGGCCCCGGCGCCCGGCGCGGTCTCCTGCCCCCACGCCGTCTGCGCCGCCAGCATGGCGGCGGCCAGCGCAGCCGCGCGCACGCCAAATCTGCTCATACCGCCTCCCCGTTTCTCCGGCTTTGCTTTCCCGGCTTTGCCTGCTTTCCCGGTTTTACGCGGTTTTGCCCGGCCGCTGCGCTGTCCCGCGCATACGGCCTGTCTCCAGGGCCATTCTATCCCGGGCGGGGATGCGGCGGAAGCACGGCCGGGGTCAGGACCGGGCGGGCGATCCGGAGATCAGCGCGCGGCGTCTTCAATCGTGTTCCCGACCGACTGTAAATCGCGCCCGGCGCCGGCCACGGTGTTGCACGCAGCCACGGCCAGCAGCAGCGCGGCCAGCATGGCGGCCCCGGCGCCCTTGCGAATTCCGATCATGACAGGTCTTCCTCCAGCACGCCGGCCCGGCGCCGACCCCCAATTTTTGGCCGCCCGGCAGCCGAAAGAAAAGCCGCAAAAGCGCGCGCCCGGGCCAAATTGTGTGCTAAATCGTCTAACAGCACGGAGGGAGACGCCGATGCCCCGAACGGCCGCGACAACCGCTCTCATCACGGCCTGCGCCATGCTGGCCAGCGCCTGCGCCACGGCGCCGCCCGGCGCGCCCCTTGCCAGCGCGGATACAGCGCCCGGCCCTGATGGCCTGATCTGCCGCGAGGCGCTCCAGCCCGGCTCCAACATGATGCGCACGATCTGCGCGACAGAGGCGGAATGGCGCGCCGTTGAGCGGGAACAGCGCGCCCAGTCACAGGAGCTGATGCGCCGCACGGGCCAAAGCGCCGCCACGATCCGCGATTGAGTCGCACCTGAACTCACCGGGAGGGGGCGTCCGGCCGCGCCGCATTCAATCGCGGCGGATGTCCACGATGCCGCCGCCGTCCAGCACGACCCGTTCAGCGCAGCTTTCCGGCGGCTCTGTCCCCGCGACGGCGCAGACGGCGCGCGTCAGCTTCAGATCGCGCACCGCCGCGCACGGCGCGCCGGTGACCGCGATGCGCGCGGCGCGAACCTCGCCCTCCGCGAAATCGCCCAATATCTGATAGTCGGAAACAATTCCGAACCCGTCGGTCTGCGCTGTCCAGGCCGCCTGTACGTTGAGCGCGCCCGCGCCTGTGGCGTTGCGCATGGCGAGATCGAAGACGCAGGCGCGGCCGTCCGCCGCCGTCGCGGCGCTGGTGACTGTCAGGCTGAGCGCGTTATCGAGGCTTTCCCCGGCCCCTCCCCCCTCCATCTCCGCGCCGCAGGCGGCCAGCGCCAATGCGCCGAGGCCCGCAGCAAGGAGCGCCGCCACAGGGGTCTTGCGAACTTTCCCGGGTTTTCTTTGCATCGGCGCTTTCATCGGTTTTTTCCTTCCCTACATAGGCGCAGGATTTTCCATCGGGGGGCGACGTGCTACGCCGCTCTCCGCCGCCAGAGCGAGAGCCGATCAAATCGGGTCACGCTCTACACTTTGAGGGCGGGCAAATTCATCCGTCCGGATTGAATCTGGGATTCAACCCGAACGGATTTTGCCCTGGAGGAGACGTTCGCGTGCAAGACCTTACAACAGAAGGCGGCGCGGTCCGCCCCGGTGACCCGATTATCCAGATTCGCGGCCTCTCCAAGACCTATGAGGGCGGCTTTCAGGCGCTGAAGGGCGTCGATCTCGATATCCGCAAGGGCGAGATTTTCGCCCTGCTCGGCCCCAATGGCGCGGGCAAGACCACGCTGATCAACATTATCTGCGGCATCGTCACGCCTACGGGGGGCACGGTCACTGTCGGCGGCCATGACCACCAGAAACAGGCCCGCGCGGCGCGCAGGCTGATCGGCCTTGTGCCGCAGGAACTGCACACCGACGCCTTTGAATCGGTGCTGGCGACCACGCGCTTTTCGCGCGGCCTGTTCGGCAAACCGGCCAATCCGGCGCATCTGGAAAAGGTGCTGCGCGAACTCACCCTGTGGGAGAAGAAGAACGCCAAGATCATGACGCTCTCCGGCGGCATGAAGCGCCGGGTGATGATCGCCAAGGCGCTCAGCCACGAGCCACTGATCCTGTTCCTGGACGAGCCGACCGCCGGGGTGGATGTGGAGCTGCGCCGCGACATGTGGGCGATGGTGCACCGGCTGCGCGAATCCGGCGTCACCATCATCCTGACCACACATTATATCGAAGAGGCCGAACAGATGGCCGACCGGATCGGGGTGATCTCCAAGGGCGAGCTGATCCTGGTCGAAGAGAAGGCCGGGCTGATCGAGAAGCTGGGCAAGCGCGAGCTGCGCCTGACATTACAGGAGCCTCTCGCCGGCATCCCGGCCGAACTGGCCGAATGGAGCCTGACGCTGGATCAGGACGGCTATCGTCTCACCTATGAATTCGATTCGCAGGCGGAGCGCACCGGCGTGCCCTCGCTGATGCGTCGGCTCGCCGACCTCGATATCGCCTTCGCCGATATCGAGACGCGCCAGTCCTCGCTGGAGGAGATTTTCGTCTCGCTGGTGCATGACCAGAGCGAAACCGTCCCGGCGCGGGAGGCGCAATCATGAATATCTGGTCGGTCTGGGCGATCTATCGCTTCGAAATGGCGCGCAGCGTGCGCACGCTGTGGCAGTCGCTCATCACGCCGGTGGTTTCTACCTCGCTCTATTTCGTGGTGTTCGGCGCGGCCATCGGCTCGCGCATGCCGCCGGTGGATGGCGTGGATTACGGCGCCTTTATCGTGCCCGGCCTCATCATGATGACGCTGTTCACGACCTCTATCTTCAACGCAAGTTTCGGCATCTATTTCCCGAAATTCACCGGCACGATCTACGAAATGCTCTCGGCGCCGATCTCCTATCTGGAAATCGTGCTGGCCTATGTCGGCGCGGCGGCCACAAAATCCATCGTTCTTGGCCTCGTCATTCTGGTTACGGCGACATTCTTCGTCGACCTGCGGATCGAACATCCGTTCTGGATGGTCGCGTTTCTGGTGATGATCTCGGCCGCGTTCAGCCTGTTCGGCTTCATTATCGGCATCTGGGCCAAGGGATTCGAGCAGCTCAACATGATCCCGATGCTGATCGTGATGCCGCTCGCCTTTCTTGGCGGCGCTTTCTATTCGATCCGCATGCTGCCGGAATTCTGGCAGAACGTGGCGCTGTTCAATCCGGCGGTCTATCTCATCAGCGGCTTCCGCTGGTCGTTCTACGGCGAGGGCGACGTCTCGGTGGAGATCAGCCTTCTGGCGGTGGCGATTTTCTTCGCCGTGTGCCTCGCCGTGGTCGGCTGGATATTCAAGACGGGCTACCGGCTGAAAACCTGACCGGCGCGCCTACCGGGCGCGGACGCGGACGCCGTCGGAAATCTGTTCGCCGGGATAGAGCACGATGGTCTGGCCGGACTCCAGACCGGACAGGATTTCCGCCTGCACGCCGTCATTCTGGCCGACATCGACCGGCGTGAGCCGGGCGCGGCCGTCCTCCATGCGGAACACCGCCCAGCCGCCATCGACGCGGAACAGGGCCGACACCGGCGCGAGCACGGCGTCCTCTATCCGCACCGTCTCCACCGCCACATCGACGCGCCAGCCATGACCCAGCCCGGCGGCGGACGCCGCGGCAGGATCCTGGAGATCGACGATCACATTGACGCGTTGCTCCTCTACCCCCAGCGCCGAAATTTTGGTGAAGCCATACGGCTCTACAAGGCGCACGCGGCCGGGCAGCGGGTCCGGCTGTCCGCCCCAGTCGCGGATCGAGACGGCGGCGCCGTCAGTAATGCGCGCGGCCTCCGATGACAGAAACTCGGCGACGATTTCCAGATTGCGCGGATCGCCGATCTCCATGATCGGCGCGCCGGGCGCGATCACGGTCTCGCTTTCCTGCACCACGCGCAGCACGCGGCCCGAAACCGGCGCGCGAACCGCCAGCGGGCCCGCCTCCGCGCCGCCTTCCGGCGCGGCCATCGCCGCCGCCGCCCGGTCACGCTCCGCGCGCGCGGCTGACAATCCGGCCTCGGCGGCCTGAAGATCGCGCCGGGCGCGGTCGCGCACAGCCAGCGCCGCGAACCCGTCCGCCGCCAGCGCCTCAATGCGCGCGGCCTCTGTCGCCGCCAGTTCGCGATCGGCCTGGGCCTGGCGCACACGATCAGCGGCGGCGGCAAGCGCCGCCTGCGCCTGGGCTTCGGTGCGCGGATCGAGGAAGCTGGACGCCGGCGGCAGCAGATACGCCGCCGCTTCGCCCGCCATGACGGAATCGCCAGCGCGCTTTTCCACCCGCGCCAGACGCCCGGCGGCGGGAGCAGAGAGAATATAAACATCGCGCACCCGGGCGCGGCCTTCATCCTGCACCGAGACGACCAGCTCGCCGCGCCCGGCGGCGGCGGCGTCCACCAGAACCGGGCTGGGCCGGAACGCCCAGAACAGTCCGATCAGGATGACAAGGCCGATCCCGCCCCAGAACAGGGTGCGGAAATTCAGCGCAGGCAGGCGGAGTTTCATGGTCTTAATCCCGCGTTTTCAGCACGCCGATCATGTCCAGCCGGTCGATGCTGCGCCGGACAATCATGCCCGTCGCCGCCGTGACCACAATGACAACGAGCGCCGCGTAACCATAGGTCCGCGGCGTGACGACGAACGGCAGCCGGAACAGGTCTGAACTCATCGCCCAGGCGAAGAACCACGCCAGCGCCGTTCCCAGAACCCCGGCGACCGGCAGAGCGAGCACGGTGAGCAACGCGATCTCGCCCAGCAGGATGTAGGACACCTCGCCGCGCGTGAAGCCGAGCACGCGCAGCGAGGCCAGCTCCCGCTCCCGTTCGGCGAAGGATATGCGCGCGCTGTTATACACCACCCCCACCGCGATCACCGCCGCGAAGCCGGTATAAATCCAGATGCTGAGACCCAGATTGCGATCCATCAATTCACGGAAATTCCGCTCCGCCAGCCGGTGCAGCGACACGCCGGCGATCACCGGCGCATCTTTCAGCGCGGCATAGAGCGGGTCGAGCCTGTTCGCATCGACGCTGAGATACACGCCGGAGATCACGGGGCCTTCGCGCATGGCGCGGTTGAGGTCTTCCAGCCGCATCTGCGCGCCCGAGCCAATCAGCGTGGCGACAACGCGCGAAACTTCGAGCCGCAGCACGGGGCGGCGGCCCTCTGTCACATGCGCCTCCAGAATATCGCCAGGACCGATATTGAGCTTGGCGGCGAGATCCTGCGACAGCACCAGCCCGCCCGGCGGCGCGCCGACAGGGCGGTGGGCGGAATCGATCATGCGCGAAAGCTGCGCGCCGTCCGGCGCGCCGGTCAGCGCCGCGCGCTCTTCCAGATGGCCGTGCACCAGACGGGCGGCGACGGCGCGATACGGTTCCGCCGCCAGCACGCCACCGGCGCGCGCCAGCGAGAAATACGCTTCGCGCGCGCGCGGCTCGACGAATGTCGTGGAGACGTCATAGCGATTGGCGGTGTTGAAATAGACGCCGATCATCTCCTCCATCGAGTCGATGAAGAACAGCGTGCCGATCAGCAGGCTGCCGGAGACTGCGACTCCCGTGGCGGTGAAACCGGCGCGCGCCGGCCAGCGCAGAATCTGGCGCACAATCATGCGCGACTGCTGGTCCAGCACGCGCCATGTCGTGACGCGCGCGCCCAGCGCTTTGGAATAATCCGGCGGCGGCGGCGGATTCATCGCCGTCGCCGGAGGCAGGACAGCGGCGCGGCGCACCGCGAACGCCGCGCCGGCGCACACCGCGATCATCGTTACGCCGAACGCGATGGCGTAGTCCTGCGGATCAGCCTGAAAAACAAGGAACGGGAAGCGGTAATAATCGGCGTAAAGCCCCGCCATGCCCTGGCCGAGCCAGACGCCGAGCCCGGCGCCGATACCCGCGCCGATCAGGCCGATGACGCCGACCAGTTTCAGATAATGCCGCGCGACGCCCCAGCTGGAATAGCCGAAGGCTTTCAGCAGGCCGATCTGGCTGCGCTCCGTCGCGATCAGGCGTGCAATCACCACATTCACCAGAAAGGCGGCGACGGCGAGAAAGATGGGCGGGATCAGCTGACCCATCGTGCGGAGCTGATCCAGCTCGCTGGAGACGAAGGCGTCGGAAATCTGCTCGTCACGGCCGTAGGCGCCGGGCGCGCCATAGGGCGCGAGGATTCGGTCGAATGCAGCGATGACCGCCTGCTCATTGGCGCCGCGCATCAGCCGCACCGCCGCCTCGTTAAAGGCGCCATGCTGGCCGGCCAGTTCGCCAAGCGCGCGCCGCCCCATCCAGGCCACGCCGAACAGGCGGTCGTCCGGCACAAGCTGGCCCGGCGCGATGGCGTAGACATATTCCGGCGACATCGCCGTGCCGACGATGCGCAGCCGTTCGCGCCCGCCGCGAATGGTCGCGGGCAGAGTGTCGCCGACGCGCAGATTGTGCGCCTCCGCGAAACTGTCGAGCACCACCGCCTCGTCCGCGCGGCCGGGCGCAGGAACGCGGCCCCCGGTCAAATGGAGATGATTGACGTGCGGCTCGCGCCCGTCGGGCAGGGACAGGATCTGGCCGCTGGCCGGTTCGGCCATCGTCTCCAGATCGAACAGCGCCGGCGCGCGCACGCGCGTCTCCACCGCCTGCACGCCGGGAACCTCCGCGAGGCGGGGCGCGAGGCTTTCCGGCGCGCGCACCACCGGCGCCCAGACATCGGCGAAACGATAGCGGTCGTAATAGGCCTGCCGCGTCTGCTCCAGCGAGGACAGCATGCCGCCGGCCAGAAGCTGGACGGAAATGCCCGCGGCGATGACCAGCGCGATCGCCAGCGCCTGAAGCCACATCGCGCGCAGATCGCGCAGCAGCTTGCGGTCGAGCGCGGAGACAAGGGCGCGGCGGCGGCTCACCAGGCCAGCTCCCGCGCCGGAACACGGTGCGTGTTGACCTTCTCTTCCCGGATCTGGCCGTCGGAAAAGCTGATGACGCGATGCGCCATGCCGGCGACCACCTGATTATGGGTGATAAGCAGCGTGGTGGAGCCGAGGTCTTCATTCACGCGCTGCAACGCCTCCAGCACGCGGATGCCGGTCGCGCTGTCCAGCGCGCCGGTCGGCTCGTCGCACATCAGCACGGCGGGCTGCTTGGCCACCGCGCGGGCGATGGCGACGCGCTGCTGCTCGCCGCCCGAAAGCTGGGCCGGAAAATGGTTCAGCCGGTTTTCCAGCCCCACCAGCGCCAGCGCATCGCCGGGCGTCATGGGATTGTCTGCGATCTCGGTCACCAGCGCGACATTCTCCTCCGCCGTCAGGCTGGGGATCAGATTGTAGAACTGGAAGACAAAGCCGACATGACGCCGCCGGTAGGCGGTAAGCGCCGCCGCCGACGCCTTGCTGATATTCTGATCCTTGAACAGCACCTCGCCAGAGGTGGGCAGGTCCAGCCCGCCGAGAATATTCAGCAGGGTGGATTTGCCGCTGCCCGACGGGCCAAGAATGACGACCAGCTCGCCGCGCGGCAGGTCCAGATCGACGCCGCGCAGCGCATGCACGGCGCCGTGCCCCGATCCGTAAACCTTGCTCAGTCCGCGAACGCGGAAACACAGATCGTCCGGATCGGTGATTTCAGCCACGCTCGCCCTTTGCGTTCGCCCGTTCAGAAAACAGCGTGCATTTTGGTCATCGCGCGGGCGCGGCCTTTGACCTGCCGCAACCCGACCCCATCATCGCAGCGGCATGCGCTGAATCAAGGCGGCGACTTACCCTGGCCCCACCCCCGCCGAACTTCAGCCAAGGGATCGCGTTAAAAGGCTGTGAATCTTTTATGCTCACAGTGATTCGAACGCGAACAGGAGCGAATCCGTGGCGCTGAGCACGATAGGATACGAAAACGCCCGCCCGGAGGATTTCATACGAACTCTCCAGATGGCGCGCATCAAGACCGTGATCGACGTGCGTGACCGCGCTCAGTCACGCAGGCCGGGCTTTTCCAAGTCAGCATTAAGCCAATTGCTCGAAGAAGCTGGCATTTCATATGTGCATCTCCGGGAATTAGGCGACCCAAGAGAAGGGCGCGAAGCGGCGCGCGCAGGCGATTTCGGAAAATTCCGGAAAATATATGCGAACGTCCTTCGAACCTCTTCAGCGAGGATGGCTTTGCGCAAGGTGAAGGATGAGGCGTCCAAGACCAGCGCCTGCTTGCTTTGCTATGAACGAGACCCGGACACTTGCCATCGGAAAATTGTGGCGGACAAAATAGCTGGTGAATTGGGTATTGCGATTCGTCATTTAGGGGTCCGCCGCTTTGAGCAGGCTGCATAGCACCGAGGATGAATGCGCCATCCTTGTGAAGGCGATCCCTCACAGAAGCACAAAATATTTCGAGACTGTGTGTTGTGCGGGCATTGGCCGCGACATCAAGTGGCGGCGCCTCTATCCAGTTCCATTCCGATTCCTGACGAGTGAAAAGAAGTTTGGGAGATGGGATTGGATCAAATATCGCTTCACTACCTCTCAAATCGATATCAGGGAAGAAACTCAGCGGGTAGATGACCGTACGATTGAGGTGGTGGGTAAAATGCGCATGGGCGAGCGATCCCGCGTATTGGGCCCTGTAATTCGACGCTCAACGCATGAAGCTGAAAGGCGAGGAGAATCGCTCGCGCTCGTTCGACCCGAACGCTTGGAGTTCGTGTGGAAAAAGAAGCCATCGGGTGAATACCAGAGTGAGCGCGCAAAGCATCGCGATGCGGCCAGTCAGACCTCACTCCTGGAGGCCCATACCAAACCGTTTGAGCCTTGCCCTTACGCCTTCAGGTTTCGCTGGCGGGACAGCGACGGCCAAGAGCATGAACACGCGTGTGACGATTGGGAGACAGTGGCTGCCTTTTCCCGCCGCAGAGAGATTCATGGAGAAAACGCCGGGCTCCTATCTCTCAAGAAGACTTATGAGGATGATTATTTCCGTCGCGGACTAGCGTTTGCACTGGGAACTCACAGCAGGCGGCAGCAATGGCTCCTTGTGGGCTTGATACGACTCGATGACGACAAACAAGGGCAACTTTTCATTTAACCCCGTCTACGCAGGTTAAATGGCGACAGCGCGCGCCGCACCCTTTCGCGCCGCCGCGGCGATGATGCGCTCTTCGTCGGTCGGAATCACCCAGATGCTGGCGGCCGTGTCCGGCGCGCCGATTTCCGGGCCGCCCGCCGCGTTCGCCGCCGGATCGAGGCGCAGGCCGAGAAACTCCAGTCCCTGACAGATGCGCGCGCGCACCGGCGCCGCGTTTTCTCCCACCCCGCCGGTGAAGATCAGCGCATCCAGCCCGCCAAGCGCGGCGGCGAGCGAGCCGATCTCGCGCCGCGCGCGGTAGCAATAGACATCCAGCGCCAGACCGGCGGCGGGGTCTTCGCTTTGCAACAGCGTCTGCATGTCGCCGCTGATCCCCGACAGGCCGAGCAGGCCGGAGCGCTCATAGAGCAGCTCGCGCAATTCCGCCGGCGTCATGCCGCGCTGTTCCAGCAGATAGAGCAGCAATCCGGGATCGACCGCGCCGCTGCGCGTGGCCATCGGCAATCCGTCCAGCGCCGTGAAGCCCATCGTGGTGGCGACGCTACGCCCGTTCAGCATCGCGCACATGCTGGCGCCCGCGCCCAGATGCGCGGCGGCAATGCGCCGGCCCGCCCGGCCGGCCAGCACGCGCGGCGCGGCGGCGGCGAGATGCTCATAGGAAAGTCCGTGAAAGCCGTAGCGCACCACGCCCTCGTCGGCGAAGGCGCGCGGCAGAGCGAACAATTCCGCCTCGCGCGGCTGGGTGCGATGGAACGCCGTGTCGAAACAGCCGACCTGCTCGGCGTCCGGCCAGGCGCGCGCGGCGGCGCGTACGCCCGCCAGATTGGCGCCCTGATGCTGAGGCGCGAGCGGGACCAGCGCCTCCAGCCGCGCCAGCGCCGCCGCGTCCAGCACGGCGGGCGCGGCGAAATCCGCGCCGCCATGTACGATGCGATGACCGGCCGCGCGCACACTTGCGCCGCCAAGGCGCCGCCCCGCCTCCGCCAGCAGCGAATCCAGCGCGCCGTCGAGCGAGTCCGGCGCCGCGCCGGCCGGCGCCTCACCGTTCCACCGCAGGGCCGGGCGCGGCCCGTCCAGCCCGCTCAGCCGCGCCGTCATCGCGGGCGGGGCGTTATCAACCGCCTCAGCGTCATAAAAGGCCAGCTTGATGCTGGACGATCCGATGTTCAGCGCGGCGATGCAGGCGTTCATGCGGCTCTCACTGCGCGGTCGGGCCCGGCGGCGGAATATAGAAATGCGCCAGCGCGCAGGCGGCCAGCCGCGCCTGCTCGCCTTCGGAACGGCTGGTGAGGATCACCGGAACCTTCGCCCCGGTCAGCAGGCCGGCGGTGACGGCGCCGCCCAGATAGTCGAGCTGCTTGGCCAGCACATTGCCGGTGACAAGATCCGGCGTGACCAGAATGTCGGCGTCGCCGGCGACCTGCGAAACCAGCCCCTTGGACGCGGCCGCCTCGGCCGAGATGGCGTTGTCGAAAGCCAGCGGCCCGTCCAGAAGCGCGCCCTTGATCTGGCCGCGCTCGGCCATCTTGCACAGCGCGGCGGCATGAACCGTGGCCTCCATGCGCGCATGGATCGTCTCCACCGCCGCGAGGATGGCGACTTTCGGCCGCGCGATTCCGATATCAATGGCCAGATCGACCGCGTTGCGCACGATGTCGCGCTTCTGCTCCAGATCCGGCTGGATGTTCACCGCCGCGTCTGTGACCAGAAGCAGCTTTGGATAGGCGGGCGCGTCGATCACAAACACATGACTCATGCGCCGGTCCGTGCGCAGCCCGCCATCGGCGCAAATCATCGCCTGCAACAGCTCGTCGGTGTGCAGCGACCCTTTCATGATGCACGCGGCCTTGCCGTCACGCGCCATCGCCACGGCGGCGGCGGCGGCCGAATGCGAATGCGCCGTCTCGACGATTTCGCAGGCGGAAATGTCCAGCTTCGCCTCGGCGGCGGCGGCTTCAATCTTGCGCCGCGGTCCGACCAGAACCGGCTCGATCAGGCCGCGCCGCCCGGCCGCCAGCACGCCCTGAAGCGACAGCGCATCGGCCGGATGCACCACCGCGGTGCGCAGTGGTCCGCGGCCGGATGCGCGCTCGATCAGCGCGCCCAGCCGCCGCCCGCGCTCCCATTCATCGCCGGGCGCGCCCGGCTGCGCCGCCTGTGTGTCCGTCATGATTCAGCCTCTGCCCCTGTATGACGGCGGGCGGCGCCGTTCCCCTTGAACTGGATCAAGCCGCGTCCGCACCAGCGCGCCAGACAGGAATGTGCGTCTCCACGCCCGGTTCCTCCTCCTGGCGCGCAAAGACGGGTCGCGCGAAGCGGCGGCATTTGCAACATTGCCGTAGATCAAGGCCGCCGTCCCGCGCGTTTTGAAGAAGACCGAGAGTCATGCAGGAGACGCAAAGATGACCGACCCGGTCTGGAGCAAGGGTCCGCCCGCGACGATTCTGCTGGCGACCGATCTCAGCTGCCGCTGCGACCGCGCGCTGGACCGCGCCGCCCTGCTGGCGCGGGAATGGGGCGCAAAGCTGCTGGTCCTGCATGTGCTGAATCCGGCGGAGAGCTTCCTGGAGAGCATTGCCGACCGGCCGGCGCAGAGCGGCCCGCCCGCGCGCCTGGCGGAGGCGCGGATCCGGCGCGACCTGCCCGGCGATCTGCCGGATCTGGAGGTGCGGGTGGAGGAAGGCGACCCCGCCACATTGATCCTGGATGTGGCCCGCCAGACCGGCGCCGGCCTGATTGTCACCGGCGTGGCGCGGGACGAGACGCTGGGCCGCTGGCTGCTGGGGGCCACGGTTGACCGCCTGGTCCGCCGCGCGCCGGTTCCGGTGCTGATCGTGAAAACCCGCCCCCGCCCTTATAAAGATGTGCTGGTGGCCACGGATTTCTCGGAATCTTCCGTGCATGCGCTGAACGCCGCAGGCGCCCTGTTTCCAGAGGCGGGCCTGACCCTGCTGCATGCTTTCGAGACGCCGTTCGGCGATGTTTTCGGCTCTGACAGTTACCGCGAACGATTCGGGGATCTGGAGGAAAAGGCGGTCGCCGCCTTTATCGGGGAATCGGCCCTGCCGGAGGGGCAAAAACAGCGCATTCAGGTGCGAATCGAGCATGGCGCGCCGGAAACGGCGATTCGCGACCATATGAACACCCGCGAGACGCCTCTGCTGGTGCTGGCCAGCCATGGGCGCAGCGCCGTTTTCGACGTGCTGATCGGCAGCGTGGCGCGGCGGATTCTGGCCAGCGCGCCGGGCGATGTGCTGCTGGTTCGCGAGCCGCGAGCCGCCGGAGCCGCCCCGGGAGCCTCATAACATTGGCGTGACCGGCTTTCCGGCTAAACGGCCCTCTGGCGCGCCGTGCGGACAGTATTACTCAAGTTTCATGCATTCCAGCCCGCAAGATACTCCGGATTCCCTTACCACTACTACGATTCCGGGGATTGAGACAGGACGCCGCGCACGGTGCGGACGTCTTTCGCCAGCGTCCGCCAGACATTACAGTATTAGGTGAGACTTATGACCGTGGCAGGACGTTAAACTGCCGCGAAGAATATAACGGGAGGCTCAGCCAGTATGACGCGCGCAACCGCACTCTGCACGACGGTCGCCCTGCTTGCCGCGGGGACGGTTTCCGCGCAAGCACAGGGCCTTTCCGACCGTGCGGAACGGAACTGGCAGGCCATCGAAAACTTCTGCATGGACTGCCACAATTTCGAGGAATGGGCCGGCGGTGTCGCGTTCGACACGATGGACCCTGCCGAGATCCCCCACGACGCCGAAATCTGGGAAGAAACCATCCGGAAGTTGCGCGGCGGCCTGATGCCCCCTGCGGGCGAGCCGCGGCCCGAAAACGCCCATGCGCTGGAGATCGCCGCATGGCTGGAAGAAACGATCGACCAGGCTGCGTCGGAGGGCGTGACCATCGCCCATGTCGGCCATGTTCCGATGCGCCGGCTCAACCGCCGCGAGTATGAATACGCCATTCGCGACCTGCTGGACCTGGAAGTCGACGCCACGGCCCTGCTGCCGGCCGACGACATCCGGGGCGGCTATGACAATATCGCCGCGGCCTTGCAGGTCTCCCCGACCTTTATCGACCAGTATCTGAACGCCGCGCGCACCGTCGCACACAACGCCATTGGCGACCGGCGCCCGATTCCGATCATGGAAACCTATGGCAACGTGGCGGACATGATTATCTCGCTGCCTCCGCGCGGCACCGACGGCACCGGCACGCAGCAGCGCCACAACCCGGCCATGCCCTTTGGCACGCGGGGCGGCGTGAGCGTGCTGCATACATTCATGGCCGATGGCGAATACGAGCTGACCATCGGCGATCTGGCGCTGGCCCGCGAAGTGCCGAACATGGAGTTCGAGCATACGCTGATCGCCCTGCTGAACGGTGAGGAATTCTACCGCACTACCATCGGCGGCGAGGCCGACCATAAATGGATCGACCAGATTCTCGACGACGCCGTGGCCAGCGTGAACGAACGTCTGCGCGGCATCCGTTTCCACGCCCCGGCCGGCCAGCATACGGTCAGCGTCACCTTCCAGAAGCGCAGCTTCGCCGAAAGCGACGAGCGCTCGCGCACCCTGGCGCTTGAGGGCGGCCAGTCCCGCGTACCCGCGATCCACGCGATGCAGATTCGCGGGCCGCTGGAAGTGACCGGCATGAGCAGCACGCCCAGCCGGGAAAAGATTTTCATCTGCTACCCGGAGACTGTCTCCGAAGAGGCCGCCTGCGCCGAACGTATCCTGGCCAATCTGGCCGAGCGCGCCTTCCGCCGCCCGGTGAACGACGCCGATGTGCGCGAGCTGATGGGCTTCTATGAATCCAGCCGCGAGAACAGCGACTTCGAGGCCGGCGTCCGGGACGCGCTGAGCGCCATCCTTGTCAGCCCGCATTTCATCTATCGCGCCGAGGAAGGCCTGGTGGATGACGATGTGCGGCGGGTAAACGATTTCGAGCTGGCCTCGCGCCTCTCCTTCTTCATATGGAGCAGCCTGCCCGATCAGGAACTGCTCGATCTTGCTGCTGAAAACCGGCTGTCCGAGCCCGAGATTCTGGCGGCGCAGATCGGCCGCATGCTGGCTGACGAACGCGCCAAGGCGCTGGTCGCCGACTTCGCCGGCCAGTGGCTGCATCTGGACCGTCTGGACGAGATCAATCCGAATTTCGGCCTGTTCCGTTACGCCAGCGGCAGGCTGGACCCGCGCCCGCTATACCGCGAGGAACTGAATCTGTTCATCGACAGCGTTCTGCGCAGCGACCAGTCGGTGGTGCGCCTGCTGGACGCCGACTACACCTTCGTCAATGAGCGCCTGGCCATGCTTTACGGGCTGGAAGGGGTAAAGGGCAGCCGCTTCCGCAAGGTGCAGCTTGACGAGAGCTCTGGCCGTTTCGGCCTGCTGGGCAAGGGCGCGATCCTGACGCTGACCGCCAACCCGAACCGCACCTCGCCGGTGCTGCGCGGGGCGTGGATTCTGGAGCGCGTTCTGGGCACCCCGCCCTCGGAACCGCCTCCGGGCGTGGAAACCTTCCCTGAAAACCGGCCTGGCCAGCAGGCCCTGACGGTGCGCGAGCGGCTGGAAATGCACGCCAATAATCCGGGCTGCTATGGCTGTCACGGGATGATGGACCCGCTGGGTCTGGCGCTGGAGAATTTCAACGCCATCGGCCAGTTCCGCACCTTTGAGGCCGACACGCAGGAAGCCATCGACACGATGGGCGTGCTGCCCACCGGCGAAGCCATCACCGGGCCGAAAGATCTGGTCGACGCTCTGGTGGAACGCACTGACATGTTCGTCCAGACGATGACCGAAAATCTCATGACGTATGCGCTCGGCCGCATCATCGACTATCGCGACATGCCGGCCGTGCGTCAGGTCGTCCGCCGCGCAGCCGAAGAGGATTACCGTTTCGAAGCAATTGTCCGCGAAGTTGTCTTCAGCGACGCGTTCATGAAACGGGAAGCTTACCGCCCCTCCGCCGATGCTGCTGAAAGGCAGCACGCGGCGCAGGAAACCGCCGTTCAAACGTCGAACTGACCCCAGGAAAGGAGTCGGGACCATGTATCTCAGGAAGAAACATCTCTCTCGCCGCACTGTGCTTCGTGGCGCCGGGGCCGCCGTGACCCTGCCGCTGCTGGACGCCATGATCCCGGCCAGCACGGCGCTGGCCAACACGGCCGCCGCGCCAAAGACGCGCCTGGGCTATGTCTACTTCCCGCATGGCGCGGTGATGCGCGACTGGACGCCCAGACAGACCGGGACCAATTTCCAGTATTCACCGATCCTGGAGCCGCTGGAGCCGCTGCACGACTATGTCACCGTGGTCAGCAATCTGCGCAACAAGGGCGGTGAAAGCACCAACCCGCACGGCATCATTGAGGAAACCTGGCTGTCCTGCGTGGCGCCGGACTCCCGTGACCGCAGCCCGGGCGGAACGCGCGGCATGACCGCCGACCAGATCGCGGCGCGCCAGCTTGGCGAAGCCACCGCGCTGCCGTCGCTGGAATTGTGTGGCGAACCGGGCGGCGCGATCAACTATCGTACGCCCAGCCAGCCGCTGCCGCTGGAAGGCAATCCGCGGCGGGTGTTCTACACCATGTTCGGTCAGGGCGACACGTATGACGAGCGCATCGCCATCCTCGGCCATTCCGGCAGCCTGCTGGATTATGTGCGCGAGGCGACTGGCAGCCTGAACGCCCGTCTGGACGCCGCTGACCGCGTGAAGGTCAGCGACTATCTGGACTCGGTGCGCGAGGTCGAAACCCGCATCCAGCGTCTGGAATCCGGCGCCCGCGAGCTGACCGGCCTGCCGGATGCGCCGCTGGGCCCGCCCGATGACTTTACCGAGCTGCTAGACGTGCAGTTCGAAATGATCGCGCTGGCCTTCCAGACCGACCAGACCCGCATCGCCTCCATGCGCATGATTAAAGAGGCGTCCATGCGCGTGTTTTCGAATGTGGGCGTGCAGGAAGCCTTCCACCCGCTGTCGCACCACAAGAGCGAGGAAGCCAATTTCCAGAACCTGGTGCGCATTCAGCGTTACCAGACCGAGCGGATGGCCCGGTTCGCCGAGCGTCTCCGGTCGATCGAGGATGGCGCGGGCGGCAACGTCCTCGACCAGTCCATCCTGCTGTTCGGTTCCAACATGTCGGACTCCGATCTTCACAACAACAACCCGCTGCCGAACGTCCTGCTGGGCCGTGGCGGGGGCGTGAAGGGCGGTCAGCATCTGTCGTATGAGGCGAGCACGCCGCATGCGCGCCTGCTGCACACCATGCTGGATCGCGCCGGCGTGCATGTCGACGAATTCGCCGACAGCACCGGCCCGTTCGCGGAGGTCTGACCTTGGACGCTGCGCGCAACCGGATCGTCAGCGGCCTCGCGGCGCTGCTTGTGGGGGTTTCGGCGGCGCCGTTGATCGGCGCCGCCGCCTTCGCGGCGGACGCGGAGGACGTTCATTTCGTCCACCCCGATGGCAGCACCGCGCTGATGTGGGCGGTATATGAGGAAGACCACGACCGGGTCGCGCGCCTGATCGCGGCTGGCGCCGACGTGAACGCCGCCAACCGCTATGGCGCCAACGCCATGCAGCTCGCAGCCGAGATCGCCGATATCGAGCTGCTGCGCAAGCTGCTGGACGCTGGAGCCGATGCGGACTCCCCCAATCCGGAAGGCCAGACCGCGCTGCATCTGGTCGCCCGCACCGGCAATGTGGAGGCCGCGCGTCTTCTGATCCGGCGCGGGGCCACGGTCGACGCGCGCGAACAATGGGGCGATCAGACCCCGCTGATGTGGGCCGCCGCCCGCCGCCATCCGCAGATGGTGGATTTTCTGATCCAGCAGGGCGCCGATCCCGATGCGCGCTCGGCCTGGCGCGATTACAAGCGCCACATCACATCCGAAGCCCGCGCCAAGAGTCTGGACGCCGGCGGACTGAGCCCGCTGCTCTACGCCGCGCGGGAAAACTGCCTGGAATGCGCGCAGGTGCTGATCCGGCGCGGCGCGGACGTCGATCTGCCCGACCCGGAGCGTACCTCGCCTCTGATGGTCGCCATTTTCAACGGCAACTGGGACATCGCGAAGCTGCTGATCGAGTCCGGCGCGGATGTGAACCAGTGGGACGTTTTCGGCCAGGGGCCGCTTTTCGCGATTGCCAGCCGGGTGCGCAACACCGCCCGCTCCTCTATCGACCCGCTGAATGAAAGTTCGGGCCGGGAGATCATGACCATGATGCTGGAGCGGGGCGCCAACCCGAACATGCAGCTTTTCATGCGTCCGGCGAAGCAGCGCGGCGGCGGTATCTCGCGCGGTTCGACGCCGCTGCACGCCGCGGCGGGCATTGGCGATCTGGAAGGCGTGGAACTGCTGATCCAGTACGGCGCCGACGTGAACCTGAACGACGCCGATAATGAATCGGCCCTGATGCTCGCCATGCGCGACGGCTCCGGCTCTCTGTTTGGCGGCGGCGGCGGCAGCGAGTCCAACGCCATCCGCATCATGCAGGTGCTGCACGACGCCGGCATCGATGTGGACGCCAACGCCATGTATCACCATCTGGCGCGGATTCGCGGCGGCACGGCGTTGCATTACGCGGTGCGCGCCGGCTGGGCCCGGGCAGTCGATGAGCTGATCGCCTTTGGCATCGACGTCAATATCAAGGATCCAGACGGGCTGACCGCGCTCGATTACGCCGAGGCGCGCGGCTATATCCCGTTCCTGCAAATGCGCGAGGATCCGCGCCCGGATATCGCAGAAAAGCTGCGCGAGGCCGGTGCGACGGTCGAGCTGCCCGAGGAGCCTTATTGGGCCCCCGTGAGCCCGCCAGTCTATTACGAGGCTTCGATCTGGCCGCTGTCCCCCTCTATCCCGGACCGCAGCTATGAAGACATGGCGCCTACGCCCTTCGTCGTGGAGATCGTCACCGACATGCAATATAGCAACGAGACGCTGCCGCCCGCGCCACTGTCGCCCATGGCTGTGTCGTCGAACCGCGACTCCCAACCCTCTTCCCAGGCGGCTCTCACCAATGCTCCAACTCTTCCCTGACCGTTTCGCCCGCGCCGCGTTCGCGGCCGGGGCGCTGGCGTTCGCCGCCATTCCGGCGGCGGCCGCCGACATCACTGCCGAGGAGCTGCGCGGCGGCGTCCATCTGTTCCAGGGCGCGGGCTCGAATGTTGTGGCCGTGGCCGATGGCGCCGACCTGCTGGTGATCGATGGCGGGCTGGCGGCGAACAGCGGCGATCTGCTCACGGCGATCCGCGGCGCCACGGGGGCGCGGCGTATCCACACGCTCATCAATACCCACTGGCATCCGGAACAGGTCGGCCTCAACGATCAGGCAGGGCGCGACCGCGCCACCATCCTGGCGCACCCGCAGACCGGCATGTATCTCAGCCACCGGGTCACCTCGCCGCTTTATGACGGCCGGATCGCTCCGCTGCCCGAGCGCGCGCGGCCCAACCGGCACAGCGAGGCCGGCGACCTGGAATTTGCCGGGCATCGGGTGGAATACGGCTATCTGCCCGCCGCCCACACCAATGGCGATCTCTATGTTTTCTTCCCCGAGCTGAACATCCTCGCCGCCGGCGGGGCCGTGGGCTCGGATTCCTGGCCGATGCTGGATTACTGGAATGGCGGCATTGTCGGCGGCCTGGTGAACGCGCATGAGATGCTGGCCGATCTCGTCAATGACGAGACCATCGTGGTGCCGGCGCACGGCCCGGCCATCACCGGCGCGGAGCTGAAAGAGCATCGCGACATGTATCGCCAGCTCTTCCGCGATTTCAGCTATCTGATGAATCAGGGCATGGGCTATGACGATGTTCCGGTCATCAATCCGCTGCGGGACTATGAAGACAAGTTCGGCCCGGCGGCGCAGTTCCTCGACGGCGCCTATCGCAGCAAGCAGATGTCCTACGTGCCCGACTGATCCGGCTGAGGATTAAAGAACGAGGGCCGGCGCTTCGCCGGCCCTTTTCTTTTGCGCTGATTTTTGCGCGGGCGTTTTTGGCCTATTGCGCCAGCAGGATGCGCGCCGCGCCGGGCGCGCGGGCGCCCGCGGCGTCTTCCGTCTCCACCGCCAGCTCATAGCGGCCCGCGGCCGGCGGCGTGAAATCGAAGCGCCAGGCCGTGCTGGACGGGCCGGAGCCGACAAGATCGGCGGCGTGCAGCGCGCGCTCGCCCCAGCTTCCATCGGCGCGCAGCCAGCGGTCCGCCGCCATATCGCGCACCCCCACATGCACGGCATTGATAGCCGCCTCGCCCACCGCCACGCCGAGAAGCGTGGCCGTTTGCCCCGCCGTCAGAACCGCCTCTGGCGGCGGGCTGGCGACTTCGGCAACCGGCGCACGGCGCGAGTCCGCCGCCGCATCGCGCAGGCCCTCTTCACGCAGGCCCCATTCGCGCAGCCAGTCCTGCATCTGCGCGATTTCGACGCGCTGCTCGATCAGAATGTCCTCAACCAGTATTTCCAGCCCATAGGGCCGGCGGCCGTGCATCGCCTGATGCAATTGCTGGGCGCGCGCCATCGCAAGGCCGCCTTCGTGATGGAAGGTCATGGCTTCCAGCCAGAGCCGCTCGAACGCCGCGCCATCCGCCGCCGCCAGCGCCGCCATTTCCGCCGAGGACAGCATCCCCGCCATCGGGGGATCGCCTTCATGATGCACATGCGGAACGGAGAGGCCGCGCGCCGCCGCCATGTCCAGCATGGCGCGCATCATCGCGATCTCGGCGCGCTGGGCGCGCTCGATGTAGCGGGCAAAGCGGCGGAGTTCGTCCCGCTCTGTCCGCGCGGGAATCAGCGCGCTCATCTCCAGCGCCTGTTCGTGATGCGCGATCATATGATGCAGGAAATGCAGATCCTCCGCCGTGTAGAGAGGCTGCGCCGCCGGGGTTTGCGTCGCGGCGGCATGATCCGCGTCATCGTGTCCGGCATGATCGTGATGGTCGTGCGCGTGCTGCGCCAGGGCGCCCGCGCCGGTCCCTGAAAGAACCAGCGCCAGGCCCAGCACGATTGCCGCACGCCTTTTCATGCACGCTGCTCCGTCAATGCGGGCTGGTCCGGTTCGAGGAATAGATTCCCTGCGGAATCTCGTCGGCGCGCGGCCCGGTATATTTCAGCACGTGCAGGCCAGTATGGTTATCGCCGATATAGACCAGCCCGGCATGGAAATCCGGATAGGTCATCACATCGCCCCAGGGCACGGGGCGCGCATGGCCAACCTCGCGCGGATTGAACGGGTTGGAAATATCCACCACGCGCAGACCGTGACCCTGCCAGCCGACAAACACCAGGTTTTCCAGCACTGTCGGATTATGCGCGTGCATCATAGGCCGGATCGTCGCGCCCGGCGGTTGTGGCTGGGCCAGACAGTTTTCAACCACGCTGTCGGACATCGCATGTGTGCCGATAATGATCGGATTGATCTCTGACTCCACAGACAGGATGCGCAGGCCGCGTTCGCCGCACGGGCCGAACGGCCATTCTTCGGTAATGACCACATAGGCCGGCAGGCCGCGATCATTGCCGAGCACGTGCGCGGGCCGGTTCGGCACGGGCACGGCGCTGTGCGTGCCGGCGCTGGCGACCATTGGCGGCCAGATATCCATGCGCGAGCGCGCCTCCAGCCGCGTATAGCGCACCAGCTTTTCGACATCGGACAGGTCGTCGCGGGCCAGCATGGCGAGCACGCCGGGATCGCTGTTCAGAACCGGGTGCACGCAGTCCTGCGCCACCAGCGGCAGGCGCGCCACGTCGACCACGCCGCCGGGATCGCCGGTCCACACATTGGTCGAGCGCGTGTTGCATACTTCGCCGCTGATGAGGGCGGCGTTGCTGTTGCGCGCGATGGATTCGGTGTTGAAGATGAACATGCCGAGCGTGGTGCCCGCGGCATAGAACCGCTCGCCATCGTCGGACAGCATTCCGGAATGGATGTTGTTGACCTGCGAGGGCTGGGCGCTGCCCGGCCGGCCCCACTGGTCGGTCAGATGCGTGTAATCGACAAAGCGGCCATCCTCATAAAGCCCGTGTTCGCCCGGCAGCTCGTTACGCGGCGGCCCGCCAATCGTCTCCACCGTATAGGCGGCAAGGAACAGCGGCTCGGCCAGAACCTCCCCGGTGTTCTCGTCGGTGATGGCGGTGAAGACCAGATCCTCGTCCTGCGCCCCATAGGTCTGGGAGACCACGATCAGCCGGTTCGGATTTTCCGGGTCGTGCCAGAGATAGAATTCATGCGCCTGCACATGGTCGGCGACCGCGCCGTCATCCGTCGGCAGGCAGGTGTCCGGGTCCAGCGTATAGGTGATGACATCGCCGCCCGTGCCGGTGGCGGCAGAGCGCACCATCAGCATCCGCTCCGTCCCGTCCGTGGACGTGTAATTATAGGGGCGCAGCTCGCGGTCGCGCAGCGCCGTGCGGCCGTCATCGACGGTCAGTTGCGGCATCCGCCCGACCTCGACCGGCGCATTGGCCTCCGGGTCGTCCTGGATGCGATAGATAATGACGTCCAGCGTGACGCCCGGCCCGGTGGTGTTGGTGGAATTGCTGCGCCCCCAATAGAGGCAATTGCCCGCGATGCCGAGCCCGGTGGAGCCCCAGCCGGTGGGGAAGCCGTCCAGATCGCCGCCGCCCCATTCGCCGGTCGCTTCGTCAAGGGTCGAAGGCGCGGTGGGCAGCCAGTGCAGCCACTCGAAATTGCGCATCAGGCCAAGCCGCTCCGCCGCCACGAAGGCGCCGGCATGGGCGTCCTCGGGCGAGGAGGTCTTGTCCAGCTCGCCCTGTGCATTCATCCGCCCGCCGGGCAGACGCTCGAACGGCAAGTCGAACGTGTCGAATGTGTCGGGCACGCAATCCCGCATCACGCCCGTGCGCGGGTCCAGGCACGCGCCCTCCGGCCCCAGCGGCGGCGCGCTTTGCGCCTGCGCCATTCCGGCATACGCCATGATGGCGAGCGCGCTTCCCCCCAGCAGCGATACTGTCAGCGTTCCGGGCCGCATCCGCATGGTTCGTCTCCGTTTTTTCCGGCCGGCTGCGCGCATGGACGCGGCCGGCCCCTCCCCGTTCATTGCCGAAACTATCCGCCATGCCGCCGCCGGGGGCAACGCAGCACGCGGCGCCCAGCCATCGGGCGTCATGACGGATGCGTGATCGCTTGAGGAATTGCGTCCTCTATGCTTCGACTCCGGCGGCAGGCGGCGCGCAGGATGCGATGATTACCGATATCGAAGACTATTTTTCCAAAGGGTGCGGGCGCTGCGAACGCTTCGCCACGCCGGACTGCTCAACGCGGCAATGGGAGTCCGGCCTGAAGGCGCTGCGCCGGATATGCCGCGACGCCGGACTCACCGAGACCGTGAAATGGGCCCATCCCTGCTATATGCACGCCGGCCGCAATATCGCGATCATCGGCGCCTTTCGCGGTGATTTCCGCATCAGCTTTTTCGACGCCGCGCTGATGAAAGACCCCGAAGGCGTGCTTGAAAAACAGGGGCCAAACACCCGCCATCCCGACATGATCCGCTTCACGGACAATGCGCGCGTCACGGCGATGGCGCCGGTGATTCTGTCCTATCTGAAAGAGGCCACGGGATACGCGGAGGCGGGAATCAAACCGCCGAAAGACCAAAGCGAACTCGACCTGCCCGATGAGCTGGTAGAGGCTCTGGATTCCGATCCGGAACTGGCCGAGGCGTTTCACAGTCTCACGCCGGGCCGGCGGAACAGCTATGTGATCCATCTGCGCTCAGCGAAGACATCCGCGACCCGGATGACGCGCATCATCCGATGCCGCGAAAAAATCCTGGCCGGAAAAGGCGCGAACGAACTGGATTCCCGCGCCCCTGCCCGGACGTCTAGAGCGTGATCCGCCTGCACGGATCACGCTCTACACTTTGATGGTGAGCAATTTTATCGGTTTGAATGGTCTCTGCGATGTCATTCAAACCGATATTGCCCTTGTGAGGGCGGGCAAATTTATCCGTTCGGATTGAATCTGCGATTCAACCCGAACGGATTTTGCCCTAGCGGCAGGTAAAGCTGGCGGCGGCGTTGGGATCGCCCTGGCCGTCATAGCGCGCCTGCGCCGGCCAGACACAGAGCGGCCGCTCCATCGCCGGGCCAGCTGGCGCGGCGGGCGGCGGACCGAACCCGCCCGCCACATTCCGGGCCAGAATCGTATCCGGCGCACGGCCCTCTTCCACCCATTCCTCCAGCGCGGTCAGAAAGTCGGCGGTGTTCGCGCCCGGTCCGCCGCCGCAATGGCCTGTGCCAGGCAGCATGAACAGGCGCACATTGTCCGTGACCTCGCCCGCGATCTTCGGCCCGGTCGTTTCCACCACCGCGTCGAAATAATCCGCGGTTGCGGAAGGGTTGGCGAGCGCATCCAGCCAGCCATGATGGATAATCAGCTTGGCGTCCTGTTCCACCAGACCGCTGAGATCCGGATCGCCGGCGTCATACATGCCGGCAAAGCGGCTGTTCTGCATCCGGTCCAGCAATTCCTCCGGGCTGAGCGAGTCGGGATCAATCTCGAAGGAGTCCAGAAACAGCGCCGCGCCCCGGCGCTGCGCCACCACCGGGTCGCCGCCACCGCCGCCGGCGAACATCCAGGAAGTTTCGCCGCCCGGCAAAGCCGGCTGGCCCGCCACGCGTCCGTCGGCCAGCGTCACGCCCTCATACATCTGGCGCACCGCGCCGGCCTGGGCAGGGGTGAGGCAGGCATCGGGGCTCTGCCCGTCTGTGCAGATCAGCGTTTCGGGCGCCCAGTCACAGGCGCGCGGATCGCCGATCACCCCGTCCTCCACGCCGTCCTGCGCATCGCAGGCCGCCACCGCCGCATTGGTGACCAGCGCGAGTTGCGCGGGGTTCAGGCGGTTTTCGACCGGCGAGAACAGCCGCCCGCGCAGCATGGCGGAGCTTTGCGTGGTGACATCGAACACCGGCGCCCCGGCGACCAGCCCGTCATAATCGGCGGGATAGCGCCGGGCCGACATCAGGCCCTGACGCCCGCCGGTCGAACAGCCGAAATAATAAGCCAGGTCGTGCGCGCGGCCGTAATACTGCGCCGCGACCTCCTTGCCGGTGACGGTCATCAGATGGATAGCGCGATGGCCGAAATCTTCCAGCTTCGGCCAGTCGAACTCATCGCTGTCATTGGCTACCCAGCTTGCGTCCATGCCCCCGGCCGCCGAGTCATGGCCCGTATCGGTCTGCATGGTCGCATAGCCGCGGCCCAGCCCGTCGGCCGCGCCGGCCGGGGTGATGTTGCCGGAAAACCCGCCGCCCCCCAGGCCCAGAAGCTTGCCGTTCCAGTCCGCCGGCAGGCGATAGACCATGACGATCTGCGAGCCCGGCTCCGGCGAGACGGTCGCAGTCACCGCGCAATGGGCGGGCAGCGAAGGCGCGGGACCGAACGGCCCGGCCGCGCCGGCGGGACCGGCGGGCATGAACTCCGCCGCCTCCACCACCGTGTCGGAAAACAGACCCGGCGCCGTCAGCGCCGCGCAGGCCGCAGCGTCGGCCTGCGCCGCCGATGCTGCGAGCGCCGCCAGCCCCGCGCCCGCCATCAATCCCGTAACCAGACTCCGCATATGCGCTTCCCTCCCCGTTTGCGCGTCTTATGCGCGCGTTTTCTTTTCCGCCGGCGCATCAGACGGCGCCGCAATTCCCGCGATCCGGCCGAGCGCCGCCATCATCGCCTCCAGCTCGTCCGGCGGGACGCCCGCGATCATCGCCTTTTCATGCCGGGCGATGGCGCGGCGCGCGGCGGCCAGCGCCTTCACGCCCCTGGGCGTCAGATGCAGCTCATGCCGGCGGCGGTCGCCGGCCGCGCGCACGCGAATGACGCGCCCCTCCGCCTCCAGCCGGTCGATCACCCCCACCATGGTGGCGCGATCCATCTGCAACGCATCGGCAAGCCCGGCCTGCGACACGCCGGGATTGGCGCCGATCAGCCACAGCGCGCCGGTCTGGGGCTGGGAAATCCGCAGGCTGGACAGCGCCGCCAGAAAGTCCCGGTTCATGGCGTTCTGCGCCATGCGCAGGCGGAAACCGAGCAGACAGTCCAGCCCGTCAAACACCAAAACAGTCCCGGCGGACTCCGGCTGGCCCGAGGCTTCCCGCGTCTTTGCCGCGCGCTGCGTCACACCCTTCCCCTTCGATCTCTTTCAGCCGCCCCGCCAGAGCATTCCACGGAGGGCCCGGTTCACTTCACCATATCATCCGATAATTGACCACACGACCTATTTGTCGTTCGATCCCGCGCGCCGGACATAACGCGGTGCAACGGGCGCCGCCCGGCGGGAGAAGACCTTTCATGCGCAGATTTCATCGCGCCGGGCTGAAGACGATGGCGGTCCTGACGATAGCGTTCGCAGCGAGTCACGGCGCAATGGCGCAGGAGGCGCCCGCCGCACCGCTGGGCGCGACGCCCCCGGCTGAGCAATTCCCGCAGGTCGAGTTCGTGTTCGAGGAACGCGTGACCCTGGCCCCGGCCGTGGTCGTCGGCGATACGGTGGTGGGACGGCGGCAATATATCCCGATCACAGGCGGCGAGATCGCCGGACCACGGCTGAACGGCCGCGTGGTCCCCGGCGGTTGGGACTATCAGCAGATTCACGACGATGGCTGCGCCCATCTGTCCGCCGACTATTTTCTTGAGGCCGACGACGGCGCGATTATCCGCATCCTGAATCAGGGCCTGATGTGCGGCGGCGGTCCTGATGGCGCGCGCAGCTATATGAGCCCCCGTTTCGAGGCTCCCGAAGGCCCCCATGGCTGGCTGACGCGCGGCAGCTTCATCGCCACGATCGAGCCGGACGGGCCGCCGCCGGGCGGCGGCGGCGGCCTCGGCGCAATCCGCATCAAGGTCTATCAGATCAAATAGCACGCCGGAGGAATGCGCGGCGCTCAAAACCCCTTCTGCTCGAACGTCCAGTCCGGGTCGCGGCACAGGCCGCAATCCTCGCCGGCGAACATCGCGCCGGCCTCCGCGTCGCCGCGCAGAATCCAGTTCAGCCAGGCGACGGTCACCTCCGCCGCCGCGCCGCCATTGGGCTCCCAATAGGTGCCGCCATGACCCACGTCCAGGCTGGCCAGGGCGATGGGCACATGGTTGACGCGGTTAAAATCGTCCAGCCCGTTTTCCCATGCGATGTCGCTTTCACCGCCCTGAATATAGATGGTCGGGAAATGCAGGTCGTTCAGCATCTCCTTGCCGGACTGCACGCCGCCCATCGCCATGCCGTCCTCGCCGAACAGGCCGCTATTCATGATGACCGCCGTGCCCACACGCGGATCGGCGGCGTTGGCCAGCGCCTGAATGCCGCCGCAGGAAAAGCCGGAGACGGCCACGGCGCCCGAATCGATCTTGCCGAAATACGGACTCTCCGGCCGCTCGTTCTCGGCCAGCGCCCAGTCGACAGCCTCTTTAAGCTGGCTGTGATGGGTGGCGGCGCCCAATGCCGGCGGCTCGTCTGTCTGCGGCGCGGGCGGCCGGGGCTGGGCCCCCGGCCCGCTATAGATGCGGCCCGGCGCAATCGCGACATAGCCGTGCGAGGCGACCTCCAGCAAATGCAGCCGCGTGCTGGCCGCGTCGTCGCTGCACCCGCCATTGCCGAACGCATAGACGCCCAGCATTCCGTCCGGCACGGCCGCCAGATCGGCCGGGCGGTACACCGTCTGACCGGGCAGCGACGGGTCTTCCTCCTTCAGCGCAGGAAAGGCGCCGGTTCCGGGTGTATCGGGAATGCTGTCGCGTGCGCTGGCCCCATCAGGGCCGCCCGGCCCGCCCGGCGCCTGGGCGAAGGCGGCCGAAGCCCCCGCCAGAACGCTCAGGGCTGTCACAGCCGTCAGAGCCGAAAGACCGGCCTGCGCCGCCCGTCCGGTCACGGTTTTCGTCTTGTTGGTCTTGGTCTTGGTCTTGGTCTTGGTCTTGGTCTTGGTCTTGAGCCTGGTCACCGCATCCTCCCCGGAAGCATCTCTCGGAAAGGAGTATATGGCGCGCCGTGAGCGGTGAAAGTGAGAACTGGCGCGTGCGCTTAAGGCGTTGAATACGCTATCTGAGTCCAATCGACTTCGAAATGAAGGCCGGATTGGCTTAAGCGCGTGTCATCCGAACCGGGGACAGGCCAGTTGAGACGTTGCGGCTGGCCCTCGATCTCTAAGCGGCTAAACTGAAGTTGGCGAGCGCATGACATTCACTACCGTTGCGGCTGGCCCTCGATCTCTAAGCGGCTAAACTACGGGTCTTGATCCTCCCCCGCCGCAGCAGGTTGCGGCTGGCCCTCGATCTCTAAGCGGCTAAACTCGCGCGATCTTGCAAAGCGCAGTTCCAGCCGTTGCGGCTGGCCCTCGATCTCTAAGCGGCTAAACTGAGCACGGGTTCGCCCATCACGGCGAGGCAGTTGCGGCTGGCCCTCGATCTCTAAGCGGCTAAACTCGTGGCGTTGGCGCTTGCCGACTACGCGGAGTTGCGGCTGGCCCTCGATCTCTAAGCGGCTAAACTTCCTCGTTGCTGCATGATGCTCAGCATCAGGTTGCGGCTGGCCCTCGATCTCTAAGCGGCTAAACTGACGCCCGTGAACTACGCTAATGTTTCGCAGTTGCGGCTGGCCCTCGATCTCTAAGCGGCTAAACTGCGCGCCGCCATCGGCCTGCTGAAAGCGGCGTTGCGGCTGGCCCTCGATCTCTAAGCGGCTAAACTCGCCGGCAAGATCACCGCCGGAGTGATCGAGTTGCGGCTGGCCCTCGATCTCTAAGCGGCTAAACTGCCATTGTCCTGCGCGTTGCGCAATTGCGCGTTGCGGCTGGCCCTCGATCTCTAAGCGGCTAAACTGGGCGACGAACAGCGGCCTGACCCCGGCGCGTTGCGGCTGGCCCTCGATCTCTAAGCGGCTAAACTCCGGCGGCGCGGCGATCAGCCGGTCGGCCGGTTGCGGCTGGCCCTCGATCTCTAAGCGGCTAAACTCGCGAGGCGTCGGTATTCGTGCTGCTCGAAGTTGCGGCTGGCCCTCGATCTCTAAGCGGCTAAACTTTGACGCAGACAATCGACCTGAAAATCATCGTTGCGGCTGGCCCTCGATCTCTAAGCGGCTAAACTCGGGCGCACAGGCGCTGCCGACAAGCTAAGGTTGCGGCTGGCCCTCGATCTCTAAGCGGCTAAACTAAAATCCAAAAGCTCGGCGTGACCGGCCTCGTTGCGGCTGGCCCTCGATCTCTAAGCGGCTAAACTCGGTCTCGCTGAACGGATAGACCCAGTCGCGTTGCGGCTGGCCCTCGATCTCTAAGCGGCTAAACTGCGGCGCAAGAACTGGTTCTTCGCACCGCAGTTGCGGCTGGCCCTCGATCTCTAAGCGGCTAAACTGAGTATGGCGGTTGGGAAACCCGCATTCCCGTTGCGGCTGGCCCTCGATCTCTAAGCGGCTAAACTCCCCGCATGAACGCGGTCTTGCCGGTCGGGG
This sequence comes from Euryhalocaulis sp., assembly GCA_050486445.1. Classification (GTDB taxonomy): domain Bacteria; phylum Pseudomonadota; class Alphaproteobacteria; order Caulobacterales; family Maricaulaceae; genus Euryhalocaulis. Next base: position 29,756 of record JBJHDH010000034.1, read on the forward strand.
TTGCGGCTGGCCCTCGATCTCTAAGCGGCTAAACTCTGGCTTGTGACCAGTCCCGCAATCGGGGGGTTGCGGCTGGCCCTCGATCTCTAAGCGGCTAAACTGGAGGCGATAAGCCCCCTCACCGCCGCGTCGTTGCGGCTGGCCCTCGATCTCTAAGCGGCTAAACTGATTGAGGGGTTGTATGCGGCGGCGGGGTTGTTGCGGCTGGCCCTCGATCTCTAAGCGGCTAAACTATTGACATTGGCGATGCGCCGCAAGATCGCGTTGCGGCTGGCCCTCGATCTCTAAGCGGCTAAACTAAATCCCCCTTATTCAAACTGACCCACTACGTTGCGGCTGGCCCTCGATCTCTAAGCGGCTAAACTACGAACCGGGTTCACGCGCTCAGCCACGCTGTTGCGGCTGGCCCTCGATCTCTAAGCGGCTAAACTCAATCGCCGATTCGCTTGGTCTGCCCTCGGGTTGCGGCTGGCCCTCGATCTCTAAGCGGCTAAACTCAGCGATGATCGCCAAATTCTGGTCCCGATGTTGCGGCTGGCCCTCGATCTCTAAGCGGCTAAACTCTGGATTTGGATTTCACCCTCGATGAGATCGTTGCGGCTGGCCCTCGATCTCTAAGCGGCTAAACTGAACCGGAAGCCGAGGCGCGGGCCGCAGAGGTTGCGGCTGGCCCTCGATCTCTAAGCGGCTAAACTCTCTGCTTGGAGGTATCGCTCCATAGATTCGTTGCGGCTGGCCCTCGATCTCTAAGCGGCTAAACTACCGTTTATGAGCGGTCGCATATCCCACTGGTTGCGGCTGGCCCTCGATCTCTAAGCGGCTAAACTATCGCCGTTGGAGGCGAAGCTGACTGTTGGGTTGCGGCTGGCCCTCGATCTCTAAGCGGCTAAACTCGCCCGGCGGCGGCGCCTGCGCGGCGATGAGTTGCGGCTGGCCCTCGATCTCTAAGCGGCTAAACTGCAGTGTCAGGTCGCCGACATTCTCTTTCTGTTGCGGCTGGCCCTCGATCTCTAAGCGGCTAAACTGCGGTCCCCGGTTCGTCCGCATGATGCCCTGTTGCGGCTGGCCCTCGATCTCTAAGCGGCTAAACTCCCACGATCCTAGTCCCCTTCGT
>JBJHDH010000035.1:0-28997 GCA_050486445.1 Euryhalocaulis sp.
GATCGAGGCCGACCGGATTGTCCGGCTCGACCGAGGTGCGGCGGATCAGCTCGGCCGACAGTCCGAGCAGGCCGGCATGACTCATGTCGTCGACGCTTCGGTCGCCGGTGCGCACATAGGCCAGGCGCAGCTCGTTCACGCCCGGCGGCGCGGTCAGCGGCGCGGTTTCCTGCGCCTGCGCGGAATCCGGCGCGGCGGCGGCGAACAACGCCAGAGCCAGCCCGGCCGCGGCGGCGCCAGAGGCGCCAGACCCGGCGCGCAGGCGCAGGCGGCGCAGCAGCGGACGCAGGCGTCCCGACAGGATCAGCGCAATCAGCGCATCGGCCGCCAGCAGCAGCATGGCGAACAGCAGCAACAGGCCGGCGAGAGCGCGCGGCGTATGCGCGCCGAATTCATCGACCGCGGCGCCGGTGCGCGGGAACCGCTCCATGACAAAATCGGCGCTGGCGATGTTCAGCCCCTCCAGCGCGGCGCCGCGGCGATACAGGCCCGGCGGATGTTGCGGGCCGGGCCGGACCGACGCCCATTGGGCGGCGGGGATGGATTCGGCCTCTGCCGGCGGCGCGGCCAGCATCCCGTCGGCGGTGAGCACGCGGTCTGGCGACCAGGCCGCGCCGGCCTCCGCCGCCGGACCGGCGCCGCCCTCGGCATAGGCGGTGACGCGCTGAAGCATTTCCGGGAACAGGCCGCTGAGCGGCAGGCTCGACCATTCCGGGCCAGCGGTGACGTGGAACAGCACGATCCAGCCCTGGCCTTCGCGCATGGCCGTCACCAGCGGCGTGCCATCCCGCAGCCGCGCCCAGGTGCGCTGCGTCAGCTCCGCCGAAGGTTCGGCCAGCACCTGACGCGAAACGGTGACTTCCTCCGAAATGGCGAGATCGGCGAAGGGGCTGGTCTCGCCGAACGGCGCCAGACGCTGCGGCTCGCCCCAGGCCAGTGCGCCGCCGAAATCGCGCCCGCCCTCGCGCAACCGCACCGGCAGGACCGAGTCGCGCCCGGCGCTGAGCAGCGGCCCGGCGAAGCGCAGCAGCACGCCGCCATCGCGCACATATTGAACGAGCGCGTCCGATGTCGCGCCCGCGCCGCCCGCGCCATCGACCAGCGCGATGACGCCGGGCGCCTGATCCAGAAACTCTGCAAGCCGTCCGCGCCGGGGCTCGGAGAAGGGCGCCAGCGCACGCTCCAGATAATAGAGATCGGAGAGCAGCGGCTGGGCGTCCGCCGCGCCTTCCTCGACAATGCCGACCGAGGGACGGCGCCAGGCGTCGCCAAGCGCGGCCGCCGCGCCGGCGCTGGGCGAGGCGGTCACGCGCACAAGGGCGGCGCGGCGGCGCAGCTCCGGCGGCAGGGGAACCTCGACCGTCGCGATGTCGCCGCCTTCGGAAAATGTGAAACCGGCGCGCGCCACCAGCCGTCCATCGGCGGAGAGCGCCGCGATCTCGCCGCCGCGCGCGCCGCCGGTTTCGGCGCGCACGATCTGCGCCTCGAAGCCGCGCGCGGTGGGCGTGGGCGGACGCAGCGCCAGCGGCGCGGTGAGTGCGCCCGGAACCAGCGCGCGGACAGAGCCGCCGGAGCGGTCGCGCAGCTCGGCGAAAAGATCCTGCACACCTTCGCCGCCAATGCCGTTGGCCAGCCAGACCGCCTCCATCCCCGGCGGCAGATCGGCCGCGCCGATGCGCTCGGCCAGCAGCGCGCGATCCGCGCCCCAGGCGGCGGGCTGATGCGCCGCCAGCGCGCGGCGCGCCTCGGCCGGGGTGCGCGCAGCGATGTCCGCCGCCTCCAGACGCGGGGCGGTGAAGGCCAGCGCCACCGGCTCGCCGGCGCGCTCGGCCATGTCGATCCAGGCGCGCGCCTCGTCGGCGATGCGCGGCCAGTTCGCCGCCGCGCCCCAGTCATCGTCCACCACCAGCAGCAGCGGCCGCGAGGGGCCATCGTCGCGCGGAAACAGGATCGGGCGCGCCAATCCGAAAATCACCAGCGCCGCAATGAGCAGGCGCAGGATCACCAGCCAGAGCGGCGTGCGCTTTGGCGTTTCCTCGTCCTGCTTTGTATCCATCAGCAGGCGGAACGGCGGAAACGGCGTACGCCGGGGCGGCGGCGGCGTGGCGCGCAGCAGCAGATACAGGATGGGCAGCGACGCCAGCGCGACAAGCGCCAGCGGCGCGGCGAATCCGAGCGCGCCGAAATTCAGCATGGCGCGCTCCCGGCGCTGTGGCCCCTGAGACGCCCGCGCAGCAAAGCCCGGCCCTCATCCTGAGGCGCTCGCGCAGCGAGCCTCGAAAGATGATCCAGCCTGACGCTGACATTCGCGCCTTCTGGAGCGTGCTTCGAGACGCGACCCGTCATCCTGCCGGATGACGGGCCGCTCCTCAGCATGAGGGAAGTGGGTGGTATGGGCTGTCTCGTGCCGCTCATGCTTTGCGCACCACTATATGCAGGCCGGACGCTCATGCTTCGCGCGGCATTATATATGGATCGGACGCTCATGCTTCGCGTCCGAGGGCCTGGTGCAGCGCCAGCAGCGCGCCGGACGCCGGATGATCGGTGCGGTGCGTGAGGAAAATCCAGCCGGCGCGGCGCGCAGTATCGGCCAGCGCCGCGCGATGCGCCATGAAACGGTCGCGATATTCGCCGGCCACCGCCTCTGCCCGGCCGATCATCAGCGAGTCGCGCCCGGCCGGCTGCTCGAACAGCGTGCGGCCCTGATAGGGAAATTCCTCTTCCGCCGGGTCGACCACCTGGACCATCACGCCCGCGGCGCCGCGATCGGCAAAACCGGCCAGACGCCGGCGCCAGATATCCGGCGGCTCGAGAAAATCGCTGGCCAGCACGATGCGTCCGTGCCGCGCCACAGCGGCGGGCGACAGGCTGTCCTCGTCCGCATCCGACAGCGCCAGCGCGCGGGCGGCGCGGTCCAGCCCCGGCGCGCCGCGTCCGGGCGCGCCCTCGCCAAGCACGGCGCAGCGTTCGCCGGCGCGGGTAAGCAGAACGGCGAGCGCGATGGTCAGCACCGCGGCGCGCTCGCGCTTTCGCGGCAGCGCGGAATCGGAGCGCCAGTCCATGCCCGGCCGGCCGTCGCGCCACAGCCAGACCGTGTTGGCGGCCTCCCACTCATTCTCGCGCACATAGAGTTCGTCGCCACGCGCGGAGCGGCGCCAGTCGACGCTGGAAGCCGGGTCTTCGTTCCGCCAGCGGCGGTATTCCCAGAATGTCTCGCCCGCGCCGCGCCGCCTGCGCCCGTGCACGCCCTGCGCGACGGTGGCGGCGATGCGCTCAGCCTCGGCGAGCAGCGCCGGCAGCGGCGCGGCGGCGTGTTCCGCCGCGCGGCGCAGGCGCGCATCTTCAGGCTCGGCGCGGCGCAGCACACCCGGGATCATTCAATCTCCCCGGTCAGGCGTTCGATCAGTCCGTCAATGCTCACACCCTCGGCGCGGGCGCCGAAGCTGAGCGCCATGCGGTGCTTCAGAACCGGACGCGCCAGCGCGATCACATCCTCGGTGGAGGGCGCGAGGCGGCCATGCAGCAGCGCGCGGGCGCGGGCGCCGACCATCAGCGCCTGACCGGCGCGCGGCCCCGGACCCCAGGCGATGAATTTGCGCGCGGCCTCGACCGGGCTGTCGTCCGGCCGGGCGAGGCGCACCAGTTTCAGGATCGCCTCCAGCGGCTTTTCACCGACCGGCATGCGCCGCACCAGAGACTGGAGGCCGATCAGCTCGCCCGCCGTCAGCACCCGGGCAGGCGCGGCGTCGGACGCGCCGGTGGTGGCGAGCAGGATGTCGCGCTCTGCCTCCAGAGTCGGGTAATCGACGTCGATCTGGAACAGGAAGCGGTCGAGCTGGGCCTCGGGTAGCGGATAGGTGCCCTCCTGCTCGATCGGGTTCTGGGTGGCGAGCACATGGAACGGCTTTGGCAGGTCGTAGGACTTGCCGGCGACGGTCACATGATGCTCCTGCATCGCCTGCAACAGCGCCGACTGGGTGCGCGGGCTGGCGCGGTTGATCTCATCGGCCATCAGAAGCTGGCAGAAGACCGGGCCGGGAATGAAACGGAAGCTGCGCGCGCCGGAGGCGTCCTGATCCAGCACTTCGGAGCCGAGAATGTCTGCCGGCATCAGATCGGGCGTGAACTGCACCCGGCTGGAGTCCAGACCCAGCACCACGGCCAGGGTGGAGACCAGCTTGGTCTTGGCCAGGCCCGGCGCGCCGACCAGCAGGCCGTGGCCGCCGGAGAGGATCGCGGCAAGCGCCAGATCCACCACCGCGTCCTGACCGATAATGACGCGGGCGACCGCCGCGCGCACCTCGGCCAGCCGGGCGACGGCGTCGTCGGCCTGGCGCACGATGTCAGCGTGTTCGGCGTGTGTCTGGTCCATAAGTCCGCCTTCCCATATCTAAGGGTCGAAAATGGCAAAGATTAAGGCGGCCACTGGCCGCCCCCTCCCCGGAACGGCCCGCATCATCGCACCATGACGCACGAAAAGGCCAGCGCCGACATCCTCAATCCGCAGCTTCCCGCCAGCGGCGGCGGAGACGCGCCCGGCGTCTGGATCGCGCGGCTGCGCGCGCGGCTGGATCCCGCGACAGCCCCGGACGGGCCCGCGCAGGAGAGCAAGGCCGAGACCGCCGCGGTTCTGGCCCCGCTGACCGTGCGCGACGGACGTCTTCACGTCATTTTGACACTGCGGCCTGACACGCTGCCCCGCCATCCCGGCCAGGTGTGCTTTCCTGGCGGACGGATTCACGCCGGCGAAGACGCGGCGGCGGCGGCGCTGCGCGAAACGCATGAGGAGATCGGCGTGGCGCCGGACCAGGTGGAGCTGCTGGGCCGGTGGGAGGCCACATCCACGCTGGGCGCGGTGCGCATCGCGCCATTCGCCGGGCTGGTCGATCCGCGCGCCGTTCCGCGGCCCTGTCCGCGCGAGGTGGCGGACATGTTCGCCGCGCCGCTGGATTTTCTGCTCGACCCCGCCAACCGGGGCGAGACCATGCGGCGCGCGCCGGACGGGACAGAGCGGCGCGTCGCGGTGATCCGCTATGGCGGTTATAGTATCTGGGGGGCCACGGCCGCCATGCTGGACGCGCTGCGCGCGCGGATCGGCGAATAGAGCGATGAGGCGGCGATAATGCGCGTGAACCCCCGAAGCGGCGGCAGGGAGCCGGTCTGAATGCTGCGTCTGATCCTGATCGAGGCCGTGCTGTTCGCCCTGCCCTTTGCGCTGTGGTTCGGCTGGCGCGCCATCATGATGCGCAAGCGCGGATCGGCGCCGCGAACGCCCCGGGCGGCGCTGGTCGCGGCTGGCGGCGTGCTGATGGTGGCCGGCCTGCTGGTCTTCGCGCAGGGCGGCGGCGGCGGCCGCGGCGAGACTGTCTATATCCCCGCCCATGTGGTGGACGGCCGCGTCGTGCCCGGCCGGTTTGTGCCTATAGATGAGGCCGGCGATCTGGCCGGGCTGGACCCCAAGGAGCGCGCCGAACGGGAACAGCGCAGGGCCGCAGAGGGAGACAGCGCGCCTTGAGCGCGCCGCGCCTGGACATCGAGACGCAGGACTGGATGCGCGCGCCCGCGCCGCGCGCGGTGATGGCGGCGCTGGAAGCGGCGCGGCCGGCCGCCGCGCGCTTTGTCGGCGGCTGTGTGCGCAATGCGCTGATGGGCGAGCCGGTCAGCGATATCGACATCGCCACGCAACTGACCCCCCCGGAGACGGTCGCGGCGCTGGAAGCAGCGGGGCTGCGCGCTGTTCCCACCGGAATCGAGCACGGCACGGTGACCGCGGTCGCGGACGGGGTTCCGGTCGAGGTCACGACGCTGCGCCGCGATGTCTCCACCGACGGGCGCCGGGCGGTGGTGGCCTTTACCGAAGACTGGACGGAGGATTCGGCGCGGCGCGATTTCCGCTTCAACGCTATCTACTGCGCGCCGGACGGGACGCTGTTCGACCCGCAGGGCGGGATCGCAGACGCCCGGGAGCGGCGCGTGGTCTTTATCGGCGACGCCGATGCGCGCATCGCCGAGGACGCGCTGCGGATTTTGCGCTTTTTCCGCCTGCACGCTTTGTACGGGCGCGGACGGCCCGACCGCGACGGGCTGCTGGCCTGCGCGCGCGGCAAGACGCTGCTGGACGGACTGTCCGGCGAGCGCGTCTGGGCGGAGATGCGCAAGCTGCTGGCCGCGCCCGATCCGGCGCCGGCTCTGCGCTGGATGGCGGCATCGGAAATTCTGCGCGCCGCGCTTGGACCGTGCGGCGGGCTGGAGACCGCCGCGCAGCTTTCGGAACTCGCGCGCGCGCATCAATGGACGCCCGACGCGGTGTTGATGCTCGCCGCGCTGACGGCGCCGGAGACGGGCGGCGAGGACGGCGCAGCGCACGCCGCGGCGCTCGCAGAACGTCTCAAAATGAGTCGCGCCGAGCGCGCCCGGCTGGACCGGGCGGCGCGAATCACTTGCGCGAAATCGGCAGGTGATTCGTTTTTTGGGCCCGAAAACGCCCCTGAGCGCCTTTTCCGGCTCTATTATGCCGGCGCCGATGCAGCGGCCGATGAAGCGCGTCTGTGCTGGTCGCGCGCGCGTGCAAGCGCTGCGCGAAACGGCGGCGACACGCACGCGCTTGACGATGCACATGCGCGTGCGCTAGGCGCCGCGCTGAACTGGGAGCGGCCGGAATTTCCCTTGTCTGGCAATGACTTAATGGAGGCCGGATTCGTCGAAAGCACAGATCTTGGCGATGCTCTGCGGATGCTTGAACAGCGCTGGGTGAAGAGCAAGTTCACGCTCGACAAGAGTCAGTTGATGGCGATTGCGCGCACGCTTCTCAAGGACGGCGCCTAGAAAATTTTCGCCCCAAATAAATTGGAGGATAGAAATTTTTTAAAGAATGCGTGATGGTTTGACGGTCTTTTCAACGTAGGGGGCCCTACATGGCGACGACTAGAAAATCGGCAAAGAAATCCACGGCCAGAAAACCGGCGAAGAAGACCGCGAAAAAGGCCGCGAAGAAGTCCACGCGCAAGGCGGCCAAGAAGCCCGCCAAGAAAGCGGCCAAGAAGGCGGCCAAGAAAACCGCCCGCAAAGGCGTGAAGAAAACGGCGCGCAAGGCGGCCAAGAAAACCGCGCGCAAAGGCGCGAAAAAGACGGCCAAGAAAACCGCCCGCAAAGGCGCAAAGAAAACGGCGCGCAAGCCCGCCAAGAAAGCCAGGAAGACTGCGAAGAAGCCGGCCAAGAAAGCCGCCAAGAAAACTGCAAAGAAATCGGCCAAGAAAGGCGCCCGCAAAGGCGCCAAGAAGTCGGCAAAGAAAGCTGCGAAGAAACGGCCGTCAGGACCAGCCGGCGGAGCACCCGCCGGCGGAATGGCGACCCGGCCGCCAATCACCGCGACCTATGCGCCGACGGTGACGCCGAGCCAGCTCGCACAAAAAATCTAAAGCGATCCACGACCTGGAGCGTGATCCGTATCAACGGATCACGCTCTATACTTTTAGAGCATTTCCGCTCTTCCCGGACCTGATCCGGGACAAGCCCCGGATCAGTCCGGGGCAAGCCTTCGAATCGCGGAAATGCTCCAACTCTTTGATTCGCGGCGTTCCGCGCGGCGAAGCGGCCTCACCCTGAGCTTGCCGAAGGACCACTTCGCCTGGAAACGCCTTAAACCGGGCCGCCGCGCAGTGCGCGCCGGTCAGGACTGCATCGTCCAGCCTTCCACGCCCATCGCCGCCTGACGCACCGCCTCGGACAAAGTCGGGTGGGCGTGACAGGTGCGGGCGATGTCCTCGCTGGAGGCGCCGAACGCCATGGCCAACGCCGCCTCTGCGATCAGTTCTCCCGCCCCGGCCGAGACAATGTGGACGCCCAGAACCTCGTCCGTCTTCTCGTCGGCGAGGATTTTCACAAAGCCGTCGGTGGTGTGGTTGGCGCGGGCGCGGGAATTGGCTGTCATCTGGAAGCGGCCGGCGCGAAAGGCGCGGCCCTGATCCTTCAGCATCTCTTCCGTGGCGCCGACCCAGGCGATTTCGGGCGCGGTATAGACCACGGACGGAATGACCCCGTAATCGACATGGCCGGGCTTGCCGGCGATCCGCTCGGCGACCGCGACGCCTTCTTCCTCTGCCTTGTGGGCCAGCATCGGGCCGGCGATGCAATCGCCGATGGCCCAGATTCCTTCCGCCGCGCGCAGATGATCGTCGGTTTTGATGATTCCGCGCCCGCCGGTTTCGACCCCGGCCGTCTCCAGACCCAGATCCTGCGTCGCCGGGCGGCGGCCGATGGCCACCAGCACCACATCCGTCTCCAGCGTTTCCGCCTCTCCGGACCCCGAGGCGGGAGAGATGCGGACGCCCGGCGCCTTGCCCGCATCCACGCCTTCCACTTTCGCGCCGAGACGGAAATTCATGCCCTGTTTGGTGAAGAGCTTTTGCGCGGCGCGCGCGGCCTCGGCGTCGGCGCCCGGCAGGATGCGGTCCAGATACTCGACCACCGTGACCTCCGCGCCCAGCCGCCGCCAGACCGAGCCCAGCTCCAGCCCGATCACCCCGGCGCCGATCACCAGCATGCGGTCGGGAACCTCGCCCAGCGCCAGCGCGCCGGTGGAGGAGACGATACGCTGCTCGTCAATCTCCACGCCGGGCAGAGGCGTCACCTCCGACCCCGCGGCGATGACGATATGCCGGGCCTGTAACGTGCGTTCGCCGCCATCCGCGTCCGTAACCAGGACCTTGCCCGGCCCGGCGATGCGGCCCCGGCCGGGAATCCAGTCAGCCTTGTTCTTTTTCAGCAGGAAGGCGACGCCCTTGGTCAGGCCATCCACCGCCTCGTCCTTGGACGCCATCATGCGGTCCAGATCGAGCGACAGGGCCTCGAAACCGATGCCGAAGGATTCGTAGCGGTCGCGCGCGTCCTCATACAGTTCGCTGGCGTGCAGCAGCGCCTTGGACGGGATGCAGCCGACATTGAGACAGGTTCCGCCCAGCGTCCGGCGCTGCTCCACCACCGCGGCGGAAAGGCCGAGCTGGCCGCAGCGGATGGCGCAATTATAGCCGCCCGGCCCGCCGCCAATGATGACGACGTCATAGGAATTCGTAGCGCCCGCATCCGTCATCGCACGTCATCCCTTTCGCCGGCCGCCTTTCATCAAGGGGTATAGGGTAGATCGCCCGGCAGGCGAAAGACGCAAAACGCCCGCCGGCGTATAATCGCCGGCGGGCGCTGTCTGTTGGGCGCTGACGGATGCCTATTGCGGAACGATGCGCAGGATCGCGGCTTCCGCGTCGTCAGTGGCCAGATACAGCGCGCCATCCGGGCCCTGCCGCACATCGCGGATACGGCGGTTCGGGGTTTGCAGCCATTCCTCGCCGGTGACGCGCTCTCCGGCTTCGTCGAAGGTGAGACGTCCGACTTTCTGTGTCGCCATGCCGGCGATGAACAGATCGCCGCGCCAGGCGGGGAAGAGATCGCCGGTGTAGAAATCCATGCCCGAGGGCGCGATCACCGGATCCCAGTAATAGACCGGCTGTTCCACGCCTTCGGCCCGGGTCAGGCCGTCATACATTGGCTGGCCGGAATAATCCTGACCATAGGTGACGAAGGGCCAGCCATAATTCTTGCCCGCCTCCGGCCGGTTCAGTTCGTCGCCGCCGGCCGGGCCGTGCTCGGTGGTCCAGAGCTGGCCGGTTTCGGGATGGACCACAGCGCCCTGCGGACTGCGATGGCCGAACGACCAGACATAGGGCTCGCCATCGGCGCCGTCGGCGAAAGGATTGTCGGCGGGAACCGAACCATCGGGATTCATCCGCACCACCTTGCCAAGATAGGTGCGCGGCGTGGCGGCGGCCTCGCGCGCCGGCGGGAAGAAGCGGTCGCCCAGCGTGACGAACAGCGTGCCGTCCTGCGCGAAGGCCATGCGCGAGCCATAATGGAAGGGCGGGCCGCTTTCCGGCGTCTGGCGGAAGATCACTTCGAGATTCTCCAGCGCCGAACGGTCATCGGACAGGCGCGCGACGGCGACGCTGGTTCCGTTCAGCCCGCTTTCGCGCGGCTCGGCATAGGTGAAATAGACACGGCGGCTCTGCGCGAAATCGGGCGCCAGCGCCACGTCGAACAGGCCGGCCTGGCCGCCCTGCACCACTTCGGGCGCGCCTTCGAGCGGCTCGCTCACATTTCCATCCAGGCTGGCGATGCGCACCCGGCCGTCGCGCTCGGTGACGATCATGTCTCCATCGGGCAGGAATTCGAACGCCCAGATATTGGTAAGGCCCGTCGCAACCTCTTCCAGCCGCCAGGCTTCGGTGACCGCCGGGCGCGGGGCGCGGGTCTGGCCTTCAAAGGCCGGGGTCTGGCCCCGGGCGTTGGGCGGACGCGTCTCCTCCGGCGCGCGCGGCGCGGCGGATGCGGGTGCGGCGGGCGCGGCCTGCGCCCCTGTCGCCACCTGTCCGGATTCACCACAGGCGGCGAGCATCAGAAGGCTGATCGTGGCGGCGGATGAGGCGAGCAGAAAAACGCGCATGGCGATCAAATCCTCCGGTCAGGATGAGCGGGGCCGGCAGGCGGGATGCGCAACCGGGCGCACTTCCTCTCCCCCAGAACAGGGTGGGACGCAAGCGGCGCGCGGCGGCGCCAAATTACAGATGGGTAATGCGGTGATGCGTGCGCCCGGATAACCGGAAGCGCACTTCAGACGCCGCGCAGCCGGCGCTCGGCCTCGGCGCGCAAGCCTTCGATGCGCGCGCGGTCGCGCCGCCAGGCGCGCCATATCGTCAGAATTTTCGGCCCGTCCGCCAGATAGCGGCGCCACAAGCGCTGTGGCTCTGACATCAGGCGATGCAGCCATTCCAGCCGCGCACGGCGCATCCAGCGCGGCGCGCGCGCCGTCTCGCCGGTGAGAAATTCCAGCGAAGCGCCGACGCAGAGGCCAACACCGGTGCAATCGCCGCGCATCTTGATGGCGTGCGCGACCATTTCCTGCTGGGGCGAGCCGACACAGATAAAGACGAAACGCGCCGGATTGCGCGCGACGAAATCGGCGCATTCGGCGACCGCGCGCGGACTGGAGCGCAGGCCCATCGGCGCGTCATGCCATTGCAGCGCGGTCAGGCCGTAGCGGGCGCGCAGGCGCTCGATCGTAAGAGCCGTTCCACCGATGACCGTCACACGGTCGTCCGGGGCGATGATTGTTTCGAACAGATCGCGGGTCAGATCGGAGCCGGGCGCGACGGCGAGCCGCTCGCCCGACCAGCGCGCGATCAGCTCCAGCACGCGGGAATCGCAGACGGTGAGCCAGGCTTCGGCATGGAGGGCTGCGTCGCGCGGGCTGCGCGCCAGACGCACCAGATGATCGACATTGGGCGTGGTGACGAAGGCGAAAGGCGCGGCGGGGCCGCGCTCTGCAATGCGCCGCAAGGCCAGATCGGGCCCGATCCGGTCGAAGGCTGCGTTCAGAAACCAGACATGGCGCAGCCCGGCGCGGCGGTCGGGAAACGGGATGGCGGCGGCAAGGCTCATTTGACACATGCTGTTGCGCCGGAACGGGACGCTCCGGCAGGGTTCGCCTGCCAGCGTGCAAGCCGCGCGCCAAAATCGCCCGGCAGGGGAATCCCGGCGGAAAGGCGGGAAGCGGGGGCGGTTAACCGTTAACCCGTTTCAGGCGGCGGTGGAGGATGCGGGCCGGGTGCAGAGCGCGCCGGGCCGGGCCATCCAGCGGCGCGGGCTCGCCGCAAATCTCCGCCGCGACGCTATGGGCCAGCAACGGCGCATGGGCGAAGCCGCGCGAGCCGAGTCCCGTCAGCACATAGAGGCCAGGCGGAAAGCCTTCCTGCACGCCGCCGGACGCATTCTTTTCGGCCATGGCGGCGAAGGCGGCGGCATAGGCGTCCGCGTCCGGGACCGGGCCGGCCAGCGGCAGGCGGTCGGCGGCGGCGGCGCGCACGCCGGTCCAGATCGCGCGCGGTTCGGAATCAATTCCGCAATCCGGCAGGCGCGCGGCGGCCTCTTCCGCCAGCGCACGGGCGCGCGCCGGATCGGGCGCGGGCGGCGCGGCGTGCATCTGCGCATCGTGCGTGGCGCCGATCAGCACGTCTTCAACACCACAGGGCGCGGCGAAGCCGCCCCATGTGGCCGCCATCGGCAATGGTTGCACGGCGCGATGCAGCGAGACCTGCCCGCCCGTCAGCCGCAGATCGAGCGGCGCCAGCAATGGCGCGGCGGCGCCAGAGCCGCCAGATGCTCCGGCCGCAAGCGCCAATATTGGCGCGGCGGCGATCTCCGTCCCCGTATCGTCGAACAGACGCCAGAGTCCATCCTTGTGCTGGATATCCGCGGCGTGCGCCGCGAGGCGCGGCGTATCGGCGGCGAGCGCATCCAGAACGCGCGCGGGCGGCAGCACGCCGGCGGACGGGATAACAAGTGCATCGCCATCCCATGCAAGACCGGGCCAGCGGGCTGCGAGCGCGCGCAGCCGGTCTGCCGCAGCCCCATCCTTCGGCAGACGGCGCGCGCCGCGCGAGTCGAAGGCGCCCAGGCGCGCATAGAGTCCGGCGGCATGGTGAAAAGCGGCGAATAGCGCGCGCGCGTGCGGCCAGTCGGCGTTTTCCAGACGCGGCGTCAGCAGCGCGGCGGGCGGCAGGCTGGCCGGCGGACCGGCGCTGACGATGCTGGCGGCGCGGCCGCGGGCGCGTAGCGCATGGGCCAGCGCGCAACCGGCGATTCCGCCGCCGAGAATGAGCACGCCGCCATCCATGGCTGCGCCGCGCGGAAACATATCCGGTGCGGCGGCGGCTTGCGGCGCATTCTCCAGCCGCGCTTCCAGCCGTTCGCGTTTGCGGCCGAAGCCAGGGCGCTTTTCCACCGCGAAGCCTGCATCGGCGAGCGCACGGCGCACATGACCGGCGACGGTGAAGCTGGCGGCGCGCGCGCCGGGTGCGCTGAGCGCGGCGATGCGCGCAAACAGCTCCGGCCGCCACATATCCGGATTGCGCGCGGGCGCGAAGCCATCGAGGAACCAGGCGTCGAACGCGCCCTCCATGCCAGCGAGCGCGGCGCCGGCCTCGTCATGGATCACGATCAGCGTGAAGCCGTCTTCGGGAAAGTCCAGCAGGTGCGCGCCCGGCGCGGCGGCCGGCCATTGCCCGCGCAGACGCGCGGCAAGCTCTGCGATGTCCGGAAACGCCGCATGGGCGCGCGCCGCGTCTTCAACACCGAGGGGAAAGCCTTCGACGCTGACCATGACCAGCCGCGCGTCATGGCTTTGCGGCGAAGTCGTGCGGGCGCGGCGCCAGCAATCCCACACGGCCAGCGCATTCAGGCCTGTGCCAAAGCCCAGCTCGCCAATGCGGAACAGGCGGTTTCCCGCCGCCGCTCCGCCGCGCCACGCGTCCGGCAGGCCGCAGCCCTGAAGAAAGACAGCGCGGCTTTCGGCCAGACCGCCTTCGCTGGAAAAATAGGAATCGCCGAAGCGGGCCGAGCGCGGCGCGCCGCCGCTCCAGTCCAGTCGCGCCCGTTCCATCGCCGCGCCGTCCCGTCCATCAGCCAGAGCCGCCGGCGATCCGCGCCGGCGGAGTCCGGCTTAGTCGCCGGCGCGCAGCGGCGCAAACGCCGCCAATAGCCTGTTACGGCCTGTTGCGGCCTATTGCGGGGCGTCGGCCGGTTCTTCTGCGTCCTCAAGCGAATCGAGCGCGTCGTCGATCGCGTCTCCGGCGTCCTGCACCGCGCCCTCGATGGCCTCGCCGACATCTTCCATCACGTCACCCGCGGCGTCCCAGGCGTCCTCAGCCGCCTGCCCCACATCCTCGATAGCCGCGTCGATATCGGCCTCTGTCGGCGCACGCTCGCAGGCGGCGGCGAGACCCAGCGCCCCCACGGCCAGAACGGTCAGAATCGGTCGCATTGTCATTATGTCCCTTTGCCTCTTGTCCGGCGCGTGCCCGGCCGCCGCCCCTGACGATGCGGCGGCGCAGGGCTCGTCATTGAAAACATAGGGATTATGAAGCCACGTTCGCAGCCGCACAATCGGCGCGGAGCCCGATTCCTAACTTTTTTTAATGAATCGGCGATGCCCGGGAGGCGGGCCGGAGAGCCGGATCAGGCCGCCTGCTGGAGATTGTTCAGCGCCTCTTCCAGCTCGGTGAAGGTGGGCTGGGCGGCGCTGGGGATCGAGCCGCGGCCGATCTCGACGCTGATCTGCGCGGCGTTGCCGTGCAGGTGGGAGACCAGCACGTTCTGGATGATCTTGTAAAAGACGCCCTCTTCCTCATACACCGCGCGCAGGCGGACGGACATGGGGCCGACAAACCCATAGGCCAGGAACACGCCGAGAAAGGTGCCGACCAGGGCCGCGCCGATCATGCGGCCAAGATATTCCGGCGGCTCTGTGATCGCGCTCATCGTCTTGATGATGCCCAGCACCGCCGCGACGATGCCAAGCGCGGGCAGCGCGTCGGCCATGTTCTGGAGCGCATTGGCCGGGGCGATGGATTCGTGATGGTGCTTTTCGAGCTGTTTTTCCATCGCGTCTTCGACCTGGTGCGGGTCTTCCAGGTTCATCGTCATCATGCGCAGCGTGTCGCAGATGAAATCGACGGCGAAATGGTCCTTGAGAATCCGCGGATAGGCCTGAAAGATCGGGCTGTCGTGCGGATTTTCGATATGCTGCTCCAGCGCGATGACGCCCTTGGTCTTCATCGTCTTGGTCAGCGTATAGAGCAAAGTGAGCAGATCGGTGTAATCCCCGGCCTTCCATTTCGGCCCGGAGACGATCTTTCCCAGATCCTTCAGCGTCTTGCCGACAACCTTGGTGGAATTGCCGATCAGGAAGGCGCCGATGGCCGCGCCCATGATAATCATCATCTCGACGGGCGCCGCCTTTGCGATGACCTCGAAATGGCCGCCGGCGAGCGTAAACCCGCCAAACACCATGCCGAGCACCACGAAAAAACCGAGAATCTGGAACATTGCTTCCCGCCCCGCCGCCTTTTACGGCGCACCCCTCTGACCTTGCGGCCCACCATGGGACAGGAATGCTTAATGCCCGGCTAAGTGACGGAGCCGGAAACCTTAATGCGTGTTTACGCCAGGCAGGATCAGGATCGCCAGCGCAGCACAGTTTCGGAGACCGGATTGCGGAAATCCCGCCCCTCTTCCCGGTGCGCGATCCATTCGCGCTTCAGCGCCTGATACCATCTGGCCTGCGCGTCGGCGTCGCCCGCCAGCATCAGGCGGGAATCATGAGCCAGCCCGCTCTGCTGCAAATCCACCATGCGCCGGTCCTGATCGAGAAAGGCGCGCGCGAAGGGCCGCAGCAGCGGGCGCAACAGGCCGAGAAAACCGATATTCCAGTAGAAGACCTGGAGCACATCGGTGTGCGTTTCGTCGCGCGGCGTGACGGCGGTGAGGCCGAGCACCGCGCCCTTGCCATTCGCGGCGCGGATGGTCTCGAACCGGATTCCCGGCAGGCGGAAGTCGATCTCTGTGGTCGGCGCGCCGCCAAGCAGGCGATAGGCGAAGCTGTTGGAACTGGGCCTGTGCTCCAGCATCGCAAAACCATAGGGGCGCGGGCCGAACGCCTTCTGCTTTTCATGCACGGACTGTTCGGTGCGCCACCACCACTGGCGATGCACATAGGGGCCATGCGCCGGGTCCATCAGCCCCACCACGGCATGATCCACATGACAGGCGAAATGCGCGCGCAGCACCAGTTTCGGCGCGCCAAGATCGAGCGGCGGCGCGGGCGGGCCAAAGGACGGCGGCGCGGCGGCGGCGCGCGGGTTTTCCCGCACATAGATCCAGACAAGGCCGCCCCGCTCCACCACCGGGAACGCGCCGGCGCGGATGCGGTCCAGCTCCAGACTCTGGCCCTGCGCCAAAGCGGGCACGGCGGCGCAGACCCCGTCACCCGCGCCGAAGCGCCAGCCATGATAGGGGCATTCGACGCTGGGCGCGCCGCCGCAGGCGGGATCGGATTCCACAATGCGCCCGGCGCTGAGCGGCGCGGCGCGGTGCGGGCAGATGTCGCGCAGGGCGAAAGCCTGCCCGGCTCTGGTGCGGCCAAGCGCGACCGGCTCGCCCGCCACCAGCACGCGCCGCATCCGGCCGGCGCGGACCTCGCGCGACAGGCCGGCGACGTACCAGATGTCTTTCAGCAGCATCGTCCTAACCGGTTTCGCTGTTGCTCAGACTTGCCTGGGCGGCGGCCAGGCGCGCGACCGGCACGCGCCAGGGCGAGCAGGAGACATAATCGAGCCCGAGCGCGGCGCAGAAACGGATCGAGGCGGGGTCGCCGCCATGCTCACCGCAGATTCCGAGCTTGATGTCTGCGCGCGCGGCGCGGCCGCGCTCTGCCGCGATGCGGATCAGGCCGCCGACGCCATCACGGTCCAGACTCACGAACGGGTCTTTTTCAAGGATGCCGCTCTCCACATAGTGTTTCAGCACGCGGCCGGCGTCGTCGCGCGACAGGCCGAACGCGGTCTGGGTCAGATCGTTGGTGCCGAAGGAGAAGAATTCCGCGTCCGCCGCGATCTCTCCGGCCATCAGCGCGGCGCGCGGCAGTTCGATCATCGTGCCGATGCGATAATCCGGCTGTGCGCCCGTCTCCTTCGCCACGATTTTTGCGACTGCTTCGATGCGCGCTTTCAGGAAGGACAGCTCCGCCGGGAGGGCGACCAGCGGGATCATGATTTCGGGAATGGGCGCCGCGCCTGTTTCCTGTGCGATGGCCGCCTGCGCTTCGAAAATCGCGCGGGCCTGCATTTCGTAGATTTCGGGATAGGTGATTCCGAGCCGGCAGCCGCGATGGCCGAGCATGGGATTGGTTTCGTGCAGTTCCGCCGCGCGCGCCATCAGTTCACGCGCGCTGACCCCGGTGGCCGCCGCCACCGCCGCCACATCGGTTTCCGTATGCGGCAGGAATTCGTGCAGCGGCGGATCAAGCAGGCGGATGGTGACCGGGCGCGCGCCCATAATGGCGAACAGCGCCTGAAAATCGGCCCGCTGTTCGGGCAGCAGCCGCGCCAGCGCCGCGCGGCGGCCCGCCTCATCGCGCGCCAGGATCATTTCGCGCACATGGGCGATGCGTTCGGCGTCGAAAAACATATGCTCTGTGCGGCAGAGGCCGATGCCCTCCGCGCCGAAATCGCTGGCGGCCTGTGCGTCTTCCGGCGTTTCGGCGTTGGCCCGCACGCCCAGCCTGCGCACGCGGTCGGCCCATTGCATCAGCACCGCGAAATCGCCGCTCAGCTCCGGCTGGATCATGCGCGCGGCGCCGGCCAGAACCTGACCCGCCGCGCCATCCACGGTGACGATGTCGCCGCGTTTCACCACGCGGCCGCCGGCGGTGAACTGGCCCGCGGCCTCGTCGATGCGCAGCGCCCCGGCGCCGCAGACACAGGGCGTGCCCATGCCGCGCGCCACCACGGCGGCGTGGCTGGTCATGCCGCCGCGCGCGGTGACGATGGCCTGCGCCGCGTGCATTCCGTGAATATCCTCCGGACTCGTTTCGGCGCGCACGAGGATGACATTTTCGCCGGCGGCCGCGCGGTCCGTCGCCTCGTCGGCGCTGAACACCACCGCGCCCACCGCCGCGCCGGGCGAGGCGGGAAGGCCGGTGGCGATGATTTCACGCTTGAAGTCCGGGTCGATGGCCGGGTGCAGCAACTGGTCAAGCGAGGCCGGATCGACGCGCAGCACCGCCTCGTCTTCCGTGATCAGGCCCTCGCGCGCCATCTCCACGGCGATGCGCAGGGCGGCGCGGGCGGTGCGCTTGCCGCTTCGGGTCTGGAGCATCCAGAGCCGGCCCTGCTCGACCGTGAACTCGATGTCCTGCATGTCGCGATAATGCGTCTCCAAAGTCTCGAAGATGCGCGACAGCTCATTGAAGCTCTCCGGCATCGCCTCTTCCATGCTGGGCGCCGAATCGCCGGTCTCCTCGCGCGCCGCCTGTGTCAGCGATTGCGGCGTGCGGATGCCGGCGACCACGTCCTCGCCCTGCGCATTGATGAGGAACTCGCCATAGATGGCGCGCTCGCCGGTGGAGGGATTGCGGGTGAAGGCGACGCCCGTCGCGGACGTCTCGCCCATATTGCCGAACACCATCGCCTGGATATTCACCGCCGTGCCCCAGGCGGCGGGAATGTCGTGCAGGCGGCGATAGGTGCGGGCGCGATCGTTCATCCAGCTATCGAACACCGCGTTGATGGCGCCGCGAAGCTGGGCGCGCGGGTCTTCGGGGAAGGGCGCGCCGGTCTCGCGCGCCACGGCCTTCAGATAGAGCGCGACGATGCCGCGCCAGTCGTCCGCGCTCAGCTCGGTGTCCAGCGCGTAATCGTGCTCGTCTTTATAGAGGTCGAGAATATGCTCGAAAGTCTCGTGCGCGACGCCCAGCACCACATCGCCATACATCTGGATGAAGCGGCGGAAACTGTCATACGCAAAGCGCGCATCGCCGGTGGCGCGCGCCAATCCCTCGGCCGTGGCCTCGTTCAGGCCAAGATTAAGCACCGTATCCATCATGCCGGGCATCGAGGCGCGGGCGCCCGAACGCACCGAGACCAGAAGCGGGTTTTCCGGGTCGCCGAAGGCTTTGCCGGTTTTCTGTTCGAGCGCGGCGAGGGCGGCGGCAAGCTCGGCCTCCAGCCCCTCTGGCCAGGCGTTGTCATGCGCCGTGTAATAGGTGCAGGCTTCCGTGGTGATGGTGAAGCCGGGCGGCACGGGCAGGCCGAGCGAGGCCATCTCCGCCAGATTGGCGCCCTTGCCGCCGAGCAGCGCCTTCATGCCGGCCGCGCCTTCCGCCGCGCTGGCGCCGAATGCGTAGATGAATTTACTGGCGTCGGTCATCATTCACTCAAACGTCGAAACCTGTTCCCTCTCCCAAAGGGAGGAAGTGGACCATCCATCCGGCCCTCGCCGAATCGGCTCGGGCGTTCGCCGCTCGAAACGCAATGCGTTTCGCCCGCTGCGCGGACCACGGCTCACCCACCGATCCTGCTGAAATCGGCGACGGAAGACAAAGCCTCGCGGATGCGGGCGAGCAGCAGCAGGCGGTTGGCGCGCAGGGGTGCGTCGCTTTCGACATTGACGGTGACATTATCGAAGAATGCGTCGATGGCCGGGCGCAGCGGCGCGATGGCGGCCATGGCGGATTCATAATCCTCGGCCTCGACAGCGGCGCGCGCCTTCGCGGCGGCGGCGTCCAGAGCGGCGGCGAGCGTCTTTTCCTCCGCCCCTCCGCGCTCTTTCAACAGCGTCTCGTCGAAAGCGTGATCGGCGAGGATGAAGCCCTTTTTCTCTTCCGCTTCGACAATGTTCATGGCGCGGCGCGCGCCGGTGAGCAGATTTTCCCCCTCCGGCGTGGCGAGGAAGGATTGCAGCGCGCGCACGCGCGCGACGATGGCGACGAGATCGTCTTCCCCCAAAGCGAACACCGCGTCGATCAGATCGTGCCGCACGCCCTGCTCGCGCAGCGCGACTTTCAGCCGGTCGGCAAAGAAGGTGTTCAAATCACCAAAAGCAACGCGCACGATAGCTCGCACTGTATCATGCTCTGTTTCCCCGCTGGAAACTTGCTCGTAAGCGCGTTCCCGAACTTGAGCCGGTAGATTGCTGTGTGCCCGCCAGATGGCTTGATGGAGTGGAATCCTGACGCCGTTCTTGAGCAATATTCGGATCACGCCGAGGGCGGCGCGGCGCAGGGCGTAGGGGTCTTTGGAGCCGGTCGGCTTTTCGTCAATCGCCCAGAACGCGACCAGCGTATCCAGCTTGTCCGCCAGCGCGACGGCGACGCTGACCGGCTCTGCCGGAACCGCGTCTGACGGGCCGAGCGGGGAATAATGCTCCCGGATCGCGCGCGCGACCTGCTCCACTTCGCCGGACTCGCGCGCGTAATAGCTTCCCATCACGCCCTGGAGGTCGGTGAATTCCTGCACCATCTGGGTGGTGAGGTCGGCCTTGGCCAGCAGGCCGGCGCGGGCGGCGAGATCGGGATCGGCGCCGCACAGCGGGGCGAGCTCGCGCGCCAGCGCGCTGACGCGTTCCGCCTTGTCTTTCACGCTGCCGAGCTTGCGGTGGAACACGACATTGGCGAGATCGTCCACGCGCGATTCGAGACTGCGCGCGCGGTCTTCATTCCAGAAGAATCTGGCGTCCTCCAGCCGGGCGCTGAGCACGCGGGCATAACCCTTGGCGCTGGCCGCGCCGCCGTCTTTGGGTTCGAGGTCGGCGACGGCGACAAAGCGCGGCGCGAGCAATCCAGTTTTCGTATCGCGCACGGCGAAATATTTCTGGTTCTTCGCCATCGTCAATTGAATGACTTCTGGCGGCAGATCGAGGAAGGCCGGATCGAATTGCCCCAGCAGGCACACCGGCCATTCGGCGAGGCCGGCCACTTCATCCAGCAGCCCTTCATCCTCTACCAGTTCCAGCCCCGCATCGGCGCAGATCGCGCGCGCGCGTTCGATAATCAGCGCGCGGCGTTCATCGCGGTCCACGCGCACATGGCCTTCGGTTTCGAGGGCGTGTTTGTATGACGCGAAATCTTTCACCCGGAACGGCCCGCGCCCCATGACGCGATGGCCTTCGGTCTCATCCCCGCTTTCCACGCCCGCCCATCGCAGCGGAACGACCGCGCCATCGAACAGGCAGACAATGCGTTGCAGCGGGCGCACCCAGCGCGCGGACCCCGCGCCCCAGCGCATGGATTTCGGCCAGGGCATGGCGCCGCAGACTTCGGGCACAATCTCCGCCAGCAGACCCGGCACATCGCGGCCGGGCTTTTCCGTCACCGCGACATAATAGTCGCCCTTGCCGTCATTGCGGATTTCGCACTGGTCGAGCGAGGTCAGGCCAGCGCTCTTGAGAAAACCCTCGACTGCCTTTTCCGGCGCGCCGGCGCGCGGGCCCTTGCGCTCTTCCCGCACCGCTTCTGTGCGAGCCGGCAGATTGGCGAAGACGGCGCAGAGCCGGCGCGGACCGGTATGGATGAGCGGCGCATCGGTCTTCAGCCCGGCGGCGGTGAAATGCTCTGTGAGCAGGCGCGCGAGATCGCCGCCCGCCTTCGCCTGCATCCGCGCGGGAATTTCCTCGCTGAACAGTTCGAGCAGAAGCTCAGCCACCGGCCGCCTCCGCTCTTTCCGCCTCGGCTGCGACCCAGGCTTCGGCGCAGCCGCGCGCCAGATCGCGCACGCGCCCCACATAGGTCGGCCGTTCCGTGGCGCTGACCACGCCGCGCGCATCCAGCAGATTGAACAGATGCGAGGCCTTCAGCGCATAGTCGAAGGCGGGAAGCGGCAGCTTTGGATCGAGCGCCAGCAGCGCGGCGCATTGCGCCTCCGCCTGCGCGAACTGGGTCAGGATCGCATCGGTGTGGCTGTGTCTGAAATTGAAGGCGGAGAATTCGCGCTCCTGCTGCAGGAACACGTCGCCATAGGTGACGCCCGCATCGTTGAAACGCAGGTCATAGACGTTATCGACGCCCTGCACATACATTGCGAGGCGCTCCAGCCCATAGGTCAGCTCGCCGGAGACCGGCGCGACATCCAGCCCGCCGACCTGCTGGAAGTATGTGTACTGGCTGACCTCCATGCCGTCGCACCAGACCTCCCAGCCCAGGCCCCACGCGCCGACGGTCGGGTTTTCCCAGTCGTCCTCGACAAAGCGCACATCATGCACGGCGCGGTCGACGCCGATGGCGTCCAGAGAGCCGAGATAGAGATCCTGAAGGTCTGGCGGGTTGGGCTTCAGGATCACCTGAAACTGGTAGTATTTCTGGAGCCGGTTGGGGTTTTCGCCATAGCGGCCATCGGCCGGGCGGCGCGAAGGCTGGACATAGGCGCATTTCCACGGCGCGGGGCCAAGACTCTTCAGCGTCGTGGCCGGGTGCAGCGTGCCGGCCCCGACCTCGACATCATAGGGCTGGAGAATCACGCAGCCCTGCTGGCTCCAATAGGTCTGGAGCGTGAAGATCAGATCCTGAAACGAGAGCGGCTGGCTCATGGCGCGGGGTCCGGAAAAAGTGAGCGCAACCTAAAGCATCGCGGCGAAATGTGGGAACCGGTTTTCGAGGCCAGGCGGATGGGCGGCACGCGCCTTTGGAGGCGTTTTCAGGCGGGGCGGCGGCGCGACGCCAGAAAACCCCCGGCCAGCGCGCCCGCGGCGGCCAGAACCAGCATGACGCCGATAAACCAGTCCGGCTGGCCCGGGGCGGGACCGGCGCTCATGCGGACCATGCCAAGCACGATAATGGCCACGGCGAGGCTGCCGGCATGGAGCATTGGCTGCGCCACAGCGATGCGCGCCGCGATCCAGCCCCCGGCGGCGGCGGCAAGGGCGCCCCAGACCAGATTGCCGGCGATATAGGCGCCGGTCGGCTGTTCCGGCGACGGGCCGGGAAAGACGGCGCCGAGCAGGACAGCGCCCAGAATGACCAGAGCGGTCATGGCCGCGTAGCCGGCGAAGACGGCCAGCGCGCCGCGCAGGATTTCCAGCATGGCGGCCTCCTCTTTCGTTTGTTTCTTTCGCGGCGAATTTCACCGCGAAGTCCGCTGTCAGTGTGGCTGGTCCCGCCAGATGGCGCGATAGGACAGGAAAGTCAGCACCGCCAGAACCAGCAGGAAGGCGATCACCGCCATGCCCATGCGCTTACGCGCCTCGGCCTTCGGCTCGGCGGCCCAGGCCAGGAACTCCGCCAGGTCCAGCGCCACCCGCTCCGCCGTCGCTTCCGTGCCGTCGGCATAGGTCAGGATGCCGTCGAACAACTGGTTGCCCATGGCGATCTGACGGCCCTCGAAATACGGATTGTAGTGAAGGCCGGGCGTCAGCGCGAAATCCGCCGGAGCGTCCTGATACCCCAGCATCAGCGAGGTGATGTAATGCGGGCCGTGATGGCGCGCCTTGGTGATGACCGACAGGTCCGGCGGCACGGCGCCGCCATTGACCGCCGCGGCGGCCTGATCGTTCGGGAACGGATCGGGGAAGCGGTCGCTGGGCCGTCCCTCGCGCATGAACATGTCGCCGAAATCGTCCGGCCCGTCCTCGATCTGGAATTCCGCGGCCAGCGCCCGGATGACCGGATTGTCGTTCGGGTTGGGATAGTGCGAATCGTAGAACGGCCCGTCGCGCTCGCCCAGCGTGCGGAAGGCGATGTATTTCATGCCGTGGCAGGCGGCGCAGATCTGGCGATAGGCCTGATAGCCGCGCTGCACCGCCGCGCGGTCGAACGTGCCGAACGGGCCTTCGAAACCGAAATCGTAATGGTGCGGCGGCAAGGCGGCCGTGGCCGGGTCGTCCGCCGCGAGGGCGGGAACAGCGGCGGCCAGAAAGGCGGCGGCGGCGATAACAAGGCGCATGGAGCAGCTCATCTATTCGGCCGGGGCCGGGACGGGCGCGCCGTCCGGCTTATGGACAGAATCGGCGATTGAGGCAGGGCGCGGCAGCGGTTTTTCCACCATGCCAAGCACGGGCATGACCACCAGGAAGTAAGCGAAATAATAGATCGTGGCGGCGCGCGAGGCCCACAGGATCCAGCCCTCCGGCGCCTGGGCGCCCGCATAGCCGAGCAGCAGGCAGGCGGCGACGAAGATCAGGAAGAACCAGCGCGCCGTCGGCCGGTAGCGCAGCGAGCGCACCTTTGACGTATCCAGCCAGGGCAGGATGAACAGCACGCCGATGGAGCCGAACATCAGGATGACGCCCAGCAGCTTGTCCGGCACCGCGCGCAGGATCGCGTAGAAGGGCAGGAAATACCATTCCGGCACGATGTGCGATGGCGTCACCAGCGGATCGGCCGGGATGTAGTTGTCGGCGTGGCCGAGCGTATCGGGCAGATAGAACACGAACACCGCGAACAGGATCAGGAACAGCACCACCGCGAACCCGTCCTTCACCGTGTAGTACGGGTGGAAGGGCACGGTGTCCGCCGCCGATTTCACGCTGACGCCGGTGGGATTGTTGTTGCCGGGCACATGCAGCGCCCAGATATGCAGCCCGACCACGCCCGCGATCACGAAGGGCAGCAGATAGTGCAGGCTGTAGAAGCGGTTGAGCGTCGGGTTATCGACCGCGAAGCCGCCCCACAGCAGCGTGGTGATGGCGTCGCCGACCACCGGGATGGCGGTGAAGAAATTGGTGATGACCACCGCGCCGTGGAACGACATCTGACCCCAGGGCAGCACATAACCCATGAAGGCCGTGGCCATGACCAGCAGGAAGATGACCACGCCCAGAATCCACAGCACCTCGCGCGGCGCCTTGTAGGAGCCGTAATACAGGCCGCGGAACATGTGGATATAGATGGCGAGGAAGAACATGCTGGCGCCGTTGGCGTGCATGTACTGGATCAGCCAGCCGAAATTCACTTCGCGGCGGATGCGCTGGACGCTGTCGAACGCATGGTCGACATGCGCGACATAATGCATGGCCAGCACGATGCCGGTGACGATCTGAAGCACCAGGATGAGGGTGAGGATGCCGCCGAACGTCCACCAGTAATTGAGATTCCGGGGCGTCGGGAAATCCATCATCGTGTCGCGGCCGAAACGGATGATCGGCAGGCGCGAATCAAGCCAGCGTTCGAATCCGGTCTTGGGCTCGTAGAGAGAGGGTCCGGCCATGACGATTATCCGATCCGAAGGCGCGAGGGGCCGATATAGACATAAGGCGGAATCCAGAGATTCTCTGGCGCCGGCCCCCGGCGGATGCGGCCGGACGTGTCGTAATGCGAGCCATGGCAGGGGCAGAACCAGCCATTATAGTCGCCCGCCCCGTTGCCCAGCGGCACACAGCCGAAATGGGTGCAGACGCCTTCCATCACCAGGAATTCGGGATGGATCACGCCTTCGGTGTCGGGGACCAGGCGCTCTTCATCGGTCTGCGGGTCGCGCAGGGTGGTGATGTCCACGGCGCGCGCCTGTTCGATCTCCGCCTCTGTGCGATGGCGGATGAACAGCGGCCGTCCGCGCCATTTCACCGTGATCTGCTGGCCGACCGGAATCTGGCTGATGTCCACCTCGGTGGTGGACAAAGCCAGCGTGTCGGCCGCCGGGTTCATCTGGTCGATGAAGGGCCACAGGGCCAGAACGCCGCCGGTGGCTACCGCCCCGACAGTCGCAATATGAATAAAATCCCGCCGTGTCGGCTGCGGATCGCCGGTATGGCCGGCCGTCGCCTCGTTCACTGTTCGCCTCGCCGCTGTTTGCGTTCCCGGAACCGGGAATCGCCGCGTCCGCCTGTTCGGCCCGGACCCTACAGGGCGGCCCCCGCGCACACCAGCGGCGCGGAGTCGCAGCGCCTGCCTTGCGCCCGGACGCCGCCGATTAGAGCCATGCGGGCGGTTTTTCAACCGCTGCCGGACGCTTTTTCAGGTCATGATCCACATTCATGGGGCATTGCGCCGCACGGGAAGGCGGGCAATTCGCCGCTTTGACACGGGCGCGGCTTCGGGGCACGCAGACCCGATGACGCAGGATGGTTCCGACATGGCCCGGCGGGCGGTGGCCCGCGACTGGTTCGAATCGCTTCAGGCCCGGATCTGGGCCGCGTTCGAGGCGCTGGAGGACGCAGCCGATCCGGCCCTGTTCCCCGGCGCGCCGGGGCGGTTTGCGGCCGCGGACTGGCGGCGCGGCGACGAGACCGCCGACCAGGGCGGCGGGCGCGGCGGCCTGCTGCGCGGACGGCTGTTCGAGAAAGCCGGGGTGCATGTCTCGACCGTTTACGGCCCGCTGGAGCCCGGCTTCGCGGCGCAGGTGAAGGGCGCGGACAAGAACGATCCGCGCTTCTGGGCCAGCGGCATTTCGCTGATCGCGCATCCGCGCAGTCCGCGCATCCCGGCCGTGCATATGAATACGCGCATGATCGCCACGACAGAGAGCTGGTTTGGCGGCGGCATGGACCTGACGCCGGTGCTGGATGCGCAGCGCACGCAGGCGCATGAGGACACGCGCGATTTCCACGCCGCCTGCAAATCCGCCTGCGACGCGCATGGCGCGGACTATCACCAGCGTTTTTCGAAATGGTGCGACGAATATTTCTGGCTGGCGCACCGGGGCGAGCCGCGCGGCACAGGCGGCATTTTCTTCGACCATCTGCAATCGGACGCGGGATGGGACGCGGACTTTGCGTTCGTGAAGGCGGTGGGCGAATCGTTTCTCGAAATCTATCCGCGCATTGTCCGGCGGCGGATGGGAGAGACCTGGACAGAGGCAGAGCGCGACGAGCAGCTTGTGCGGCGCGGGCGCTATGTCGAGTTCAATCTGCTGTATGACCGCGGCACGCTGTTCGGTCTGAAAACCGGCGGCAATGTGGAGACGATTCTTTCCTCCATGCCGCCGCTGGTGAAATGGCCGTAGGGGGGCGTTTCTAGTTCAGCGGATTGACGACCTTTAGCCCCGGAAAACGCTTAAAATCACGGTCGGCCGACCACAGTTCACGCACGCCATGCTCGATGCAGATCGCCGCGATGCGCGCATCGTGGACGCGAGCGCCGATCACGTCCGCGCTGATGATGATATTCTGGAGCGTGTCCCAATGCCGGTCGGTTTCCGCCAACATGACAAGATACGGGTTGGCGAGCAAAGCTGAGATCATCCGTATGGCGGCCTCGGGAGAGGTGAGATTCACGAAAACGCCCGGGCGGGTCATCACGCCGTAAAACTCGTGGAGACAAGGCCAGGGGATCGCCCATGGTCTCTCGCTTCGGGCAAGGCGGCCAAGACCATCGACAGCGGCCGAATGAAAGGGCGACTCCCGATGATGGGCGTAGACCAGAATATTCGTGTCAACGGCAATCAAACGCCGCGATCCTCATAAGCAGCGTCGCGAATTTTATCCCATCCAAGTTTTTCGAACTCGGGCGTCAAACCGCCGCCATCCACCGTCACCAGTTCAAATTTGTATGGCTTTTTCGGTTTGCGCGCGGCCAGAACCTCACGCAGGCCGCGCTCGACAAGGGCCTTCAGCGTCGTGCCCTCGCGCGCCGCCATCTCGCGGGCTGCGCGCAGCAGCGGATCAGGAATTTCGATCGTTGTTTTCATGGCGGACCCATAAATGTGGGTCCAAATATAGAGACCCATATTTATGGGTCAAGGTTTGGAAGGCGCCGCGGGTAGCTGACCATCGGGCCGGATTGCGTGGCGGAATGCAGGGCGGCGCGATAGTCTGGCCACAACGACAGCAAAGCGGCGCAGGCGGAGGACGATCATGGGCAAGGCGACCCCGGCATGGCTGATCGGCCTTGTTGTGATCGGCGTGGTCGAGATTTATCTGGCCAATCTGTTTCTGGGGCCAGCCAGCCCGGCGCCGACAATCGCCCAGATTCTGGTGCTGATCGCCATTCCCGGCGTCTATGTGCCGCTGATGATCCTGACCCTGCGCGGCAATAACGGCGGGAACGGCGGCGGACGCTGAGACCGGCGCGGAGAGGCAGGCCGGAGCCCCTCTACTCTGTCACCCTTTCCAGCCGGAGCTGGATCGTATCCCCGGCGCGGGCCGGGAAACCGAGCACGGCGTCGATCGGGGGCGGGCCGGCGGGCAATGTGACCCCGTAGGTTTCCGCATCCTCGGGACGGTTCCCGACCATGGCGGTCAGCACGCTTTCGGCCGGCAGCGGGCTTTGCAGCACCAGCGCGTATTCGCCGCTGCTCCCGCCAGCATTCAGCACGGCGCCGCCATCTTCCAGCGTCGTGGTCGCCGCGATCAGGCGGCCGCCATATTCCAGCGCGATATTGATGCGCGGAACCGCACCGGGGGGAAGCGGCGCGGGAACCGGCTCCGCATGCGCCTCGGGCTCGGCCGGTTCACCGGGCTCTATAGGCGCGAGATTATCCTGATCCTGCGCGGCGGCTGCGGCGAGCAGCGAAAGCGCGAAGATCGGCGCGGCGAACAGGCAAAGAGCGTGACGCATCGGGGTCTCCTGCGAGGCGGACCGGCAAGGCCCTGAACGGGGCCATCATACACGAGACCGCGCCCGCGCGGAGATTGAGGACTGCGCCTGACGCTGTGCGGATGACAAGCGCGGCTGCGCTATTCCTCGCCGTTTCCGGTTCGCTCCACCCGCACCGTGATGTCCTGCCCCTCGGCCAGGCGGAAACCGATCTGGCGCGTGCCCGGATCGGTTCCGGCCGGGATGCTGATCTGCGCGTCGGAGCCGCCGGCCGATGCGTGCAGCACCACCTCATACGACAGGGGCTCGGCCACGGTGACATTATAGACGCCGTTCCGTTCAACCGGCAGCGTCGCCGTTCCATCCGCGCCGGTGACGGTGCGGTGGCCGGGCCGGAAATTAAACTCGAATTTCACGGTGACGCTCGCGGCCGGTTCGGCCAGCGCCGGCGCCGGCGCGGACATGACGGCGCCCGTAAGGATCGCGGCGGTCAGGATAGCGCGCATGGATGCTCCCTTCTTGTTTCGTTGCCTGTCTGGTTGGCGTTCTGGCCGGCAGGCCCGATTGACCGGGAGCCTAATGCGGGCGGCGGCGGGCGCAAGACGGCGCCGCGCCGCGCCTGAACATCCAGTCTCTACAGATCCAGCAGCAGGCGTTCGGGCGATTCCAGTTGTTCCTTCACCCGGACCAGGAAGCTGACCGCCTCTTTGCCGTCAACGATGCGGTGATCGTAGCTGAGCGCCAGATACATCATCGGCCGCGCCACGATGTTTCCATCCACCACCACCGGGCGCTGCTCGATCCGGTGCATGCCGAGAATGCCCGATTGCGGCGGATTGAGAATCGGCGTGGACAGCAGCGAGCCGTAAACGCCGCCATTGGAGATGGTGAAGGTTCCGCCCTGCATGTCTTCAAGGCCGAGCTTGCCGTCGCGGGCTCTGCGGCCCGCGTCGTTGATGGCCTGCTCGATCTGCGCCATCGACAGCACGTCGCAGCCGCGGATCACCGGCACGACAAGGCCCTCTTCCGTGCCGACGGCGACGCCGATGTCGTAATAATTCTTGTAGATGATGTCGTCGCCGTCGATCTCGGCGTTGACGGCGGGAAATTCCCGCAGCGCGTGGACGCACGCCTTCACGAAAAAGCTCATGAA
>JBJHDH010000036.1:0-28057 GCA_050486445.1 Euryhalocaulis sp.
GCCTTCGGGAACATCGAATGGCGCGCGGGCCATGCCCTGAGATTCCACCCAGTCCGAGACGCGGCGCTTTCCGGCGGCAAGCCAGGCGCGCAGGCCGTGACGGAGGGCGACCGGATAAAGGCCGCAGACATAATGCGCGCGGCGATTGGTCTCGGCGCAGATAATCTGCGCACCCGGCCGGTCGTCCGCCATGCGCAGCAGGCGCGCGGCGTAATCATGGGGCAGAAAAGGCGTATCGACCGGCGCGGTGACAATGCGGTCAAAACCCGCCAGCGCCGCGAAATCGAGCCCGGCGAGAATGCCGGCCAGCGGCCCCGCGCCATACCCATCCGCGTCCAGAAATTCCGCGTCGTCCGGCGCCACCGGCAGGCCGAACGCGGCAAAGCGCGCCGGATCGCCGCCCGCGTTCAACGCCAGCGCGGCGCATTGCGGGCCGAGACGCTCTAATATGTGCGAAAGAAGCGGCCGCCCGCCGAGCGGGATCAGCGCCTTGTCGGCGCCGCCGCCATCCTGCGACATGCGCCGCCCCGTCCCGCCGGCCAGGATCACGCCCAGAACCGGGGGACGGGAGGCGGAAGGCATGGGCTAGAACAGGCCCTCGATGTCGCCTTCGGCGTTGAGGAAGATTTTTTCCGCCGCCGGAGTTTTTGGCAGGCCCGGCATGGTCATGATCTCGCCGCAGATCGCCACCACGAACCCGGCGCCGGCGGACAGCCGCACCTCGCGCACCGGCACCGCATGATCGGTGGGCGCGCCACGCAGATTGGGATCGGTGGAGAAGCTGTACTGCGTCTTGGCCATGCAGACCGGAAGATTGCCGTAGCCGGCCTGTTCCCACGCATGGAGCTGGTCGCGCACGCTCTTGTCGGCGATGGCGCCGGAGCCGCGATAGATGCGCTTGACCACCGTGTCGATCTTGTCGAACAGGCCCATATCGTCTGGATAGAGCGGCGCGAATTGCGAACTTTCCGATTCCACCAGCGACACGATCTTGCGCGCCAGCTCCTCAGCGCCCTCCGAGCCCTTGGCCCAGTGGCGGCAGACAATGGCTTCGGCGCCCTGTTCGGCGGCGTAATCCTTCACCGCCTGGATTTCCGCGTCGGTATCCGAAACGAAATGATTGATGGCGACCACGACCGGCACGCCGAACTGTTTCACATTTTCGATATGGCGGCCGAGATTGACGCTGCCCTTGCGCACCGCGGCGACATCTTCCTTGCCGAGGTCTTCCTTCTTCACGCCGCCATTCATTTTCAGCGCGCGCACCGTGGCGACGATCGCCGCCGCCGCCGGTTTCAGCCCGGCCTTGCGGCATTTGATGTCGAAGAATTTTTCCGCGCCAAGATCGGCGCCGAACCCGGCCTCTGTCACCACATAATCGGCAAGCTTCAGCGCCGTCTTTGTGGCGACCACCGAGTTGCAGCCATGCGCGATATTGGCGAACGGCCCGCCATGCACAAAGGCGGGATTATTTTCCAGCGTCTGCACCAGATTGGGCTGGATCGCGTCTTTCAGCAGCACGGCCATGGCGCCATCGGCTTTCAGGTCGCGGGCGAAGATGGGGCTCTTGTCGCGGCGATAGGCGACGATGATGTCGCCCAGGCGCTTTTGCAGGTCTTTCAGGTCGGTGGAGAGGCAGAGAATGGCCATCACTTCCGACGCCACGGTGATGTCGAAGCCCGCTTCGCGCGGATAGCCATTGGCCACCCCGCCCAGCGAACAGACGATGGAGCGCAGCGCCCGGTCGTTCATGTCCAGCACGCGGCGCCAGACGACGCGGCGCGTGTCGATGCCCAGCTCATTGCCCCAATAGATGTGATTGTCGATCAGGGCCGAGAGCAGATTATGCGCCGTGGTGATGGCGTGGAAATCGCCGGTGAAGTGCAGGTTCATGTCGTCCATCGGAACGACCTGCGCATAGCCGCCGCCGGCGGCGCCGCCCTTCATGCCGAAATTGGGGCCCAGCGACGCCTCGCGGATGCAGATCATCGCCTTTTTGCCGATACGGTTCAGCGCATCGCCGAGGCCGACCGTGGTGGTGGTCTTGCCCTCGCCCGCGGGCGTCGGGTTGATCGCGGTGACCAGGATCAGATGGCCATCCTTGCCTTTCTGCGCGGCGATGAATTCGGCCGAGATCTTCGCCTTGTCATGCCCATAGGGCTGCAAATGCTCGGCCGGAATGCCGAGCTTCGCCCCGATCTCCAGGATCGGCTTTTTTTTCGCCGCGCGCGCAATCTCGATATCCGCAGGAACAGACGTCATGTGTTTCACCCCCCAGTGTTGCTATGCCCGCCAGCCCCTTCGGGCGCGGCTTTTTCCGCATCCGCCGTGCGCTGGCGGCGCGCCGCCTCCAGCGCCAAAGGCGACAATCCTTCGCCGCCGCGATCCAGCATGATGTAAAGCTGGCGGCGCATCCGCGGATCCCAGAACAGGCCGATATGTTCGGCGGCGCCCGCTGCGGCTTCGTCGCGCGGATACGGCTCGAAAAAAGCCGCAATCTGGTTGGCCATACGGATCAGGTCTTCGTCCTGCATTTCAAATCACTCGAATTCAATCAGCGTCCCGCGATCCAGGGACGCCACGCCTAGCCCCGAGGCGCGGGCGAGCGCAAGGGCGAGCGAGGTGGGGGCGGAGACTGTAGCGATCAGGCCGATCCCGGCCACGGCGCATTTCTGCACCAGCTCGAAGCTGCACCGGCTGCTCATCACCACAAAGCCGGGCGCGAGCGGAGCGCCGGCGCGCGCGCGCGCGCCGATCAGCTTATCCAGCGCATTGTGACGGCCGACATCCTCGCGCACCGTCTCGATGGCGCCATCCGGCGCGGCGAAGGCGGCGGCGTGCACGCTGCGCGTTGCGCGATTGAGCGCCTGATGCTCTGGCAATTGCTCGAAAGCGCGCAACACGGCGTCGGGCTTGATGGCCGGGCGGGCGGGGCTGGTAATGGGGCTGGCGGGCCGGGCCTCCCGGATCGTGTCGGCCAGACGCTCTACCCCGCACAGGCCACAGCCCGAAACGCCTTCCAGAAAGCGCGGGCGGATGCGCGATTCCGCGACGGCCTCCGGGTCTGCCTGAAGGTCCACGACCACGCCTTCGGGCAGAACCTGCACATCGAAGCCGCGCACGGCGGCCGGGTCGGTGAGGATGGTTTCGGTGAGGGCGAAGCCGAGCGCGAGGTCTTCGATATCGGCGGGCGTCGCCATCATCACGGCCAGCGGGCGGCCGTTCAGATTGATCTCGACAGGGGTTTCGGCGGCGATGCCCCAGATGGCGTCTTTTGTGTTGGCGTCTTTGGCGCCGGCGTCTTTTGCGGCGCCATCCGACGCGGCGCGGCGCACCCGGCGCCGCTCAAAGGCGGGCGGCGTCTCGCGCCGGCTTCCGCCCGGCGCGGCCATGGACCGCGCGCGCCCCACGCGGCCCTACTCCGCCGCCACCGAAGCGACGCTGATCCGGGCGACGCGCTCTTCGCGCTCCTGCTGCCAGTCGCTGGGCCGGTTGCTGCGCGTGACCTGCACCGCCGTCACCTTGTATTCCGGGCAATTTGTGGCCCAGTCCGAATTCTCGGTGGTGATGACGTTGGCGCCCGTCAGCGGGTGGTGGAAGGTGGTGTAAACAACGCCCGGCGGCACGCGGTCGGTAATCTCCGCGCGCAAGGTCGTTGCGCCCTTGCGGCTGGCGATGGAGACATATTCGCCGTCACCCACGCCGCGCTCCTCAGCGTCGTGCGGATGGATTTCCAGCACATCCTCGGAATGCCAGATCTGGTTATCGGTGCGCCGCGTCTGCGCGCCGACATTATATTGCGACAGGATGCGGCCGGTGGTGAGCAGCAGCGGATACAGGCGCGTGGAGCGCTCCTGCGTCGGCACATATTGCGTCATCACGAACTTGCCCTTGCCGCGGACAAAGCCGCCGACATGCATGATCGGCGCGCCGTCCGGATAGGCTTCGTTCACCGGCCATTGCAGGCTGCCTTCGCGGTCCAGCCGCTCGAAGCTGACGCCGGCGAAGCTGGGGGTGAGCGCCGCGATCTCGTCCATGATCTCGGACTCGTCGTTCCAGTGCATCGGATAGCCCATCGCGCGGGCGATGCGGGACACCGTCTCCCACTCGCTGAGACCCGTGCGCGGCGGACCGACCGGGCGCACGCGATTGATGCGGCGCTCGGCATTGGTGAAGGTGCCGTTCTTTTCCAGGAAGGACGTGCCGGGCAGGAAGACATGCGCGAACTGCGCTGTCTCGTTCAGGAACAGATCCTGCACCACCACGCATTCCATCGCCGCCAGCGCCGATTCCACATGCTTTGTATTGGGATCGGACTGGGCGATGTCCTCACCCTGCACGAACAGGCCCATGAAGCTGCCGTCCAGCGCCGCATCAAACATGTTCGGGATGCGCAGGCCGGGCTCTGGCTGGATTTCCACGCCCCAGGCGGCCTGGAACAGGTCGCGCGCCGCCTTGTCGGAGACGTGCCGGTAACCGCTGAGTTCATGCGGGAAGCTGCCCATGTCGCAACTGCCCTGCACATTGTTCTGGCCGCGCAGCGGGTTCACGCCCACGCCCTCGCGCCCGATATTGCCGGTGGCCATGGCGAGGTTCGCCAGCCCCATCACCATTGTGGAGCCCTGGCTGTGCTCGGTGACGCCGAGGCCGTAATAGATCGCGCCGTTCGGCGCGGCGGCGAACAGGCGCGCGGCGCCGCGCACCTCATCGGCCGGCACGCCGGAGACCGCCTCCAGCTCTTCCGGCGAGTTTTCCGGACGGGCGATGAAGGCGCGCCACTGGTTGAACGAGTCCATGTCGCAACGTTCGGCGACGAAATCCTCGTCCACCAGATTTTCGGTGACGATCACATGCGCGATGGCGTTGACCACCGCGACATTCGTGCCCGGGCGCAGCGACAGATGATAGTCGGCCTGCACGTGGGGGCTCTTCACCATGCTGGTGCGGCGCGGATCGACCACGATCAGGTTCGCGCCCTCGCGCAGCCGCTTCTTCATACGCGAGGCGAAGACCGGGTGCGCGTCCGGCGGGTTGGCGCCGACCACCAGGATCGCGTCCGACTTTTCCACCGACTTGAAATTCTGCGTGCCCGCGGACGTGCCGAACGTGGTCTTGAGGCCATAGCCCGTGGGCGAGTGGCAGACCCGCGCGCAGGTATCGACATTGTTCACGCCAAAGCCCGCGCGGATCATCTTCATCACCGCGAACACCTCTTCATTGGTGCAGCGCGAGGAGGTGATGCCGCCGATGGAGTCGCGGCCGTGTTTCTGCTGGATCGCCTTGAAGCGGTCGGCGACGGTCTGGATCGCCTCGTCCCAGTCCACTTCGCGCCATGGGTCGGTGATCTTGTCGCGCACCATCGGCTTCATGATGCGGTCCTTGTGCGTGGCGTAGCCGAAAGCAAAGCGGCCCTTCACGCAGCTATGACCCTCATTGGCTCCGCCATTCTTGTCGGGGACCATGCGGATGACCTGATCGCCCTGAAGCTCCGCCTTGAACGAGCAGCCGACGCCGCAATAGGCGCAGGTGGTCAGCACGGTGCGGGTCGGCACGCCATGCTCGATGACCGATTTTTCCTGAAGCGCGGCGGTGGGGCAGGCCTGTACACATGCGCCGCAGGACACGCATTCCGATTCCAGGAAGGTTTCCGAGGCGCTGGCCTTGATCTTCGAGTCGAAGCCGCGTCCCTCGACCGTGAGGGCGAACGTGCCCTGCACCTCCTCACACGCGCGCACGCAGCGCGAACAGACAATGCATTTGGACTGGTCGAAGGCGAAATAGGGATTGGTCGCGTCGGTATGGAATTCGGAGAGGTGGTTTTCCCCCTCATAGCCGTAGCGCACCTCGCGCAGGCCGACCTGCCCGGCCGTATCCTGCAATTCGCAGTCGCCATTGTCGGAACAGGTCAGACAATCCAGCGGATGGTCGGAGATATACAGCTCCATCACGCCGCGGCGCAGTTTTTCCAGGCGCGGGCTGATGGTCTTGATCTTCATGCCCTCGGCCACCGGCGTGGTGCAGGAGGCGGGCGTTCCCTTGCGGCCCTCGATCTCGACCAGACAGATGCGGCACGAGCCGAACGCCTCCAGCCGGTCGGTGGCGCAGAGCTTGGGCACGGATTTTCCGGCCAGCGCCGCGGCGCGCATGATCGAAATCTCGGCCGGAACGGAGACGGTTTCGCCGTCAATCTCCACGGTGACCGTCTGGCCGCTCTCGCGATGCGGCGTGCCAAAATCGGGTTCAACCAGCAAGCTCATCTCGGGTCCGTCCGTTTCCTCGCCGTTTCCCTTGCCTCTTGCTCGCCTTAGGCTCGCCTTGGGGCCGGCGCGTTCTTATCCGTCAGATATGGGGCCGCAATGCCCCGTATTTTAGAGCATGTCCTGCATGACGGAACATGCCTGACATCCCCTTAAAACGCTCTTTCAGACCGGCGGGATTCACGGGGCGTGGCCGGGCCGGCCTCACGCCGCATCCGCCTTGCCGCCCCCGGCCTGATCTCCTGTCTGGCTGCGAAGACCGAAATCCTCCGGGAACCAGCGCAGGGCGCTGGTCACGGGCATGGGCGTCAGTCCGCCCATGGCGCACAGCGACCCATCGGTCATAGTCTCGCACAAATCCTCAAGAAGCGCCACGTTTTCAGCCACATCGGTCCCGGCGGCGATTCTGTCCACGGTTTCAGCGCCGCGCACCGAGCCGATCCGGCAGGGCGTGCATTTGCCGCAGGATTCAACCGCGCAGAATTCCATGGCGAAACGGGCCTGCTTCGCCATGTCCACCGTGTCGTCGAACACCACGATTCCGCCATGCCCGACCATCGCGCCGGCGGCCAGAAACGCCTCGTAATCCATCGGCAGGTCCAGCATGGATTCGGGCAGATAGGCGCCCAGCGGCCCGCCGACCTGAACCGCCCGGATTGGCCGGCCGCTGAGCGTTCCGCCGCCGATCTCCTCGATCAGTTCGCGCAGCGTGATCCCGAACGGCGCTTCATAGAGGCCGCCGCGCCTGATATTGCCGGCAAGCTGCCAGGCCGTGGTGCCGCGCGAGCGCTCCATGCCGTGCGCGGCATAGGCCTTGCCGCCCTGCGCCAGAATTTCGGGTACGGCGGCGAAGCTGAGCACGTTGTTCACCACCGTGGGCTTGCCGAACAGGCCCTTCAGCGCCGGGATCGGCGGCTTGGCGCGCACTTCGCCGCGCTTGCCTTCCAGGCTCTCCAGCATGGCCGATTCTTCGCCGCAGACATACGAACCGGCGCCGGTGCGGATATGGAAATGGAACGGCTTGCCGGAACCCAGCACATCCGCGCCCAGCCAGCCGGCTTCCTCCCACGCCTTTACCGCCGCCTTCATCCTGGCGATGGCGTGCGGATATTCGCTGCGGATATAGATGAATCCGTCGCGCGCGCCGACAGCGATGGCCGCGATGACCATGCCTTCGATCAGCGTGGAGGGGTCGCCCTCCATGATGATGCGGTCGGCGAAAGTGCCGCTGTCGCCCTCATCGGCGTTGCAGACCACGAATTTATCCGCGTCCGGCTGGGCCGCGACCGTCTTCCATTTGATCGCGGCGGGAAAGCCCGCGCCGCCGCGCCCGCGCAGGCCGGATTCGCTGACCTGCTCGATAATCTGCTCGCCGGTCATGGACAGCGCGGCGCGCAGGCCCGCCAGCCCGCCCTGCGCCTCGTATTCCTGCAAATTCAGCGGGTCGATCCGGCCGCAGCGCGCAAAGGTCAGGCGCGTCTGGTTTTTGAACCAGGGAATCTCCTCAACCGGACCCTGCGCCAGCGCATGTGCGCCGCCGGTCAGAAAGCCCGCATCGAACAGGCCAGGGACATCATCGGCCGAGACCGGGCCATAGCCGGTGCGCACGCCATCCAGCTCGACCTCAAGAAAAGGCTCCAGAAACAGCATGCCGCGCGTGCCGGTGCGCACGATGCGCAGATCGGTCCCGCGTTTTTCCGCCTCCGCCGCCAGCGCGCGGGCGACATCATGGGCGCCAACCGCCACGGCGGCGGCGTCATCGGGCAGATAGACGACGGCGCTCACCGGCCCGCTCCGTTGGTTTTCGCCGGGGCTTTGGCCGGACGGGCAAGGCCCGCCAGACGCTCGGCTGTCACCCGTCCATACAGCTCGCCATCAACCAGCGCCGAAGGGCCGAGCGCGCAATTGCCGAGGCAATAGACGGTCTCCAGCGTCACCGCGCCATCAGGCGAGGTCTCGCCGAATTGCGCGCCGAGCAGACGCTCCGCCTCCGCCGCCACGCTTTCGCAGCCAACGGCCTGACACGCCTCGGCCCGGCACAATTTCACCACACAGCGCCCGGCCGGCTTGTCGCGGAAATCATGATAGAAAGTGATGACGCCATGCACCTCGGCGCGCGAGATGTTGAGCGTGTCGGCCAGAATCGGGACCGCCTCCGCCGGCACATAGCCGAGCTGGTGCTGAATCTCGTGCAGGATCTCCAGCAGGGCGTCGGAATTATCCGGCGCCCAGCCGCGCGCCGCGCGCGCGATCCCGGTGATGGTTTCCTGATGGTCGCTCATCGTGCCTGCTAATGAACTATTGTGTGCTTCTGGCCACAGGATCACGGGCGGCGCAAGACCCGGCCGCTGTACGGGTGCAATCTCAGGTGGCGGCCTTCAGCGATGCGGCGAGTTTGGCCGCGCCCTGTATCCCCTCTGCCGCAAGGGCGCTGACGATAGCAGAACCACTGATAGCTCCGGCGGCGCCCGATTGAATGGCGGCGCGCACATGTTCCGGCTTCGAGATGCCAAAGCCCAGCACGGGCGGGGCGGACCCGGCGCGGGCCAGCCGCGCCATCAGCGCGGCATGGTCTGTCTTCATGGCGGTTTCCGCGCCGGTCACGCCTTCGCGCGCCACGCAATAGACATAGCCGCGCGACATTTGTGCGATGCGCGCCAGCGTTTCATCCGGCGTGTTGCCCGCAGCGATCAGCACCGGCGCGACGCCGGCCTTGGCCGCCGCCTCGGCGAAGGGCGCGGCCTCGATGGAGGGCACATCGGCAAGCAACAGCGAATCGACGCCCGCCTCCGCCAGATTCCGGCAGAAAGTCTCATAGCCATGCGCCAGCGCCAGATTGGCGTAGGTCAGCACGCCGACCGGAATC
Source organism: Euryhalocaulis sp. (assembly GCA_050486445.1). Classification (GTDB taxonomy): domain Bacteria; phylum Pseudomonadota; class Alphaproteobacteria; order Caulobacterales; family Maricaulaceae; genus Euryhalocaulis. The sequence continues at coordinate 9,124 of JBJHDH010000036.1, forward strand.
TCCGGCCGGGCTGCGCGGAAACGGCGCAGCGCATCGAAGCATGTTTCCTGTGTCGCCCCGGCGGCGAGCGCCCGCGTGGCGGCAAGCTGGATGGTGGGACCGTCGGCGATAGGATCGGAGAAGGGAATTCCCACCTCCAGAAAATCCGCGCCGCTATCGGCCAGCGCGATCAGCGCGGCAAGCGAGGTCTCCATGTCTGGATCGCCGAGCATCAGAAAGGCGCCGAAACCGCCGCGCCCTTCCTCGCGCAGGCGGGCGAACATGGAATCGTAGCGCGTGTTCATCGCCCGTCTCCGAATTGCAGAAGCTGCACGGCCTGGGCCATGTCCTTGTCGCCACGGCCGGAAATATTGACGATCAGCGTCAGTTCGCGCCCTTCGCGCTCGGCTGCTTCCGCCAGTTTCAGCGCATGGGCCAGAGCGTGCGAGGATTCGAAAGCGGGAATGACGCCCTCGCGCCGCGCCAGGGTCTGAAACGCGGCCAGCGCCTCGTCATCCGTCACGCCGACATACTCGGCGCGGCCGCTGTCGCGCAGGTGCGCGTGTTCCGGCCCGACGCCGGGATAGTCCAGCCCGGCGCTGACCGACCAGGATTCCTCAATCTGGCCGTCCCCGTCCTGCAACACGAATGTGCGCGCGCCGTGCAGCACGCCTTCGTGGCCCCGTTGCAGCGTCGCGCCATGTTCGGGCGTATCCATGCCCTTGCCGGCCGGCTCCACGCCGATCAGCCGCACGTCCGCGTCATCCACAAAATCGGTGAAAGCGCCGATGGCGTTCGATCCGCCGCCGACACAGGCGATCACCGCGTCGGGCAGGCGTCCGGCAACCTCCAATATCTGGGCGCGCGCCTCTGCGCCGATGATGCGCTGGAACTCGCGCACGATCAGCGGAAACGGATGCGGGCCGGTGACGGTGCCGATCAGATAATGCGTGTCGGCGAAGCTGGCGGTCCAGTCGCGCAGCGCCTCGTTCACCGCGTCCTTCAGGGTCTTCGATCCGGCCTCGACCGGGATCACTTCCGCCCCCATCAGGCGCATGCGGAAGACATTAATCTCCTGCCGCGCCACGTCCTTGGCGCCCATATAGATCTGCGTCTCGAGGCCGAACAGCGCGCCGGCCATCGCCGTGGCCACGCCGTGCTGGCCCGCGCCGGTCTCTGCGATCAGCCGCGTCTTGCCCATGCGCAGCGTCAGCAGGCCCTGCGCCAGAACCTGATTGGTCTTGTGCGCGCCGCCATGCAACAGGTCTTCGCGCTTCAGGAAAATCCGCACGCGCTCGCTGCCGAGATTGCGGCAGAGCGTCAGCGGCGTCGGCCGTCCGGCATATTTTGTCAGCAGCGCGTCCAGCTCTGCCCGGAAGCCGGGATCGGCCTGTGCGTCCAGAAACGCCGTTTCCAACTGCTCCAGCGCCGGGACCAGGATTTCGGGGGCGAACACGCCGCCGAAGCGGCCAAAATATCCATCCAGCCTCATGCGGCTTTCCTTTCAGAGCGCGTCGATACGCGCAGGGCGGCGAACAGCGCCGCGATCTTTTCCGGTGATTTTTGTCCGGGCGCGGATTCGACGCCGGAATTCGCGTCGATCATCCATGCGCCAACAGTCTGCGCGGCGGCGGCGTTTTCCGGCCCGACGCCGCCAGCCAGAATGGCGTCTTTCAGATCGGCGCGGCCCGCCAGAACCGCCCAGTCGAAAACGCGGCCCGTTCCCCCGCTGGCGCCGCCAATTTTTGCGTCGAACAGAATCCGGTCCGCGCCCGTTGGTGCGGGCGGAAGGGCGCCGCTCTCCACATCGACGGGCAGGGCTTTCCAGATATCCACCCCCTCCGGCAAAGCGGCGCGCAGCGCGGCGATGAATGCGGAATCCTCATCGCCATGAAGCTGCACGGCGGCAAGACCCAGCGCGCGCGCCGCCTGCGCAATCTGGGCCACATCGGCGTCGCGGAACACGCCGGCGAGCCTCAGCCCGCCATGCTTGCGCGCCTCGTCCGCCAGCGGCGCGGCGGTTTCCAGCGTCACGGCGCGCGGCGTGCCGGGCACAAAAATCAGACCGCCATAGAGCGCGCCCGAATCGCGCGCGGCGATAATGTCCTGCGCCCGCGTCAGGCCGCAGATTTTCACCCGGCCGAACGCGAGCGCGCGGGCGCTCGCGCGCAGATCGCCCGAGCTCATCAGCGACGAGCCGACCAGAAACCCGTCACAGAGCGGGGCGAGGCGCAGCACGTCATCACGGTCGGCGATTCCCGATTCCGAAATCAGGATACAGCCGCGCGGCGCCAGCGGCGCGAGACGCTCCGTCACCGCCAGATCGGTTTTCAGCGTGCGCAGATCGCGGTTATTGATGCCGATCAGGCGCGCGCCGAGAGCGCTCGCCCGCGCCATCTCGTCCGCGTCATGCACCTCGACCAGCGCATCCATGCCAAGGCGCGCCGCCTCGTCCATCACCGCGCGCGCCTCGCTGTCCTCCAGCACCGAGAGCATCACCAGCACCGCGTCGGCTCCATATGCGCGCGCCTCGGGAACCTGGCGGACATCGACGACGAAATCCTTGCACAGCAGCGGAACGTCCACGGCGGCGCGCACCTGCGCCAGCACATCCAGCGAGCCACCAAAATATTTCGCATCGGTGAGCACGGAGATGCAGTCCGCCGCGCCAACATAAGCCACAGCGGCCGCGACCGGGTCCATGGCGCGCGCAATGTCGCCGCGCGAGGGCGAGGCGCGCTTTACCTCCATCACGAAACGCGCGCCGGGCCGGGCGAGCGCATCGGCGAAGCGGCGCGGCGTCTTCTCCGCGCGCGCGCGCAGATCCTCCAGCGTCACACCCTTGAGGCGCGCCGCGATCTCATTCTGTTTATGCGCGACGATTTCGCCCAGCACACCGCCCGGATCACGCATGGCGATCACCCATGCGTCGCCTCCACGAATGCGTCCAGAACCTCTCCGGCCTTGCCTGACCGGGCAGCCTCCAGCGCCCGCCCCGCGCCGTCTTTCAGCGAGCCTTCCAGCCCCGCGATCCAGAGCAGCGCCCCGGCGTTCAGCGCCACGGCCTGCGCGTGCGCTTCCGCGCCCTTGCCCGCGAACAGCGCGCGCAGCAGGGCGGCGTTGTCCTCCGCCGCGCCGCCTTTCAGCGCCTCCAGCGGCGCGCGCGTGAACCCGGCCTGTTCCGGCGTCAACTCGATATCCTCAACACCATCTTTTGTGACCCGCGCGGCGCGCGTCGGACCGTGCAGCGCGATCTCGTCCAGCCCCGAGCCATGCACCACCAGAGCGGCGGGACAGCCCAGCGCATGCAACGCCGACGCCGCCGGGGCGATCAGGCGCGGCTCCGGCACGCCCATGATCTGCACATCCGGCCGCGCCGGATTCAGCAGCGGACCGAGCATGTTCATGATGGTGCGGATTTTCAGCGCCTGACGCACCGGCCCGGCGTGCTTCATGCCGGGGTGATAGAGCGGGGCGAACAGAAAGCAGACGCCGGTTTCATCCAGCGCCGCGCGCGACTGCGCCGGAGAGACATCCAGCCTTGCGCCCAGAACCTCCAGCACGTCGGCGCTGCCGCACATGGATGAGACCGAGCGATTGCCGTGCTTGGCCACCGGAAGGCCCGCCGCCGCCGACACAAAGGCCGCGGCGGTGGAAACATTGATCGTGCCGGCATGATCGCCGCCGGCGCCGCACGTATCGGCGAAGGCATAGTCCGGCCGGGGAAAGGGCGTGGCGGCGGCCAGCAGCGCCCGCGCCGCGCCGGTCAGCTCGCCGGCCGTCTCGCCCTTGGTCTTCAGCGCGGCGAGCAGCGCGCCGAACTGGATCGGGTCTGCCTGTCCGGCCACGACCTCTGCGAAGGCGATCTCCGCCTCCTCTGGCGCCAGGTCGCGCCCCGATGTCACCGTCTCCAGCGCAGATCTCATCGTGCGATCTCCAGAATATTGGCCAGCAGAATATCGCCCTGCGGCGTCAGGATGGATTCGGGGTGAAACTGCACGCCATATTGTTTCGCCTTTGCATCCGACATGGCCATCGCCATGCCGTCCAGCTCCGCGTGGATCGTAAAGCGCGCCGGGACATTGCGCACGCACAGCGAATGATAGCGCCCGACCGAGAGCGGATTCTTCACCCCCGCCATCATGCCCTGCCCGTCATGCTCGATGCGATGGCCTTTGCCATGCACCGGCAGCGGCGCGCGGCCGATTTCGGCCCCGGATTCCAGTCCGATGGCCTGATGGCCGAGACAGACGCCGAAGACCGGCGCCTTTTCCCTGGCGATGCGGATCAGCTCGGGGCAGCAGCCTGCATCCTGCGGCGCGCCGGGGCCGGGCGACAGCACGATCAGGCTGTCTTCCTTCAGCGCGCGGGCCAGCACCGCGTCCGCGTCCGCCGTGTTGCGCAGCACGCTGACATTGGCGCCAAGACGCTGGAACGACTCCACCAGATTGAAGGTGAAGCTGTCCAGATTGTCGATGAACAGCACGTTGCGGGCGTTGCGTCCGGTGTTGCTCATGCCGCGCCTCCCGCGTCTGTTCCGGCATCGGCGATGGCGGCGAGCGCGCTGGCCGCCTTGCGGCTGGTCTCGCGCGCCTCTTCATCGGGGTCGGAATCATAGACCACGCCGCCGCCGGCGCGCACGGTGGCGACGCCATCGCGCACAAAGGCCGAGCGGATGCAGATCGCCGCGTCCAGCGTGCCGTCGCCGCAGACCCAGCCGACCGAGCCGCCATAGGGGCCGCGCTTGGTCTCTTCCGCCTCGCGCAGAATCTGCATGGCGCGCAGCTTGGGCGCCCCGGTCAGCGTGCCGGCGTTCAGACAGGCCACGGCGGCGTGCAGACAGTCCAGCCCCTTGCGCAGCGTGCCGGTGACGCGGCTGACCAGATGCATGACATGGGAATAGCGCTCCACCGCCAGCAATTGCTCGACCCGGCGCGTGCCCGGTTCGCTGATGCGCGCGATGTCGTTGCGGCCAAGATCGACCAGCATCATGTGCTCGGCCAGTTCCTTTTCATCCTGACGCAGATCGGCCTCCAGCCGGTCGTCCTCGGTGATGTCGGCGCCGCGCGGGCGGGTGCCTGCGATGGGCCGCACCTCGACGATCAGATCGGACTTCTTCCGGCGCACCAGCACGGCGGGTTCCGGCGTTGCGCCGAACAGCACATGGTCGCCGCCCGGAATATAGAACATGGCCGGGCTGGGATTGAGCGCGCGCAACCGCGCAAACGCCGCGAACGGATCGGAACAGGGCGCGCGGAAGCTGCGCGACGGCACGATCTGATAGACATCGCCGGCGCGGATGCGCTCTTTCAGCACATCGACCCTGGCCGCGTATTCCGCGTCGCCAATATCCGGGTCTGTCGCCTTTGCGCTGCGCAGCGTCACGGTCTCTGGCGGCAATTGCGCGGCGAAGGCGCATCGCGCGCTGAGGTCTTTCAGCATCAAGGCCGCCCGCTCATGCGCCGCCTCGTTCCGGCCTTTCTCCTCACCGCCAAAGGCGAGCGCCACCAGACGCGCATCGCCGCTGCGGTGCACGCGCACAAAGGATTCGGCGAGCCAGAACAGCGTGTCGGGATAGTTCAGCGGGTCGGATTTCGCCGGCGGCAGATCCTCGTAGGCGTCGATAAAATCATAGGCGATGACCCCGGCCGCCACGATGTCGCCCGGCGCATCGGACTGGCCGGCCAGCCCCATCGTGATGGCGCGCAGCGCATCGAACGGACCGGGCGCGGTCAGGCGCGCCTCAGCATCGTCGCCTTGCGGCGCGGGGAAATTCAGGCTGAGGCTGTGATCGCCGTCGCCGGGCGCATCGTATTGCGTGACGAACGCCTCAAGCCGCCGCGCGACGATGGCCAGCACGTTCTTTCCGCCATCGGAGAGCGATCGCAGCAGCGCGGTCTGGCCGCGCGTCTCGGCGCGCACGGCCACCCGGTCCACGATCAGCGTGGGGGCGTCCTGCCGCTCATAATAGATCGCGCCGGGCCGCGCGCCGCGTTCCGACAGATGCGCGTAAAGCGAGAAGGCGTCGGGCACCAGCGGCAGGCGGCGGCCCAGAGCGCGAACAAGGGGGGCCCGCACAATGGGAGCGCGAACAAGGGGGGCGGAATCGCGGGCCATCACAGGCTCCTGCCCACGGCGGCGGCGATGGGGGCGAGCGCCGCCATCAGCCGGTTGAACCCGGCGACATCCAGCGCCCGTTCGCCGCCCGCCAGCGCCGTCTTCGGCGCCGGATGCACATCCAGCAGCACGCCATCCGCCCCGCAGGCGCAGGCCGCCAGCGCCATCGGCGCGACAAAATCGGCGCGCCCGGCGCCGGCCGACGGATCGACCAGCACCGGCAGATGCGAGCGCTGCTTGATGAAGGGCACGGCGCCCAGATCCAGATGCTGGCCCGCGGCCCCGAAACCGCGCACGCCGCGCTCCACCAGCGCCACGTCCGGCGCGCCGGCGTCCAGAACATGCTCCGCCGCCAGCAGGAATTCCTCCACCGTGGCGGCGGCCCCGCGCTGGAGCAGGATCGCGGCGCCGGACTCTTTCTGCGCGTTCGCCGCGGCGTCGAGCAGCACGAAATTGCGCATGTTCTGCTCGCCGATCACGATGGCCTGGACCCTGCCGCCCAGCTCCTCCATTTGCGCGCGGGCCAACGCCTCGGCCGCGACCGGCAGGCCGGTTTCCGCGCCTGCCCGCAGCAATTCTTCCAGCGCCTCCGGCCCGCGCCCTTCGGGATCGAAGCGGCTGAGCGGCGACAAATAGACACCGCCGCGCAGCACCGAGGCGCCCGCCGCCTTCGCCGCTTCGGCGACGGCGCGGATCTGCTCCGCGCTCTCGATGGCGGGCGGCCCGGCGGCGACCACGAAAGCATCGCCGCCAATCTCCGCCGCGCCGACGCGCACCACCGTGTCATAGACCTTGAATTCGCGGCTGACGCTCTTGTAGGGCGCCAGGATCGGCTTCACGTCCTCGACAAACGGATTGGCGCGCAGATTCAGCGTCTCCAGCACGCGCTCGTCGCCCAGCGCGCCCAGCACCACGCGCTCGCTGCCCGGCATATGCAGGTCTTCCAGCCCCAGCGCGCGAATTCGCGCGCGGATGGCCTCGATCTCCTCTTCCGGGGCGCCCGGCTTCATCACGATAATCATGGCGGCTCTCTGCGGTCCTGAGTGTGCGGCGGTCTGCGGTTGGCGGTCTGGCGGGTCTGGATTTCCGGCTGGACAAACGAAAAGGCCCGCCGGACGGGCGGGCCTTGTTTCGGTTCGATCTCGCTGAATTCAGATCGCCCTGATGCTCGCCGTCCAGCAATGGATCAGCGGCGCCACCACGCGCGGGCGGCGGACGGACGGACGGAAAAGGCGGACGCGGTTCTCATAAGGCGGGGTTTTTGACCGCCCCCCGCCCGCCCGTCAAGCGGATTCGGCGGAGCCCGGTCCCGCGCCCTTCGCCGCGCGCCTGCCCCGGCGGCGGCGGAAGAACCGCACCACCAGGATAATCAGCGGGATCAGGATCAGCACGAACGGGATCGCCGCCGCGATGATGGTGATGACCACCGCCAGACTGCTGGCCAGGGTGGAGAGGAAATCGGTGAGCGCGCGCGTCACCGGCGCGAACGCGCCGGCAGAGACCGCGCGCGGCTGGGAATAGTAATTGAGGTCGAGCCGCGACATGTCCACCCGCGCGCGCATTATCGCGAGCTGCGACCGCGCGCTGTCGATCCCGCCCTGCACGCGCGCCAGTTCGCGCTCCACGGCCAGCAGATCGCCAACCTCGCCGGTCGGCCGCTCCAGCAGCACCAGAAGCCGGTCGCGCAGAATCTCCTGCGCCGCCAGCCGCGCCTCTGTATCCACGATATTGCGGGTGAGATCCTCGGTGCTGACCGAGCTGTTTTCCACACGGCCTCCGGCATTGGAGGCGTCTTCGAAAAGACCGGCGCGGAACCGCTCCAGCCATTGCGGCTCGGCGCGCATGGACAGGCCGGCATAGGCGTATTCCTGGCCGTCGCCGCTGACCGAGCCGCCCAGCACCAGGCAGAGGCGCGGCCCGGCGGCGCGGCACTGCGCCTCGTGCGCGTCTTTCAGCGCCGCGACATTGCGCACCGGCAGCGCAACGCCCACCGCGTAGGAATAGGCGAGCAACATGCCCTCTGGCACGACCTGATCCGTGGCCGTATCCGCAGCCTGATCGGACATGAAGAAATCCGCCTCGCCGGCGAAGCCCTCCGCCGCCATTTGCGGCATCGGAGCCGGCGGCGGAGATGGCGCGCGGGCGCCGGGAACAACAGTGGCTTCAGAGCCTCCGCCGCCACCGTCACAGGCGGCGAGCAGGAGAGCGGCCATGCCAAGAACGCACGAGGCGAAAGCGGACGCGCGCACGGTCATCGGAATCCTCCCCGGAACCCCCGCCCTTGAACCCGGCGCGGCGGCCGGGATACGCCATCCTAGCCCGGATTATGGCGGACGTGCGACGGCCCTCTCAAACCATTTCCCCCCGCATAAAAGGGGGGGCGCCCGGCGGAACGCGCACTTGACGTGGCGGCGGGCGGCGCGCTGTTAGGGTGCGCGGGGGCATCACAACGCCGGCGACCGGAATGACCGCTTAGCGGCGCCGGCGATGGTCAAGGATATGCGGGACTGGATTTTCTTTCCCCTGATGGGCGCCATCATGCTGGGCATGATCGCGTTCGGGCTCGCGCCGGGCAAAGAACGGCTGCGCGAGGCGATGATTCCATTCAGCGACCCGGAGGCGGGCCTGTATCTGGAGGGCGATACGCTTTCCCTGATGTACGCGGCGGACGGGCTGAGCCTCGATCTTGTCACGCTGGAGAACGGACGGCGCGCCGCGCAGATGGCCGCCTTCCGGAGGCTGGACGAACCACCCCTTTCGCAGGGGATTTTCATCACTCTGCCCCCGAATTTCGCCGACGCCTTCGCCGGCAGAACGATCCGCATCAGCATCGAGGCCCGCGCGCCGCTGCAACACGGATCGCCGCGATTCAGCGTCGCCTATTTCGGCGGCGAAAATGGAAATTCCGGCTGGCGCGACATAACCCTGTCCGGCGAGACGGACACCTATGTGTTCGACTGGGAAGCGCCTTTAAGAAAGAGCAGCGCCCATGGCGGCGGCCCCGCCTTTATCGGCGTCTGGCCCGACCCTGAGGGGCGCGGCCGTGCGATCGACATGTTCAGCCTGCGGGTCAGAATCGCCGGAGACGAGCCGCCGGCCCTGCGCGGCGACGGCCGCGATCCATTCTGAGAATCCGGCCGGAATTGAGTTGGGTGGGAGTCCGGCCGCGCGTCAGGACTGGCTCAGCGAAAACAGGCCGCGCCGGCTGCGGCGCCCGCCGCCGGGATCGCCCGCATTGTGCAGCCGCCGCGACATGATGCGCTCAGCCAGCCAGGCAAAGAATTTATGCTCGCGCCGCACCACGCGGCCAACATTGCGGTCGCCGGACGTGAATCGGAAAATTTCGCGAAACTCGGTGGAATGCGGCAGCGGCCGCCCGATCTGCACACGCAGGCCGCGCAGGGAATCGCGCACGCGGCTGACACATTCCGCATCATAGACCTGGTTCGGGATCACCAGAATCTGCGGCAGGGCGTAATCGGGCTCCCCGGACTGGATTTCGGCCAGCGCGGCGGTCATCTGGTCCAGATATTTCTGCGTTGTGAAGATGTCGGCGTCGGATGCGGTCACCGGCACGATCACCAGATCGGGCTGCATGAAGCGGAACAGCTCCGTCGCGCCAAAGCCGGCCGGCGTGTCGATCAGCAGAACATCGCTGGAGGCCTTGGCCTCCTGAATCATGTTCATCAGCCGTCCGCGCTCCAGTGATCCGCCGCTGAAGGCGTCGGTCCAGTCCTGCACGCTTAGCTGCTCGCTCTCAAACCGGCTCAAGGCGTTGAAAGTGGAGAGCTGCTGGTCGAGATCCGCCGCCAGGATTCGTGCACGCTCCGTCGCCGCCAGATAGATGGCGGTGAGATAGGCCAGCGTGCTCTTGCCCACGCCGCCCTTCGTGTTCGCGAACATGACCGTGGCGTTTGGCATTGCGTGCGCCGCACCCGTCCTGTCAGCGCCCCGCGGGGGCGCCGGGGATTAATAGTTGGGCGCGTCGTCCTCTTCGCCGCGCCCGCCCTGATCGCCCAGCATCGTGCGGACATTGGAGATGGAGGAACGGCCGCCGCCATAGGAGCTTTCCGACTGGGTATTGATCGTGCCCACGAGCTGGGCGCCCTCATGCGCCTCCAGCGAGCCATAGGAAATCTCGCCCTTGATGCGGCCGGTGGAGCGCACCGTCAGCTTGCCCGACAGTGTGATCGTCTCTTCCACGATGCCTTCGATGTCGCCCGTCTCGCTGACGATCTGGCCCGACACCCGGCCCTTTTCGCCGACGGCGAGATGCGTGGTCTTCAGTTTGCCGCTGAAGGTGCCGTCGATCTGCGCCGTGCCGGCGACTTCCAGCGTGGCGCCCTCGATGGTCGAGTTCTCGCCGAGATAAAATTCGCACCCGTCCAGTTTTGTCATTGTAATGCCGTCCCCTTCTTTCCCCGCTTCCACCGGCGCGGACGCCGTCTGGACCGGCGTCCCCTCCGCCTCGGCGGCTTCCAATTCGTCCATTTCGCTGGAAGACATCCGATTCCCGCCAGCCTGACCCTGCCGCACCATAGCGAACGGCCGGAACTTGAAAAATGGTTTTCCGCCGCGCCGCCCCGCGCGGCGCCCCGGTTTGGCCATTCTGGCATGGACAGATCGGCCCTGCCGGGAAAAAATCCGGCATATCATCAAGCCAGGTCTTCGGGAGAAACGGGACGATGCGCAGGATACGGATTCCCGCAACGCCGGGATTGCTGGCCGCCGCCATGCTGCTCGCCGCCGCCGGAAGCGCAACGGCGCAGGACGGGCTGAGCATTCCGGTGACGCCGGAACAGGCACAGGCCGAAAGCGCCACGATTGAGCTGATGAACCGGCTGGGGCTGGAGCGGGCGCAGGAGCGCGAGGCGCGCGAGGCCGCCCGCCGCGCCGAGGCCGATGCGCAGCGCGCCGCCTGGGAGCGCGAGATGGCCCATTCCGACCAGTTGCGCATGGACTATGAGCGCGAATTGCGGGAGCAGCAGGAGGCGCACCGGCGCGCGCTGGAAGACCATGCGCGAATCGCCGAGGCATGCCGCCGCGGCGACCATATTGTCTGCGAGGCCGGCTGGGCGGCGCGGGGTCTGCCCCCGCCCCCGCGGCGGTAGCCAGGCGGCGACACGCGCGAATCCACGCGCAGCGGTGGCGATAGAAAATGGTGGCGGGGGAGGGAGTCGAACCCTCGACCTCAGGATTATGAGTCCTGCGCTCTAACCAGCTGAGCTACCCAGCCATCGGGGCGGCGGCGCCTGCATTGCCCAGGCGGCGCGCGGCGCCCGCGATATACGCGCGGGCTCCGGCCTTGCCAAGGCTGGCGGCGCCGTCCGGGTGAGCGCGGCCCCGGTCTTTGCTATGAGCAGCGTGGCGATAGCGGCATGAGACGGCCATGAGCGGCGGACCCCGGACAGGCGCGGCGGGCAGATGACAGACGAGACAGGACGCGAGACAGAGCGCCCGGTCCCCGAACTCACCGAACCGCAAGCGGCGCGCGCGGCGCTGGGACGCGGGTTGCGGCGGGCCGGGGCGGGCGTTCTGCATGTCTGGCCACTGATGCCGGCGCCGCCGGGCTTTTCCCGCCTGCCGGCGGGCTGGCGGCGCGGCCTGACCGTCGCCGACCGCGTGCTGGGCTGGACCATCGCCGGGCTCGCCGGGCTGTCGCTCGGCTGGGTCATGCTCTATGGCGCGCTGCCGGTTCCGGGCACGGTGCTGATGGCCCAGCGCGCGCTGGAGGGCCACGAGGTGCGCTATCGCTGGCGGAATCTGGACGCCATCAGCCCACATCTGGTCCGCGCCGTGATCGCGGCGGAGGATGCGCGCTTCTGCCAGCATGACGGCTTCGATTTCGACGCGATCCGGACCGCCCTGCGCGAGGCGGGCGCCGGGCGGCGGCTGCGCGGCGCCTCCACGATCAGCCAGCAGACGGCGAAAAACGCCTTTCTCTGGCCCCAGCGCGGCTGGGCGCGAAAAACAGCCGAGACCTGGTTCACCATGCTGACCGAGACGCTGTGGTCCAAGCGCCGGATCATGACCGTGTATCTGAACGTGGCTGAGTGGGGCGACGGCCTGGTGGGGGCGGAGGCCGCCGCGCAGGCCCGGTTCGGCAAGAGCGCCGCCGACCTGACCGAGCGCGATGCGGCGCTGCTGGCCGCCGTGCTGCCCAATCCGCACACTTGGCGGCTGGACCCGCCCGGCCCCTATGTTTCCGGCCGCGCACCCATTGTGCAGGCGCGGGCGCGCGACGTGCGCGCCGGCGGGCTGGATTCCTGCGTGCTGTAGGGAGGGGGCGCGGCGGGAACGCCGCATCCGGGCGGCTTGCCCGGCCGCGAAGGCGCATGCTATCGCCCCTCCTGTGCGGTGACCCGCGCATTGACGCGCGCTTGACGCGGCTTGCGGAGACAGGAGCGAACATGGCCGGCGGCCACGATCACAGCGACTATGTCCATGGACAGATGGACATTTCCCAGCACGAACAGACCTATCGCGGCTTTATGGCGGCGTGCAAATGGCTGTCGCTGATTACGCTGGTCATCATCCTGTTCTTCACCTTGCTGTTCGCGGTCGATGGCGTCGGCTTTTTCGGCTCCCTGATCCCGACCATCATTTTCACCGCGCTGGGCGTCTGGTTCATCCGCTTCTTCTTCCCGCCGCCGGGCAAAGGCGGGCACTGACCCCTCCTCCTTTCCGGTCGTTTTGCGAAGCGCCTGCCTGCACGAAGCAGGGAGCCGCGTTTCCGGACGGCGAACCGGCCTCATCCTGAGCCGAAGGACTGCTTCGCCTGGAAACGCTTTAGAGCGAGACCCGATCAAATCGGGTCACGCTCTACACTTTGAGAGCGGGCAAATTCATCCGTCCGGATTGAATCTATAATTCAACCCGAACGGATTTTGCCCTAGTCTGACGCCGGCAGCGGCCTGGCGAGGGGACACCGTGCGCATCGCCGTATTGAAAGAGCGCAAGCCAGGCGAGGCCCGAATCGCCGCCACGCCCGACAGCGTGCGCAAATTCATCGGGCTGGGCCATTCTGTTCGCATCGAAGCGGGCGCGGGCGCGGGCGCGCATCTCGCCGACGCCGCCTTTGCCGAAGCGGGCGCGGAGATCGCGCCGGACGCCGCCGCCGCCGCACGGGACGCGGCGCTGGTTCTGGCCGTGCGCCGGCCGGAGGGCGCTGGGCTGGACGCCATTCCGCGCGGCGCCGGACTTGCCGCCCTGCTCGACCCGCACGGCGATACGGAATTCGCGCGGGACATGGCCAGCCGCGGGATCGACGCCTATGCGCTCGAATTCACGCCGCGCATCACCCGCGCCCAGAGCATGGATGTGCTCTCCAGCCAGGCCAATCTGGCCGGCTATCGCGCGGTGATCGAGGCGGCGCACGCCTATGGCCGCGCCTTCCCGATGATGATGACGGCGGCGGGCACGGTGGCCGCGGCCAGGGTGTTTGTGATGGGCGCGGGCGTCGCCGGGCTTCAGGCCATCGCCACGGCGCGGCGTCTTGGCGCTGTGGTCAGCGCCACCGATGTGCGCCCGGCGGCCAAGGAACAGGTGGCCAGTCTCGGCGCAAAATTCGTCGCGGTGGAGGACGAGGAGTTCAAGGCCGCCGAGACCGCGGGCGGCTACGCCAGGGAGATGAGCGCCGAATACCGCGCCAAACAGGCAGAACTGGTGGCCGCGCACATCGCCAAACAGGATATTGTCATCACCACCGCCCTGATTCCCGGCCGGCCGGCCCCGCGCCTGATCGGCGCCGCGATGATCGAGTCGATGAAGCCCGGATCGGTCATTGTCGATCTGGCGGTGGAGCGCGGCGGCAATGTCGAGGGCGTGGAAGCCGATCGCATCGTGGAGCGTAATGGCGTGCGGTTGATCGGGTATGCGAACCTGCCTGCGCGGCTGGCGGCGGATTCTTCTTCCCTGTTCGCGCGCAATCTGGCGGCCTTCCTGCCTTTGCTGACCGGCGAGGATGGCGCCTATGCCCCGCACTGGGACGATGAGATTGTCACGGCCATGGCGCTGACCCGCGCCGGCGCCGTGACGCATGAGAGCTTGAAAGACTAAGACGCGCAGGAGAACAGGATGGAGCACGCCGTCATCGACCCGTTCGTCTTCCGCCTGGCGATTTTCGTGCTGGCGGTGTTTGTCGGCTATTATGTGGTGTGGTCGGTGACCCCGGCGCTGCACACGCCGCTGATGTCGGTCACCAACGCCATTTCTTCTGTCATCATTGTCGGCGCGCTGCTGGCCGCCGCCGCGGCGGCGGGCGCCGGGGCGGGCGTCTCACGCTGGCTGGGGGTTGCCGGGGTCGCGCTCGCCTCGGTGAATATTTTCGGCGGATTTCTGGTCACCCAGCGGATGCTGTCGATGTACCGCAAGAAGGAACGCTGATCCGTCATGGCGCTGGTCTCCATCATCCTGTCGATCGGCCTGGTGATCGCCTATGGCCTGCTGTTCCTGCGTCCGCGCCTGCGCCTTCTGGCGGCGGCGCTGATGTCGGCCGGGCTTTTCTTCCTCTATCTGGCGTTGGCGCTGGCGGCGCCGGAAGTGGAGGCGGTGAACCGCCTGGCCATCATCATGCTCGGCCCCACGGGTCTGGGCGCGCTGGCGCTGGCTGTCGCCCATATGCTGTTCGAGCGCGGCAACGCCGGCGCCATGACCGGAAAGCGCCGCTCCGGCGGCTCGGGCAAGGGAGGCGGCGCGGCATGAACGCCAATATCGCCGCGCTCGCCTATCTGATTTCCGGAGTGCTGTTCATTCTGGCGCTGCGCGGGCTGTCCAGCCCCGAAACGGCGCGGCGCGGCAATCTGTTCGGCATGGCGGGCATGGTGATCGCGGTCGGCGTGACGCTGCTGCTGATTCCGATGACCGCGCCGCTGGCGCTGCTGCTGGCTGGCGGCGTCGCCGTGGGCGGAAGCGTGGGCGTGCTGATCGCGCGGCGCATTCCGATGACGGCCATGCCGCAACTGGTGGCGGCCTTTCACTCGCTGGTCGGCATGGCCGCCGTACTGGTCGCCGCCGCGGCGCTGCTGACGCCCGCCGCCTTCGGCATCGCCGCCGATCATGGCGGGCCGAAACTGGCGTCGCTGATCGAGCTGGCCATCGGCGCGGTGATCGGCGCCATCACATTTTCCGGTTCGGTGATCGCCTTCGCCAAGCTGAACGGCAATATGTCGGGCGCGCCGATCCTGCTGCCGGCGCGGCATGTCATCAATATCGCCATCGCGGCGGCCATCGTGGCGCTGACCGTGATGCTGGCGATGAGCCAGGGCCAGGCGCAATGGGCGTTCTGGACGCTGACCCTGCTCGCCTTCCTGATCGGCTTCCTGCTCATCATCCCCATCGGCGGCGCGGACATGCCGGTCGTGGTGTCGATGCTGAATTCCTATTCGGGATGGGCGGCGGCGGCGCTGGGCTTCACGCTGGAAAACACCGCGCTGATCATCACCGGCGCGCTGGTCGGCAGTTCCGGCGCCATTCTCAGCTACATCATGTGCAAGGGGATGAACCGCAGTTTCATCTCTGTGATCCTGGGCGGGTTCGGCGGCGAGGCCGCCGCGGCGGCGACGGGCGGCGAGACCCGGCCGGTGAAGCAGGGCAGCGCCGACGACGCCGCCTTCATCCTGAAAAATGCGCGCAAGGTCATCATCGCGCCCGGCTATGGCATGGCGGTGGCCCAGGCGCAGCACGCGCTGAAGGAGCTGGGCGAACTGCTGAAGGCGGAAGGCGTGGATGTCGCCTATGCCATCCACCCGGTGGCGGGACGGATGCCGGGCCATATGAATGTGCTGCTGGCCGAAGCGCAGGTTCCCTATGACGAGGTGTTCGAGCTGGAGGACATCAATTCGGAATTCGCACAGGCGGATGTGGCGTTCGTTATCGGCGCCAATGACGTGACCAACCCGGCGGCGGAGAACGATCCTTCCAGCCCTATTTACGGCATGCCGGTGCTGCGGGTCTGGAACGCCGGCACCGTGTTCTTCGTCAAGCGCAGCCTTGGATCAGGCTATGCCGGGGTCGATAACCCATTGTTTTTCCGGGACAATACGATGATGCTGCTGGGCGACGCCAAAAAAATGTGCGAGGAGATCGTCAAGGCGTTATAGGCAAAACCTTATAACCATAATTGTATACTCTATGTGTTGACAGAACTGTAGCCTGATCGTCAGACTGCCCCTGCTGCGCCGTATGCGCGCGGCCATAATTCATTGGACCGCTCAATCAAAAAAGCGGTCAGGGGGAGGAAATCCATGACATCGAGGCATCGCTCGAATCGCGCAAGCGCGCACCGCGCTCTTGTGCTTGGAACCACCGCGCTCGCCGCCGCAACAGCGTTTTCGGTCCAGCCCGCATTCGCCCAGACGGGCACGGCCGCCGCCCGGGGCATCGACCGCGTCGTGGTCACCGCCGAATTCCGCAACCGCGCGGTGGAAGATACTCCGCTGGCCATCACCGCGGTCGACGCAGCGATGCTGGAAGCCCGCAGCCAGACCGGAATCTATCAGATCAGCGAACAGGCCCCGAACGTGGTGCTGCGCCAGGCCGGCGCGGCGCAGGGCGGTTCGGCGATGATCGCCTTTATCCGGGGCATCGGCCAGACCGACTTCAACTACGCGCTGGATCCCGGCGTCGGCATGTATGTCGACGACGTGTATTTCCCGACCCTGACCGGCGCGCTGGTCGAACTGATGGATGTGGACCGGGTGGAAGTCCTGCGCGGGCCGCAGGGCACGCTGGCCGGCAAGAACTCCATCGGCGGCGCCATCAAGATGTATACCCGCGCCCCGCGCGGCGATAATGGCGGCGCCTTCTCCGCCACCTATGGCTCCTATGACCGGGTCGAGTTGCGCGGCACCGGCGATTTCACCCTGTCGGAAGGCAAGCTCTATGGCCGCATCTCGGGCATGGCGCGCACGGTCGGCGGCTATGTGACCCGCTATGACTATGCCTGCACGCATCCGGGCAGCAATGTGCCCACTTTCGTGGTCGGCAATGGCTGCGTACTGGGCAAGGAAGGCGGCCAGTCTCTGGCCACGATCCGCACCGGCCTGCGTTTCACGCCAAGCCCGGACTGGGAATTCAATCTGAGCTTCGATGCGACCCACGAGGATTCACAGGTGCGCGCCGGCGTGCTGCGCCGCGCCGTCAATACCGGCGCGCCGTTCGCCGTCTCGCCCGTGCCGATCTTCTTCGATGTCGATGGCAGCGGCACATTCACGCCGGGCGTCGACATTCCGCACGATTGCCGCTTTGTGCCGTTCGGGCCTGGCTCGTGCGATCCCAACCCGCCGCCCAATCCGAAATATGCGTCCTACGCCACCTATCAGAGCCGCACGCCGGTGGCGCTGCTGCCGGGCCAGGATCCCTGGAAGCCGCTGGCGGTCGAGCCCGTCACCACGTTCAAGAACTGGGGAACCTCGCTGGTCGCGGACTGGCAGGTCAGCCCGAACTTCTCGCTGAAATCCATCACCGCCTATCGCGAATACACATCGTCCTTCGCCGAAGATACGGACGGCTCGCCGCTGGAGGTCGTGCTGCTGCTGCAACGGCTGGAACACCAGCAATTCAGTCAGGAATTCCGGCTGAACGGCACGCTGGCCAATGGCGCGGTCGATTTCACCGCCGGCGCCTTCTATTTCGAACAGGACGGCACGCTGGAGGCGCGCGTCGACCTGCCCTATGTGGCGCTGGACTTCATCCACGGTCCGGACACCACGCCGTCCACGGCCAAGGCGCTGTTCTTCACCAGCACCTGGCATATCACCGACCGGCTGAATCTGACCGGCGGCGTGCGCTGGTCGGACGACAAAAAGACCTACACCTATCAGCGGCGAAATCCGGATTTCACTTTGCCGGCCGGGCCGTGCATGGGCCCTCCGGGCGCGCCCGTGAATCCCGCCAATTGCGGCGTGTTCGGCGTGCATGGCACGTCCAGCGTATTCGAGGACAACCGGCTCGACTGGCGCGCCGCGCTTGACTATCGCTGGACTGAAAATCTGATGACCTACGCCTCGTTCTCCACGGGCTATAAAGGCGGCGGCGTCAATCCGCGTCCGTTCGTGCCGGACCAGGCGCAGCCCTTCGCCCCGGAGACGGTCGAGGCCTATGAGATCGGCTTCAAATCCTTCTGGTTCGACCGGCGGCTGCGTCTGAACGCGGCGGCGTTCCATAACGACTACAGCGACATCCAGCTTGCCTTCACCACCTGTCTGGCGTCTGTCGCGCCAGCGCCTTGCGCCCAGCCGCACAATGCCGGCGACGCCAAGGTGCGCGGCGTGGAGCTGGAGGTAGAGATCCAGCCCACCCGCGGCCTGCTGATCGACGGCTCGCTCGGCTATATCGACTTTGAGTACAAATCGGTGAACCCGGCGACCGGACTGACCGGAAACGAAGTGCCGCCCTATACGCCGGAATGGACATGGAGCGTGGGCGCCCAGTACATGTTCGATCTGGGCGACGCCGGCACGCTGACGCCGCGCATCGACGCCAGCTATCAGTCGGAAGTGTTCAGCGCGCCGGGCAATGCGCCCACCGCGCGGATCGCAGGCTATACGCTGATGAACGCCCGCCTGACCTACCGGTCGCCGGACGAGGCGTGGCAGGCGGCGCTGGAAGTGCGCAACCTCACCAACAAATATTATTTCATGACCAACTGGGACCAGCCCTCGGTCGGCTACACCGCCGGCCAGCCGGGCCTGCCCCGGACATGGGCCGTCACGCTGACGCGGCGGTTCTAGGGCAAAATCCGTCTGGATTGAATCGGCAGATTCAATCCAGACGGATAAATTTGCCCGCCCCAAAGTGTAGAGCATGATCCACGAAGGTGGATCATGCTCTAGAGCGC
>JBJHDH010000037.1:0-27700 GCA_050486445.1 Euryhalocaulis sp.
TTCGCCTCGGCAAGGGTGATCTGCGCCGACTCGTTCTCCAGCTGGTCGTCCTCGACCACGGTAACGCGCCGGACAATGCGCAGGCCGCCGGTCTGCGCGTCGATATCCGCGTCGATGTCCAGCTCCGCGCCATAGCGCGAGCGTGCCGCCTTTTCGATCGCCTCCTCAATCGCCTGGAGCACCAGCTCCTCGTCGATCGATTTCTCCGCCGCGACCGCGCGCGCGATCTGCAACAGTTCCAGCCGGTTGGCGCTGACGCCGGTGACGCTCATCGTCTCATTGCTCCGCACTCTCCGTTTGCGCCGCGCCGGATCCTCTCCGGCGCAGGCTTTCCTCAATCAGCGCATCGCTCATCACGAGCTTTGCGTCCGTGATCCAGTCGAACGGGACAAGGGCCGTCTGGTCCTCGCCCTTCAGGTCGATGGCGACGTTCCCGTCATCTGTTCCGGCCAGCATGCCGGTGAAGCGCTTGCGTCCCTCCACCAGCCGGTCCAGTTCCAGCTTCGCCTCATGGCCCCGCCAGTCGTCGAAATGGCGCAGGGCGGTCAGCGGCCGGTCGATGCCGGGCGAAGAGATTTCCAGCGCCCATTCATCGGCGAACGGATCCTCTACATCCAGCACGGCCGACAGCGCGCGGGACAGGCGGGCGCAGTCGTCCACATCCATATTGCCGTCGGCGCGCTGCGCCATGATCTGCAGCCGCTTCGATTTGCCGCCCATCACGCGCAGCCGCACCACCTCATAGCCGAGATCTTCGGCGATGGGGTCCGCGATCTCGAGAATTCGCGTCTCGTTGGCGGTCTTGGCGCGCATGGCGCGGTCCGGCTCTTTCCTCTGCCTGGCGCCGGAAACAAAAAGAGCGCCGGCCCCGGGGCCGCCGCTCTTAACGTCATCGACGTCAGTGCGTGTCTGTTGCGTTCTCTATACGCCTTTGCGCGCCAGGGCGCAATTGGTTTGGACTGCGCCGCGGCGGCCACAATATCCGCATCGCCCGAACGGCGCGCTTCAGACGCGCACGAAATCGTAAAAGACCGGCCGCGCATCGCCCAGGCGCTTTTCCTCATAGCGCGTGGTGACATGATCGTCCGCCGGGATGCGCCAGTCATCGGCGCGCTGCGCGGTCCAGGAAAGGCGCGCTTCCCGCGCGAACCGCTCAATCGCCCAGTCCTGATACGAGGCGACGTCGGTGGCGAAGCGCAGCCGCCCGCCGGGCGCCAGCACGCGCGCGCATTGCGCGACAAATGCGTCCGTGACGATGCGGCGTTTCCAGTGCCGGGTTTTGGGCCACGGGTCGGGGAACAGGATATAGATGCGGCCGAGCGACGCCCCGGCGATGCGCTCAACAAGATCGCGCGCATCGCCGCGATGCAGGCGCACATTGGTCAGGCCTTCATCGTCGATGGCGGCCAGCATTTTCGCCATGCCGTCCAGATAGGGCTCCACCCCGATAAAGCCGGTCGCGGGATGGGTCCGCGCCAGCGCCGCCAGATGCTCGCCGCCGCCAAAGCCGATCTCCAGCCAGACTTCGCTCTTGCCGGGAAACAGATCGCGCGGGTCGAGCGGTCCGTCCGGGATTTCGAGTTTCGGCAAAAGCTCCGCCGCCAGACGCTCGCGCCGCGCGCTGAGGGCGTGGCTGTGCGAACGTCCATAGAGCCGGTATTTCGGCGGGGTCTCGGTCATGGGTTTCGGGCCTTTATACCAAACACAAAGGGCGCCCGTTTCCGGGCGCCCTTCGCACATGGAATGAACGCGCCGGTCAGAACTGGCGCTTCAGCTCGTCGGCCAGGTCCGTTTTCTCCCAGGAGAAGCTGCCATCGGCGTCAGGCGTCCGGCCGAAATGGCCATAGGCCGCGGTGCGGGCATAGATCGGCCGGTTGAGACCCAGATGCTCGCGGATCGCGCGCGGGGTGCAGCCGCCCACCAGCTCGGGCAGGATTTTCTCCAGCTTCGCCGGGTCGGCGTTCCCGGTGCCGTGCAGATCGACATAGAAGCTCAGCGGCTTCGACACGCCGATGGCGTAGCCGAGCTGGATCGTGCATTTGCCAGCCAGACCCGCGGCGACGACGTTTTTTGCCAGATAGCGCGAGATATAGGCGGCGGAGCGGTCCACTTTCGTCGGATCCTTGCCGGAGAACGCGCCGCCGCCATGCGGGGCCGCGCCGCCATAGGTGTCGACGATGATCTTGCGCCCGGTCAGGCCGCAATCGCCATCCGGCCCGCCAATCACGAAATTGCCCGTCGGATTGACGTGCCATTCGGTTTCGGCGGTGATGAAGTCTTCCGGCAGAACCTTGCGGATATAGGGCTCGACGATGTCGCGGATGTCGGCGGGGGTGAGGCCTTCCTTGTGCTGGGTGCTGAGCACGATGGAGGTCGCCTTCACTGGCCTG
Organism: Euryhalocaulis sp.; assembly: GCA_050486445.1. GTDB lineage: Bacteria > Pseudomonadota > Alphaproteobacteria > Caulobacterales > Maricaulaceae > Euryhalocaulis. Next base: position 2,391 of record JBJHDH010000037.1, read on the forward strand.
CCGTTTTCATAGAGCAGGGTGACCTGGCTCTTGGAGTCCGGCTCCAGACCCTTTTCCTTGCCCGATTTGCGGACCTCGGCCAGCACCTTCAGGATATTGTGCGAATATTGCAGCGTCGCCGGCATCAGTTCCGGCGTCTCGTCGGTGGCGTAGCCGAACATGATGCCCTGATCGCCGGCGCCCTCGTCCTTGTTGCCGGCGGAATCGACGCCCATGGCGATGTCGGCCGACTGGGCGTGCAGATGGCAGGCATATTCGGCCGTGGCCCAGTGAAAGCCGTGCTGCTCGTAGCCGATATCCTTCACCGCGGCGCGGATTTTCTCTTCCAGCCCGTCAATAACGTCGCCGGGGCCGCGCACCTCGCCGCCAAGGATAATGCGCTGGGTGGTGACCATGGTTTCGCAGGCCACGCGCGCGACCGGGTCGGCCGCCAGAAAGGCGTCCACGACGGTGTCGGAAATGCGGTCCGACACCTTGTCGGGGTGGCCTTCGGAAACGCTTTCGCTGGTGAACAGATAGGACGTGCGGCTCATGGACGGCTCCGGGTGTTACGGAATTTCAGGCGAATGCCGGGCCTCCCCCGCCCGACGGGCGCGGACGAAAGCCTATCCTGACGCCAATGACAAGGCCGGGGGGCGGCTAGGAAGCGTTCCCGGAACCGGGCGCCGGCTGGGTTGCGGCCAATGCGCGCACCAGTTCCAGCACGCGGCGGCGCACCTGCGGATCGGTGATCTGGCCAAACGCGCTGGCCAGCGCCACGCCTTCGGGGCTGGCGATAAAGTCGTAAATCAGCGGCGTCTGGTCGTCCTCGGCGAAGCCTGTGGGCGCCTCGCCCGCCACGGCCAGGCCTTCGAAGAAATAACCGACCGGAACCTGGAGAACCTGCGCGGTCCGCCACAGCCGGCTGGCGCCGATCCGGTTCGCGCCCCGTTCATATTTCTGCACCTGCTGGAAGGTCACGCCGAGCGCCTCGCCCAGCATTTCCTGGCTCATTTTCAGCATTTTCCGGCGCAAACGCACGCGAGCGCCGACATGCCGGTCAATGGGATTGGGTTCGTTGTCGTCCACGTCTGTTCTCTTTTGGCCCCTCTGGGGGCGCAATCGGGGTCAAGAACGCCGCTTCGTCAAGGGGTTGCGCGGCAGGATGGCGGACCGTCCCGCTGCAACCGCCAACAAGACCACTAGAAGCAAAAGCGGGGCCAGATCGCCGTAACGGCTGTAAAAAGTCGCCGGCGCGGCCACGGGAAGCGCCGTATCCAGTACGCCCGGCCTGTCGGGGGCAAGTTCGGCGCGCACCCGGCCCCAGGCGTCGATGGCGCCCGAAATTCCGCCTGAAGCGGCGCGGATGACGGGCAGGCCTTCCTCGATGGCGCGGAACCGGGCCTGGGCGAAATGCTGGCGCGGCCCGGCCGTTGGCCCGAACCATGAATCGTTGGAGACATTGAGCATCCATTGCGGACGCTCCGTCCCGCGCGGGATGAAGCGCGGGAAGATGATTTCGTAGCAGATCAAGGGCGCAAAGACCGGGGCCAGGGCCGTCTCCAGCACCATTTGCCCCGCGCCGGGCGTGAAGCCCGCCACCACATTGGGGATGCGCAGGCCCAGCCGGCCAAGCAGCGCCTCGCCCGGCAGGAACTCGCCGAACGGCACCAGCTTCACCTTGTCATAGAGCGCGGCGATGCGCGGCGCGCCGCCATCGGCGAAATCCAGCATGGCTAGCGAATTGCGGTAATTTTCCTCCCGGGCGTCGCCGCCTGCCTCGCGCCGGTAGAGACCTGTGGCCAGCGCCGCGCGGCCCGACAAAAGCTCAGTCAGAAGCGCCAGCGTCTCGCCGTCCTCCAGCAGCAGGGTCGGCAGCGCCGCCTCGGGCCAGACCACCAGATCGACATGTTCCAGATCGGGCGCGGCGGTGAGATCGAGATAGATGTCGCGCACCAGACCCCGGTTCTCGGCGATCCATTTTTCGTCCTGCGGCACGGCGGCCTGCACGATGCGCAGGCGCAGATCGGTCAAGGCCGGATCGGCGGTTCCCAGCCGGCCAAGCCCGGCGCCGAACAGGATGGCGAGCGCGGCGAAACCGGCGGCGGCCGGGACATGGCGCGTCCAGGCGCGCCCGCCGCCGCGCGTGGGTCCGGCCAGCGCTGCGGGCGCGGCGAAGGCGAACAGCGTAATAAGACTCAGTCCGTAAAGCCCGATCCAGGCGGCGGACTGGGCGACAGGCTGGCCGGCGGGCCAGACCAGCCCGGCCATCTGCCAGGGAAAGCCGGTCAGGATATGGCCGCGCAGATATTCGAAAATGAAAAACGCGGCGGCGAAGGCGGCGATGCGCCGCGGCGATTCCGGCCACCATGCGGCGCAAAGCGCGCCCGCCGCGGCCCAGAACAGCGCCAGCCCCGCCGGCAGCAGCGTCACCGCCAACGGGATCAGGGGATAGAAGTCCGGTCCGCGCGCGATAAAGGCGTTGGCCACCCACCAGACGCCGGCGGCGAACCAGCCAAAGCCGAACGCCCAGGCGCGGAACGCCATCGCACGCGCCGGCCGCTTTTGCGCCGCCCCGCCGTCGAGCAGCCAGACAAGGCCGGTCAGGCTGACAATCAGAACCGGCCAGAGATTGAAGGGCGGCTGGGCCAGCACGCCGAACGCGCCCAGCCCGAACGCCAGCAGTCCGGCGCGCGCCGGCGAAAGGGCCATAACCCGCGCACGCGCGCGCGTGAACACGCCGGCCTCCGCGCCCGTGCGCGCGCCTGCGCTGGCCATGCTCATTCGCGTGCGGGATTCATGGCGCACCTCATGGCGCGGCGGCTATCGCCGCGGGTCCGGCGGTGCGGCGCACCAGCAGGCGCTTGACGCGCCTTGGATCGGAATCGGTCACCGTGAATTCAAAACCGGAAGGATGCAGCACGGTTTCGCCGGGCGGCGGCGCGCGGCCGGCGATGGTGAAGACCAGCCCGCCCAGCGTCTCGACGTCCTCCTCTTCCTCTTCCGTCGCGATCTCCTCTCCTACCGCCTGCTCGAACTCCTCGATGCCGCAGCGTGCGTCGGCTTCCCAGATTCCGGGCGCGCGTGCGCGGATCATGGGGCCTTCTTCCTCGTCGTGCTCGTCCTCGATGTCGCCGACGATGGGCTCCACCAGATCCTCCAGCGTCACCAGCCCGTCCGTGCCGCCAAACTCGTCCACCACCAGCGCCAGATGGATGCGGCGCGCCTGCATCTGGCGCAGCAGATCCAGCACGGGTGCGGAAGGCGGCACATAGAGCACTTCGCGCAGCGTGCTTTCCAGCACGCGCTGTTCGGCAAGATCGGCTGGCCCGGGCTCGCCGGCGCGGGGCGCCAGCAGCCGGATCAGATCCTTCAGGTGGACCATGCCCAGCGGCTCGTCCAGCGTCTCGCGATAGACAGGCAGGCGCGAATGCCCGGCCTCGATAAAGGCGCGCACCGCCTCGCCCAGCGGCGTATCGGCCTTCAAGGCCACGATGTCGGAACGCTGGGTCATGACATCCTCCGCCCGCATGCTCTCGAACGCCCGCATGCGCGCAGCCATGTCGTGAAAACTTCGATCCTCGCCATCGGCCGGCGCTTCGGCCGGCTCTTCGGAACGGTCACGACGGAGAAGCGCGGCGATGCGCGCGGTCATACTCGAACCTGATGTATCAGACATGGCGTTTAGTCATGGTCGTGGCGGGCCTCCTCGCCCGCATACGGGTCGGCGACGCCGATTCCGGCCAGGATGACGCGCTCCAGCGCCTCCATGGCCCTTGCGTCCTCTTCACCTGTTTCGTGATCCAGCCCGTGCAGGTGCAACATGCCGTGCAGGATCAGATGCGCCGCATGGGCGGCGAAATCCTTGTTCTGCTCCGCCGCCTCGCGCGCACAGACGCCGTAAGCAATGGCGACATCGCCCAGCATTCCAGTCCGTGGCGGCGCGGGAAAGGCCAGAACATTGGTTGGCGCGTCCTTGCCGCGAAAGCGCGCATTCAGCTCCGCCAGGCGGGAATCATCGGTCAGCAGCAGAACAACCGCGCCGGGCGCGGCGTGCCGCAGATGCTCCATAACGCCTTCATATAGGGTGCGAAAAAGCCCGTTCCAGTCATCGCCCTGCCGGTCCCATTCCGGGTCTTCGACGATCACTTCGAGCGCCGCCGGAACCGCGTCTGTGGCAGGCGCGGACATCATCCCTGTCTCGTCCCTTTCGCCCCTTCGCCCTGCTCGCGCTCGGCGGCGGCCTCATAGGCGGCGACGATCTGGCTCACCATCGGATGGCGCACGACGTCCGCGCGGGTGAACCGGACCACCCGCATGCCCCGTATATCCTGAAGGATATCGAGGGCGTGGGAAAGTCCGCTATGCGTATGGGCGGGCAGGTCCACCTGGCTGGGGTCGCCCGTCACCACCATGCGCGCGCCCTGACCGATCCGGGTCAGCACCATTTTCATCTGGCCGATCGTGGCGTTCTGCGCCTCGTCGACAATGACATAGGCGTTGGAAAGCGTGCGGCCGCGCATAAAGGCCAGCGGCGCCACTTCGATCTCGCCCAGCGCCCGGCGCCGGTCCAGCGCCTCGCGGCCCAGAAGATCCTGCAGCGCGTCCCAGATCGGCTGCAGATAGGGGTCGACCTTTTCCTCCATCGCGCCGGGCAGGAAGCCCAGCCGCTCGCCCGCCTCCACCGCCGGCCGGGCGACCACCAGGCGCGTGACGCGCCCGGCGATCAGTTCGGACAGGCCATAAGCAACAGCCAGAAAGGTCTTGCCCGTGCCGGCGGGTCCGACGCCGAACACCAGATCGCAGTCGCGCAGCGTCTCAATATAGCTTGCCTGGGTCGGGGTGCGCGCCGCCACGTTCTGACGCCGCCCGACCATGATGGCGCCAGAGGCCAGAACCCCCGGCTCGCCGCCATGGCTGGCGAAGCGGATCGCGGCCTTCACGTCCTCCTCGCCGTCCAGCGCGCCGCGCGCCAGCCGCCCGGCCAGCTCGGCCAGCGCGCGCTTGGCCGCCTCGCGCGCATCCGGCGCGCCAGTGACGACGATGGCGCCGCCGGGCGCCGCCAGCAGCACGTCGAACGCATCCTCGATCAGCGCCAGCCAGCGGTCATTGGGGCCGGACAGGCCCCTGGCCGTTTCGGGATCCTCGAAATGCAGGGTCTCGGACGCTTCACGCCGGCGCTTGCGGGCCTCGTCGCCGGGGGGGCGCTGCGGTTTCATGCGGCCTCCTGCGCTCCAGTCAGCCGGCCGGTCAGGCTGTTGCGGCTGGCGGCGGTGATCTCCACCTGCGCCACCGTTCCACGCAGCGAATCCGGCGCATCGGCGTGCACGGCCTGCAAAAATGGCGAGCGCCCCGCGAGCTGACCCGGATGGCGCGCCGGCTTTTCGAACAGAACGGGCAAAACGCGGCCGATCATGGACTCGTTGAACGCATCCTGCTGCGCGAACAGCACGTCCTGCAACCGGGCGAGGCGGTCGGATTTTTCGGCTTCGGAGACCTGCTCCCCCGCGTCGGCGGCCGGCGTGCCGGGGCGGCGCGAATATTTGAAGCTGAAGGCGCTGGCATAGCCGATTTCGCGCACGGCGCGCAGGGTCTCCTGAAAATCCGCCTCGGTCTCGCCGGGAAAGCCGACGATGAAATCGCCGCTCATCGCAATGCCGGGCTGCGCGGCGCGGATGCGCTCAACAAGGCGCAGATAGTCCGCCAGCGTATGGCGCCGGTTCATCGCTTTCAGGATGCGGTCGCTACCCGCCTGCAGCGGCAGATGCAGATACGGCATCAATTGCGGCAGGTCGGCGTGCGCGGCGATCAGCTCGTCATCCATGTCGCGCGGGTGCGAGGTGGTGTAGCGCAGCCGCTCCACGCCCGGAATCTCCGCGATCCTCCGCAGCAGGCCGCCAAGCCCCCCGCCGCCCTCCGCGTCGCGCCAGGCGTTGACGTTCTGGCCCAGCAGCGTGATCTCGCGCACGCCTTGCCCGGCCAGCGCCCGCGCCTCGTCCAGAATGGCGGCGGCGGGCCGCGAAAACTCGGCGCCGCGCGTATAGGGCACAACGCAGAACGTGCAGAATTTGTCGCAGCCTTCCTGCACGGTCAGAAAGGCGGCGGGCCCGGTGGCGCGCCGCGCGCCCAGATGCGCGAATTTCTCCGGCGCCTCGAATTCGGTCTCCACCGTCCCGCCGGGCGTCTGGCCGCGTCCGGCGCGTTCGATCATCCGGGAGATCATGTCAGGCAGGCGGTGATAGGATTGCGGGCCGATCACCAGATCGGCTACTGGCGCGCGCGCGGCGATCTCCGCGCCCTCGGCCTGCGCCACGCAGCCCGCGACCGCCACCAGCATCTGCCCGCCGGAGGCGGTTTTCTCCGTCTTCAGCGGGCGCAGCCGGCCCAGATCGGAATACAGCTTCTCCGAGGCCTTTTCGCGGATATGGCAGGTGTTCAGCACCACCAGATCCGCGCCCTCGGGCGTATCGGCCGGTTCATACCCATGCGGCGCCAGAACGTCCGCGATCCGCTCGGAATCGTAGACATTCATCTGACAGCCATAGGTCTTGATGAAGACGCGTTTGGTCATCCGGTTCGCACGGGCGCTCTTTGCCTGTCCAGAACACGCTTATACAGGCGGCGGGCCGCTTATGTGAGACGCAGCGGCGCCCCGCAAGTGCGCCGGACTTGATTGTAGATGCAATTGTAGATACATTTATGCTGTTCGAATGGGACAAGGCCAAGGATGCAGCCAATATTGCCAAACATGGCGTCAGTTTCGCCATGGCGCGCCGGATTTTCGACGGACCTGTACTGACCCGGATCGACGACCGGCAGGACTATGGAGAGGTGCGCGAATACAGTCTTGGCGTGGTGGGCGGCGTCCTGATCCTCGTTGTGATCCATACGCGGCGCATGGAAAGGATCAGAATCATTTCGGCCCGCCGCGCGAACAGGACAGAGCGGAAAGCCTATGAAGAAGCGATACGAAAAGGCGCTGACCCCGGCTGAACTCGCCGCCTTGCCGGACAGCGAGATCGACTACAGCGACATTGCCGAGACGGGCGAGGAATTCTGGAAAACCGCGAGCGTCCGCTGGCCCGACGAACGCGGCAAGACGCCGGTGAGTCTGCGGCTCGACGCCGAGGTGCTGGACTGGTTCCGCGCTCAGGGCAAAGGCTACCAGACGCGGATCAACGCCGTGCTGCGCAGCTTCTACGAGGCGCATCGCCGGCCCTGACGCGGGCGCTCAGCCTAAAGCCGGCCATCCGCCTTCAGCCTGTCTTCGACGCGTTTGCGAATATCGGCCTGCGTGCTGCCGCTGACGCCGCTGTCCAGCCCCTCTCCGACAAGTGTGCGCAACCTGGCGACATGCGCCTGCGCATTCTGGTCGCGGCGAACAAGGCCCGTCACAGCGGGGCGTCGTCCAGCGAGCGGTGCTGCGTGCCCTTGCCGGCGGTGACGAAGACAATGCGGCCGGGCTCCAGGGTTTTCAGGAAATGCCAGGCGCCGCGCGGGATCAGCAGGGTCTGGCCCGCCGCCAGCCCGTGTTCGCTGCGCGCCCCGTCCTGTTCCAGAATGGCGCGATATGCGCCGGACTGGGCGATCAGCAATTCGTCGCCTTCGGGGTGCATCTCCCAGTGCGGGAAATCCGCGTCCAGATCGAAGGCGGTGACCAGAAAGGCGCTCGTCTCCGCCTTGCGGCCGATGGCGGCGAAATCGTTCCAGAATCCGTCGGCGGAAACCGCCTCGGCCGCGCCGCCGGGCGACAGCCAGAAATAGGCGGCGGTGGAATCGGGCGCGGATTTTGGCGCGGCGCCCATGCGCGGCGCCTATTTGCTGACCTTGACGCCGTACAGCTCCAGCCGGTGATCGACCAGCCGGTAGCCGAGCTTGGCGGCCATCCGTTCCTGTAACCGCTCGATCTCCTCGTCCACGAACTCGATCACCTCGCCGGTCTTCACGTCGATCAGATGGTCGTGGTGGCGTTCGGTCGCTTCCTCATAGCGGGCGCGGCCGTCGCGGAAATCGTGGCGCTCGATAATGCCCGCCTCCTCGAACAGGCGCACGGTGCGATAGACCGTGGCGAGCGAGATATGCGGGTCGATCCTGCTGGCGCGGGCGTAGAGTTCCTCGGCGTCGGGATGGTCCTCGGACTCGGACAGCACGCGGGCGATCACCCGGCGCTGTTCGGTCATGCGCAGGCCCTTCTCCACGCACAATTCTTCAATGCGGCTTGGCATGGCCCCAACTCTAGGCGCGGCGCCCCGTCCGGTCCACAGGGCGATTGCAAAGCATTTGCGGAAAGGGTGGGTTTCCGATGTGTTTATAGTGACTTGCGCAGCAAAAGCGCCGCGGCCCCGTCTTCGTAATAACGCGGCCGGCGCCCGACCTGGCGATAGTCGGCGCGATAATAGAGCGTCATGGCCGCGACGTTCTTTTCCGACACTTCCAGAAAGATCGCATCCGCGCCCTTGTCACGGCAGGAATCCTCCAGCAGCGACAGAAGCTGCTCGCCCGTTCCGCGCCGGCGCGACGTCTCGGCCACCACCAGCGACAGCACTTCGGCCTCGTCCGCCGCGACACGGCCGAGCGCGAATCCCGTCAGCGTGTCGCCGCGCCAGGCCGCGCGCGCGGTCGAGCCCGGCTCGTCCAGCAGCAGCGCCAGTTCCTGCGCGCTCCAGCCGCGCGGAAACGCGGTGCGGTGCAGCGCCGCCAGCGCCCCGGCGTCGTCCGCGCCCGCCGCGCCATAGCGCAGCCTCGCCAGCCGGCTCATCATCGGGCGGGCTCCCTCCGGGCGGCGGGGGGCATTACGCCTCCGGGCAATTTGGCGTCGGGCGGACGCAGATAGAAAGGCGAGGGGGGATACGCCGCCGGATCGGCGGCGGCGATGCGCGCCAGAAGGTCCAGATCGGCGCCCGGCCCCGCCTCCGCGCGCGCGCCGGGAATCCGCACCGCCAGCGCCGCCGCGCCGGACCCCGCGATCAGCGGCGCGGGCGCAAAGGCGGCGATGCGGGAAACGGCGTCTTCCAGCATCAGGCGTTGCACCGGGCCCTGCATTGCGCCGTTGCGATAAAGGCGGATCGCCATCTCGCCCCGTCCGGCGTCGTGCGCGGCGGCCAGATGCGGCGCATCGGGATAGGCGGCCACGATCAGATCGAACAGCGAGACGCCCAGCGCCGGAATATCCAGCGTCAGCGCCAGACCGCGGGCAAAGGCGATCCCCACGCGCAGGCCGGCGAAACTGCCCGGCCCCGAGATCGCGGCGATGCGGCCGAGCGCGCCGGGGGGAACGCCGGCTTCGGCCAGCGCGGCGCGCGCCATTGGCGCCAGACGCTCCGCATGGCCGCGCCCTGCGGTCTCGCGCAATGCCGCGCACCGCACGCCATCGCGGGCGAGCAGAACGGCGCAATCGGCGCCCGACGTATCCAGACACAAGATCAGCATGTCAGCGTTTCAGCATGGAGCACCGGCGCGGCGCGCGCGTCCTTGGCGACTGCGGGCCTTTCCCTCGCTCCCGATCCTACAGGATCGCGCACGCCTCCTGAAACGACAGGCGCGGCAGGCGCGGATGCAGATTCGCGTCGTCGCCATAGCCGAGATTGCAGATAAAGTTGACGCGCCAGTGACGCATCCGCTCGTCCCTGCCGAAGAATTCGCCTTCCACGCCGTCCTTGTCAAAGCCCGACATCGGGCCGCAATCCAGCCCCATCATCCGCGCCGCGATGATAAAATACGCCGCCTGAAGTGTGCCGTTGCGGAAACCGTGCTCGCTCCGCGCCGCATCGGGGGCGAAGACGTCTTGCATCTGTGGCCTGTGCGGGAAAAGCTGGGGCAGCTTCTCATGGAACAGATAGTCCCAGGCGATAATGGCGACCCAGGGCGCGGCCAGCGTCTTGGCGCGATTGCCCTCATTCATATGCGGGGCGAGCCGCTGTTTCGCCGCCTCCGATTTCAGGAACAGGAAACGCGCCGGGCACTGATTGGCGCTGGTCGGGCCAAGGCGCATCAGGTCATAGGCGGCGCGGATCAGCGTTTCGGGAACATCGCGCCCGATCCAGCCATTGCGCGTGCGGGCGTTTCGGAACACCTGATCGAGACAGGCATCGGCGACGGGAGCGTTAACGGGCATGAAATGGTCCTTCGCAGCGTGAAGGGGAGAATCCTAGCGGCGCCGCGCCGCGCGCGCGACCTTCCATGCATTGCGGGGGGCGCGGCGTGAGGCCGCTGCGTTCCATCCTGTTCGTGCCGGCCGCCAATGCGCGCGCGGTGGAAAAGGCGGCGGGCCTGGCCTGCGACGCGGTAATCCTGGACCTGGAAGACAGCGCTCTGCCGTCGCAGAAGGACGCCGCCCGCGCCCGCGCCGCGGAATCCCCGTGCGGAACGGCCGGGCGGGTGCGCGCGATCCGCGTCAATGCGCCCGGCAGCCCGTGGTTCGCGGAAGACATTGTCGCAGCGGCCGCCAAGCCCGACTGCGCTGTGGTGCTGCCCAAAGTCTCGTCCGCCGGCGATCTTGTTCGCGCGCGTGCGGCGCTGGCGGCGGCGGGCGGGAAGAATCCGCTCTGGGCGATGATCGAGACTCCCAAAGCCGTGCTGAACCTGAAAGACATCGCCGCCAGCACGCGCGAGACAGACTGTCAGACGCTGATCGCCGGATCGAACGATCTGGCGGCCGCGCTGCGCCTGCCGCCGAATGGCGGGCAGATGCGCGCGGCGCTCGCGCCCTGTCTGGCGCAGATCGTGCTGGCGGCGCGCGCTTATGATCTGGCCGCGCTCGATGGCGTCTATAACGACTTCACCAATGCGGAAGGCTTTATCGCCGAGGCGCGCGCCGGCCGTGCGCTCGGCTTTGATGGCAAGACGCTGATCCATCCTTCGCAGGTCGCAGCGGCGAACGAGATTTTCAGCCCCACCGAGGCAGAGCTGGACTGGGCGCGGCGGGTAATCGCGGCTTTCGCTGCGCCGGAGGCGGCGGACAAGGGCGCGGTGCGGATGGGCGGAGAGATGCTGGAGCGGATGCATTTGGCGCGCGCCGAGTCGATGCTGGCGCTCGCCGCCGCCAGCCGGATGAAGTGACATATGATGTAATGCCGGAGACCGAAGAATGAGCGTGACGATCTATCACAATCCGCAATGCAGCAAATCGCGGCAGACGCTGGCGCTGCTGCGCGACCATGGCGTCGAGCCAAAGATCGTCGAATATCTGAAGACGCCGCCAGATGCAGGGACGCTGCGCGCGCTGGTGCGGGCGCTGGGCTTCGATTCCCCGCGCCAGCTCATGCGCACCAAAGAGGCGGAATATCGCGAACTGGGTCTGGCGGGCGAGGACGATCCGGAAAAGCTGCTGGCCGCCATGGCGAAACATCCGCGCCTGATCGAGCGGCCGGTTGTGGTGAAGGGCGATCCGGCGAAAGGCGGGCGGGCCGCGCTTGGCCGCCCGCCCGAGGCGGTGCTGACGATGCTGGGAAAATAGGGGGATGGATCGCAACCCCCGTCCGCCACGCGCCACCCACCATCCTCATCCCTCGAGACGCCCCGCCCCTCAGAGCGTGCGGCGCGCGGCGGCGATGGAGTCCAGCACTGCGGCGGCGTCGGATGCGGCGCGGCGCACGCGCTTTTTCTGCGGCTGATAGGCCAGGCGCGCATGCGCCTCGCAATAGGGCGAACCGGGTTCGGCGGCGCGGCCGCAAAAGCGGAAATCCGCATCGTCCGGGTCGCCGATGGGCCAGCGGCAGATACGCGAGCCGAGCGTCAGCACCGTGGCGTATTCGCCGTTGGGCAGGCGGGCCGGCTCCACCGGGGCGGGCGGCGGCGGGGCGCTGCGCGCCGCCGCGATGGCGGGCGTGGTCCGCGCCGGTCTGGCGGCGGCGGGTTTCGTGCTGCGGCGCTGCGGGCGCGATGGCGTCGCCCGGCCCGAAAGCCCCAGACGATGCACCTTGCCGATCACCGCGTTGCGCGTGACCCCCCCCAGACGCTGGGCGATCTGGCTGGCGGACAGACCCTCCGCCCAGAGCTTCTTCAGCAGCTCGACGCGCTCGTCATTCCAGCCCATGGCAAACCCCCCAGCCTGATAGATGGCCTATATCTTGTGTCCATCCCGCTCATTAACTGCGCAGGACGCTAGATATCGTAGCCGTCTAAAGGGGGGCCACAAGATGCGCGGATGCGCTTTCCACAGGAAACAAGATGTTGTGGATAGATATGGGCAGCCGAAGCCGCATCTGGCGGACCAGGAGACCCTATAAAATCAATAGATTGAGATCAGCCGGGATGACCGATTTTGGCGGAATCGCCCAGATCGCCATGCGCATCCCGTCCGGTCAGCATCGCCTTGGTCCAGCCATAGGCGAGGGTCACCGCCGCGCCGGGCGGATCCCAGTATTCGCCATAATGCAGATCGACCTCGACAGCGCAGATATCGGGATCGCGCCGGCCCTTGGGGAACCAGGGGCGCGCCGCCTCGCTCCACAGGGCGTCGATCAGCGCGGGGTCGCGGCGGATACGCGCCACGCCGCTGACCGATACATAGTCGCCGCCTTTGGCGAAGCTGAGATTGACGTTGGGCTCGCGCGCCATCTCTTCTGTCTTGGCCGAGCTGCGCGCGGTCAGGAAATAGAGACGATCACGATCCTCTCCGGCAAACTGCGCCGCCATCGGCCGGGCGCGCAGCGAGCCGTCCGTCTCCATCGTGGTCACCATCGCAATGCCGATTTCCTCAATCAGCGCGCATAGTTTATCGCGCGCCGCTTTGGAATTTTCTGGGGATTGCTCCGGGGATTGCTCCGGGTGGTTTGCCTGGGCCATGCCGCGCCTCCGCCATATGCGCGGCCGATGGACCGCATGGACGCAACGCGCCCCGGCGCGGCGGGTTCAGTCCGGAACTGTGGCGTCCAATGCCGTCTCCTGCGCGGCTTCATGGTCGGCTTCGGCGCGGGCGCGAACCTCGGCGCGCGCGGCGTCGCTGTCCAGTTGCGCCTCGGCCATTATCCGCAGCGTCAGGCGGCGCTCGCCATAGCCGGCTCCGGCGTCGGGATCGGCCAGCATCGAGCGCAGCGCCCAGTAATAGGCGCCCTCCGCATCGGCCGGCGCGCCTGCCCCGGCATAGAGCATGGCGGCGTGATAAAAGGCGCCTTCGGGATCGCCGCGCTCCGCCGCCAGCCGGTACCAGCGCGCGGCGCCCGGCTGGTCCTGCGCTGTTCCCGCGCCCTGCCACAGCGCATGGGCGAGAAGCGTCGCGCCGGCGGCGTGGCCGCGCTCGGCCGCCTGACGGAACAGGGCGGCGGCGCGAATCATATCCGTCTCGTCTCCCGTATCGGCGCGCAACAGCCCGGCCTCATAGGCGGCCTCGGCGTCGCCGGCGAACGCCGCGCGTTCCAGCAGGGCGAGCGCAAGTGCTTCCGCCTCCGCGCCGCCGCCCGTGCGCGCCAGCTCCAGATGCGCCAGCCGCCGCATCGCTTCGGGCAGTCCCTGATCGGCCGCGGCCTGAAAAGCGCGCCTGGCGCCATCCATATCCACGGGCCCGCCCGCGCCCTCCGCCAGCATCTGGCCGAGCAGGAGCTGCGCCTCGGGCGAGTGGCGCTCGCTCGCGCGCTCCAGAAAGCCGCGCGCGTCTTCGGGCGTCAGGTCTGCGCGCCCGCTCGCGGCCAGCCGCGCCAGCCCGATCAGCGCGTCGATATGTTCCAGTTCCGCCGCCGCCTCGTACCATTGGCGCGCCTGCGCGTCGTCGCGCTCGCCGCCCAGCCCGCGCTCGAACAGAATTCCCGCCAGAACCATGGCCTGGAGTCCGCCGCCGGCGGCGGCGGCCAGCGCATCGGTGCGCGCCGATTCATACCGGCCCTCCGCATAGGCCTCGCGCGCGCGGTCCAGCAGATCGCTCTGCTGCGCGATTCCCGGCGCGGGCGCGAGCGCCAGACAAAAACCCAGAAAGCAGAGACTCAGGGCGCGGGCGGCGACGCGGCCCTGATGGCGGCGTTCATCGCCGCTGCGCCCGCGCCGGGCCCGTCCGGATGGCTCCAGACAAAGGCCGAGACCGCCAGAAAATCGGCGCCCGCCTGCACCAGCGGCGCGCAGTTTTCCGCCGTGATTCCGCCGATGGCGACACAGGGCAGCGTGAAGATTTCGGACCACCATTGCAGGATCTCCGGATCGGCGGCGAACTCTGTCGCCTTGGTCCTTGTCGGAAAAAAGGCGCCAAACGCGACATAATCGGCCCCGCTTTCCCCGGCCTCGATGGCCAGATGCCGGGAGTTGTGACAGGTGACGCCCAGAATCCGGTCGGGCCCCAGCGCCCTGCGCGCCTCGTCCGCGTCCATGTCGCCCTGGCCAATATGGGCGCCATCGGCGTCCAGTTCAGCGGCCAGGTCCGGCCGGTCATTGACGATGAAACTGACGCCATGCGCCGCGCAGAGCGGGCGCAGCGCCCGCCCGGCGGCCAGCACGGCGGCGTCATCCGCGTCCTTCAGGCGAAGCTGGAACGCGCCCGCATCCCCGGCGGAAAGCGCCGCCTCAAGTTGCGGCGCGAACGCTTCCGGATCGAACGCGGGCGGCGAGATCAGATACAGGCGGCAGGTCACATCGTTCCCATCCATACCGGAACTCATGTCTCAAAATCGTCCAGCGTGAAGCGATAGATGCTGCCGCAATATTCGCAGGTGGCGCTGATGGTTCCGCCCGGCTCCTGCATCGCCTCGCGCTCGGTGGCGGGAAAGCCGCCCAGCACGTCGCGCACCCGCTGCGCCGAGCATTGGCAATAGCGGCGCACCGGCGTTCCCGGAAACAGGCGCACGCCGGTCTCGTGAAACAGGCGGTAGAGCACGCGCCCGGCGGAAAGGTCCGGGTCGGCCAGCTCCTCGTCGGTCAGCGTGCCGAACAGCGCGCGCGCGGTATCCCAGGCATCGCCCGCATCGCCGCGGGCATCGTCCGCCGCGATCTGCTGGATCATCATGCCGCCGCCGCGCCAGCGTGGCAGGCCCTCGGCCTGAAACCGCGCCACCGCCACGCGCAGCCGCGTCGGAATCTGTTCGGACTGGCGGAAATAGGCTTCCACCGTGTCGCAGAGCGTCTCGCCCTCCAGCGCCGTCAGGCCCTGATAGCGTTCGCCGTCCTCGCCGGGATCGATGGTCATGGCGAAGGAGCCGGCGCCCAGCAATTGCGCCGCGCCGTGGCTGTCTTCGATTTCGCCGGCGCGCGCCTTGTCCACCCGCGCATAGGCGCGCACACCGCCATCGGTGCGCCAGTCGGCGACCAGAAACCCGACCGGTCCGTCGCCGCTGGCCTGAAGGATCAGCCGCCCCTCGAATTTCAGCGCATGGCCGACCAGAGCGGCGCAGATCACCGCCTCGCCCAGCAGGCGCGCAACCGCGTCGGGATACGGATGGGCGGAGAGGATTTCGTCCAGCGAATCGGCCAGCCGCGCGATGCGGCCGCGCACCGGTGCGCCCTCGATCTGGAACGCCGCCACGGCGTCGTCTGCGGCGCCCAGCGCATCCAGCCGGGCGAGGCCGGATGCGGCCGCGCCGCTCAAGCGCCCTCTCGCGGAGCGTCCGTCAGCACCCGGTCGAGAATCTCCACCGCCTGGCGCGCATCGTCGCGCGTGGCGACCAGCGGCGGCGCCAGACGCAGCACATTGCCCCCGGCGACGCCGACCAGCAGGCGCGCATCGCGGCACGCTGCCTGAATCGCCTTGTTCTGCACGCCGTCTTTCAGCTTCAGCCCGAGCAGCAGACCCTTGCCGCGCACATCCTCGATCATATCGGGATGCGTATCGCGCAGGCGCGCAAGCTGCTGGCCCAGATAATTGGCGACGTCGTTCACCTGCTCCAGAAAGGCCGGGTCGCTGAGCACGTCCCACACCGCGTTGCCCACCGCCATGGCCAGCGGATTGCCGCCATAGGTCGTGCCATGCGCGCCGAACTGCATGCCCTGCGCCGCCTCTTCGGTGGCCAGACAGGCGCCCAGCGGAAAGCCCCCGCCGACGCCCTTGGCCAGCGCTACAATGTCCGGATTTGCTTCCCCGTCCGCCCCCCCGTTCGCCCATTGCCAGGCGAACAGCTTGCCCGTCCGCGCCGCGCCGCACTGCACCTCGTCATAGATCAGCAGCAGACCGTGCTGGTCGCACAGCCTGCGCAGCGCGCGCAGATATTCCGTGCTGGCCGCGCGCACGCCGCCCTCGCCCTGCACCGGCTCGATCAGCACGGCGCAGGTCTCGGGCCGGATCGCGGTCCTCGCCGCCTCGATATCGCCGAACGGAACCTGGTCGAATCCGTCCAGCGGCGGACCGAACCCCTCCAGATAGGCGGGGTTGCCGCCGGCAGCGATCGCGGCGTGGGACCGGCCGTGAAAGGCGCCCTCGAAGGTGATGACGCGATACCGCTCCGGCCGGCCGGTCACGGCGAAATATTTGCGCGCGGTCTTCAGCGCCGCCTCGATCGCCTCGGTGCCGGAATTGCAGAAAAACACGCGGTCCAGCCCGCTGGCGGCGGCGTATTTGGCCGCCAGTTCGCGCTGGCCCGGCACGGCGAACATGTTCGAGACGTGCCAGAGCTTTTCGCTTTGCTCTTTCAGCGCATTGACCGCCGCCGGATGCGCATGGCCGAGTGAATTCACCGCGATTCCGGCGATGAAATCCAGATACGGTTCGTCATCGGCTGTGTAGAGCCACACGCCTTCGCCGCGCACGAAATCAATCGGCGGCGGCGCGAACAGATCCATCAAAGGCGCGGACACGGGCGGTTTCCTTGCGGCGGAGCGGCCGCCTGCTTCAACACAGGGATGCGCGCGCGGTCAAGCGCGCGGCGGGGCAGGGATCAGCTCTTCATCCGCCAGCCGGCGCGCAGCACGGCCCAGGCCGCCCCGACCGAAAGGAGGGCGGCGGCCAGCGTAACCGCCACGCCGATGCCGAGCGGGCCGTCATGATAGCCGGTGAAGCCATAGCGGAACCCGTCGATCAGATAGAAAACCGGGTTGAAATGATTGGCGATCTGAAACGCCTCGGGCAGGCGCTGGATCGAATAGAACGAGCCGGACAGGAAGATCAGCGGCAGCATCACGAAATTCTGGATCGCGGCCATATGGTCGAACTTCTCGGCCCAGACGCCGGCCACCGCGCCCAGCGCGCCCAGCATCATCCCGGCCAGCAGACCGTGATACAGAACCGCGCCCCAATGCACGGGCGCGACATTGATAAAAGGCAGCAGCGTCAGTGTCGTGACCAGCGCCACCAGCGCCCCGCGCGTCGCCGCGCCCAGCGTGAGGGCGCCCGTCAACTCCGTCGCCGACAGCGGCGGCATCATGAAATCGACGCTGGTGCCCTGCATCTTCGCGATCATCATCGAGGATGACGAGTTCTGAAACGCGTTGGACAGCACCGACATCATGATCAGGCCGGGCGCCAGGAATTCGGGATAGGACAGGCCCTCCACCGCCGGGCGCGCGCCCGCCAGCGCAATCACGAACACCACGATATAAAGCAATGTGGTGACCACGGGCGCGAGCACGGTCTGCGCCACGACTTTGAAGAACCGCTGGACCTCTTTTTTGTAGAGCGTCCAGAAACCGATCCAGTTGACCGCGCCGAACCGGCGCGGCGGCCGGAAGCCTGAGGCGTCGTCCATGACGGGGCTGGCGGCGGAATCGGACGGCATGGAGGCTGCTTAGAGCGTTTCCAGGCGAAGTGGAACCCGGTTCGCCGTCCGGAACGCGGCATAACAAAAGACGTGCGTCTGCGCCGCTTCCAGCGCCCCGGAAGATCAGGAAGCGAGGATCAAGATCAGGCGAGGTGCGGCGCGGCCGCGCTATTCTCCTGTTTCAGCATCGCTTCCAGCTTCAGGGTCGGGTGATTGGTGTAATCGCCGGTGATCTCGCGGAAAATGCGGCGCGCTGCCGTTTCGTGCAGGCAGCTGCGCAGCCAGCCCATGGCGCGGGGCGAGGCCATCAGGACCAGCCGGTCGAACCGGTTTTTCAGCGCCGCCTGGTTAAGGCTTTCGGCGAAGGCGCAGACGAAACGCTGCTCCGCCTGCTGATGGAAATCCGCCTCTTCCATGGCCGAGCGCTGGCCCGGTCCGGGATCGGGCATCCGGCCCGGCGCGTCCGTCTTGATGTCCCGGTCGGGGACAGGGTCGTATTCCGCCTTGTCCATCAGATGCAGATCGGGCGCGTCGGTAAATCCCTTGTCCTCGAACAGCAACGCCTTGGACCCGTCCAGCACCGCCACCCAGGTCACGCGCTCGGCCGCCATTTTCGTCATTTGGGGAATTCTCCGCACTCCTGTGGATGATACGGGTTTCAACCGGCGGCGGGCCCGCGGGGTTCCGCATCGCTCCATCCGGCTTTTTTCCCGGTTTTCCATTCGTGCGCGGCGGCGTGCCTGCCGCCTTGAGCCGGGTCAAACCGGAAGCGCGGACACGTTCGCAACGCCCTTCGTGAACAAAAAAGCGGGGAAATTTCCGCAAACCTCCTACACCTCTCCGCTGCGCATAGGATGGCGGTGTTCCTTCCTCACGGGGGACGCGCGCAATCAACGTGGGGGAAGGAAGTGCATGGCGCGTCCGCGCTTCGGACGTGATAGTCCGAAGCTCCGGCGCGGCCTTCAGGGCGGCGAGCGGCACTAAACGACCGACCGCGTCAAAACCCTGGACTGGAATCGGGACGGAGACGTTCCGGCAAATCCATGCGCGGGGCGCTCAAAGGAACGCACCATACGTACCAAGGACCGGAACACCCGCGTTCCCCGCGGGCGCCCCGCTTCCCCTACCTTTCCCCGGCGGCACAACCGCGCGGCGCTGCGAGCGCGCGCCTGCGATTCACCATTCCCACCCCTTCATGCCGGGAGCGCCGCCTGTCTCAGGATGGCTTGCGGAACACGAAGACCGACTGGTCGGTGTGGCCGCGCGTCCCCGGCGTGAACACCATCGTTGTCAGATCGTCGCCCGGATTGCGCAGAATCTGGCTGTCCTCGGCCAGCTCGAAGCCCGCCGCGGTCACCTCTTCCCGGATCACGGCCGGGTCGATGCGGTGCGCCGACTGGGTGTGTTCCAGGCCAGAACCGGCCGGGGCGTTATGATCGACGATGAAATAAATTCCGCCCGGCTTCAACGCGTCGAACACCTTCGCATTGAAGGCCGCGACATCGACATCGTTCAGCGGCAGGTCGTGATAATAGAGCACGATATGCACCGCATCGAGATCGGCGGGCAGCTCCATCTCGTTATAATCGACCACGATATAGTCGGCGTTGGCGTGCGCCTCGGCAAAGGCGCGGCTGGCCGCGCCGGCGCGCTCCTCGGTATAGGGCAGGTCATAGACATAGACGTGGCCATCTGGTCCCACGGCTTCGGCCAGCATCGTGGTGTAATACTGGCCGAACCCGGCGAATTCCACGATCCGGTCGCCTTCCTGCACGCGCGCGGCCATCAGCGTCTCGGCCGGCTTGCGCCCGATATCGCGCTCGGTCATTTGCTCTGTGCGCTCCGCCGATTCCACCGCGCGGCGGATATGCGCCGGCGCGTTCGCCGGAACCGCGTATTGCGCCGGTTCGGCGGCGGGTTCCTCGGCCGGGGCCGGCGCCTCGGCGGCGGCGGGCGCTTCGGCTTCGAGTTCGGCCTCCATGGCCGCCTGCTGTTCGCAGGCGGCGAGCGCCAGAGCGCCGATCGCCACAGTCGTGAAGACAACGCGGGTAAATACAACGCGCATGACCATATCCTCCCTCGGTCCGCCGAAAAAACGCGATAAACAAAACCTGGGCGTTCTTATAGCGGATTTGCCCGCCCAGCCCCAGCGCCCGGAAGCCCGGAGATCAGGCCATTTCGGCCATCACAGCCTCGGACACCTGCGAGTTTTCATAGACGTTCTGCACGTCGTCCAGATCTTCCAGCGCGTCGATCATGCGCAGCAGCGTGGTCGCCTTTTCCGCGTCCAGATCGATCCGGTTCTGCGGGCGCCAGATCAGCTTTTGCGATTTCGGTTCTCCGAACGCGGCGGTCAGCGTCTCGGCGACCGCGCCAAGATCGTCGCGCGCGGTATAGACGACATGCTCGCCCGGCTCGCGCTCATCGGGATCGCCGGGCTCAAAGCTCACATCTTCCGCGCCGGCCTCGATGGCGGCCTCCAGCACGGTCTCTTCGCCGCCCACGCTTTCGTCAAAGAGGATTTCGCCAACCTGGTCGAACATGAAGGCGACCGAGCCGGTCTCGCCCAGATTGCCGCCATTCTTGCTGAACGCGGCGCGCACGTCGGCGGCGGCGCGGTTGCGGTTGTCGGTCGAGACCTCGACGATCACCCCGACCCCGCCCGGGCCAAAGCCCTCATAGCGGACATCCTCATAGGTCTCGGCGCCGGCGCCGAACGCCTTGTCGATGGCGCGCTGGATATTGTCCTTGGGCATGGACTGGCCCTTGGCGTTGGCGATGGCCAGGCGCAGGCGCGGATTGAAGGCCGGGTCGCCATTGCCGCCCATCTTGGCGGCGATGGTGATCTCCTTGCTGAGTTTGGAGAACAGCTTGGAGCGCGCAGCGTCCTGACGCCCCTTGCGGTGCATGATATTCTTGAACTGCGAATGGCCGGCCATGTTCGCCCTCTTGCAGTCCGCCGGCGCGGGCGCCGCGCGGCGGAAATCGAGCGGCTGCATAGCCGAGCGCGCCCGTGTTTCACAATCCCTAGAGCGCCGGGCGAAAAAGTGGAAACCGGTTTTTCGCATAACCGGCGCGACCACTCATAATCTATAGCATCGGGCGATTCAGCCGTTTCACCCGATGCTGTAGCCCGGATTCGGCCAGGCGTCGGACGGTCCTAATCCAGAATGGCTTCGCAGCCGCGCTCCCCGGCCGCCTCGCCATAAGCGGCGCGGATATTGGCGTCGGCGCGGGCGATGATCTGGGCCGGGGTCAGCTCTTCGGGCGCATCGTCCGTCCGGGCGACCGGCGCGGGCATGCCCGCCTTGATCATCATGCCGATAAAGGCGGTCTCTACCTCGTGCGAGATTTCAACGACGGCGACGCGCAGCGCCTCGGCGCGCGGGTCCGGCGTATCGGCGAACGCGCCGTCGGCGACCATGGCGGAAGAAACGCCATACATCATGCCATCCGCGACATCGAGTAGTACGGCCGCGCCTGCCGCCCGCGCCGGCGTGTCGGGATTCTCGCCGTCGAATGGGGGAAACAGGCGCAGCGCCTGGATGGCGCGGGGATCGGGCGCCGGGTCGTAGGCAAGCTCGTAGACGATAACAAAGTCCAGCGCCTGCGCGCGCGCATCGTCCCGGATATCGGCCATCACCCGGACAGGGTCGGAAGACGATGTGTCCAGCACGAAGACGGTGCGGCCCACCGCGTCGCCCAGAAGGTCGATGGCGTCGTCCCAGAGCTGGCCTTCGGCGACCGGGATCGGCGTCGCCGCGCCGGCGTCGATGCGCGTCAGACCGACACAGACCGGAAACTCGATCTCCGGCTCCTCCGCCGCGAAGACGATGACGTCCAGCGCATCCGTTTCGCCGCGCGCCGCCGCCGTCATGACAGCTCCAGCCAGAAGAACGGCCGCGCCCGCGCTCGCCATTGCCGCCATCCTGCTCATGGTCCTGTTCCCTTGCACGTCTGTGTTCCGGACGGGTTTTCTGGTCCACGAGTCCAGATGTGCCCGCCCCGCCCGCATGGCAATAGCGGACAGGCTGCCATGCGGTTCCCCGATATCAGCCCGGCGTCAGCCCTGTGGCCGGCTTGGCTCCACGCCCGGGCCCAGACGGATCGGCGCGCAGCGCACCGCCAGCCCGGTGGAATCGTCGGTCTCCACATACAGGCCGCAGGCCGCGCCCTCGCCCCCGGCCGGCTGGAACCGCGCCTGACGGATGCGCGAGGTGAAGCGTTGCAAAGGCTCGGCCTTGTCCATGCCCAGCACCGAATCATAGTCGCCGCACATGCCGATATCAGTGATATAGGCCGTGCCGCCGGGCAGGATGCGGGCGTCGGCGGTGGGCGTATGGGTGTGCGTGCCGATCACGGCGCTGACGCGGCCGTCGCAGAATACGCCCATCGCCTGTTTTTCGCTGCTTGCCTCGGCGTGCATGTCGATGATCGCGGCGTCGCACGCTTCTCCCAGCGGACAGGCGGCCAGCTCGCGCTCCACGGCGTCGAACGGATCGTTCAGCGATTCCATGAACACGCGGCCCAGCAGGTTCACCACCAGAACCCGGCGGCCGGATACGGTCTCGAACAGATGCGCGCCGCGCCCTGGCGCGCGGGCCAGCGCGGGGTAATTGGCCGGGCGCAGCAGGCGCGGCTCGCGCACGATATAGGTGAGCGCCTCCGGCTGGTCCCAGCTGTGATTGCCGAGCGTGATGGCGTCGGCGCCGGCGGCGAACAATTCTTCCGCAGCGCGTTCGGTCACGCCGAATCCGCCCGCGGCGTTCTCGCCGTTCACCACCACGAAATCCAGATCGAGCGATTCGCGCAGCTCCGGCGCATGGCGCGCAAAGGCGCGCCGTCCCGCTTTGCCGACCACGTCTCCGAATACCGCGATGCGCATCTGCTTTCGATTAGGACGCCAGGTGAAGAGAGTCGAGCGCCAGTCTCTGCGGATTTTCTTGTGCCCTCTTGGCCGCCACATTTTGGCCGCAATATCACACTGTTGCGCATAAGAGACAGCACCCAATGATCGTCAGCCTGAGATGGTTTCTCCGTAGAACCGGAGCGCGCTCCGGTCCATTACTCCAGTCCGGCGGGCCGGCTGGTCCGCAATAACAAGGCGGGTCCGGCTCGCCACGATTAGGGAGAACAGGAATGATGAAGCTTGCTATGGCCTCCGCGGTTGCGCTGGCGGCTCTGGGGGGCGCGGCGCATGCCCAGGGCTATGTGAACGGCGGCATCCAGTATCTGGAAGACTCGGAAATTTGGTCCGGCCTGGTCCGCGGCGGCGCCGACATCGGTCCGAATTTCGGACTGGAAGCCGAAGGCGCCATGGGCTTCAAGAGCGGCACGCCGGTCGCCGGCACGTCGGTCAAGCTGAAGCATCTGCTGGGCGGTTTCGCCCGCCTGCGTGCGCCGCTGGGCCCGAATGTCGAAGGCTTTGTCCGCGGCGGTTACTACACCGCCCGTATGTCGGCCACGACGGCCGGCGTGACGGTTTCCGGCAGCGATGACGATTTCGCTGGCGGCGCGGGCGTGCAGTTCAACATGGGCGCCAATAGCGGCATCCGCATTGACTACACGAACTATGGCTTCAGCGGCTCGGGCCATTCCGGCTCGCTGGCCTATGTGATGCGCTTCTAGGACACAGTTGTCTCTGTCCGCGTCCTGCGCCCCGCTCTCTGAGCGGGGCGCATTTTTTTTGCGCTATGGGGCCATTTCCGTTCGGGCAGGCTCTGGCTTTTTATTTTATCGCGTTTTCGAACCGAAAAAGCGGCGCCCACTTTTTCTGAAAACGCTCTAGCCAAACAGAATCATGGTTGCGATCGAGAAATAGATCACCACGCCTGCCGCGTCGGCGATCGAGGTAACCAGCGGCGCGCTGGCCGTGGCCGGGTCCATGTTGAAGCGCGACAGGATGAACGGCAGGCTCATGCCGATCAGGCTGCCGGTCACGACAATGACGATCATGGAGAGCGCCACGACCAGCGCGATGTCCGGCCCGCCCCGGAACAGGCCGATGCCCGAAACCGCCAGCGCCATGCTGGCCCCCAGCATTCCGGCCACCAGCGCCTCGCGTCCCAGCATCCGGCCCCAGTCGCGCGAGCGCACGTCGCCCGTCGCCATCGCACGCACCATCAATGTCGAGGCCTGCGAGCCGGCGTTGCCGCCAGACGCGATCAGCAGCGGCAGGAAGAAAATCAACGCCAGATGCGCGGCGATCGTGTCCTCGAAATAGGCGATGCCGACACCCGACAGCAGGTTTCCGAACACCAGCAGCAGCAGCCAGAAAATCCGCGCGCGATACAGCGTCACCATGCCGGCGCTGCGCAGCGACTGGTTCAGCGCGCCGCTGGCGCCCAGCTTCTGAAAGTCCTCGGTCGCCTCTTCCTCAAGTGTGTCGATAGCGTCGTCATGGGTGACGATGCCGATCAGATGATGGTCGTGATCCACCACCGGGATGGCGATCAGATCGTATTTGGCGATGGCGCGCGCCACCGCTTCCTGGTCCTCATCGACCAGAACGTGGATCGGGTTCTCCTCCATCAGGCTGGAGACCGGCGTATCCGGATCGGCCAGGATCAGGGTTTGCAGCCGGATCGAACCGATCAGCCGCCGGTCGCGGTCCACCACATAGGTGCGATAGATCGTCTCCTTGTCCGGCGCCTCGTGGCGAAGCTGCTCGATGGCGCGCCGCGCGGTCAGCAGCGGCGACAGCGTGGCGTAGTCCGAGGTCATGATCGCCCCGGCCGTGCCCTCCTCATAGGCGGCGAGCCGGCGGATATTCTCGCGCTCCATATGCGCCAGACCCGGCAGCAGCTTTTCCTGCTGTTCCTCGGAAAGCCGGTTGAACACGTCGGCGCGATCGTCCGCGTCCATGCGGGTGATGAGGGCGGAAACCTCCTTGCGGCTCATCGCGTCGATCAGCGGCCCCTGCGCCGCCGGATCCAGATAGCCGAACACCTCGGCCTGAACGTCCAGCTCCAGCGGACGCAGCACCGCCAGCGCGCGGCCCGGCGGAACTTCCGACAGCAGCGCCGCGATGTCGGCGGGGTGCGCGTCGGGACCGAGCGTCAGGGCCGCCTCATCTGTATCCGGGGCGTCGGTTGTCGCCATGATAATGATCCTCGATGCCGCTCAGGATGGCGCCACGCCCGTCCCGGAGCGGCCCGGCCGTGAGCGCGCGCAAAATGCTCTGTCAGGTGCGCGCAGTCGAGCCACCCGGCGGTGATTTGCTGCGTCCGGCAGATTTGTCATCGAAACATCACGCAAGCCCGGCATGAGGGCGGTCTGGGCCGTGTAATTATGTTCTTGCGACGCATTCGCAAATCAGGCATAAAGAACGCGCCTGCTTCGCCGTCTTGCGGCGAACGCCGCCCGGCCGGTTCCGCCTCCCTCGGACCGGCCGGGCATGCGGCCTCAAGGGTCAATCCGGTGGGGCTGCCCGAACGGGCGAAGAAGGCGCCACGATTTGCAGGGGACGCGTCCCTGCACAGGAGCCTCAGCATGGCCTTGCTCGCCGACCGTTTCTTCCCGGACACAGAGACCGATCCCGCCTGGACGGCGGACCGCCGCGCCGGTGTGGAATGGGCGGCGCGCGACTGGCTGGAGACCCAGGCCCGTGTGGCCGGTTTCTGGCGTGACATGGTGGCGGACGCCGATGGCGATCTGGCGCTCGTTCGCGCGCTCGACGCTCACCGCGAATTCCTGATGACAGCCGCGGGCGCGGAAGAAGACTGA
>JBJHDH010000038.1:0-25453 GCA_050486445.1 Euryhalocaulis sp.
CGGAGACGTTCCGGCAAATCCACGCGCGGGGCGCTCAAAGGGGGCGCACCATACGTACCAGAACAGGAACACCCGCGTTCCCCGCGGGCGCCCCGCTTCCCTCACCCGCCGATGCGGCCTGAAGCTGAGGCGTGAAAGTGGTTCATAGCCCGGCGGCTAAACCGCGCGGCGCTGCAAACGCACGTCTGCAAAAAACACCAACGCTATCCCCCCGGAGCGCGCGTTCGCGCGCATCCGGGGCCCAGAGAAACTGAATCTGAAAAACTGAATCTGAAAAACCGAATCTGTCAGAGCAAATCAGGCCCCGGATACGGCGCGGCCGTTCCGGGGATAAGGGAGGGCCTGGCGCAGCCAGCCGCTCAGCGCGCGTCCAGCTTCAGTTCGATGCGGCGGTTGCGGGCATAGGCGGTTTCGGTCGTTCCGGGGACCAGCGGATGATTCTCGCCGAAACCGGCGGCGACCAGGCGGCGCGAAGGCACGCCCCGCTGCTCGAAATATTTCACCACGGAGATCGCCCGCGCCGCCGAAAGCTCCCAGTTGGAAGGATATTCGGCGGTGGCGATCGGGCGGCGGTCGGTATGGCCGTCGACCCGGATCACCCATTCGATGTCGTCCGGGATGCTGTCCGAAATTTCCAGAATGGCGGCGGCGATGGCGCCCAGCTGCCCCTCGCCCCCGGAATTCAGCGTCGCCGAGCCGCTGCCGAACAGCACATCGGTCTCGAACACAAAGCGGTCGCCGACCACACGCACATCGGTGCGGCCGGAAAGCGCATTCATCAGGCTCTCGAAAAACTCCGAGCGATAGAGCGCCAGCCGCGCCACCTGGCTGGCCAGCGCCTGGTTCAGCCGCCGGCCGAGATTGGCGATCTCGGCCTGCTGTTCGGCGTCGCGCGCCTCGGCCGCCTCCAGCGCCTCATTGAGCCGGGCAAGCTGGGCGTTCAGCGCCGCGATCTGCTGGTTGAGGAGGGCCAGCTCATTGGCCTGCTGCTCGGTCAGCTCCTCCGCCTCCTCAAGCTGCACCGACAATGTGCCGGTGCGCGCCTCGGCCGCGGCCAGCGCGCTTTCGGCTTCCGCCAGGCTCGCCCGCAGCGTTCCCACAGAGACGCGAAGCTCCTGATTTTCCGCCTGCGCCGCCGACAATTGCTCGGCCAGGGCGGCGAGGCGGGCGCTCAGACTCGCCACCTCCTCGTCGCGCTCGTCCAGCGTGGTGGCCAGCACATATTGCGCGATCACGAACAGCGACAGCAGAAACACCAGAACAAGAAGCAGCGTCGCCAGCGCGTCGACGAATCCCGGCCAGTGGTCGCCGGATTCGGCGCGTGCGCGCAGCGTGCGCGGGCTGGTCATGCGTCGCCTCGCCGGCCGGGGGTCATCGGTCTTCTTCGAGGGCGCGGCGGCGCACCCGCTCGGCGTCCTCGCCCGCCGCGGCCGCCGCGATGATGCGGCCAAGAATGCGCAGCTCGTTTTTCAATTCGCGCACGCCCTGCTCCTGCCCGGCGTCGGCGCGCTCCAGCCCCCGCGCAATGCCGGCGAAAATATCGCGTTCGCGCGCACGCCCCTCTTCCAACCGGGCGATGACGCTGGCCAGCCGGTCCAGATTCTCCGCCGTCTGCTCCAGCAGCGCGCCCATATAGGCCGGCGCGCTGGAATCGCCGGCGGCGGGCCCGGTGGCGCCGACGCGCGTCACCCCGGCCATCCATTCCTCGATCTCGTTATAGAAGCGGTTCTGCGCCTGGTTCGCCTGAAGATCGAGAAAGCCCAGCACCAGCGAGGCGGAAAGCCCGAACAGCGAGGACGAAAACGCCGTGCCCATGCCGCCAATAGAGGTGCTGAGCGCGCCCATCAGATTCGACAGAGCGACATCGCCGCCATTCGCCGATTGCGACATGGCGCGCACCGTGTCGCCCACCGCGCCGACCGTGATGATAAGGCCCCAGAACGTGCCGAGCAGACCCAGAAAGATCAGCAGCCGCACCGCATAGCGCGTGATCTCGCCCGCTTCCGCCATGCGCGCGCCGATGGCGTCCAGAATCGCGCGGGCGGACGCGGCAGGCAGATAAAAGGCCCCGTCCGGCCGCTCCTGCAGCAGCGCCCCGGCCGGGGCGACCAGCGAGGGCGGCCGGCCGAGCCGGGCGAAATCCTCGCCCCTTCCATAGCGGCGCAGCCAGTTCGCCGCCGGGGTGATGGCGTAGACCTGCTGGAACACATAGGCGACGCCGATCAGAAAGACGCCGACGATAAAACCGTTGATCGCGTAATTGGCCTGAAAGGCCGAAACGATCACCGGCCACAGAATGAAGAGACCGAGCCCGACCAGCGCCAGAAAGCCGGCCATGCGCGCCCCATAGGGCCCGGCGCCGGTAAAGCGCAGCGTCGAATATGCGGACGTTCTGGCCATATCGTCTCCCCGGGGCGTCATCCCCTGCCGGTGTGCGCAGCTTGAACAAAGCCGCGCAATTGGGCGGATTTCGGGCGCAGCATCGCAGGCCCGGACCCGGAAAGAAAGGAAAGAGGCTGTCCGGAAAAGGCGCTACCGCGCGGCGGCGGCGGCCTGCGGCTTGCCGGCGTACATGGCTGCATCGGCGCGCGCCAGCAGCTCGTCGGCCGTCTCGCCCCGCCGCCAGGCGCAGGCGCCCCAGGCCGCGCCGACGCGATGCATGGTCCCGTTCACCGCGGCGGGCCGGGACTGGATCAGATCGGCGAGCTGCCCCGCCTTGGCCCGCGCCGAAACCAGATCGGAGCGCAGCAGGATGACGCCGAACTCGTCGCCGCCCAGCCGCCCCACAATGTCGGAATCGCGCACATGCTTGCGCAGCAGGCCGGCAATATGGGCCAGCACGGCATCGCCCGCTGCGTGACCGCAGGCATCGTTGATCGCCTTGAAGCCGTTGAGGTCGAAAAACACCACGCTCAGCGGCTCGTCATAGCGTTCGGCCAGCGACACGGCGCGCGCCAGTTCCCGTGCGAAAGCGCGGCGGTTGAACAACGGCAGCAGCGGATCGGAATCGGCCAGCGTCTCCAGCTCGCGGATCTGGCCGCGCAGCCGCTCGGTCTCGCCGCGCAGCCGCTCGATCTCCGCCAGCATGTCGGAAAGCCCCGCCGGGGCGCCGTCATTGCGCGCAGCGACAGTAAGGGCGGGCCGCGGCGCTGGCCGTGCCGGCTCGGGGTTGCGGGCGGGATCGGGGGACGTCCCCATGGCCATGCGCCTCCGGCTGTTCCTGCGGCGAAAAGGTTAATCCTTTCTCAAGTTTCGGCTGACGCGGTTAATAAAGCGTCAATCGCCGCGCTTGACGGGGCTGGGCGCGCCCCTATTCTCGCGCGCTTTCCCGGCGTGGGGCGGACCTTCCCGCCAGATCGCCGGACGCAGGCTTCTGGACGCAGACATATGACCGACGCGCCGCTGGTCGCCATCATTATGGGCTCGACCTCGGACTGGAAAACCCTTTCCAGAGCCGCCGAGACGCTTGAGACGCTCGGCGTGCCGTTCGAGAGAAAGGTCGTCTCCGCCCACCGCACGCCCAAACGGCTCTATGAGTTCGCGCAGGAGGCCGAGGCGCGGGGACTGAAAATCATCATTGCCGGGGCCGGCGGCGCGGCGCATCTGCCGGGCATGGCGGCCTCGATGACCCGCCTGCCGGTGCTGGGCGTGCCGGTAGAGTCGAAGGCGCTGAAAGGTCTGGATTCGCTGCTCTCCATCGCCCAGATGCCGGCCGGCGTGCCGGTAGGGACGCTGGCGGTCGGTGAGGCGGGGGCGGTGAACGCCGCGCTGCTTGCTGCTGCGATCCTGGCGTTGTCCGACGCGGCGCTGGCGGCCCGGCTGGAGGATTGGCGCGCGCGCCAGACCGATTCCGTGCCGCTGGAGCCGGCTGACTAGGCGAATGCTGAAGCCAGGATCGACGATTGGCATTCTGGGCGGCGGCCAGCTCGGACGCATGCTCGCCTTCGCCGCCGGCGCGCTGGGCTTCGATGCGCATATCTACACACCCGAAAAAGACAGCCCCGCCGCCCGCGCAAGCGCGAAAACGACCGTGGGCGCCTATGACGATCTGGCGCTGGTGGCTGAATTCGCCGCCGGATGCGCCGCCGTCACCTATGAATTCGAGAATGTGCCGGCCGCAACCGCGCGCGCGGTCGAGGCGGCCGGCGCGCCGCTGCGCCCGGGCGTGCTGGCGCTGGAAACAGCGCAGGACCGGCTGGCCGAAAAGCAGTTCGCACAGCGCGCCGGCATCGAAACAGCGCCCTGGGCCGCGCTTGGCGGCGCGGCGGACCTCGCCGCCGCCGCCGCTCTACTGGGCGAATCCGGCAAGGGCGTTCTGAAAACGCGGCGCGAAGGCTATGACGGCAAGGGCCAATGCATGGTGGAGGGAGCGGACAGGCTGGAAACAGCCTGGGCCTCGCTCGGCCACGCGCCTTGCGTGCTGGAGGGCTTTGTTGCGTTCCGGCGCGAAGTGTCGGTCATCGCCGCGCGCGGCGCTGGCGGCGCCATCGCCTGTTACGCCCTGTGCGAGAACGAACACCGGAATCATATCCTGCATCGCACGCTGGCCCCGGCCCCGGCGGACGCAGACACAGCCGCACAGGCGGAAGCCATTGCGCGGTCGCTGCTGGAGGGACTGGATTATACCGGCGTGCTCACCGCCGAATTGTTCGAAATGCCGGATGGCCGCCTGCTGCTCAACGAATTCGCCCCGCGCGTCCATAATAGCGGCCACTGGACCATAGAGGGCGCGGCGGCCAGCCAGTTCGAACAGCATATCCGCGCCGTGGCCGGCTGGCCGCTGGGCGATCCCTCGGCGCTGTTCCGCTGCGAGATGGTCAATCTGATCGGAGATGACGCCGCAGGCTGGGCGCAGCTTGCCGCCGAGCCCGGCGCGCACCTGCATCTTTACGGCAAGCGCGCGGCGCGGCCGGGCCGCAAAATGGGGCATGTCACACGGCTGTCTCCGCTGAGCCCGGCGTCCGGGCGGAACTGAGCTGGGAAGCCTTCAGATCCGGCGCCGCTTCAGTGCGGGCGGCGCAGGGTTTCGATCTGGTCCTTCAGCGCCAGCTTCTTGCGCTTCAGCGTCACCAGATGAAGATCGTCCGAGCCGGGCCTCCGCGTCTCCGTCTGGATCAGGTCGTCCAGCGCACGGTGACGGTCATCCAGTCGGTCAAGACGGTCTTCAATGGCCATGGCGGCCCTCCATGATTGGATATAGAAGCCCGGAAAGTGAACCACAGGCGCGGCGCGCTGTCACATCACAAACTGCGGCCCGCTCCGCCAGATAATCCGGCCGCGGACCGAAGGACATTTTGCGTCCGTATCTTGCGTTGTAGAGTCCGGCGGAACGGGGCGGAGTATTTTATGGTTGCCGATTTGGATGAGGATCAGGCTCTCCGTCTGCTACAGGAATTGCGCGCCCAGCACCGTGCGCTGGACGAGGAGGTAGCCATGTTGACCGCAGAATCGATGCCCGATCAGCTCAAGCTGATGCGGCTGAAACGCCAGAAACTGGCGTTGAAGGATCGCATCTCGCGGCTAGAGGATGAAATCCATCCAGACATCATCGCCTGATGGATGGCCGCTGTGCGGCTGGTCAGGCGTTCGCCGCCGCGAGCCGCTCGCGAAGACGGGCCAGAACAGTCTCCCCGCCCGCCGCGATATTGCCGGTGAACACCGGATCGGCGGATTCGCTGTCGAGATCGGCGAGAAAGCCGCCCGCCTCACGCACCAGCACCGCGCCGGCCGCCGTATCCCAGGGCGCCAGCCCGCGCTCCCAGAAGGCGTCGAACCGGCCGGCGGCGACCCAGGCGAGATCCAGCGACGCGGCGCCGAACCGGCGCACGCCGGCGACATGCTGCGTCACTTCGAACAGCTCTTTCAGAAAGCGTGCATGGCCGGGACGGCCGTGAAAGGGGATGCCGGTGGCGATCAGGCTGCTCTCCAGCGCCATGCGCGCCGAGACACGCAGACGCCGCTCACCGACATAGGCGCCCTTTTGCCGCTCGGCCCAGTAGAGATCGTCCTTGGCCACGTCATAGACCACGCCGGCATGGAGCGCGCCCTCGCGTTCCAACGCGATGGAAACGGCGAAATGCGGGATGGCGTGCAGAAAATTCGAGGTGCCATCAAGCGGATCGACAATCCAGCGATGCGACTTGTCGGTTCCCTCAACCTCGCCACGCTCCTCCATCAGGAACCCGTATCCCGGGCGCGCCGTGGACAGCGCCTCGAACACGATCTGCTCGGCGCGCCGGTCGGCGGCGGAGACAAAATCCGCCGGTCCCTTTTTCGAGACCTGGAGATTCTCCACCTCGCCGAAATCGCGCGCCAGACGCCTTCCGGCCTTGCGCGCCGCGCCAATCATCACATTCAGAAGGGCGGAAGGCTGCATAAAAGTCTCGATGTCCTGGATCGGCGGAGAGGGAACCGCCCCTGCGAGCGGCGGCGCGTCAGGCGTCCCTAGTCCGCCCGGCGGACATATGAGCCGTCTTCGGTGGCGATCACCACTTTCTCACCGGTCCCGACAAAGGGCGGCACCGCGGTGCGTACGCCGTTGCTGAGTACGGCCGGCTTGTAGGAATTGGCGGCGGTCTGGCCCTTCACCACCGGCTCGGTGTCGGCGACCTCCAGCGTCACATGCTGGGGCAGGGTCAGGGCGATGGGCCGCTCTTCATGGAATTCGATGGTCACCGTCATGCCGTCCTGGAGATAGGAGGCGCTGTCCTCGCCCACCCAGTCCTTGGCGAGCTCGATCTGTTCGTAGGTGCCGGCGTCCATAAAGGCCAGCGTATCGCCGTTGTCGTAGAGATACTGATAGTCCTTCTGCTCCAGACGCACGCGCTCCACCGTCTCGCTGGCGCGGAACCGCTCGTTCAGCTTGCGGCCATCGATCAGGTTTTTCATCTCCACCTGATTGAAGGCGCCGCCTTTGCCGGGTTTCACATGGTCGGTCTTCACCGCCACCCAGATCGAGCCCTGGTGCTGGATCACATTGCCGGGGCGGATTTCATTGCCATTGATCTTGGCCATACGGAGCTCGCCTGAACAGATAAAGGGTTGGCGGGTCTATCCTTCACACGGCCCGGCCGGTCAAGCGGCCCCGGCTGCGCCGGGTCCGCGGCTGGGCTTCCGGGGGTTTCCTGCCGGAAGGGCGCACAGGGTCGTTGACGGGAGGGCGCGACGGTCTTATGTCCGCGCCTTCTTCTTACGCGCCTGTGCCCAGGTGGCGGAATTGGTAGACGCGCTGGCTTCAGGTGCCAGTGGCTTAACGGCCGTGGAGGTTCGAGTCCTCTCCTGGGCACCAAATCACGGTTTTGGGGCGTCCGACGAAATCCGAAAAACAGCCATAAGAGCCCGGAATTCCGGGCTTTTTTTATTTTTGGGCGTCCGGGGTTGTCCGGGGCGGATTGTTGGTATCCTGACGATTTGTTGGTATTTTTGTTGGTATCCGAAACCGGGACCAACACCGCGCCCATGCCCCTGACCGACGCACAAATCCGACGGCTGAAGCCTGCCCGGCGGCCGGTGAAAATGAGCGATGGCGGCGGGCTCTATCTTATGGTGACGCCGCAAGGCGCGAAGCTGTGGCGGCTGGCCTATCGCCACGGCGGCAAGCAGAAGACGCAGGCGCTGGGCGCCTATCCTGTTGTCAGCCTCGCCGACGCGCGCGAGCGGCGTATGGAGGCAAGGCGCACGCTGGACGCGGGGCTGGACCCCGCGCAGCAAGCCAGGCTGGAAAAGATCAGGCGGCGGACGGCCAGCGCCAACACGTTTCGCGCCATCGCCGACGAGTTTCTGGAAAAGACCGAGCGGGAAGGCCGCGCCGAAGTGACGGTCGCCAAAAAACGCTGGCTGCTGGGCCTTGCCGAACCGGACATCGGCGCGCGGCCGATTACGGAAATCACGGCGGCGGAGATTCTGGTCCCGTTGCGGCGGGTGGAGGCGCGGGGGAATTATGAAACCGCGCGGCGGCTGCGCGCCGCCATCGGGCAGGTGTTCCGATTCGCCATCGCCACGGCGCGCGCCGAAAACGATCCGACATTCGGCCTGCGCGGCGCCCTGATCGCGCCAAAGGTCCAGCATCGCGCCGCCTTCACGCGGCGGCAGGATTTTGGGCGGCTGATCCGGGCCATCTGGACATATGAGGGGCGGCCGGAAACGCAGGCGGCGCTGAAGCTGATGGCGCTGCTTTATCCCCGGCCCGGCGAGCTGCGGCAGGCGGAATGGGCCGAATTCGATCTGAAGCGGGCGGTTTGGACCATCCCGGCCAGCCGGGCGAAAATGCGGCGGGAGCATCGCAAGCCGCTTTCCGGCGAGGCCGCCGCGATCCTGACGGAACTGCGCCTGCTGACCGGCCATCGGGCGCTGGCGTTCCCGTCCCTGCAATCGGCGTTCCGGCCGATGAGCGAGAATACGCTGAACGGCGCGCTGCGGCGGATGGGCTTTGACGCGACAGAGGCCACTTCGCACGGGTTCCGCGCCACGGCGTCCACCCTCTTGAACGAAAGCGGCCTGTGGCGCGCCGACGCCATCGAGGCCGAGCTGGGCCATGTGGGCAAGGACGAGGTGCGCCGGGCCTATCACCGCGCCGCCTATTGGGAGGAACGGGTCAAAATGGCTGAATGGTGGGCCGATCAGGTGCTGGCGCTGCGGTAGGAGCAGATTCGGAATGATCCGTCTTAGTCCGGTATCATCCGGCTCATGTCGAATCAGACCCGGTCAGAGATGTTGTGGCGGCTTTTCGGAGATAAACACCCGAAATTTTGTGTCCGCTATTATGCGCTTTCCCGTGGGGCCGATATTTTGCACCTGCCCGAAGAGCAACCGCTTTCACCAGACGCGGCCGCTGCGAAAGTCTTTTTCGAAGAATTAGATGCTCTTTCTGACGATGCGCTCGCTGAGCGCGTTGCCGAGGCAGACCGTGAGAAAGCTGCGGCCGAGGAG
Source organism: Euryhalocaulis sp. (assembly GCA_050486445.1). Taxonomy (GTDB): domain Bacteria; phylum Pseudomonadota; class Alphaproteobacteria; order Caulobacterales; family Maricaulaceae; genus Euryhalocaulis. The sequence goes on from JBJHDH010000038.1 coordinate 8,929, forward strand.
GCTGCGCATCCGTTAAATCAACCCGATTGTTTCGCTAGCGATGAGGTGAACAACTATTGGTGCAAAGCCGCCTATTGGGAGGCGGACGAGGCGGCGGCGCTGTTACTGGAACGCCATCCTGACCGCTTGAATAGTGAAACCCTTAAGCATCAGCGCAGGCCATCCAACATCGCCTATGAATACGGAGCCCTCAAAGAGCTGCTCCTTCGGGCCGTTCGTACGAAGCAGATCGGCTACAAATCTGCACCCGGGGTGTTTCTGGCTTGGGCAAAGCGCAATCACATTGAGGTGCCCGGCCGCCTCGAAACGGCCGTCCGTGCGCACGGCCATCAGGTCGCGGACTGGAAGTCGCTCTACGACGAAGCGAACAAAACGGCGATGGAGAATAAGGCCATCGCAGAAGCCGGGCAGGCGCGCGCGGCCATGCTGGAAGAGCAGTTGGAAAAGCAGGCGCAAACATACAAGGAAATGCTGGAAACGGCGGCGGCGCAATATGAAGAACAGGCCGCACAATGGGCGGCCGCGCTGGACGAGGCGCAGAAGGCGAACAACCTGGACAAACCGCTGACGACGCGGGAGCGGGAAACGCTCCTGACCATCGTCTTGGGCATGGCAGTAGGCGGTTATGGCTATCAACCGCGAGGAGCTCGCTCGTCGACTGCGCGGGAAATTTCGGACGACGTGACGAAAGCTGGGCTTTCCGTCTCCGACGACACGATCCGCAAATATCTGCGCGAAGCGACCGAGTTAGCCCCGCCTGTCGAAACCGAATAGCGCCGCCCGAAACCGAATTCGGTTTGGCTGAAACCGAATTCGGCCACAGGCCCTGCCGGACGCGGCAGGTTCGCCCCGTATCGCAACGAACGAGGGCGAATCATGACGGACCAGACAGACTCCTTTCCCCGCACCGGCTTTGTGCGGCTTTCTTCCATTCTTCAGCCGCACGGGCCGATTCCGGTCAGCAAGTCCACATGGTGGGCCGGGGTGAAGGACGGGCGGTTTCCCAAGCCGCTGAAGCTGGGGCCGCGCGTCACGGTCTGGCGGGCGGAAGACATTCTGGCGCTGCTGAAAACCGGGGCGCGCTGAGCGATGGCGCGGCGCCCGAACTGGCGCGCGATCAAGACGCACCGGAACTATACGGCGGACGAGGCGGCGCGCGCGCTGGGCGTGGCGAAGGTCACGGTGCGCCGCTGGATCAAGGACAAGGGCCTGCCCGCCATCACGGACCGGCGGCCGCATCTGATCCTGGGAAGCGACCTGATCGCATACGGCAAGGCGCGGAAACGGCCGAAACAAAAATGCGGGCCGGGCGAGCTGTATTGCGTGCGGTGCCGGGCGCCACGGACGGCGGCGGGCGGGCTGGCGGAATTCATCCCGCTGACGCCGCTGAGCGGCAATCTGCGGGCGATCTGCGCGGCCTGTGAAACACTCATGCACCGGCGCGTGTCCCTGCGCCAATTGCCGGAATGGGAAGCGATTCTGGATGTGACCGGGACGGAGGCAGAAAGGCGCCTAACAGAGGGCGATGCGCCCTGCCCGAATGATCACTTGCACGGAGACCATGAGAATGAGCCGGAAGCATCATCCCGAAAATGAGCGGGTGAAGCGGCGTTACCTGCAATGGATGCAGGATGCGCACGGGAAATCCGTCGCCACGGCGGATCAGGCGGCCGCCGCGATCAATGATTTTGAGGCGGTGACGAAATACCGGGATTTTCGCTATTTCCATGTGGAGCAGGCGCGCCAATACAGGCGCGCGCTGGAAGACCGCCTGACCGAGCGGGACCAGAAACTGGCGCGGGCGACCATCCATTCCCGGCTGAAGACGGTGCGGGCGTTCTTTGTCTGGCTGGCGGATCAGCCCGGCTACAAATCCCGGATCAGCCATTCGGACGCGGCCTATTTCACGCCGTCCGATCAGGACGGGCGGATCGCCCGCGCGGTGCGGGAGCAACCGGCGCCAACGCTGGAGCAAATCCGGCATGTGCTGGCGGCCATGCCTGCGAAGACCGATCTGGAGCGGCGGGACCGGGCGCTGATCGCCTTCGCCATTCTGACCGGGATGCGGGACGCCGCGATTGCATCTGTTCGTCTGCGCCATGTCGATCTGGCGGCGCGCAGCGTGTTTCAGGACGCGCGCGAGGTCAGGACGAAGAACCGGAAGACCATGACGACCGTGTTTTTCCCGGTGGGGGACGAGGCGGAGCGGATCGTTGCGGACTGGATGCGCTTTCTGGCGGGGGAACGGTTGTTCGGGCCGGATGATCCGGTGTTTCCCGCAACGGAGATTGCGCTGGATGAAAACGGGCTGTTCGCGCCCGCCGGGCTGGGGCGGACAGTTTGGTCGAATGCCCAGCCGATCCGAAAGATTTTCCGCGCCGCGTTCGAGGGCGCGGGGCTGTCTTATTACCGTCCGCACAGTTTCCGGCGGACGCTGGCGCTACTGGGCGAACGGGAGTGCGGGACGCCGGAAGAGTTCAAGGCATGGAGCCAGAATCTGGGCCATGAACAGGTGCTGACCACCCTTACCAGTTACGGAAACCTCAGCCAGCACCGGCAGGCGGAGATCATGGGCCGCTTGCGGGCGCGGGACGATGGGGATGCGCCCGCCATTGCCGACGGCGACGAAGTGCAGGCGCTGCGCCGTCTGGCCGATCAGCTGGAAAAGCAACGCAGCGCCAAATAGGGGGCAATCCGCCCTTGCCACTGGCGGCGCGGTCGGATTCGATGGCGCCCGCAGCCGGGGCAGGGGGCGGGGACGTGACGGAACTAAGCTTCAAGGGCAAGGAATTCGTCTTCAACCACCATCTGGCGGTGCCGTTCCGGCCGCTGGAGCCGCAGGCGGACAAGGGGATCGGCCCGGTCCGCCTGGACGGAAACCTGATTGTTCACGGCGACAATCTGCACGCGCTGAAGGCCCTTCTGCCCATGTATGCGGGCAAAGTGGACTGCATCTTTATCGACCCGCCCTACAATACCGGCAACGAAGGCTGGTCCTATAACGACAACGTCAATTCGCCGATGATCAAGGAATGGCTGGCCGCCAATCCCATCGGCATTGATGACGGCCTGCGCCACGACAAATGGTGCGCCATGATGTGGCCGCGCCTCCGTCTCCTGCACGAGTTGCTGTCGGAAAACGGGGCCATGTTCGTTAGTATCGATGATAATGAACTGAGCGCTTTAATTAGGCTTCTGTCAGACATTTTCTCACGTGAACCAACAGCGGTCATTCCGGTTGTCAATAATCTCAAGGGCCGTAACGATAAGAAAAATTTTGCGCGCGCGCACGAGTATGTTGTTGTTTTTGATAAAGGGAACTTCGTAGCGCGAGGGCTGCCCCTGACCGAAGAACAGCTTAAAGAATACAAACATACCGATGATCGCGGTGAAAAGTATGCGCTACGCGATCTGCGTAAACGCGGCGGGGCAGATACGAGAGAGTTACGCCCTAAGCTGTTTTATCCAATTTACTTCAATGCCGAGAGTGGCGCTGCGTCTTTAGAACGGCAAAGTTCCTCGGATGTGGAAGTGCTGCCGTTAAAGAAAGACGGGACTGAGGGCTGCTGGCGTTGGGGCAAAAAGAAAGTCGGTGCCAACTTAGGGATCATCGAACACCGGAGTGGTAATGGCGCACCGGGAGCAAGCTACAGGGTCTATCTCAATCCGGACGCCCAATTAGGGGCGCCGTCCTCAGACGACGAGGATGAAATCGAAGACATCGATGAAGGCGATGAGGATGAAGGTGAAGCCGCTGAACGTACATCAAAAAGCAAGAGCTTCTGGACTGGACCCGAGCTTTCGACCGATGGTGCAAACAAGGTTTTGAAGGCCATCATGTCCGGTACCGGCATGAAGTTCGACTATCCGAAGCCAGTTCCTTTGATAGAGCGTATTTTAGCAATTGGGGCTGACCGAGATTCCCTCATTTTGGATTCTTTTGCTGGTTCCGGAACAACTGCACATGCTGTTCTCGAAGCCAACAAGCGCGACGGTGGCACCCGCCGCTTCATCCTTGTGGAAATGGAAGATTACGCCGACACGCTGACGGCGGAGCGGGTGCGGCGCGTCATCAATGGCTATGACTTTACCGGCACGCAGAAGGCCGAATTGCTGCGCGAGCGGCTGAACTGGCGCGCGCTGCAAAACGCGGAAGAGCTGGTGCAGAAAGTCGAGACCATCGAGCGGCTGGAGGGCGACCGCTTCGATAAAGTCACCAAGACGGTGAAGGATGGCGAGCTGATCGTCACCGGCGAGACGCGCGTGGAAGAGCGCGCCGAGGGGCTGGGCGGCGAGTTCACCTATTGCACGCTGGGCGCGCCGGTGGAGCTGGACCGGGTGCTGAGCGGCGAGACCCTGCCCGCATGGGATGCGCTGGGCGGCGTGCTGTTCCATATGGCGGCCAGTTCGGCCTTCGACCCCGCCCAGGCGGATGAAGATTCGGGCTATCTGGGCGCCAGCGACGCATGGCATGTCTGGCTGATCTACCGGCCCGATCTGGACTGGCTGAAATCGCCAGAGGCGGCGCTGACCCTGACGCGGGCGCAGGAGATCGCAGCGGCGAAGACGGACGGCCGCCGCCATCTGGTGTTCGCGGCAGCGCGCTTTGTCTCGTCCAAGATGCTGGCCGAACATGGATTGCCGGTGGAGTTCGCGTCCCTGCCCTATGCGCTCTACCGGGTCGACCGGTCATGAGCCTGTCCATAAGGCGGCTGGACTATCAGGAGCGGGTTCTGGCCGCGCTGGATGGCTGGCTGGACGCGCTGGGCGAGGAAAAGGTGAAGGCGGACCGCATCGCGGAGCTGGCCGCCGAACAGCCCGATCTGGGGCTGGATGTTCCCGACTTTCCAGCCAGAGCGTGGGAAAAGCTGGCCGCCGCCGGGCGCCTGCCCGCCTCCCGCGCCGGAATCGCCTGGTCGCCCCGGACAGACGGCGCGGGGCGGCCGGTCCCCAACGCCGTACTGAAGGTGCCGACCGGCGGCGGCAAGACATTCGTGGCGCTGGACGCCGTTTCGCGCGTGTTCGGGCGCTATCTGGGGAAGAATACCGGCTTTGTGCTGTGGATCGTGCCGAACGAGGCGATCTATACCCAGACGCTGAAGCGCCTGAAGGACCGGCAAGACCCCTATCGCCAGATGCTGGACCGCGCGGCGGCGGGCAAGGTGCGGATTCTGGAAAAGACCGACACGCTGCACGCGCGCGATGTGGAGGCGCATCTGTGCGTCATGCTGCTGATGCTGCAATCGGCGAACCGGCAGACGCAGGACACGCTGAAAATGTTCCGCGACCGGGGCGACGTGCATGGATTCACCCCGCCGGAAGCCGAACAGGACAAACACGCCGGACTGCTGCGCCGCATCCCCAATCTGGATGTTTACGATCTTGCCGATGGGCAGGCGCAATGGGCGACGGTGAAGGATTCGCTGGGTAACGCGCTGCGCATCATCCGCCCCGTGGTGGTGATGGACGAGGGGCACCGCGCCATTTCCGATCTGGCGTTCAGCACGCTTTACGGTTTCAACCCGGCGCTGGTGCTGGAACTGACCGCCACGCCAAAGGACGTGCAGCCGCGCAGCGGCGCCAATCGGCGCGAAGGCCGCGCCGCCAATGTGCTGGTGGAAGTGACGGGCCGCGAGCTGGACCGCGAAGGCATGATCAAGATGCCGCTGAATCTGGAAACGCGGCAGGATACGGACTGGAAGGCGACGCTGAACGCCGCGCTGGACCGGCTGAATACGCTGGATGCGGCGGCCGGGCGGCTGCGCGCCGATACGGGCCGCTATATCCGCCCCATCCTGCTGGTGCAGGTGGAACGCACGGGGGCGGACACACGCGACGCGGGGCATATCCATGCCGAAGATGCGCGGGACTGGCTGAGGACCGCCGGGCTGGACGATGCCGAAATCGCCGTGAAAACAGCGGACACCAACGATCTGGCCCAGCCAGAAAATCAGGATTTGATGGCGCGGACAAACCGGGTGCGCGTCATCATCACCAAGCAGGCGTTGCAGGAGGGCTGGGACTGCCCGTTCGCCTATGTGCTGTGCGCGCTGGCCGCCAGTTCCAATCTGAACGCCATGACGCAATTGGTGGGGCGCATCCTGCGTCAACCGGGAGCGATGAAAACCGGGGTTCCGGCGCTGGATGAAGGCTATGTCATCACGCATCACGCCGGAACGGCGGAGGTGGTGAAGGCGATCAAGGACGGTCTGGAAAAAGACGGCCTGGGCGATCTGGTCCTTGCCGTTTCCTCGCCCGAAGCGGGAGCAATAGCGGGAAGCGCACGGAAAGTGCGGCGGCGGGAAACATTCTCCAAGACCGATATTTATCTGCCGAAGGTTCTGCGCGTTACCGATGGGCAGGCGCGCGATCTGGATTATGAGACCGATATTCTCGCGGCGCTGGACTGGCGCGGATTCGACCCGGCCGCGATTGCGGACCGCATTCCCGAAAACGCACAGGCGCCGGAAAGCCAGATGAAGCGTATCCATCTGACCGATACCGGAGATGAGCGGATTTTGGATGAGACGCTGGAGACCGAAACCGGCGATCTGGCGGAGTTCGACCCCGCGCAGGCGGCCCGTCTGGTTTCGGACCTGATTCCCAATGCGTTTGTGGGGCGGGAAATTGTCGGACGCCTTGTGGCGCGGCTGGCCGGACGCGGCTTTTCCGCCGCCCGGATCGGCGCGCTTTCAGGGCTGGTTATCGAGGAATTGCGCCGGGGGCTGGACGATGAGCGCGCCCGCCGGGCAGAGGCGTTCTTCCGGGCAGAGGTTGAGGCGAGCCGCATCCAGTTCCGTCTGCGCGCCGATGGCCGCAATTGGCGGATGCCGTTCGAGGTTGAGACCGGCGAGCCGGAAAACGCGCCCAAATTACTGAACGCCAACGGGGACGCGCTGGAGCGCAGCCTGTTTGCGCCGGTTTATCAGAACGAGCTGAACCGGGATGAACAGGATGTGGCGGTCTATCTGGACGGCGAAGGGGCGCTGCGCTGGTGGCACCGGAACGTGGCGCGCCAGCAATACGGGCTTCAGGGCTGGCGGCGCGCCAAAATCTATCCTGACTTCATTTTCGCCGTGCAGCGGGATGGCGCCGGGGACCGCCTCATGGTGCTGGAGACCAAAGGCGATCAGCTCGACAATCTGGATACGGCCTATAAGCGCGACGTGCTGAAGGTCATGTCCGACAGCTTCGCATGGGAGCGCACCCTACCGGCGGGGGAGCTGGAACTGGTTTCCGGCGATCAGACTGTCGAATGCGCGCTAGTGCTGATGAGCGACTGGAAAACCGTTCTGCCGGGTCATCTGGCCTGAGCGCGGCGTTCATTTGTTGGTATTTTTGTTGGTATTTTGCCAAAACCACATTTTGAATTGTTTTAATTATCAATGGGTTGTTCATCGAATTCGATGCCTCTCCTGGCACCACTTTGTCCTCTCCTGGGCGCCAGCCGCTTTTTCCGGTCTCATCGGGAAGCGGCTCCAGACGCGGATAAGGCCAAAGAATCACAAGAAAACATCGATTCAGACGAGTCCCCCGGCCTGCCGCCGGGGGCTCTCGGTCCGTCAGCCGTCGAGGCTACCCCTGCGGACATCAATGGTAGCCTGCGCAGTGAAATTGCCGACTGGTTCGACGACGGGGCCTTCGTGATCGGCGGCTTCGACCACGAGCTTGACCCACAGCGTGTCGCCATCCTTGTAGTAGGCCGTTCTGTTCGCGTCGCGCAGGGCGGCAAGGCTGTCCGCCTGCGCGCCGCCAGCAGTGGTGGCGAAGCCGGGAAGTTCGAAAATCACGTAGGAACCCTGGTCCATTTCCCGCAAGGAAAGGGCCAGCGTATCCCTGGCCGTCTCGACCCTTATCTCGGCGCCGCTGCCGATCGTGGTTTCCCCGGTATATTCAAACCGCCTGCCATTGCGCTGGAGGATGATCGGATTGGTAATGGGGCCAGTCTGGAACCCGCTGAAATTCCCGGCGATGCTGAAGCGGCCCATGTCCCCCGTACAGATGGCGGCATTCCAGGTCGGCCTGATTTCGCAGGCGTCTTCATCGGATGCGATTCCGTTGTCGATGACGATGTAGGCGCCGGGAATTCCGCCGACCGAACCGTCCAGGTCGCGGAACGCCGCACTCTTATAGGCGGCGCTGCGTCCATAATCAGACGCCCAGCGGCGCTGGATCGGAGGGAAGCTGACCGGCTTGGCGTTGACAAATGTCGCGCCCTCGACCGAGTTCAGGGTGCTCATGCCGAAGCTGGTGTACAGCAGGTAGGAGATCGCGCCCGCATCGCGAAGCTCATTGGGCTCGTAGTTTACGAACGTGGTGTTTTCCACTTCGTTGTGGAAATCGTAATACTCGTAGCCGCGGATCGGGAAATCCGCGGCGCCGGCTGGCAATGGCAGGCTGCGGCCATAGGCGATTTCCTCCGGCGTTCTGGGATTGCCGATATTGTCGCTCTCCCCCACGAACAGCGAGTCGACAACCCGTGACGTGAAGGGCGCGATGCCGGGAGCGCCAGACGCATGGGTGAAGCCGATCGCGTTATCGGCCAGTTTCAAATTGGTGTAGAGGTGCATCTCGCCGCGGCCCCAGATGGCGCCGTTGCGGTTCTTGTAGCCGGTGAAATCGTCAAAGACGGAAACCACCAGCCCGCTGCTCGTATCTGTGGGATCGGCGTAGCTGATCAGGTTGGGGCCGGCGATGCCGAATGTGCCCTCCGCGTTGGGGCCTCGGTCGAGCATCAGACCATCGAAATTGGAGTGAGCGACATTGCCGCTGAACTCCCGAATCTTGGTCCGGCCCGGCCAGGTATTGGCGGCGATCTCCGTGCCTTCGAACGCCCCCGTGGGATGCGTCGGAAAGGCCATCCAGAAGCCGATCTGGTCGGAACCCGCAGCCACGTTGTCACGGTAGATATTGTCAGGATTCGTGATCCAGAACGTGGATACGGTATTGTCCGAAGGGATCAGGACGTGCGGCGACCTCTGGCCCTCCGTAGACTGATACTGCAGCACAAGATTGGTCGGCTCGCACGGCAAAGTCGGATGACACTTGGTCTGGATTCCCAGGTTTCGGATGACCTGGTTCCCCGTCTCGATGCCGTCCTCCATGAAGAAGCAATGGCCGACCGTGTTGTAGGTGACGTTGTTCTCGACGCGCAGATTGTCCGTGCCGTGGATCGTCACGCAGCGATTATAGGTGTCGTAGATCGCAGAGTTCCGGATGTATTGCCCCGTCACGTCGCCATTGATGTGCCAGTGGATCGGGTAGCGGGCGAGCTCCAGATGCTGGCCCATCCGGGTCAGCGCGACGCCGGAGACATACATCTCGGACCCGGCCATCGCCATGATGTGGCCGCCGAAATACGAGTCTTCCGCATCCTCTGACGCCTGAACGCGGACATTGCGCGTCAGCAGGCCGACCTCGCCGCGCTGGTCGACGCCGAACGTGATCTCGCCGAAATGCATGTATTCCAGCGGCCGGTCCAGCGTCAGCGTATTGCCGCTGATCGCCGAGATGCGGCGCGTCTCCGCCTGCCGGGGATCGAAATCCGTCGACGCCAGCACGATCTCGTCGCCCACGCGCCAGCCGCTGGCGTTGAGAACGTCTATTTCGGTGCTGCCGGCCTCCGCGGTTCTGGCCAATTTGGTCCAGGCGTTCTCCCGGTCGCCATGCAGGCTCAGCACCCCGCCCACGATCATGATCCCGCGATCACCCATTCCGAGGATGTTTTCATCGGGAACATTATCGGTCAGGGTGATCGTCGCGTTGCGCGTGTGCGGGGCGCCCTCGGCGCCGGCCCGCAACTCTCCGCGCAGCACAATCCATTCGGTGGTGAGCTCAAGATCCGCATCATCGGAGAAGCTGAGCGTGCCGTCGATGTTCAAGCCGTGCAGCGCCGGCGTGCTGACATCGAGGACGACATCCATGCCCTCGCCAATGGTGACCACCTCACCCGCCGCCGGGACCGCCCCGCCCGACCAGGTCGCCGGATCGGACCACGCCCCCCCCTGGACCGCCTGAAGGCCTTGCGCCGGGGCGCCAGCATGGTCATGCGCGTCGTGCTCCTGCGCCTGGGCAAAACCGCCAAGGGCGAAACAGGCCGAAGCAAGCAACGAAAGACGAAACACACGATTGGTTGCACGCATGGAACTAGACCTCCCCAGGACGCGAGATTTCTTCCCGCACTCTAATAATTATAATCCCGCATCCGGGCGGGACCGGTTGGGGCGATTGTCCTATATCAGGGAAAGTATGTGAAGGCGCCAAAGCCCCGCGGCGCGATAGTCCAAGCGCGCCACCCGAAACTCAGGGCCTGCACCTTGAGAAACCCGGGGGCTACGTGAATGGCGCCGGTCTCGACCACTTATATGGGCGTGAACGCCTAAAATCCCCCGGCCTGGACCAGGGACGCCGGTTCGTCGCCGCAGCCCGCGCCCCAAAGAGCAGATTCGGACGTCCAGCCCGTATGGCCGCCGGCGCTAACCCGCCGCCAGCCGTCGCGGCAGGCGCGCACCATGACCACCACGCCCGGTTCGGCGACGGCGCGCACGCCGGATTCCGCATCGGGGCGGACATGCAGGGCGGTCTCTTGCGTCACGATGGCGGTACGCCGCCCATCCAGCATGCTCCGGTGCATCCAGACCAGTTCGCCGTCCGGATCGCGCACCCGCCGCCAGGTCTCGGTTTCGGCCACGACCTGCACAGGCAGGTAACGGCGATAATATTTCCACAGGATCGGGTGTTGCTCGCTGGGCCCGGCGCGCCCGTTCACTTCACCGAATTTCAGGCTGACAAATCGGGGTACGGGTAGATTGGATGGTGTAGGCGCGGCAGCGGCGGCCGCCAAAGGGGCGGTCAGCAGCAGAATCAGACAAAGGGTGGCCGTCGGTCGCATAAGCGCAGAATCGGTCCTGCGCGGTGAACGCCGGGTAAAGCGCCCCGTAAAAGTTACTGAAATCCGGGCCGGATTCGCCTTGCGGGCGGGTGGGCTTTTGACGCGCCGTCCGCTCTGCTATGCGCAACAGACTTTGGAGCGCGGCCCGCTGGCGTGGACCCCGCGCCACATACGCGATTGCTCTGGGAAGGAGCCTGCCCGCCTTGGCCGATACGCCGCTTGTCATCGTAACCCGCAAATTCCCGGACCCGGTCGAGGCGCGGATGCGCGAACTGTTCCGCGTGGAGCTGAACCCGGACGATACGCCGTTCAGCCCGGAACGGCTGGCCGATGCCCTCGCCCGCGCCGACATCCTGGCCCCCACCATCACCGACAAGCTGGACGCGCCGATACTGGGCCGCGCCGGGCCGCAATTGCAGATGATCGCCAATTTCGGCGTCGGCGTGGATCATGTCGACGTGCAGGCCGCGCATGATCGTGGCATTGCGGTCAGCAATACGCCCGGCGTACTGACCGAGGATACCGCCGACATCGCCATGGCGCTGATGCTGGACGCCGCTCGCCGCGTGACCGAAGGCGACCGCGTGACCCGCGCCGGAGGATTCAAGGGCTGGCATCCGGTCTGGATGATGGGCCGCAGCGTGCACGGCAAGTCGCTTGGCGTAATCGGCATGGGTCGGATCGGCGAGGCCGTGGCGCGGCGCGCGCGCGGCTTTGGCATGACGATCCATTATCACAACAGAAGCCGTGTGAGCGCCGCCATAGAGTCATCGCTGGAGGCGACCTTCTGGGAAGACCTGGACGCGATGCTGGGCGCGGTCGATTTCATCTCCGTGAACTGCCCGCGCACGCCGGCCACCTATCGGCTGCTGGACGAGCGCCGGCTGGGTCTGTTGCGTCCGCACGCCATTATCGTGAACACCGCACGCGGCGACATTATCGAAGAGGCCGCGCTGGCCCGCCTGCTGGCGCAGGGGCGGATCGCCGCGGCGGGACTGGATGTCTATGAACATGAACCGGAAATTGTATCGGCCTTACTTGGCCTCAATAACGTTGTTCTCGCCCCGCATCTCGGCTCGGGCACGATCGAGACACGCACCGCGATGGGCGAAAAAGTCATTGTGAACATCAAGGCGTTTCTGGACGGCCATCGCCCGCCGGATCTGGTTGTTCCAGTTTAAGGCCCTGAAACTCCGCCGGTTAAAAATTTCCGGAAACCCCGGCCGCCTGTGCGCGTTATCCCGGCATGCGCGTTGTTCTTATTCTTCTGGTCTGCGCGATCGCCATCGGCGCCGGGCTCGCCGCGGGCGCGGCGTTGGGTTTGATCGCCGCTCTGACCATCACGGTGCTGATCGTCGTCGCCGGAATCGCGCTGACAGCCTTTGCGCTTGGCCGCACCAGCCGGGCGCGGATGCGCGCCGCCCGCAGCGTAAGAAATTAAGACCCGCAATCAGGGGCGCTATTGGCCGCCGCGCTGGAAATAGCGCGCCGCGAAATCCAGCATGAAAGGCCAGTTGGGGCCCAGCGTATGCCCGCCTTCATGGACGCGGAAGGCAATGTCGCCCTCCGCGATCAGCGCGCCCACCGGCGGATAGGCGTCTGTTCCCAGTCCGTGCGCGCCGAGCAGTTCATAGACCGGACCGGCGTGCACGCCTGCCAGGAACATGCCGCGCTGGTCGATCCATTCGCCTTCCACCGCCGGGGCGCCGGCGGAGATGAAGACCGGGCGCGGCGCGGCCAGCGCCAGCAATTGATGCGCATCTACCGGCATGTCGCCCCATTCCAGCGGGCCGGCATAGTTCAGGAAATTCCCGGCCATCCAGTGATGCTGTCCGGCGGCAGCCAGATTCTCAACCCGCTCGCCGAAATCGCGCCGCAGCAGTTTCAGCCCTCCGGCGCCGGATGAGCCGATAAAGCCGGCGGCCCAGCGTTCCTCATAAGCCATCGCCACGATGGCCGCCTTGCCATAGCGCGACAGACCGGCGATGGCGGCGCGACCGGCATCAATGCGCGGATCGGCCTCAAAAACATCCAGCGCGCGGCTGGCGCCCCAGGCCCAGGCGCGCAGCGCACCCCAGTCTTCCGGCGCGCGCGGCGCCCCGCGATTGGCAAGGCCGATAATCCCGGCGTTCAGCCCCGCGCCGTTATCCGCCTGCACACTCGTGGGAACCAGCGCGGCGTACGCCCAACCACGCTCCAGAATCTGCACCGCGTGCGCAGGTGGAAAAGGCGGCGGCGCCTGACCGGGAAAACCGCCGAAGCTAAATTCGACAATGACCGGAACATTCGCCGCGCTCTCCGACGTTACATCTGGCGCAACAATGATGAGGTCGATGACCACCTCGATTTCCGGGGCGGCTGCATTGTCCGCACGCCCGGCCAGTCTCGTGATAGCGACGGGAACATCGCCTGCCATGCCGGGCGCTTCATCCACGATCTCCCATGCCACGCCCGGAACATCGGCCGGCATGGCGCCGTAGATGTCGCGGTCGAACAGAGCCAGCAATTCCGGCCGCCGCTCCTGCCGCCACATCGCCGCGTCCGTCACCGCGCGCCCGTCCTGCATGGTCAGCGGATCGGGTAGATCGGGATACAGCGTCGCCTTCGCCTCGTCAGTATTGGCAGGGTTTGGCGCGGCGGGGTCGGCATTGGCGCCGGGGCGCAACGCCTCAATGCCCAGCAGCGCCATCATGCGCGCATGTTCCGCCTGCGTCGCCTGTTGTTGCGCCGCCGGATTCTGCGCCGCCGCCGGCGTCGCCGTTACAGCGAGCGCCAGCAGCGCGAGACACGAAAGACGGCGCCCGCAACAGCGCATGACCGTCCCGCCTATTGCGGATCGGCGGGCCAGTTGGTGGTTTCCACCCCGGCGCCGATCACGGCCTGGATGAACTCCACCAGCCCCTTGCGCATGTAGAAGACATGCACGTCCGGCACCGCCTCGTTGAACAGCACAAAACCGGCGACCAGACCCGCCTCGCGGTCCGCCAGCGGAAAGCGCCGCTCGGTGTGGGTCAGATACAGGTTCGTGCCATAGGGCGAGCAATTATGCTGGTCGGCGGTCGCATAGAGTCCGTTTTCCCAACGGTCGCAGCGGTCGGCGAACGGCACATTGACGTCCGGCGTCTCGACAAACATGTCGAAATAATCATTGGCCGCCGCGACCATCGCCGCGCGCGACTGGCGCAGGCGCGGATGCAGGATCGCTTCCCAGTCGACAAAGCCGGAGGCGATGGCGACATCGGGATTATAGACGAAGGCTTCCTCGCGCCCGACAATATGCTCGGCCTCGGTGATGGCGCCGCCGTCCGCGGTTTGTAGCCGGATCGCGACATGCACCGGGCGGCCTTCCTCCTCGATCACGCCCCAGGACAGCGTGCCGCAGCGCTCGGTGTCGATCAGATCGTTGCGCTGCACCCAGTCCCCGGCGCCGCGCCACAGCCGACTGTCCCCGGCGGCCAGCACGTCGCCCTGCTCGGTGAAACGGAAGTTACCGGCCAGATCGAGACCGGCGGGATCGTGCGCGGCCAGCGCGGCGGAATACGAATCGACCAGCGCCTTCAGCTCCGCGCGCGGGCATGATGTGCCCTCGGCCTCGACCGGATAGTCGCGCTGCGGCGGGCCGCCCTGCGCGAGAGCCGCGCCGGCAAGCATGGCGGACAAGATGGCCGCCATGGCCGGCGGCATGGTTTTCCTGTTCATGGCTTCTCCCCCCATTCCCGATGTGCGCTGTGATCCTAGAGCGGCTCGCGCAGGGATGAAACTGCTCTCATAGAAGTGGAATTTCCGTATTCCCGCGGTGCGAAACTGCCATTCTTTCGCAGGTGCAGCGGAACACTGCGCCACGCCAAACGTATGTGCATGGAAGCCGGTCCGCCGGCGGGACAAAACAAGAGCAATGGTTTCGATCATTAAACGCTCCGTTGCGGCCGATCCGCAACGCAACGGAGAAGCTGCGCCGCGCCTGATTGTGGTTTCCAATCGCGTGCCGGCGGCGGGTAATACACCGGGCGGGCTGGCCGTGGCGCTGAAGGACGCACTGGCGGGACGGGAGAGCCTGTGGTTCGGCTGGAGCGGCAAGATCGCCGCCAACACGCCGGACGGGCCGGATGCGGTGCGCAAATCGCGGCGCGATGGAACGGATTTCGCCGTCTGCGATCTGACCCAGGCCGATTATGACGGTTATTATGCCGGCTATTCCAATCGTGCGTTGTGGCCTGCGTTTCATTACCGGCTCGATCTCGCCGTCTTCGCGGACTCCGACTTCGCCGCCTATCGCCGGGTGAACGATCTGTTCGCGCGCCGACTGGCGGCGCTGTTGCGGCCCGACGACCTGATCTGGATTCACGACTATCATCTGCTGCTGCTGGCGGGGTCGCTGCGCCGTCTGGGCGTACGTAATTCCATCGGCTTTTTCTGTCATATTCCATTCCCGCCGCCGGAAGTGTTTCAGGGCGTGCCCCGGCACAGGGATCTGGCGGCCGGGCTGATGGCCTGCGACCTTATCGGCTTTCAGTCCCGCCGTGATCGCGCGAATTTCCAGCGCTACATCCTGGAATTCGCGCATGGCGTCTTTCTGCCCGACGGCGGACTGGATGCGCTCGGTCATGTGGCGCGCGCCGAGGCGTTTCCCATCGCTATCGACACCGAGGCGTTCGGAGCGCTGGCGGAAAAGGCCGCGCGCCGGCGGCTGACGCGACGCCTGGCCACTGTAGCGGAAGGCCGCGCGATCATTCTGGGCGTCGACCGGATGGATTATTCCAAGGGCCTGCCGGAACGGCTAAACGCGGTGGAGACGCTGTTCGCGCGCCACGAAGAATGGCGCGGACAGGCAACGATGATGCAGATCGCGCCGGTGAGTCGTGGCGAGGTCGACGCCTATGCATATCTGCGCCACGAGATCGAAACGCTGGTGGGTCATATCAACGGCGCTTTCGCCCAGATTGACTGGACGCCGATCCGATATATGGCCCAGAGCGTGAAGCGCGACGATCTTGCCGGCCTGCTGCGTCTGGCGCGGGTGGGGCTGGTGACGCCGCTGCGCGACGGCATGAATCTTGTAGCCAAGGAATATGTGGCGGCGCAGAACCCGGACGACCCCGGCGTACTGGTGCTTTCCGAATTCGCCGGCGCGGCGGAGCAGCTGGAAGGCGGCGCGCTGATCGTCAATCCGCACGATACAGACCAGCAGGCTGGCGCCATCGACCGCGCATTGCGCATGGGGCTGGACGAGCGGCGGGAGAGGCACGCAGCGATGATGCGCGTGCTGTGCGAATACGATTCCGCATGGTGGTGCAGCGCCTTTCTGCAGACACTGGAAGACGCACATCAATACTCGACGGACTATGTGCGCTCAGTGATCCAGAAGACAGGACTCCAGCGCGCCGGGATTCAGAATGCCGGCCGCGCCACAGGCGTTTAATGTCTGGATCGCCTGACTTTAGACAATCTGAATCTAAATCACGCCGGATATAAATCACGGAAAAGTCCAGCGTTCCGCCCGGCCGGGCCGGTTTCGCGGCCCGGGCTTTCGCGTCTGGAGAAACTGGAGCGGGCGATGAGATTCGAACTCACGACCCCAACCTTGGCAAGGTTGTGCTCTACCCCTGAGCTACGCCCGCTCGGGCGGCCCGGCGC
>JBJHDH010000039.1:0-24373 GCA_050486445.1 Euryhalocaulis sp.
GACAGACCCTTGCCAAGACCGCGCGTGCGGGCGCTCACGCCGCCGCCTCCGCCGCCGTCTCGCGCTTCAGAAGCTCGCGCGCCAGACGCAGATAGGCGCGGCTGCCCGCGCATTCATAATCATAGACGATGGCCGGTTTGCCGAAGCTGGGCGCCTCGGCCAGGCGCACATTGCGCGGCACGATGGTCTCATAGACTTTTTCGCCGAAATATTTGCGCACATCGTCCGCCACCTGGTCGGAGAGGCGCGAACGCTTGTCATACATGGTCAGCGCCAGACCCTCGATCTCCAGATCCGGGTTGAGGCTGTCGGCGACCAGCTTCACGGTGCGCATCAATTGCGACAGGCCCTCCAGCGCAAAAAACTCGCACTGCACGGGGATCAGCACCGCGTCGGCGGCGGTCAGCGCATTGACCGTGAGCAGGTTCAGCGACGGCGGGCAGTCAATCAGAATAGCGTCATAGGGCGCGGCGCCGCCTTCCGCCCGGCCCTCTGTCATGCGCGCGATGGCGGCGCGCAGCCGGTAGGAACGGCGCGGCGTGGCGGCCAGCTCGGTCTCCGCACCGGAAAGCTCGACCTCCGCCGGAACGATGTCGAGGCCCGGAATGTCGGTCTGCACGATGGCGGATTCCAGCGCCGCGTCGTCGACCATCACATCATAGGTGGTGACAGGGCGTTGTTCCTGTCCGACGCCGAGTCCGGTGGAGGCGTTGCCCTGCGGGTCCAGATCGATCAGCAGCACGCGCCGCCCGACCGCCGCCAGCGCCGCGCCCAGATTGATCGCCGTGGTGGTTTTGCCGACGCCGCCCTTCTGGTTCGCAATGGCCAGAATCCGGGTCATTTCGGGGCCAGCTCCGTCACGCGCAGGATTGCGCCATCTCCGGTGATACTCCGCACGGGCTCCGCCCGGAAGCGCCAGTCACGCTCCGCCGCGCGGATTTCCGCATCCACCCCCTTTCCCTTGGGGAAAAGCCCGATTGTCTCCGGTCCCCAGAAGCGATGCGCGGCAGCCAGAAGACGCGGCAGCGGCGCAAAGGCGCGCGCGGTCACCACGTCGAAGATCTCGGCCGGGACGTCCTCGCAACGGCAATCCGCCACCTGCGCCTTCAGACCGAGCCGCCGCACGACCTCGCGCAGAAACGCGGCCTTCTTGCCGGCGGATTCGACCAGCAGGACTTCGCCGCCGGACTCTTTGTCCGATGCATGTTTCTGGGCGATGGCGATGGCGATCCCCGGAAACCCGGCGCCGGCGCCAAGATCAATCCAGCGCGCCGGCGCCGGGTGTGACGATGCGGGCGCCAGCGGAAAAATCTGTGCGCTGTCGAGCGCGTGCCGCTCCCAGAAACCGGCCAGCTCCCCCGGCCCGACAAGATTGATCCGCGCCGACCAGACGGCGAGAAGATCGCGCCAGGCGGCGAGATCGGCGCAGGCCGCATCACTGAACCCCAGCGCGTGAAACTGCGCGCGCAAAGCGGGCGGAACGGCGCCGCCCGCCGCCTCGTCCGTCGCGCCAGCACGGGGTTCAGGCGCGGCGGCGGTCATTGCTGTCTTTCGTTGCGCTCGCCGCTGAAGCGCCATCCCCGGAGCGGGCGGCGCGGCGCACATGCGCCAGCAGCGCGGTGAGCGCGCCCGGCGTCACGCCCTCCAGCCGCCCGGCCTGGCCGAGCGTGGCGGGGCGCGCGGCGGCCAGCTTTTCCCGCACCTCCGTCGAGAGGCCGCCAATGGCGGCGTAATCGAGATCGCCCGGCAGGCGCAGCGCCTCGTCGCGGCGGAAGGCGAGAATGTCCGCCTCCTGCCGCTCCAGATAGCCGGCATAGACAGCGTCGATCCCGATCTGCTCGGCGATGTCCGGGCGCCAGTCCGCGATATGCGGCCAGACGCGCCCCAGATCGACCAGCGAAATATCCGGATAGGCCAGCAATTCCATAAGGTTGCGCCGCTGGCCGTCCTGATTGACGCGCAGGCCCGCGCGCACCGCCTGTTGCGGCGTCAGGCTGAGCGCCCGCGCCTCGGCCCGCGCCGCCTCCAGCGCCGCCATTTTCTGCCCGAACACTTGCGCCCGGTTTGTGGACGCGAATCCGCGTTCTATCGCGCGCGGAGTCAGGCGCTGGTCGGCATTATCGGCGCGCAGGCGCAGCCGGTATTCGGCGCGGCTGGTGAACATGCGGTAGGGCTCGGTGACCCCGCGTGTGGTGAGGTCGTCCACCATCACGCCGAGATAGGATTCGGCGCGGTCAAAGAGAATTTCGGCGCTACCGGCCGAAGCCGCCGCGGCGTTCAGTCCGGCCAGCAATCCCTGGGCCGCCGCCTCTTCATACCCGGTCGTGCCATTGATCTGACCGGCCAGATAAAGGCCAGGGATCAGTTTTGTTTCAAGGGTTTGCAGAAGATCACGGGGGTCGACATGGTCATATTCGATAGCGTAGGCGAAGCGCTTGATACGCGCCCGCTCCAGCCCCGGAATCGTGGCCAGAAACGCCGCCTGCACGTCCTCGGGCAGCGAGGTGGAAATGCCGTTGGGATAGATCGTGTCGTCGTCCAGACCCTCCGGCTCCAGAAAAATCTGGTGCCGGTCGCGGTCGGCGAAGCGCACCACCTTGTCCTCGATCGAGGGACAATAGCGCGGCCCGCGCCCGGCGATTGCGCCGCCATAAACCGCTGATTTATCTATGTTTTCTGCGATGATCCGATGGGTGTCCGGCGTCGTCCAGGTGATCCCGCATTCAATCTGCGGAGCCGTGATCCGCTCTGTCAGGAAGGAAAACGGCACAGGGCGCTCGTCCGCCGCCTGCATGTCCAGCCCGGCCCAGTCGATGCTGGTCCCGTCCAGCCGCGCCGGCGTGCCGGTCTTCAGCCGCCCCATGCGGAAGCCGGACCGATAGAGCCTGTCGCTGAGGCCGACAGCGGGCGCTTCGCCATGGCGGCCGGCGGGAATCCGCGTCGCGCCGATATGGATGACGCCTTTCAGGAAGGTGCCGGTGGTCAGCACCACGCGCGGCGCCCGGTATTCCGTCCCCGACGCGCAGACCACGCCTGCGACCGCGCCGTCTTTCAGGATCAGGTCTTCCACCGCCCCGGCCTCGATTGTCAGATTGGGCGTTTCGGCCAAAGCCGCCTGCATGGCCTGTTTATAGAGCTTGCGGTCCGACTGGGTGCGCGGGCCGCGTACGGCCGGGCCGCGCGAGCGATTCAGCAGCCGGAACTGGATGCCCGAGGCGTCCGCGACCCGGCCCATCAGCCCGTCCAGCGCGTCGATCTCGCGCACCAGATGTCCCTTGCCCAGGCCGCCAATGGCCGGGTTGCAGGACATTTCGCCGATGGTCTCGATCTTGTGGGTCAGCAGCAACGTGCGGGCGCCAAGGCGCGCGGCCGCCGCGGCCGCCTCGCAGCCCGCATGGCCGCCGCCAATGACGATGACGTCAAAATGGTCCTTACGCCCGCTCATCAGCCGGATTTAGGCCTGATCCTGGCTCGCGTCCAGCCAGCGCCCCATGTTTCACGTGAAACAGGGGCGTCAGCATCCTCGTTACCACCCATAACTCTCATGCTGAGGAACACGTTGTCGTTCGGTGAACGACAACGTGTGTCTCGAAGCGCGCTCCAGAGGGCGGCAGCGGGGGTGTCAGGCTGGACCATGCTTCGAGACGCTCCTCGTGACGCCGCCTGATGGCGGCTCTCAGGGTTCCTCGCCATGAGGCCCGAGAGAAGTTCGCCCTTCCCTCACGGCAAAATCCCCCTGTTTCACGTGAAACATCCCCGGGCTAAAGTCAGGCAGGCAGAGAAGCGGGGAGAAAGACCATGCGCACAATTTTGACGGCGGCGGTTCTGACGCTGGCGGCAGGGCCGGGTCTGGCCCAGGGCGCGGCGGACGAGGGCGCGGTGCGGGCGTTGGCGGCGGACATGCAGGCCGCCTGGGACGCGAATGACGCGGAGGATTGGGCCGCCCTGTTCGCGGAAGACGGCGAGGCGGTGCTGCCGCGCGGTCTGCGCCTGAGCGGCCGGGAGGCTGTCCGCGACGGCCATGCGGGCGTCTTCGCCAGCATCTATCGGGGCACGACGCTGGATGTGGAGATTGATCATGTCCGCTTCCTGACGCCGGACGTGGCGCTGCTGGGCTTTCACCAGACCATTCAGGCCGCCCCGGGCTCCGAAGCGCAGGGTTCAGCCGGCCAGCGCCTGATCTCGACCCTGATCGCCCGGCGGGCCGATGCCGGCTGGGTGATTGAGTATGCCGACAGCATCCCCGCCGCGCCCTCGGATTTCGCCCTGCCCACGGCGGAATAGGCGCGGACAGCGGTCTGTCCCAGTCCTCAAGCCTCATCCCGAGGAGCGTGCACAGCGCGCGTCTCGAGCCTCATGCTGAGGAGGCCCGAAGACAATGCATGGTATCGGGCAAAGAAACATTCCCCGCGTGTTTCACGTGAAACACGCGGAAAGTGGATGCTATTTTCCAATACAGAAGCGGGAAAACACCCGGTCGAGCACATCCTCGACATCGACGCGGCCGGTCAGTTCCTCCAGCGCGCGGGCGGCCAGACGCAAATCCTCTCCCGCCAGATCCGGCGCGTCCGCCAGCCGGGTCTCCGCGCGGGCCAGCGCCTCCACGGCTCGCCGCTCCCCCTCCCGGTGACGGGCGCGGGTCAGCGACGGCGTCTCGCGGGCGGCCAGGCGCTCTGAAACAATCCGGGTCAGGACCGATTCCAGCGCCTCGAACCCCTCGCCGGTCAGGGCGGAAACCGGAATATCCGTCACACCCTCCAGCGCGGGAAGGGCGGCCGGGCCGCCAAGATCGGATTTGTTCAGCAGGCGCAGATCGCCGGGCCGCAACAAGGCGGAAAGCCCCGCCGCCCCGGCCGGATCGGCGCTGTCCGTAACGCCGATACGCTCATCCGCGCTTTCGGCCCGGGCCAGCGCCCGGCGCACGCCCTCGGCCTCCACCCGGTCGGCGGTTTCACGCAGCCCCGCCGTGTCAGCGGCGATCACCAGATGCGCGCCCAGCCGCAAATGCACTTCCAGCACGTCGCGCGTGGTGCCCGGAATCTCGGTGACAATGGCGGCCTCGCGCCGCGCCAGACGATTCAGCACGCTGGATTTGCCGGCGTTTGGCGGGCCGACCAGCGCCACAATAAAGCCCTCGCGCACCCGCTCGCCGCGCGCCCCGTCATCCAGATGCGCCTCGATCTCCGCCCGCAAGGCGGCCAGGTCCGGCCCGGCGCGCGCGGCGAGCCCGCCGGATGCGCTCGCCGTCTCGGCAACATCGCCCTCATCAGGAAAGTCGATCTCGGCCTCGATCTGGGCGGCGATGTCGATCAGGCGTACGCGCCAGTCTTCATAAAGGTCTCTCAACCCGCCCTGCATCTGCGCCAGCGCCTGGGCGCGCTGGGCCTCTGTTTCCGCCTCGACCAGATCGGCGACGGCCTCGGCCTGGGTCAGATCGAATTTGCCATTGGCGAAAGCGCGGCGGGCAAACTCGCCGGGCCGCGCCTGACGCAGGCCGAGCGCACCCAGCGCCTCTATGGCGGCGGCGATCACCGCCGGGCCGCCATGCAGATGCAGCTCCGCCATATCCTCGCCGGTCTCGCTGGCCGGACCGGGCAGCCACAAAGTCAGCGCCTCATCGAAAACCGCTTCGCCGGAATCGCGCAGCATGGCCAGCCGCGCATGGCGCGGCGCGCCGGTCTTGCCCGAAAGCGCCGTGAGCGCGGGGCCGGCCGCCGGACCGGAGATGCGGATCACCGCGACGGCCGAGCGGCCGGGCGGGGTGGCCAGCGCAAAGATCGTGTCCGGCGCCGGCGCGCCGGAGGGAACATCCCGGCTCATCGCGCCGCGCGCCGCCTCATTTCGGCTTCGCCGCGCCGCCGGCGGCGCTGCGCATCAGGTCGATAAACTGATCCTGCATCTGGCCGCCGACGCTCATCCAGTGGCGCATCAGCGCTTCGGGGCCGAGCAGTTCCATATTTTCCGACATGCGTTTCGTCATTTCCCCGACCAGCGCCTCATTGAGCGGCGTGACGTCGGGCAAGCCGAAAAACGCGCGCGCCTCCTGCGGCGAGCAGTCGATATTGACGGTGACTTTCATGCGGCGCGGCCCTCCATTCAGTCTCCGCACTCTAGAGGCAATGCTCCGAAAAATCCCGCTCTGTTCGCTGGCGCCTCCGGCGCCCGCTCCCTCTGTTCCGCATGGATTGCAACAGCGGCGGGAATGTGTATGATTTCCATATCTATACACATTCAACATCAGGCATATCGGACATCGGGCGAACCATGCGCACCAATATCGACATCGACGACGCGCTGATGGCCAGGGCCATGAAGGCCACCGGCAAAAAAACCAAAAAAGAAACCGTGCAGTACGCGCTGGAAACCGTGGTGCGCCTGAACAAACAGAGCCGGATTCGCGACCTGCGCGGCACGTTCCAGTTCACCGTCGATCTGGACTCGCTTCGCGATGACGGAAAATGATCGCCGCGGACAGCTCGACGCTCATCGCCTATATCCAGGGCGACGCAGGTCCGGACGCCAACCGCCTCGACGCCGCGCTGGGTGAAGACGATCTCGTGCTTCCCCCGGTCGTCCTCAGCGAACTTCTCAGCGACCCGGCTCTGCCCGCGCGTCACCGCACCCTGCTTCTCGGCCTGCCGGTGATGCGCATTCTTCCTGATTACTGGATTCGCGCCGGCGCCACGCGCGCCGCGCTGCTTTCGCGGCGGCTGCGCGCACGGCTCGCCCATACGCTGATCGCGCAATCCTGTATCGACCACGATGTGCCGCTGATTACCCGCGACCGGGACTATCGGCATTTCGCCGCGCATTGCGGCCTGCGTCTCGCAGACTGACGCCCCAAACAAAACGGGCCGCCAAAGCTGGCGGCCCGTCCGGTCTCTCTCTTCGTGAACGCCCTCTTCGTGAGTTCCGGTCAGGTATTCATGCTCTCGAAGAAATCGTCGTTGGTCTTGCTGCCCTTGAGCTTGTCGAGCAGGAACTCGATCGCGTCCATCGTGCCCATCGGATTGAGGATGCGGCGCAGGATGTACATTTTCTGCAAATGCTCCTTGGGCACCAGCAGCTCTTCCTTGCGCGTGCCGGACTTGGTGAGGTCGATAGCCGGGAAGACGCGCTTGTCGGCGATCTTCCGGTCCAGCACGATCTCGCTGTTACCCGTGCCCTTGAACTCTTCAAAGATCACTTCGTCCATGCGCGAACCGGTGTCGATCAGCGCCGTGGCGATGATGGTCAGCGATCCGCCTTCCTCGATATTGCGCGCGGCGCCGAAAAAGCGCTTGGGCCGTTGCAGCGCGTTGGCGTCGACGCCGCCGGTCAGCACCTTGCCGGAGCTCGGCACCACCGTGTTGTAGGCGCGGCCGAGCCTGGTGATGGAGTCGAGCAGGATCACCACGTCGCGGCCATGCTCGACCAGACGCTTGGCTTTCTCGATCACCATTTCGGCGACGGCGACATGGCGCGTGGCCGGCTCGTCGAAGGTGGAGGAGACGACCTCGCCCTTCACCGTGCGCTGCATGTCGGTCACTTCCTCCGGCCGCTCGTCGATCAGCAGCACGATGAGGAAACATTCGGGGTGATTCTCGGCGATGGATTTGGCGATGTTCTGCAACATCACCGTCTTGCCGGTGCGCGGCGGCGCGACGATCAGGCAGCGCTGGCCCTTGCCCAGCGGCGCCGCGATGTCGATCACCCGCGCCGAACGATCCTTCACCGTCGGATCGTTGACTTCCATATGCAGACGCTCATCGGGATAGAGCGGCGTCAGATTGTCGAAATGCACCTTATGCCGGGCGGCGTCCGGCGCCTCGAAATTGATCGTGTTGATCTTCAGCAGCGCGAAATAGCGCTCGCCGTCGCGCGGGCTGCGGATCTCGCCTTCCACCGTGTCGCCGGTGCGCAGGGCGAAGCGCCGGATCTGCGCCGGGCTGACATAGATGTCGTCCGGGCCGGGCAGATAATTCGCCTCCGGGCTGCGCAGGAACCCGAACCCGTCCTGCAACACCTCCAGCACGCCGCCGCCATGAATATTGACGTCCTGTTCGGCCAGCTCCTTGAGGATGGCGAACATCATGTCCTGCCGGCGCATGGAGGAGGCGTTCTCCACCTCCAGCTTCTCGGCGAAGGCCAGAAGATCGGTCGGCGACTTGTCCTTCAGTTCGTCGAGCTGGATCGACGCGGGCAAGCCCTTGATCTTCTTTTTCTGCGGCTTTTCAGCGACTTCTTCGTCCTCGAAGTCCTCGTCGTCGAATTCATCGATCTCGTCGTTCATGGGGAATCCGGGTTTTTGCTCGAGATGTAGAGGCTGGATGGGCTGGCGCGCCGGGCGCGGACGGGTCGCGGGAAAGGGTCTGGCCGCGCCGGGGCGGAAACAGGCTGGCGCGGAGGATGGAGGGGACGCGCGGCCGAACGGGCGGCGCGTGTATTGGCTTCACCACGCTTTGACCCGGCAAGTCAAGCGAATAGCGCAAACCGGGAATACTGGGTGGGGGCGGATGCGGCGCAGGCGCCTCAGCGCAGCGCCACCGTGGCGACCAGCACAATGATAATGGCCAGCACCGCCGGGGCCTCGTTCCACAACCGCCAGCCCTTCTCCGACAGCGGCCGGGCGCCCGCGGCGAATTTCCGCCGCGCCGCGCCGTAAAATCCGTGCAGCCCGGTCATGGCCACAACGCCCAGCAGCTTCACCGCCCAGGGCAGGGTATGGATGAAAAACCAGCCGCCCGACCGTCCGGCATTGGAGAACAGCAGCAGAATTCCAAACACCCAGGCCGCGATCATCGCCGGGGTCATGATGCCGCGATACAGCCGCCGCTGCTGCGTAATCAGCGTCCGCTCCAGCTCGCCGCCCGGTTCGGCCTGAAAATGATAGACATAGAGGCGCGGCAGATAGAGCAGGCCCGCCATCCAGAAAATCACGGCCAGAACATGCAGGCCGCGCAGCCAGTCATAGGCCAGCGCCAGCCCGGTCATGCCGCCGCCCTGCGCTGGGGACAGATGCACGCCGCCGGGCAGACATGGGCCAGCTCGCCGGGAATGAGGCCCGGCGCATCAAGGCTGCGCAAGACAAGGTCCGCCAGTGCGGCGATGAATCGCGGATGATCCCCCGGCGCCGGGACGCGGACATAAGCGGGCGCGCCCTCTTTCTCGGCGATGGCGCGATATTCGATGTCCAGCTCCACCAGCGTCTCCACATGTTCCGACACAAAGGCCAGCGGGCAGACCAGGATGGATTTTCCCTCGCGCGCGGCGCGGGCGATCTCGTGCTCGGTCGAAGGGCCGATCCATTGCATCGGTCCGACCCGGCTCTGATAGCAGATCTGCGTATCGGTGAATTCCGGCAGGCGGGCGGCGATGGCGGCCGCGGTGCGCGCCACATGGCCGGGATAGGGATCGCCGCGCGCCACGGTCGCCTCGGGCAGGCCGTGCGCGGAGAAAAGAAGACGCGGATCGGACGGCGCGCCCGCCGCGCGCCAGGCGGCGCGGATCAGCTCCGCCCAGGCGTCCGCAAGGCCCGGCGCCTCGGGATAGCAGCAGACGCCATGCACGCCAGGCGCCGCTGCGCCGTCAAACACCCGCGCCCATTCGGCCAGCGACGAGCCGGTCGTGGTGGTGGAAAATTGCGGATAGAGCGGCAGCAGCACCACATCCTCCGCGCCCCAGTCGCGCACCGCCTTCGCCGTCTCCGCCACGAACGGGCGCCAATAGCGCATGGCGATAAAGACGCGCCAGTCACGGGCCGGCGCCGCCGGATGCTCTTCCGCGCGCGCCTGAAGATGCGCCTTCAGCGCCCCGGCCTGCGCCTCCGTCTCTTTCAGCAGCGGCGAGCCTCCGCCCATCAGCGCATAATTGGCGCGGGCGGATTTCGCCCGCAGGCTGGAGATCAGAGCCGCCAGCGGCAGGCGCGCCGCGCCGGGCAGAGCGATAATCGCCTTGTCGCGGAACAGGTTGAACAGAAAAGGCCGCACGTCTTCCTGCCGGTCCGGCCCGCCAAGATTGAAGAGAACAATGGCGGTCTTGCGCCCGCCCCCCGCCGTCCCGGATTCCGTCTCAGCCATGACGCACCCGGTTGACCAGGCGCTCCATATGGCCGATCGGCGCGTCCGGCGTGATGCCGTGGCCCAGATTGAAAATATGGCCGCCGCCGGCGAACGCCTCGATAATGGCGTCGATGGCGCTGTCCATCTCCGCCCCGCCCGCGCGCAGCAGCGCATTATCCAGATTGCCCTGCACCGGCCGGTGCGCCTGCACATGATCGCGCGCCCAGGCGAGCGGAACCGACTGGTCCAGCGCCACGCAATCGACGCCGGTTTCCTTCGCATAGCGTTCGGCCAACACGCCTGCGCCGCGCGGAAA
The DNA here is from genome assembly GCA_050486445.1 of Euryhalocaulis sp. Taxonomy (GTDB): domain Bacteria; phylum Pseudomonadota; class Alphaproteobacteria; order Caulobacterales; family Maricaulaceae; genus Euryhalocaulis. The sequence continues at coordinate 10,357 of JBJHDH010000039.1, forward strand.
CCCGATAATGGGCGTCTCCACCCCCGCCGCGCGCAAACGCCGCACAATGGCGGCGGTGGGCGCGATAACGGCGCGTTCGAACATCGGTTCGGGCAGGCCGGAAGCCCAGGAATCGAACAGTTTCAGCACTTCGGCCCCGGCGCGCGCCTGCATCGTCAGATAATCGGCGGTGACGATCACCAGCGCATCCAGCAGCGCTTCAAAAGCGTCACGGTCTTCCCAGGCCCAGACCCGCGCCGCCATCTGGTCGCGCGAGCCCTCGCCCTCGATCATATAGGCCGCCACCGTCCAGGGCGCGCCGGCAAACCCGATCAGGGCGACATCGGGCGCAAGCTGCGCCTTCACCCGCGCCACGGTCTCCCCCACCGGCGCAAGCACGTCCAGAGCGCCTTTGGTCCTCAGCCGCGCCACATCGGACCGGTCGCGGATACAGGAAAGTTTCGGCCCCTCGCCGGCCTCGAACCGCAGATCGCAGCCCATCGCCATCGGCACCAGCAGAATATCGGCGAACAGGATGGCGGCCGACAGATCGAACCGGCGCAGCGGCTGCAACGTCGCCTCGGCGGCCAGTTCCGGCGTCATGCAGAAATTGACGAAGTCCCGCGCCTGTTCGCGCAACGCGCGATATTCGGGAAGATAGCGCCCGGCCTGACGCATCACCCAGACCGGCGGCCGTGTCTGGGCTTCGCCCCGCAGTGCTTTCAGGATTGGCTTGTCGTCTGGATTCATCTGGGACGCCATGCAGAGGGGGCATAAAGAAGCCCGGACCCCCGTGCAATCATTCCTCCTTTAAGAGTTTATTTAGGTAGGGGAAAAGGTAGAGCGGTGGACAAGACTCACAATGCTTAAAACCCCCATACTCTCCCCGGATTCATCCAGTGCCTGTGCAGGAAACCCGTCGGCTCTGTGGAAATCCGGGATAAAGAGCAAAACCCTTGTGTTTTCCTGTGTCTCATCCGGACCTGGAGCGGGAATAAACGGGAGTCAGCCGCTGGAATCTCTATGGATAAAAGAGCGATATGCCCGCACCGGGCTTTATCCACCGGCCAAAATGTTCATGCTGACAGGACTGGGCGCCGGAAAGCGCTTATAAACGCTTCCGTGAGCGCCTGAGGGCGGGAAACGATATTTCCCGCTGCATGCGCCCAGACTGTTAACGGGTTATTAACCGGTAGGTTCCCCAGATTTTCCATGCCCGACACGCGGCCGATCCAGCCCAGTCATTTTCATATCCATCTGGTCTCCGACTCCACGGGTGAGACGCTTATCAGCGTGGCGCGCGCGGCCAGCGGCCAGTTCAAACAGGTCATGCCGGTAGAGCATCTCTATGCGCTGGTGCGTTCGCAGCGCCAGCTCGCCCGCGTCATGGAAGAGATCGAGGCCGCGCCCGGCATCGTGATGTTCACCGTGCTCAATCCGGATCTGCGGCGTCAGCTCGAACAGGACTGCATGGCGCTTGGAATGCCGGCCATCGCCGTGATGGACCCGGTGCTGAAGGCGGTGGAACGCTATCTGGGGCAGGAAGCCTCCAGCCAGGTCGGCGCGCAGCGCACGCTGGACGCCGAATATTATCACCGGATCGAGGCGCTGGATTTCGCCATGGCGCACGATGACGGCCAGAATGTCGATGGATTTGAAAACGCCGATGTGGTGCTGGTCGGAGTCAGCCGCACCTCCAAGACGCCGACCTGCATCTATCTGGCCCATCGCGGCGTGAAGGCGGCGAATATTCCCATCGTGCCCGGCGTCGATCTGCCGCAAGAGATCGTTTCGCTGCGCCGGCCGCTGGTGGTCGGGCTGACCGCTACGCCCGACCGGCTGGTGGCGATCCGCAAGAACCGCCTGCTGTCGCTGAACGAGAACAAGACCACGGACTATGCCGACGAGCTGCGCGTGAAAGAAGAGACGCTGCAGGCCCGGCGCCTGTTCGCGCGGCATGGCTGGCCGACCATCGATGTCACCCGCCGCTCGATTGAAGAATCCTCGGCGAAAATTCTCAACATGCTGGCTGACCGGCGCGGCGAGCACATCATCAGCGAGCACGAGCATCCGTGAGCGCGCGCCTCCCCGTCATTCTCGCATCGACCAGCGCCATTCGCCGCGACGTCCTCGCCGCCGCCGGAATTGCGTTCGAGAGCGAAGCGCCGGGCGTGGATGAGGACGCGGTGAAGCGCGAAATGGCGGGCGCGGCGCCCGCTTCCATCGCCGCCGAACTGGCGGCGCGCAAGGCGCTGGCGGTCTCGGCCCGGCGGCCGGGCCTGGTCATCGGCGCCGATCAGGTTCTGGCGCATGAGGGCGGTATGCTCGACAAGGCGCATGACATGGCGGAGGCGGCGCACAGGCTGCGCGCGCTGCGCGGGCGCACGCACGAATTGCTGTGCGGCGTCGCGCTGGCGCAAGACGGCGGCATTATCTGGCGCCATGACGCGGTCTCGCGCATGACAATGCGTGATTACAGCGACGCATTCCTGGCGCGTTATCTGAAGACTGCGGGACCGCAAATCCTTTCCAGCGTCGGCTGCTATCAGCTGGAAGGCATGGGCGCGCAATTGTTCGCGCGGATCGAGGGCGATTATTTCGCGGTTCTGGGCCTGCCGCTGCTGCCGCTGCTGGCGGCGCTGCGCGCGCATGGGGGTCTGGAGTCATGACGGTCAAAGCGGGGGTGCTCGGCTTTCCGGCCAGGCATTCGCTCTCGCCAGCGCTGCATGGCGCCTGGCTGGCGGCCGCCGGGATTGATGGAAGCTACGAAGCTGTGGAGGTCGCGCCGGAGGATTTCGTGCGCGAGGTGCGCGCGCGTTTTGATGCGGCCACGGAAGAATCTTACTGGGCCGGATTCAATGTCACCATGCCGCACAAGCGCGCGGCGTTCGAACTTGCCGATGAACGCAGCAAGACAGCGGAGGCGCTTGGTGTCTCCAATCTGATCTATGCGCGCGGCGGAAACATCATCGCCGATAATCGCGATGGCGAAGGCTTTCTCTATGGTCTGACGCGCCAGGCGCCGGACGTCGCGTTGCGCGGCGTCCCGGTTCTGATTCTGGGCGCGGGCGGCGCGGCGCAGGCCGTCGCGCACGCTGTCGCAGGTGAAGGCGCCACGCCGCTGGTTTCCAACCGCTCGCAGGACAAAGCGCGCACGCTGGCGGACGCCGCGGGCGGCGAGCCTGTCGCATTTCCGCCGCCGCCGGATGCCTGGGCGCGCGCGGCGCTCATCGTCAACGCCACATCCATGGGCATGGCGGACGGGCCGCCGGTCGCCGATGCGCTGGATTTCCGCCATGCACAGCCGGGCGCGGTCTTCTACGACCTGATCTACAAGCCGCTGGAAACGCCGCTGATCCGGCGCGCGAAAGCAGCAGGGCTGCGCACGGTGGACGGGCTGGATATGCTGATCGGCCAGGCGCGCCCGGCGTTCCAGACGCTCTATGGCGCGCCGCCGCCCGAAAGCGTGGATATCAGAAAGGTGCTGCTGGACCGCATCGCGCAGCAATCGGGCCAATGATCGTTGTCGGCCTCACCGGCTCTATCGGCATGGGCAAATCCACAACCGCGCGCCTGTTCGCCGAGGAGGGCGCCGCTCTGTTCGATTCCGACGCGGCGGTGACGCAGCTTTACGCACAGGGCGGCGCGGCGGTGGCGCCCATCGCAGCGATTTTTCCGGACGTCATCATTGATGGCGCTGTGGATCGTGAAAAACTCGCATCGCATCTGCGCGCCAATCCGGAAGATTTCGCGGCGCTGGAGGCGCTGGTGCATCCGCTGGTCGCGCAATTGCGCGCGCGCTTTGTGGCGGAACAGCGCGCACAGGGCGCGCGCGTCGCGGTGCTGGACACGCCGCTTCTGTTCGAGACCGGGCTGGACGAACATGTCGATGTCATTGTCGTGGCCAGCGCGCCGGAAGCTGTGCAAAAGGCGCGCGTGCTGGCGCGGCCCGGCATGACGGAGGCGCGCTTCCATTCCATACTGGCGCGGCAGACGCCTGATTCGAAAAAGCGCCTGCGCGCCGATTATGTGATCGACACGGGGCGGGGACTGCCCGCGGCGCGCAAGCAGGTGCGCGAGGTCATGGAGCGCATCACAGGGCGTCTGACAGGGGTTGGCCGCGCCGGGCGCGGCGGCGATACGCCGGGGGGCGTTCAATGAGCGGGATTCGCCGCGAAATCGTATTCGACACCGAAACCACCGGCTTCAACCCGGCGGAGGGCGACCGCATCACCGAAATCGGCTGTGTCGAACTGATCGACTTTATCCCGAGCGGGCGCACCTTCCACACTTATGTGAATCCGCAGCGCGACGTGCCCCGGCGCGTCACCGAAATCACCGGCCTCACCACCGAATTTCTGGCCGACAAGCCGCTGTTCGACGAGGTGGCGGAAGCGTTTCTGGACTTCGTGGAGGATGCGCCGCTGGTCGCGCATAATGCGGAGTTTGACCGCGCCTTCATCAATTTCGAGCTGGGTCGCATCCGCCGCGCGGAAATCGCCGAGGAGCGCTTTCTCTGCACGCTCATCATGGCGCGCAGCAAATTTCCCGGCGTACGCAATTCGCTGGATTCGCTGTGCGAGCGGTTCCGCATCTCGCTCGACAAGCGCGACAAGCACGGCGCCCTGATCGACGCGCATCTGCTGGCCGAAGTCTATCTGGAGCTGAATGGCGGGCGCGAGCGCCGGCTGGATCTTTCCGTGGCCGCCAGCGTCGTCGCCGGTCAGGCCGCCGCCGCCAGCCGCGCGCGGCCCGGCCCCGCGCCCGACCCCACGACCGAGGCGGAGCGCGCGGCGCATGAGGCGTTCATCGAAAGCCTTGGCGATCATTCGCTCTGGAAACTCTACGCCGCCTGAGCGGACGGCGGAGACCGGAGATCAGGCCGTGCGGCCGTCTCCGCCATCCCCGCCATCTCCATTTGGACCCGCGCCATTGCCATTGGGCTGGGCGCCGCCTTGCTGCTCGTTTTGCTGCTGCTGTTGCAGCATGCGCTGGCGATAGAGCGCGGCGAAATCCAGCGGCTCCAGCAGGACGGGCGGAAAGCCGCCTTCGCGCGTCATGTCGGACAGAACCTGACGGGCGAAGGGGAACAGCAGGCGCGGACACTCGATCAAAGTCACCGCGTGGCGTTCGGCCTCCGGGATATTGATGAAGGCGAACAGGCCGGAATAGAGCAGCTCGGCGATAAACACTGTCTCCTCGCCGCGCTTGGCCGTCGCCTTGATGTGCAGCGAGATCTCCTCCGCGTCCTGGTCGACATTGCGGGCGGCGATGTCGATGGCCATCTGGATCTGCGGCGCCGGCAAATCGCCACGCAGCGACATCGGCGCGGCCGGATTCTCGAACGAGGAATCGCGCACATATTGCGCCAGCACGCGCAGTTGCGGGGCCTGGGACTGGGCGCCGGCGGCGCCGGGAGCGGCCGCGTCGGGGGGCAGATCGGTCATCGGGGTTTCGTTCCTGGAAGCTCGTCGGAAAGGCGGCCGGCCGGACATCCGGCTCTGGCGGGCAATAATGCCGGTTGGCCCTATCACGCGCCTCCCCCGTGCGGCAACCGCAATGGCTGGCGGCGGCGGCGAAAGACTGACACATAGACGGCCAGGACTGTCAGATTGGGTGACGGGCGGGCTGACGCACGCCGCCAAAGCATTATATTAGGACCATGCTGCTCCAGCTTTTGATCTTCGCCGCGCTCGCCGCCTTCGTGCTGTTCCGTCTTTATACGGTGCTGGGCCGCCGCGTTGGCCGTCAGGCGCCGCCGCCGGGGGCGGAGCCGGACCGCGCCACGGCTGAGCGGACCGCGAAAAACCCGATGGAGGGCCCGCGCCCGGCCTTCACCGGCCCCGGCGCCGCGGGCATGGAGGCGATCCGCCGCGCCGACGGGGATTTCGAGCCGGAATCCTTCCTGGCCGGGGCGCGCGGGGCCTATGAGATGATCGTGCGGGCCTTCGCCGAGGGCGACCGTGAGACGCTGCGCCGGTTTCTGGCCCCAAGCGTTTACGAGAAATATGACGCCTCCATCGCCGAGCGCGAACAGCGCGGTCTCAGCCAGTCCACCGACATTGTCCGGCTGGCCGAGGTGAAGATCGAGGACGCCGAGCTGGCCGGGCGCATGGCGCGGGTGAAAGTGGGGTTCGACGCCGATCTCGCCACTGTGCTGCGCAATGCCGATGGCGAGGCGGTGGAGGGCGATCCCTCCCGCGTGCGCCATGCGCACGAGGTCTGGACCTTCGAGCGCGACGTGCGGGCGCGCGATCCCAACTGGCTGCTGGCCAAGGTCTCGCGCAGCTAAAGCATTTTCAGGGATTCCCGGCTGATTTCCGTCATGGTTTCCGCCTCTTAACTATTTGCGGCGAATCTCTGGAGCGTTTCCAGACGAAGCAGCAACCGGTTCGCCGTCCGGAAACGCGGCAAAACAAAGCGTTGGGGCATTCCCGCGATTCGAGGAAGAGCGGAAATGCTCCAACGATTCACAGGGATTCTCCGGGATGACGCCGCGCCTCGCCCCCGTTTTTTTCACGGTTTCCGCCGTTCTGCTGCTTGCCGCCGCCTGCGGTCCGCGCCCCCCGGCGCCCGAGGCCGCGCCGCCAGAGCCCGCCCGACCCCCGGCGCCCGCCGAACTGATCCTGTCGCAGACCATGTTCGCGGCGCTGCCGGGCTGGAACACGGCCGATCTGCGCCCGGCGCTGGAGGCGTTCCGACGCTCCTGCGCGCTGATTCTGGCCCGCGACCCCGGCGCGCCGATGGCGGCGCGCGCCCCGCAATGGGGCGTGGTCAGCGAATGGAGTCCGGCCTGCGGCGCGCTGCCGCCCGTTCCGTCGGGCGAGGACGCAGAGGCGGACGCCGACGCGGCGCGGGCGTTCTTCGCCGCCCATTTCACGCCGCTGCGCGCGGAAGCGGCGGATTCGGAAACCGGATTGCTGACCGGCTATTACGAGCCGGAGCTGGAAGTGCGCGCCGCGCCCTCCGAGGAATTTTCCGCTCCTCTGCACGCAAAGCCCTCCGATCTGGTGCAGGTCAATCTCGGCGTGTTCGATCCCGATCTGGCGGGCCGTTCGCTGACCGGCATGGTGCGCGACGGCGCGCTGGTTCCCTATGATTCCCGCGCCGACATCGCGGCGGACCGCGCGCCGGTTCTGGCCTGGGCGCGGCCGGTCGAGGCGTTTTTCCTTCAGGTTCAGGGCTCGGGTCGGCTGGCCTTTCCCAATGGCGCGCGTCAGCGCGCCGCCTTCGCCGCGCATAACGGGCGTCCCTATCGCTCGATTGGCCAGGTGCTGATCCAGCGCGGCGAGCTGACCGCCGACAACGCTTCGATGCAGAATATCCAGGCCTGGACGCAGCGCGCGGGGCCAGAGGCGGCGCGGGCGCTGTTCAACGAAAATCCGCGCTATGTCTTCTTCGCGGCGGAAGCCGCGGGCGATCCGGCCATCGGTCCGCGCGGGGCGCAGGGCGCGCCTCTGACGGCGATGGGCAGCATGGCGGTGGACCCCGGCTTTCACGCCTATGGCGCGCCGGTCTGGATCGAGGCGAATCTGCCCGCCGCGCCCGGGGACTGGCGCGGGCAGGAGACGGCCTTGCTGGTCGTGGCGCAGGATACCGGCGGCGCCATTACCGGGCCGCTGCGCGGCGATCTGTTTTTTGGCACGGGCGATGACGCGGGCGCGCGCGCCGGCGTCACCCGGGCGCAGGCGCGCTGGACGGTGCTGGCGCCGCACGCGGTCGCGGCGCGGCTGGCCGGCCCGCGCAGTTGAGGCCGCCCAGTTGAGTCCGCGAAGCTGAAGATGCACGCACGATCATGACAGAGAAAGACGGCCGCGGACTCAGCGAGGAAGAGACGCTGATCTGGCGGCGCGTCGCACGTACCGCCAGACCCCTGCCCGGCCGCGCACTGCCAGAGGCGGAATCAAAAACCGGCGCCCCGCCGCCGGAGCGAACGTCCGCCCCGCGCACGCCGCCGCCGGTAAAACACGCCGCCGCGAAAACGCCCGCCGCCCCGCCGGATATCGCCGGCGAACGCCGTGTGCGGCGCGGCAGGCTGGAGATCGACGCGACGCTCGACCTGCACGGCATGACGCAGGCTCAGGCGCGCGCCGCGCTCGGCCGGTTCGTGGCGCGCCAGCGCGCACAGGGCGCGCATGTCGTGCTGGTCGTCACCGGCAAGGGCCGCGCCGGCGAGGGCGCGATCCGCCGCGCCGCGCCGGACTGGCTGCGCGAAGAGGCGGCGCATGTCTCCGGCTATGCCGAGGCGCACCAGCGTCACGGCGGCGCCGGCGCGCTCTATGTTCGCCTGCGGCGGTAACGCCGACCGCTAAGTGAAAAGATCAGGGTGGGACACCCCCCGATTCGTTCGAAGCGGAAAAGACCCATTTGTTTGAAGCGCGAGGGCCTTTTCGGGATGAGAAATTTCAAGCTTTTGCATCGCTGCTTCGGACGCTCCGGGATGTTCATTTCCCTTCAGCGCCTCATAAAGACGGTGAGTGTTCACCCCGTAGGCAGCCGTGATGTCTTGAACAACATCGCCCAACCAATAGCGATAAATTGCCTCAACCGCTTCCTCGAATGTGAATGCGCGTGATCGAGTTTTCATGAATAAGGATTCCATGGACGCTTGACGCGGAATCCGTGCATTGCGTAAGCAATGACACAACTCGCGTTCAGCGTAGTTGATGAGGCGATGGGGCCGCCTGATTTTTGTAGGTCGCGGCGGCCCCTCGCAGCACTCGAATCGCTCGAGTGCCAACGAGGACTCACCCATAAAAGAATAAAGGGGGCAACGTCCGCCACCGCATCAAGCTGTGGATAATCGTGAAACCAAATCCTTGGTTTCACACCGGTATTGAAAATTAATCCCCAGATCTAAACCACCACGCCCTTGCTGGCCGCGAGGTCTTTCAGCGAGGTCTCCGGGCGCGGGCCGAAATGGGAGATCACTTCCGCCGCGGCGATGGAGCCGAGCCGCCCGCATTCGGCCAGCGGCTTGCCGCGCGCCACACCCGAAAGAAATCCGGCGGCGTAAAGATCGCCGGCGCCAGTGGCGTCCAGCACGCGCGCCACAGGCTCGGCCGCGACATGGATCACATCGTCCGGCGTGACGATGGACGAGCCTTTTTCCGAGCGGGTCAGCGCGGCCAGCGCGCATTCCTTGCGCGTCTCGGCCACGGCGGAGTCGAAATCGCTCACCTGATAGAGCGACAGAATCTCGCTCTCATTGGCGAACAGAATATCGACATGGTTCTTCACCAGATGCCGGAACGAGGCGCGGTGGCGGTCAACGCAGAATCCGTCGCTGAGAGTGAGCGCCACTGTGCGCCCGGCGGCCTGCGCGATCTCGGCGGCGCGCACAAAGGCGGCCTTGGCCTCCTCGCGGTCGAACAGATAGCCCTCCAGAAAGACGATGGACGACGCCTCGATCAGCGCCGGGTCGAGGTCTTCTTTCGAAAACATCGGCGATGCGCCAAGAAAAGTGGACATTGACCGCTCGCCGTCCGGCGTCACCGCGATGATGCAGCGCGCGGTGGCCGGCCCGCCGGAAAGCGGCGCGGTGTCGTAATGCACGCCGATGGTTTGCATGCCTTCGCGAAAGCTGGCGCCCTGCGCGTCGTCCGCCGTCTTGCCGATATAGGCGGCGTTAAGGCCGAACGAGGCGATACCGGCGATGGTGTTGGCGGCCGAACCGCCGGAAATCTGGGTGACGTCGTCGCCAAACGCGGCGGTCAGCGCCTCGGCCCGGTCCTGCTCGATCAGCGTCATGCCGCCTTTATTGATGCCGTGCTCGGTCAGGAAATCCTCCAGCACCGGGCTGATCATGTCGACAATGGCGTTGCCGACGCCAAGCACGTCGTATCTTGTTGCGGTCATGCGGCTGGCCCTCTTCTCACATTATGGACAGCGGGGTGCTTAGGAGGCGGCGGCGTATCTGACAACCGGCGGCGCTTGCATGCCCGCCGGTTTCGGGGGAGAGGACCGGATGCGCCCGTCCGCTCCGCTCCTGCTGACATCTGCTGCTTTGCTGCTGGCCGCCTGCGCCAGCAACCCGGCGCCGTATCCGGACTATCCGGTCTTTATTCCGCTGAGCGTGGAGACGGCGGACTATATCAGGCTCGCCGAAGGCCCGTGCGCGGGCGCCTGCCCGGTCTATGAGCTGACGCTCCATTCCGAAGGCCAGTATGTGCTGTTCGGCTCGCGCTTCACCGAGGGCGCGGACCGATCTGACAACAGACCGGCGGAGGACTCGCTCGAGCGCGCCAAGGACATTCTGTTGCGCGCGGGCTTTGATGACATGCCGGAAGACATCACGCCCGAAAATCCCGATCTCTGTCCCGGCCCCGAAACCGGCCGCGCCACGGCGGAGATCATGATCGGGCGCGAGGACGGCTATTACCGCATCGTGCGCTACGACCAGGGCTGTTTCCACGATATGGCGGAAACCATGCTGCGCCAGTTGCGCGCAACGATGCGCATCGCTGATCTGGTCCGCCCGGCGGACTGATTGTTACGCCGCGCCGCCCGGCGCCGGGGTCTTGTCTTTATAGAGGCAGAGATCGGCGATGACGCAGCGCCAGCATTCCGGCTTGCGCGCCTTGCACACATAGCGCCCGTGCAGGATCAGCCAGTGATGCGCGCCGCGCAGATAATCCGGCGGAACGATTGTCATCAGCCCGGCCTCCACCGCGGCCGGGGTCTTGCCGGGCGCCAGCCCGGTGCGGTTGGAGACGCGGAAGACATGCGTGTCCACGGCGATGGCCGCTTCGCCGAACGCCTCCATCAGCACCACATTGGCGGTCTTGCGCCCGACGCCGGGCAGCGCCTCCAGCGCTTCGCGCGTATGCGGCACCTGGCCGCCATGCTGCTCCATCAGAATTTTCGACAGCGCCACCACGTTCTTCGCCTTGGCGCGGTAGAGGCCAATGGTCTTGATCTTTTCTTCCACCTGTTCCGGGGTCAGGCGCGCCATTTTTTCCGGCGTTGGCGCCAGCGCGAAGAGGCCGGGCGTCGCCTTGTTGACGCCCACATCCGTGGCCTGCGCCGACAGCACCACCGCGACCAGCAGCGTGAATGGATCGCGATAGACCAGCTCGGTCTTCGGATCGGGACGATTGACCGACAGGCGTGAAAAAACCTGTTCGGCCTCGTCCTTCGTCAATCGGGTGCGGCGCCGGGGCATGGCGTAGCGATAGCGCGCACGCACGCGCCGGGCCAGCGTCTGCGCCCGGCGTTTCCGCCCGCCGCGCGGCGCGGGTAAAGTCCGCTCATGGCCCAGACCGGCGGACGCATCGAAACCTGGCCGCACGAACCCTTGCGCAAGGGCGAGGCGCCGCCCGCCGATCCGCCCGGCCGCCTGCATATGGACGCGGTGCTGCGGCCCAACCGCTCGCTGTCCGGCCCGGCCTTTCTGATCCTGATGAGCGTGCTTGTGGCGGCGAGCTTTTTCGCCGGGATCGCCTTTATCTCGATGGGCGCCTGGCCGGTGGTCGGGTTTTTCGGGCTGGACGTGTTTCTGGTCTGGCTCGCCTTCCGCCTGTCCTACCGTTCCGGCCGGCTGCGCGAGGCGGTGCGCGTCACCGCCGATACGGTCGAGGTGCTGCGCATCTATCCGTCCGGCCATGCGCGGCGCTGGCGCGCGGCGCCCTGGCTTGTGCGGGTCGAAACCGACCGGCCGATGAAGCATGACGGCCAGGTGCGGCTGGTTTCTTCCGGCCGGGTGCTGGTGCTTGGCGCGTTTCTGTCGCCGCCAGAGCGCGCGACGTTTGGCGCGCGCCTGGTCGGGGCGCTGGACGGCGCGCGGCGCGAAGGATGGCCCGCCGGGGTGTAGGGCGGCCCGGCCCGGCAATTTTTCGCGTTTCCAGCCGCGCCGCCTTTCTTTAGGTTCCGGGAAGGGGATTACCGGGGGCTTTGGACATGGATATTTCGTCGGCGCTGGCGGCTCTGGATTCGCTGGTCTGGGGCTGGTCGCCCGCCGCCATTCTACCCCCGGTTCTGGTCGTGCTGCTGCTGGGCGTGGGGCTTTACCTCACCATCGGCCTGCGCCTGATGACCTTCTACCGCCTGCCGCAGGCGATCATGATGCTGTTCCGGCGCACCGGCACCGGCCGCTCGGAAGATGGCGACATCTCGCCGCGCGCCTCGTTGTTCACCGCGCTCGCCGCCACGGTCGGCACCGGCAATATCGCCGGCGTCGCCACCGCCATCGTCATTGGGGGGCCGGGCGCGATTTTCTGGATGTGGATGACGGCGCTGTTCGGCATGGCGACCAAATACGCCGAGGCCGTGCTGGCGCTGACCTATCGCGAGGTCGGCGCGCGCGGCGAGCATGTCGGCGGCCCGATGTATTACATCAAGAACGGCCTTGGCCCGCGCTGGAGATGGCTGGCCTGGCTGTTCGCCTTCTTCACCGCCATCGCCGCCTTCGGCATCGGCAATATGGTGCAGTCCAACAGCGCCGCCGGCGTGCTGGAAAGCAGTTTTGGCATTCCGGTCTGGGTCAGCGGAATCGTCATCGCGATTCTGGTGCTCACCGTCATTGTCGGCGGCGTGCGCTCCATCGGCCGCACCGCCGAGACCCTGGTGCCGTTCATGGCGCTGATCTATGTCGGCGGCGCATTGGTTGCCCTGCTGCTGAATGCGCCCGCCATCCCCGCCGCCTTCGGCATGATTTTCACCGGCGCGTTCAGTGGCGCGGCGGCGGCCGGCGGCTTTGTCGGCGCGGCCGTGGCCGCCGCGATCAGCGCCGGCACAAGCCGGGGCATTTTCTCAAACGAGGCGGGACTGGGCTCGGCCGCCATCGCGCACGCCAGCGCCCAGACGCGCAATCCGCACCGGCTCGGCCTGATCGCCATGCTCGGAACCTTTATCGACACCATCGTGATCTGCACCATGACGGCGCTGGTGATCCTCACCGCGCCGCCGATCTTCGCGCTGGTGAACGATGCGGGCGCGCAGCTCGCCGCGGGCCTGCCGATCTGGCAGTCCAGCTATGGCACGCCCGCCGCCCTCACCAGCCAGGCCTTCGGCGCGGCGCTGCCCGGCGGCCAATGGATCGTCACGGCGGGTCTGGTGCTGTTCACCTTCACCACGCTGGTCGGCTGGTCGCTGTTCGGCGAGCGCGCCATCGAATATCTCGCCGGCGCCAAAGCCGTCGCGCCCTATCGCGTCGTCTGGTGCCTGATGGCCTTTCTCGGCGCGGTCTGGGCGAACGAGGCGGTCTGGGCCTTCTCCTCGGTGTTTAACGGGCTGATGGCGGCGCCGAACCTGATCGCGGTGCTGGCTTTGTCCGGCGTGGTGTTCGCCATCGCGCGCAAGCACGGGGCGCGGCCGGGCGATTCCGCCCCTCACGCCATCGAGGAAGAGGCGACGCCCACCCCCGCCCCCGGCGCGGGCGACCGCTAGGCTCTGTTGCGCTCCGTGCCGTGTCCGGCGCCGTATTCCGCGTCGTGCACGGGCGCGTCCGGCAGTTCGCGGTCCAGCGACTCGCGGTATTTCACGCAGCCGCGCAGGAATTTCGGCCAGGGCGGCACGGCGATCCCGGCCGGGACCGGCTCGGGCAGCAGGCCCCAGAGCTGCGGATGATGCCAGCACAGCGCATGACCGGAACTGTCGCGATGCGCGCGGATTCCGGCGCGCAGCTTTCGCGCCTCGGCGATCAGCGCGGCGCGATCCATCGTCTCCAGATCGTCATCCATTCCGCAGGAACGCATGAAAGACCGCTTCGGCTTCATGCGCGGCGCAGTTAAAATCCCCCGGGAGAGATGCGCCCTCGCCCCCGGCGCAATCAATCGGTTGCGCCAAAAACTGCGCGCAAGTTTCCGCAAATCTCCAACACCTCTCCGCCGCGCATAGGATGGTGCTGTTCCTTCCTCACGAGGGACGCGCGCAATCAACGTGGGGGAAGGAAGTGCGTGGCCTGTCCGTGCTTCAGGGATGATAGCCTGAGGCTCCGGCAGGGCCTTCAGGGCGGCGAGCGGCACTAAACGACCGACCGCGTCAAAACCCTGGACTGGAATCGGGACGGAGACGTTCCGGCAAATCCACGCGCGGGGCG
>JBJHDH010000040.1:0-22200 GCA_050486445.1 Euryhalocaulis sp.
TAGCCTGAAGCTCCGGCAGGGCCTTCAGGGCGGCGAGCGGCACTAAACGACCGACCGCGTCAAAACCCTGGACTGGAATCGGGACGGAGACGTTCCGGCAAATCCACGCGCGGGGCGCTCAAAGGGGCGCACCATACGTACCAAGGACAGGACACCCGCGTCCCAGCGGGCGCCCCGCTTCCCTCAATTTCCTATGATCCGGCGGCACAACCGCGCGGCGCTACAGGCGTATGTCTGAATCATGCTGCTTTTGAAAATGACTGGCCCCACCCCTGCGCGCAGGGCAGGGGTGGGGCCAATCGGGCCTCGCCTAGAAACTCAGCCCGAGGCCGCCCATGAAGCCACGCGGTTCGCCGGGGAAATAGCGTTCGTTGCCAAGCGCAAAGTCGGCCCGTTCAGCATATTTTTTATCGAACAGGTTCCGCACCGCGCCGAACACTCTGATCGTGTCGTTGATGTGCCATTGGGCGCGCAGATCGAACACGTCATGACCCGGATAGGTCTGGGTGTTGGCCGCGTCGGTGTAATACGAGCTGACATGCGTCCAGGCCAGTTCGGCCAGGAAATTGTCCGTCGGCGTCCAGACGAGCTGGGCGCCGGCCAGCAGATGCGGCGCGGTATCCATATCGTCGCCTCTGGTGATGCTCTCGTTGAAATTGCCCACCGTGCGGGTGAAGCGATAGGTGTGCCGGGCCAGCGTCGCGGCGCCGCGCACCGTGAACTGGTCGCCCAGCGGAACAGAGCCGGAGACTTCCAGCCCCACATGCCGCGTCTTGCCATCGGCCACGTTCAGGCCGTCGGCGTCACGGAAGAAGAAATTGCGCTTGTCCATCGCAAAACCGACCAGCTCGAACGCCGCCAGACCCCATTGGCCGCGCACGCCGGCCTCGATGCTGTCCAGCGTCTCGACCTTGATGTCGCCGACCGTCTGCTGATCCTGCAAGCGATACAGATCGCTGGTCTGCGGCGCGCGCGCGCCGCGCACATAGCGCACCCAGGCGATGGCGCTGGCGTTGATGTCGTAGGCAAGACCGATATTGGGCGTCAGCGTCTGATAGTCGTCGCTGCGGTCCGCCGGCACGTTGAACCGGCCATTGATCCCCGTCGGCGCATTGGTGGTGTAGTCGTAATCGGTCATCTCCAGCCGCAGGCCGGTTTCCAGGCGCAGCCGGTCTGTGAGCTGGTATTCCAGATGCGCATAAGGCGCGAGCACCAGCGCCTTGACGTCGTAATCGTAATGCACGCCCTGCGGGAAGGCGCCGAATGACGGGCGCTGCTGGAATTCCCACAGATAGCCCTTGGTGTATTCGGTATCGAGACCAAGGATCAACTGGCCGTTCGCCATGTCGCGATAGGCGGCGAACTGGCTGCCGACGCTCCAGTGGCCGTTATCCTCCAGCCCCTGATAGGGCAGGAAATGCTGGAGGAACGACATTTCGTTCTTGCGCGCAAACGGCGTGGCCGAGAGCGTCCAGGCGCCGCCATTGTTCCAGTCGATCCGCGTCGACCAGCGCCAGGCGCGGATGTCGCGGAACGCCTCGGGGAAAGTATTGATGCGCGACAGCGCGCGGTCCTTGTAGGCGTCCGGCCCCTGCACATAGCCGGCCGTTTCCTGATTGATGTTCACGAAACTGAAAATCGTGCGGGTGCGGATATCGCCGCGATTGAAATCGACGCGCGCCGTGACCTTCTGCTGGTCGACGCCGGAATCGGTGCGCCAGCCGCCATCCGACCCGCCGGACAGGCCGATGAAATAGCCGCTGCCTTCATCGTCCAGCACCTGCGAGGTCCAGCCGCGCGCGGTGAAGCGGTCGAACGAGCCATAGGCCGCCTCGACATAGCTGCCCGGCTGCGTGGCCGGCGAGCGCACCAGGAAATTGATCATGCCGTGCACGGCGTTGGAGCCGTACAGCGCTCCGCCCGGCCCGCGCACCACCTCGACGCCCGCGCCAATCACATCGTTGGCGTCAAACAGCGCATTGACGTTGCCGAAACCGGCGGCGCGCATCGGCACGCCCTCTTCCAGATACAGGAAGCTGCCCTGCCCCGCGCCGGCCACCAGAACCGGGGAGCGGATGGCGGTGTTGTGCTCGACCTGGCTGCCGCGCTGGACATTGACGCCGGGCATGCGGTTCAGCGCCTCGGAGGCGTGGTGCGGACCGATCAGGTCCAGCTCTTCCGCCTCCAGCGCGGCGATATTGCCGATATTGTGGCGCAGGGCGCGGGCGCTGCGCGTGGCGGTGACCACGATCCGGTCCAGATACTGCCCGGTCTGGAGCTGGGCGGTCTGAAACGGCTGACCTGCGGAATCCGCCGCCTGTTCCTGTGCCCCCTGTTCCTGCGCGATGGCGGCCAGCGGCGCGAACGGCAGGGCGGCGCCGGCCAGCAGGGCCAGGACGCCAGCGCGGCGGCGGCGCGGGCGGGGCGGGGTCGGCGTTTCGGTCGTTGTCATGGTTCTTGTTATCCTGATCGCTGGTTCTGGCTGATTGGGCGGGAGAGGCTGGTGTTTAATGATCCGGGCGTCCGGCCGTTTCACAGGCTGGACGGTATAAAGCAGACACATCGAAAAACGATGCGCGCCACGCGCCTTCATGCACGGCGCGCAGCCGGACTCCGGCCTTCGGTCATATCCGTAACGCCTCCCTCGGGCCGGACCCGCAGCCTGTCGGCTTTGTTTTGACGCGGCCCGCCCGTAATCTGCATCTGTTGCACAGGTTCGGGCGCATGCGCGCCGGGCCGCGCCTGAAACGTTCTGAATTCTTGTGAAGGCGATCCAATGAGCGCGCCGCCGGCGGAGGAAACTCTGACGTTTTCGGGGTTCCGGCTGGAGCCGGCGCGCCGCCGCCTGACCGGGCCGGACGGAGCGGACATTCCGCTCCAGCCCCGGATTTTCGACCTGCTGATGCTGTTTCTGTCGCGGCCGGGCGAATTGCTGACCAAGCAGCAGATCATGGACGCGGTGTGGCCGGATGTGACGGTCGACGAAAACAACCTGAACCAGGCGGTCTCGGCCCTGCGCCGGATGCTGGACGATTCCCCCGCCAGCCCCCGGCTGATCGCGACCGTGCCCCGGCGCGGCTATCAGTTCATCGCGCCGGTCTCGGCGGAAGGGAGCCAGACCCCGGCCCCCGCCCCACCCGCCGCCGCCAGCGCCGGGAGTATCCGGGCGCTGTGGCGCAGGCCGGGGCTGCGCGCCGCGGCCATCGGGGCCGCCATTGTGCTGACGCTGGGGCTGGTCTGGGGGGCGATGCGCCTGACCGCGCCGCCGCCGCAAACCTCCATCGCCGTGCTGCCGTTCGAGGATCTGAGCCCGGCCGGCGATCAGGCCTGGCTCGCGGGCGGAGTGGCCGAGGCGATCATGGACGGCCTGGCCGGGCTGGACGGGCTGAATGTGGCGGGGCAGCTCTCCTCCGCCGCCGTGGCGGAGGCGAACGCCGACCCGCGCGCCATCGGCCGGACGCTGGGTGTCTCATATCTGCTGACCGGCGGGGTGCGCCGCGACCGCGACCGGCTGCGCATCTCCGCCGCGCTGGTCTCGACGCAGGACGGCTATCGCGTCTGGACCGAAACCTATGACCGCGCGCCGGACGATATTTTCGCCATCGAGGACGAGATCGCCGCCGCGGTCACCGCGGCGCTGCGCGACAGGCTGGGCGGCGCGCCCGCCACGGGACGCGCAGCCCGCGCCAGCGACGCCGGAACGGCCAGCGCGGAAGCCTATGAGCATTATCTGCGCGGCCGCGCCTATCTGGCGCAGTCCGGCGTGCCGATGCTGAACGCCGCGGTGGATGAGTTCCGCCGCGCTGTGGCCCTCGACTCCGGCTTTGGCTCGGCATGGGCGGCGATGGCGCGCGCAGCCGACGCGCTGGAGGTCGAAGACCATGAATCCGCCGGCGTCTGGCGGGATGTGCAGCGCGAGGCGGTGGCGCGCGCGCGGCAAAGCGCCCCGGACCGCTGGGAAACCACCGCCGTCAGCGCGCGGCTGCTGATGCGCGAGCGCCGCTGGGCGGAGGCAGCGCGGGCGCTGGAAGAGGCGCGCGGCGGCGCGGCGCCGACGCCGGTGGACGCCGCCGATATTGAAGGCGTGTTCCTGATCCATACGGGCCGGCCGTTCGAGGCGCTGCCGCTATTCCGCGCCGCGCGCCAGAGCGATCCGCTCTCCTTTGTCATGTCGGCGCGGCTGGCCTGGGCGCTGGACATGACGGAGGAGCCGGCCGCCGCGCTGGCCGAATACGCGCATGCGCGCACTTTGCCTGGCGACGACACCGCATGGGCGTTCCAGCATCTGGTGCGGCTGCTGGAGACCCGCTACGCGCAGGATATCGAGGCGCATCTGGCCGCCTATCCCTATGACGAGGACGGGGCGAGCGCGATCCTGCGCCAGGTGGCCGGAGTCTGGCGCGAGCCGGACGCGGCGCTGGCCGTGCTGGGCGCCGCGCTGAACAACGAGACGATCAAGGGGCCGCACAGGCTGGACGCGCTGGCCCTGCTCGCCGCGCATTATGGCGACGGCGATCTGGCGCTGGCCCTGTTCCGCGAGGAGTTTTTCATCCGTAATGGCGGCTCTACCGCGCATCTGTGGAACCCGGCGATGCGCGATGTGCGCAGAACCGAAGGCTTCAAGACTCTGGTGCGCGATCTCGGTTTTGCCGAATATTGGCGCGAGACCGGCGCATGGCCGGATTTCTGCCGCCCCGCCAGCGATCCCCCCGGCGACGATTTTATCTGCCAGTGACAGGCGCCGTGACGGGCGGCGATTGGCCGCGCCCGGCGCCCGCTATAGTCTCACGCAACCTGCGGACCGTGGACCGTGAACCAGGAGAGATCATCATGGACGTACGCGCCGCCGTCGCGACCGCGCCTAACGCGCCGCTGAGCATCGAGACCGTGCAGCTCGAAGGTCCGCGCGCGGGCGAGGTGCTGGTGGAGATCAAGGCCACCGGTATCTGCCACACCGACGCCTATACGCTCTCCGGGCAGGACAGCGAGGGCATTTTTCCCTCGATCCTCGGCCATGAGGGCGCGGGCGTGGTGGTGGAGACGGGGCCGGGCGTGACAACGCTGAAACCCGGCGACCATGTGATCCCGCTCTACACGCCGGAATGCCGGCAGTGCAAAAGCTGCCTCAGCCAGAAGACCAATCTCTGCACCGCCATCCGCGCGACGCAGGGCAAGGGCGTGATGCCCGACGGCACGTCGCGCTTTTCGCTCAATGGCGAGCCTGTGGCGCATTATATGGGGTGCAGCACGTTTGCGAATTTCACCGTGCTGCCCGAAATCGCGCTGGCGAAAATCCGGCCCGACGCGCCATTCGACAAGGTCTGCTATATCGGCTGCGGCGTCACCACCGGCGTCGGCGCCGTCATCAACACCGCGAAAGTGGAGCCGGGCGCGGGCGCCATTGTGTTCGGCCTGGGCGGCATCGGGCTGAACGTGATTCAGGGCCTGCGCCTCGCGGGCGCGGACATGATCGTCGGCGTGGATGTGAACCCCGCAAAGAAAGCCTGGGGCGAGCGCTTCGGCATGACGCATTTCGTCAATCCGGACGAGGTGGAGGGCGATCTGGTCCCGTATCTGGTCGATCTCACCAAAGGCGGCGCGGACTATACGTTCGACTGCACCGGCAATGTGCAGGTGATGCGCACGGCGCTGGAGGCGTGCCATCGCGGCTGGGGCCAGAGCATCATTATCGGCGTCGCGCCCAGCGGCGCGGAGATCGCGACCCGGCCGTTCCAGCTCGTCACCGGGCGGGTGTGGAAGGGCACGGCGTTCGGCGGCGCGCGCGGCCGCACCGATGTGCCAAAAATCGTCGACTGGTATATGGACGGGAAGATCGAAATCGACCCGATGATTACGCACACGCTGCCGCTCGACCGGATCAATGACGCCTTCGACCTGATGCATCACGGCGAGAGCATCAGGAGTGTTGTGGTGTTTTGAGCGTTTCTTTTCGATGACCGTCTATATCGACGCAGACGCCTGCCCCGTGAAGGACGAGGCGATCCGCGTCGCCGCGCGGCACAAGGCAGAGGTGAAGCTGGTCTGCGATGGCGGGCTGATGCGGCGGCGTGAGCCGCATGTAGAGCTGGTCATCGTGCCCGAGGGCGCGGACGCCGCCGATAACTGGATCGCGGAGCATATCGGGCCAGGCGATCTGTGCATCACCGGCGACATTCCGCTGGCGGCGCGCTGTCTGGAAAAGGGCGCGGCGGCGATCAATCATCGCGGCGAGCCGTTCACCACCGACAATATCGGCAGCGCACTGGCCACGCGGGATATTATGAAAGACCTGCGCGAACAGGGCGTGATGGGCGGCGGCGGCCGCAGCTTTTCAGCGAAGGACCGCTCCGCCTTTCTGAACGGCATGGAACAGGCGATGCGGCGCATCGAACGCGGCGGCGCCAAGACGCTATCACCTCGATAGCATTTGTGCTATCAGAGTGATAGCAATAGGAGACAGGCATGGGCCAGGTTCTGATCCGCAATCTCGATAACGCGGTGATTGAAAAGCTGAAACAGAAGGCTGAGCGGGCCAATACCTCGCTTGAGCAGAGCCTGCGGGAATTGCTGGAACGCAGCGCGCGTGAACTGGACAAGGAAGAGGCGTTGGCGCTGGCGGATCGCATCCGCGCCCGTGTGAAGCCCGGCGGCCCTGACCCCACGGAACTGATCCGTGAGGATCGGGACAGCGATCATGGCCGCACCTGGCCCGGTCTGTGAAAACCGCGATCATAGACGCCAGCGCGGCGGTTCGAATCTTCGTTCCGGCTGCTGAAACGCCGGCCATTCTCGCGGTGACGCAATCGTATCGTCTTGTATCGCCATGGCTGATTCTGGCGGAAGCGGCCAATGCCCTTTGGAAATACACCCGCTCCGGGCACATGGCGGTGGAGGAAGCGCAAAGGGCGCTGGCCAGCCTTCCCAAGCTGACAGAGATTGTGACCGACGACGTTTCGTCGCGTGCGCTGATGATGGCGCGCCATCTGGATCATGCTGTCTATGACTGTTTTTATCTGGCGCTGGCCGAACAGATAATCGCGCCGCTTCTCACGGCCGACCGGCGGCTGGCGAAACTGGCTGAAGACCTCGGCATCGCCGTGATCCGCCTCGACAGCATCGAAACGGACGCTCAATGAAAACTCTCTCCTCCAGCAAATCCTTCGGCGGCGTGCAGCACGTCTGTGAAATCGAGTCGCGCGAACTGTCCTGTCCCACGCAATTCAGCGTCTATGTTCCGCCGGGTGCGGAGGGAAAGAGCGATGGCCCTTTTCCCGTGGTCTGGTGGCTTTCGGGCCTGACCTGCACGCAGGAGAATTTCACGACCAAGGCCGGGGCGCAGCGCATCGCCGCCGAGCTGGGCCTGATGATCGTGGCGCCGGACACCAGCCCGCGCGGCGACGGTGTGGCCAATGACAAGGAATACGATCTGGGCCAGGGCGCGGGCTTTTATCTGGACGCCACGCAAGCGCCGTGGGCGGCGCATTACCGCATGGAATCCTTCATCGTGCGCGAGCTGCCTGACATCATCGCAGCGAATTTTCCGGCAGACATGGCGCGGCAGTCGATCACCGGCCATTCGATGGGCGGGCATGGGGCGCTGACCCTGGCGCTGCGCCACCCAGACCGCTGGCGCGCCGTTTCCGCCTTCGCGCCGATCGCGGCGCCGTCACTGGTTCCCTGGGGGCAGAAGGCGTTTACGGCCTATCTGGGGCCGGACCGCGCCGCATGGCGTGCGCATGACGCGGTGGCGCTGATCGGGGACGGCGCGCGCCTGCCGGAGATTCTCGTCGATCAGGGCGCGGCCGATCCGTTTCTGGAGAGCCAGTTGCGGCCGGAGCTTCTGAAAGCCGCCTGCGACGCGGCGGGGATTCCGCTGAGCCTGCGGATGCAGGCGGGCTATGACCATTCCTATAATTTCATCGCCAGCTTCATTGAGGATCACCTGCGCTGGCACGCCGCGCGGCTGGGCTGAGGGCTATCCCGCTCCCCCGGGCAGGCCCACCCCACACATGACAGATCGGCAAGGTGACAGGTTTATGGCGCTCCGGTAAAAGCGGAATATGGCCTCGCGATCCCGACACGCAGCGGCCAAAGGGGAGGATATCATGTCGAGGACGATGATTTCGCAGCGAAAATTCGCGGCGGCCGCCGCCGGTGTGTTTATCGCCGGGGCCCTGTTCACGAGTCTGGCCAGCGCCGCGGCGGCGCAGGCGCTTACGGACGGCAAGCCGGACTTCACCGGCATCTGGACCAATTACCGCGCCGCCAATGTCGCGGGCGCCTTTACCGCGCCGGCCGGCGAAGTGCGGCTGAACCCCATTGGCCAGAAAGCGCGCGACGACTATCTGGCCGTCACCGAGGGCACGGATTACGCCCCGGGCAATAGTTGTGTGGGGTCGGGCATGCCCTCCTCCATGCTGGGCTCCGGCGGTTATCCGATGGAGTGGATCCAGCGCCCGGAACAGATCACCGTGATCTATGAGGCGCACACCGAAATCCGCCGCATCTTTCTGGACGAGCGCGCCGAACTGGCCGATCAGGCGTTCGAGGAGCGCAACGGCTTTTCAACCGCGCACTGGGACGGCGACCGGCTGATCGTCGAAACCACACGGCTGAAGACCCAGGTAGACTCGCGCTATCCGCACAGCGATCAGGCGCACATCACCGAAATCTATTATTTCGACGAGCCGACCGAGGCCGGACTGAAAGTGCTGGTCGCCGAACTGACCATGACCGATCCGCTCTGGCTGACCGAGCCGTTCACCACGGTCAAACGCTGGCAGGAAGTGCCGAACGGCCGGCTGCTGAATTTTGAATGCACGGAGCCGGACTGGCTGGACGAATTACAGGCCCTATATGACGAAGCGGGCCTGGAAATGGTGCAGGAATAGGCGCCCGGGGCTGAAGGAGACACGCAATGAACAGAAAAACCCTCACCCGGATGCTGCTGGCCGGCGTCATGACAGGCGCGATGGCCCTCACCGGCGCCGTTCCGGCCGCCGCGCATCATTCGGCGGTGCAGTTTGATTTCGTCAATACGGTGACGGTTACCGGCGAGGTGAAGCTGGCCCGCTTCGCCAACCCGCATATGCGCCTGATCCTGGAAGTGACGGATGACGAGCGCGGCACCCGCGAGATCGAATTTGAGGGGCACAGCCGCAACAATATGTACCGGCAAGGCTTCCGCCCCGAAATGTTCGAAGCCGGCGACACGATCACCATCCGCATCGCGCCGATGCGCAACGGGATGGACGGCGGCTATGTCACCGCGCTGATGACCCCGGACGGCACGCAGATCGGCAACGTCACCGGGGCGGACTGAATCTTCGTTCAGAGCGCGCCACTTTGAAGCGCGCCCACATTAATGTGATGTATGGCCTGTAATTACGGCTGGCGCCCTTTGGCGCCGGCCGTTTTCTTGTGTCCCGGTTCCTCATGCGGTTGAAAAATGCATGGGAGCGACAGGGTTTCCGGTCTTTCGTGCGTCTGGGAACATGACAGCGACCGAAAGGAAGAAGAGCATTATGCGCCGTCCCGTCCCTCTGCGTCTCGCCGTATCCCTGGCCACGCCGTCCCTCGCGCTCGCTTTGGGCGCTTGCGGGGCGGATGCGCAGACAGCGCAGGACAGTCCGCGCATCGCCCCCGCCCCGCCCCAGGCCGGCGATTCCTATTTTCTGCGGACCCAGGCGGATTTCGCCCAGAGGCTGGCCGTGCAGCCGAACACCAATCGCGCGAAGAACGTGATCCTGTTTATCGGCGACGGCATGGGGATCAGCACCCAGACCGCGGGACGCATCTATCAGGGACAGGCGGCGGGCGAGGACGGCGAATCCTTTGTCACCGCCATGGACTCCCTGCCCTGGGCCGGGCTGGTGAAAACCTACACGCATAACGCCCAAACGTCGGATTCCGCCGCCACCGCCACGGCGATCATGGCCGGCGTGAAGGCGCAAAATTATACGGTGGGCGTGACGCAGGAGGTCGCGTTTGGCGATTGTCCGGCCTCGTTCGGGCGCGAGGCGGTCAGTGTCTTCGCCGCCGCCGCGACCGCGGGGCTTTCCACCGGCATCGTCACCACAACCAGCATCACCCACGCCACGCCGGCCGCGGCCTATGCCCATACGCCCAACCGGCTGTGGGAGGCCGATTCCCGGATGCCGCCGGCGGCGCGACAGGCCGGCTGTATCGACATCGCGCGGCAACTGGTGGAATGGCCTTATGGCGACGGGCTGGACGTGGCGCTGGGCGGCGGCCGCGCTTTCTTCCTGCCGGACGACATGCCCGACCCCGAACATGCGGATACGACCGGCGCGCGCGCCGATGGACGCCATCTTGCGCAGGAATGGGCCGACGCCCGGCCCGGCCGCGCCTGGGTGTGGAATTCCGATGGACTGGAAGCGCTGAGCGAAGACACACAGCAGGTGCTCGGCCTGTTTCAGCCCAATTTCATGCAATACGAATCCCGGCGCACCAGCGATCCGGGCGGCGAACCGTCCCTGAAAGAAATGACGCGGGTCGCCATCGAATGGCTCAGCCGCAACGCGGAAGGCTTCATCCTTCTGGTCGAGGGCGGCATGATCGACCAGGCTCACCATGCCGGCATGGCGGGCGAGGCGCTGAACGAGACCATGATGTTCGACGAGGCGGTCGCTGTGGCGCTGGACATGACCGACCCTGACGAGACGCTGATCCTGGTCACCGCAGATCACAGTCACGGCCTGACCATCAGCGGCGACGCGCCGCGCGGCAATCCGATTCTGGGAATGCCCAGAAATGCAATCGGGACGCTGGGGACCGGCCGCGACGGCCTGCCCTATACGACGCTTTCCTACGCCACCGGGCCGGGCGGGACCGTGGGGCCGCGCGCCGATGTGCGCGCCGACGCCAACGACGAGGACACGTTTGACCTGTCCTGGCGCCAGCCATCGCTGGTGCCCATGCCGGTGGCCGTCCATTCCGGCGAGGACGTGGCGGTGCGCTCCATCGGGCCATGGGCGCATCTGCTCTCCGGCACGGTGGAGCAAAATTATCTCTATCACGTGATGGTTCACGCGCTGGGTCTCACGCCAGCGGAAAGACAATAAGGGAGTGGCGATAACGGCTGGCGAAGACGGCGTTCGGGGGGCATAGTCTCTTCGGGTGGAGTCTTCGGGAGAGAACGACATGGAAATGCCCCCCGAGGCGGCATTCTTTGTGCTGTCTTGCGGCCATTTCGCGCCGCGCTGCTGTCATGTTGTCGCCGAGCTTGGCGTCGCCGACGCGCTGGGCGACGAGCCGATGCCAATCGAGGATCTGGCCGCCAGGGTCGGCGCACATCCCGATGCGCTGCAACGCATGATGCGCCTGCTGGCCGCGCATGGCGTGTTCGAGCGCCGGGACGGCGGCTGGACGCACACCCTGCTCTCTGAGTATCTGCGCGAGGATCATCCGCGCTCGCTGCGCGCCTTTGTGCGCATGATCGGCAACCAGGCGATGTGGGACAGCGCCGGCGCGCTGATGGAGTCTGTGCGCACTGGAAGGACCGGCATCCAGAGCGCGCTGGGCCAGAGCCTGTGGGAATATTGCGAGCAGAACCCGGAAGACGGCCGGATTTTCGACGAGGCGATGACGGCCAAGTCGCATGGCGAGATTGTCTCTCTGCGCCCGGTTCTGGATGTTTCGGGCTTCAAACGCATCGCCGATATTGGCGGCGGGCGCGGGCATATTCTGGCGGCGCTGCTGGAAGATGCGCCGGAGACGCAGGGAATCCTGTTCGACCTGCCCGACGTGGCCGCCGCCGCGCCGGATCATGCGCGCATCCAGAAAATCGGCGGCGATTTTTTGAAAGACGATCTGCCCGAAGCCGACGCCTATATTCTCAGCAACATCATCCATGACTGGGACGACGACGAGGCGCACGCCATTCTGGACGCGGTGCGCCGCGCCGCGCCGCGTGGGGCCAAGCTGTTCCTGGTCGAGGAAATCATGCCCGACACGCCGGCCCTGCACACCGCCATGGTGGTGGACATCATCATGCTGGCCGCCACGGGCGGGCGCGAGCGCACGCGCGGCCAGTATGAGGCAATGCTGGAACGCACCGGCTTCAAGATGCACCGCATCGTGCAGACCCAAGGCCCGCTGGCCGTGATCTTCGGCGAGGCGGTCTGAGGGCGCGGCTCAGCGGCGGCGCGTTTCGCGCCGCTGCCGGTCGGCAAGAGCATTCAGGGCCAGCGCGCCGATCAGGATCGCCACGGTCAGGCAGGCAAGTCCGGCCAGCGCCCGGCCCGCCGTCACAAAGTCCGACGCGATAAACAGCACAAACAGCGCAGCGATCACGGCCACGACTGTCAGCGCAAATGTCAGCGTCAGCGAGATCAGGGCCTTCATGTCCCATATCCGCCGCCGCCGGGGGTTTCGATTTCCAGAACGTCGCCGGGCGCGGCATCGGCGCTGAAACATCCGGGCAGGTCTTCTATCTCTCCAGACGCGCGGATGAGGCGCTGCGCGCCTGTGGCGCCCGGTTCGCCGCCCGCGAGACCGAACGGCGGCTCAACGCGGCGGGAAGAAATCAGCGAGACCTGCATCGGCGCGGTGAAGCGCAGGCGGCGCACACAGCCATCGCCGCCGCGCCATTTTCCCGCGCCGCCCGACCCGCGCCTGATGCTGTGCGCCTCCACGATCACCGGGAAGCGCAGCTCCAGAACCTCCGGATCGGTCAGGCGTGAATTGGTCATATGCACCTGCACCGCGTCGACGCCGTCAAAACCCGGCCCGGCGCCGGCGCCGCCGCAGATCGTCTCGTAATACTGGCGTTGCGCATCGCCGAAAGTGAGATTGTTCATCGTGCCCTGACTGCCGGCGAGACGGCCTGTGGCGCCCAGCAACGCATCGACCAGCAACTGGCTGGTCTCCACATTGCCGGCCGAAACCGGCGCGGGCGGGCGCGGGTCGATCAGGCTGGCCGCCGGGATGCGCAACTCGATGGGCGCGAGACAGCCTTCATTCATCGGGATGCCGCCACCGGCCAGACAGCGGAACACATACATCGCCGCGGCGCGCGCCACGGCGGCTGGGGCGTTGAAATTGAACGCGGCCTGAGCCGCCGTGCCGGTGAAATCCAGAACCGCGCCGCGCGTCTGCGCATCCACCGAAATCCGCACGCGGATCGGCTCGCCCGTATCCAGCCGGACTTCAAATTCGCCGTCACGCAGCGCACTGATCGCTTCGCGCACCGCCGCCTCGGCGTTTTCGCGCACATGGCCGACATAGGCGCGCACGACATCCAGACCGTGATCGGAGGTCAGGCGATGCAACTCGCGCGCGCCGCGCGCGCAGGCCGCGCACTGGGCCTTCAGGTCGGCGATGTTGCGGTCCGGGTCGCGCGCGGGCCAGCGCCCGGCGGCAAAGGCGGCGCGCGCCGCATCTTCCAGAAACGCGCCGCCGCGCCGGATCAGGACGGGCGGGATGACGACGCCCTCCTCCTCGATATGCGCGGCGAAAGGCGGCATGGAGCCGGGCGCGACGCCGCCGACATCGGCATGATGGCCGCGCGCGGCGACATAGAAGACCGGGCCGCCGCCCGCCGCCTCTTGCGCCGGGTCATAAACCGGCGCGATCACCGTAACGTCGGGCAGATGCGTGCCGCCCTGATAGGGGGCGTTCAGCATCACCGCGTCGCCGGGCGCGAGATCGGGGAAGACGGCGACGGCGGCGCGCACGCTGGCGCCCATGCTGCCCAGATGCACCGGCACGTGCGGCGCGTTGGCGATCAGCCCGCAATCCGGCCCGAAGACCGCGCAGGAGAAATCCCGCCGCTCTTTGATGTTCACGCTGCTGGCGGTGCGCTCCAGCACGGTTCCCATCTGCTCCGCCGCCGCCATGAAGCGGGCATTGAACAATTCCAGGCGCACGGGGTCGGACCGGGTGGGTGCAGACAGGGTTTCCTCCCCCCTCGTGCTTCGAGACGACGGCTGCGCCGCCTCCTCAGCATGAGGGGGAGAAGGCTCTGCATGTTCGCTATCGTCGCGTTCGAGCAGAAGGTGCCCGTCTCGCAGGCGGCGGGCCGTCCAGCCGGGATCGACCACGATCTGCGTCTGGTCCGACCAGACCAGCGCCGGTCCCGCGACCGCGCTGCCGGTCCCGAAATCCGCGAAGCGGAAGGCGGGAACATCGCGCCATGCGCCGGCGACATAGAGACGCGCCGCGCCATCCGGCGCAGGCGCGCCGGATGGCGCCTCGAACCCATGCCCGCCCGCGGCGCCGGGGGGCGCGGCCTCCGCCGTGACCGCCGCGGAGTCGATCTCCACGGCGCGCGCATCACCGCCAAAGCCGAACAGACGCTCATGCGCGGCGTCAAAACGCGCGCGCACCATTGATGCGTCCTCGCCCGGCGTAAACGCCACCGGCAGCAGCGTGTCGGAGCCTGAAAGCCGCAGGCGCAATTCGCGCCGCGCGCCGGCCGTGGCGCCATCCGCGCCCTGCGCCGCCAGACCGGCGCGGGCCTCGGCCTCCAGCGCCTCCGCCATCTCCGCCGCCGCGCGCAGGGCGTCATCCGACAGCGCGGCGCGGAAAGCGCGTTCGCGCATCGTCTCCACCCGCGCCTGTCCGATGCCCCAGGCCGACAGCACGCTGGCGAAGGGATGGACCAGCACCGCCTTCATGCCGAGCGCCTGCGCCACGCGGCAGGCAAGCTGTCCGCCCGCGCCGCCGAAGGAGGACAGCGCATAGGCGGCCGGGTCCACGCCCTGGGCGAGGGAGATTTTCTTCACCGCCTGCGCCATCGTTTCCACCGCCACGGCGAGGAAGCCTTCGGCCGCCGCCTCGGCCGACATTTCCTTCTCACTTTGGGCGCCCATGTCGCGCGCCAGAGTCTCCAGCGCCGCGCGCGCCGCATCCGCATCCAATGGCGCATCGCCGGCGGGACCGAACACGGCCGGAAAGCGCGCCGGGTCGATGCGGCCGAGCGCCAGATTGGCGTCTGTCACCGTCGCCGGACCGCCGCGCCCATAACAAGCGGGGCCAGGGTCGGCGCCGGCGCTTTCCGGCCCGGCCAGCGCCCGGCCGCGCGCAAAGCGCAGCACGCTGCCCCCGCCCGCCGCCACGGTATGCACATCCAGCATCGGACTGCGCAGCATCACGCCCGCGATCCTGGCCTCGAATACGCGCTCATAGGTCTCGCCATCGAAGCGCGAGACATCGGTGGAGGTGCCGCCCATGTCGAAACCGATGACACGCGGAAAACCGGCGGCGGCCGCGCTCTTCGCCATGCCGACCACGCCGCCGGCGGGACCGGAGAGCACGGCGCTGCGCCCGGTAAAGGCGCCGCCATGCGCCAGCCCGCCGGACGAGGTCATGAAATAGAGCGGTGCGCCGCCGAGCCTCTGGCTGATCCGCCGCACATAATGGCGCAGCACCGGCGTGAGATAGGCGTCGGCGACAACGGTGGAGGCGCGCGGAACGAATTTCACCAGCGGATCGGCGCGATGCGACAGCATCACCGTCGCGAACCCCGCTTCGCGCGCAAGTTCGCCGATGCGCGCCTCGTCCGCCGCCGCCGGGCCATAGCCGTGCATCAGGCAGACCGCGCAGGCCTCCGCGCCCTGCGCCCTCGCCATGCGGAGGGCGGCCAGCGCCGCGCCTTCGTCCAGCGGCGTCAGCACATCGCCCTGCGCATCGCGGCGGCAATCCAGCTCGATCACGCTGTCATGCAGCGGCGCGGGCTTTTCGATATGCAGCGCGAAAATATCCGGCCGGGTCTGGTCGCCGATGAGCAGCGCGTCGCCAAAGCCACGATTAGTGGCCAGAACGACCGGAGCGCCTTTTCGCTCCAGCAACGCATTGGTGGCGACGGTGGACCCCATCTTCACCACGGCGACGGGCGCGGACGATTCCCCGCGCAGGCGGCGCACGCCCTCGGCGGCGGCGTCTTCATAGAGATCGCTTTCAGACAGGAGTTTCAGCGCGCACAACCGCCCGTCCGGCGCGCGCCCGACAATATCGGTGAACGTGCCGCCACGGTCGATCCAGAATTCCCAGGCGCCCGGCCTTGCATCCCGCATATGTCTTGATCGGCCGCGCGCGGGAGGCGATCAAGTCCCCATGGTCTTTCTCCCCGCCCCGGTCCGCACCCTGCTGCGCCCCTTTGCGCGCGCGGCGAAGCGCCATAACGGCCGGGGCCAGCCGCCCGAATCGATGCGGCTGGTGCGCGGCCAGCTCGCGGCGGCGCTGATTGCGCTTTCGGCCAAAATGGCGGCGGCGGACGGGCGGGTGACGCAGGCGGAACTGGTCGCCTTTCGCGACATTTTCCACGGCGACGGCCCGGCTGCGCGCCACGCCACGCGCCTGTTCGATCTGGCCCGCCAGACCACGCGCGGCTTTGAAGCCTATGCCAGACGGGTGGCGCGGCGCTGGCGCGCCTATCCGGCGCTGCTGGAAGATGTACTGGACGGGCTGTTCCATGTGGCGCTGGCCGACGGGACAATCACCGACGCCGAGTGCGCCTATCTGACGCGGGTGGCGGAATTATTTGGCTTTTCCGAGCGCGAATTCCGACGCATCCGCGCCAGCCACGGGGCGCTGGATTCCGCCGACCCCTATCTGATTCTGGGCGTGGACCCGGATATTTCGGATTCCGACCTCAACCGCGCATGGCGGCGCATGGCGGCGCAGAACCACCCGGACGCGCTGATCGCGCGCGGCGCGCCGCCGGAGCTGCGCCGGCTGGGCGAGGAGAAAATGGCCGCCATCAACGCGGCCTATCAGGAGATTCTGCGCGCGCGGGGGCTGAGCCAGCCTGTTCAATCTCACACAGCTCCGTGACAGGCGGCCGATTGACGCGCCCGCCCCATGCGCCAATATGGACGCATGGGGGAAAAGCCAGGCGTAAGGAGATGGCCTATGGCGTCGCGCCCCGCGCTTAAGGGTGGTGGAAAATCAGGATCTTGGCTGGCCGGGCGTGTGCGCGCCGTGCTGGGCTGGACCATTGTGGCCGGCGCCGCCGTGCTGGCCGTCGCCGCCGCCGCGGTGGTGGCGCTGGCGGTTGCTGTCGTGGCCGCCGTGATCGCCGCCTTGGGCGCGCTGCTTTACGCGTTCGCCCGGCTGCGCCGGCCGGCCCCCGCGCCCGCCTCCAATGGCGCATCTTCATCCGCATCGGGCGGGCCGCGCACGCTGGAGGCGCGCCGCACCGCGACGGGCTGGACCGTGGACGCGCTCGGCCGGTTCGGCTGACCGCGACTCTTCCATGCGGGAAGCGCCATCGCCGAATTTCGATTCCCGCGACGGCGCGCCCATTGACACGCTGATCCTGCATTATACCGAGCTTGAGAGCGCCGAGATTTCCATCGCGCGCCTGACCGACCCGGCGGCGCGGGTTTCCAGCCATTATCTGGTGGACGAGGACGGCGCGGTGATCCTGCTGGTGGACGAGGAGATGCGCGCCTGGCACGCGGGCGTCTCGTTCTGGGCGGGATCGGACAATCTCAACGCCCGTTCTATCGGGATCGAAATCCAGAACCGGGGACATCCGGCCGGGCTGCCGCCCTATCCCGACGCGCAGATCGCATCGGTGATCGCGCTGTGCCAAGACATCCAGGGCCGGCACGATATTCCGCCGACGCGGGTGCTGGCCCATTCCGATGTGGCGCCGGCGCGCAAGATCGACCCCGGCGAGCATTTCCCCTGGGCGCGGCTGGCGGCGGCGGGCGTGGGTCTGTGGCCCGGCGACCAAAGCGCGGGCGATGCGCCGCATCTGGGGCCGGGGGATAACGGTCCGGCGGTCGAGGCGCTGAAAGCCGGCCTGGCGGCGTTTGGCTATGGGCTGGCCGCCAATCCCTATTACGACGCGGAGACCGAATGCGTGGTCACCGCCTTTCAGCGGCATTTCAGGCCGGAGCGGGTGAACGGCGCCGCCGACGCCGAGACCAGCGCCCGCCTGACGCGCCTGCTGGAGCTGGCGGGGCTCTGAAGCGGGCGGCTCAGGCTTCCGTCTTGTCGAACACGTCCTCGACCGTCAGATCGAAGGCGCCGGCGATGCGGAAGGCCAACGGCAGCGAAGGATCGAAGCGCCCGTTCTCAATGGCGTTGATGGAGTTGCGCGAGACGCTGACGCGCTCGGCCAGTTCGGCCTGACTCCAGCCCTTCTCGGCGCGCAGCACGCGGATGCGGTTCTTCATGCTGGCGACCGCCTTCCAGAATTCCGTCCACATCTCATTCCGCCCTCCCGAGGCGCCGGCCCCACCAGGCAGAGGCGGCGAATATGCCCAGCGTTTGCAGGATGGTGACCATCACGAAGCCGATGACGATGGCGACCCGGACCGCCTTTTCCGGCGATCCCGCGCCGATGCCGATCGCCAGATCCGCAAGCGCATTGATTGCCGGCGGGAAGACCATCACCAGCCCGGCCGCGAATATCCCGATTACCCAGCCTTGCGCCGTGGCGAA
This sequence comes from Euryhalocaulis sp., assembly GCA_050486445.1. Taxonomy (GTDB): domain Bacteria; phylum Pseudomonadota; class Alphaproteobacteria; order Caulobacterales; family Maricaulaceae; genus Euryhalocaulis. The sequence continues at coordinate 18,418 of JBJHDH010000040.1, forward strand.
GCGTTTGCCTGCGATCTCCACCTCGTCCAGGCGGCGACTTACGCGCGCCGAGAGGAAGATGGCGTAGCCCATCACGAAGATCGCAGTCGCAGCGGCGGCCCACAGGGCGATGGCGCCCGGCTGCTGTTTCAGCCACGGGATCAAGGCAAGGAAGGTGGCGGGAGCGATGACGAGCGGCGCGGCCAACAAGGCGCACCGGGCGATTTTCGCGGGCGTATTCGGTGTCATGTGCGTTTTCCTTTGCGTGCGGTCCACGGCCTATCGCCGCGCGGCCCACCAGCCGATCCAGACGATGAAGAAACCAATGCCCTGCGCAATGAGAATGTAGAGCGCGCCAAGATGGAAGGCGTGATCGAGCGGCGAAAAGACGCGATCCTCTCCGCTGCGCGCCGCAAGAGCGGCGACCGTGTCGCTGATGACGGCGCCGATGGGCGTGGGCGCGACCATGAGCAGGAAGCCGATGAGCATTCCGGCCAGGCCGCCCCACATCCAGGCGTGCTTTTGCGCCTCCCACGCCGCCTCATCGAGCCGACGCACATAGAAATGCGTACAGGTGAAGAAGCAGACGATGGCGGCGGCGAACAAAAGCGTCCACACGCCCTTGCCCAGCGCGCCCGAGATCATGTTTTCGAAAAAGGCCACGATGACGAGCGGGATCCCGGCGGCGACGATCCAGGTGAGTGATCGCAGGTCGATGCTCATTGGATGTTCTCCTGATACGTAGCCGCCTTGATTCCGCGCGGCGGGCTCTTGATGGATGCTGCCCAGACGGAAACCCGGTTGTGAGAAGCGTTCTGTGCAATATGATAATCAAACTTGTCATATCCGGGCGCCGGTGACAAGTGTTGTTGGCAAAAATTTCGTGGAGAGCCAGGCTGCCCCCGCGCGCGCCTGTAGCGCCCGCGGTTTGGTGGCGGGGAAGCCTCATAGGCGCATCCAGCGTGGCGCCAGCGTTGGTGGAGTCTGGAGCGTGCTTCGAGACGCGGCCCGTCATCCCGCGGATGACAGACCGCTCCTCAGCATGAGGGATGAGTTTGGTATTATGAGTTTGGTATTGGCGGTGAATCGCAGACGCACGGGCGCGTTCGCCCGATTGGCGTTTTCCCAAGAAGGTGAGGGAAGCGGGGCGCCCGCGGGGAACGCGGGTGTTCCTGTTCTGGTACGTAGTGGTGCGTTCCTGTGAACGCCCCGCGCGTGGATTTGCCGGAACGTCTCCGTCCCGATTCCAGTCCAGGGTTTTGACGCGGTCGGTCGTTTAGTGCCGCTCGCCGCCCTGAAGGCCCTGCCGGAGCTTCAGGCTATCATCCCTGAAGCACGGACAGGCCACGCACTTCCTTCCCCCACGTTGATTGCGCGCGTCCCTCGTGAGGAAGGAACGCAGCCATCCTATGCGCAGCGGAGGGGTGTAGGAGGTTTGCGGAAATTTCCCCGCAGTTTTTCGCGGAGGGTGTTGCGGGGGTTGGGGTGGACGCGGTGAATGTGCCCGGATTTTTCTCTCCAAACCTCATCCCTCATCCTGAGGCGCGACCACGGCGATAGCCGGGGGAGCCTCGAAGGACGGTCCAGCCTGACGCGGATGCTGATGGAATCTGGAGCGTGCTTCGAGACACGCGTTCATCGCAGTCGCGATGAACGCGCTCCTCAGCATGAGGGGAATGCGTTGTATGAACGCTTATGTCTGCTGCCGGGGCGCACCCGCCCCTTCACCCCCCGGATTTAATCCGGGGGTGGGGTCGCAGGGGGAGATCAACCGCGCGTTGACGCAGACATTTGTGGAATCTGGAGCGCCCCTCGAGAGGCCGCCTTGGGGCGGGGCTCCTCAGCCTGAGGGGGTGTGGGGGGCGCCTGACCGCGCTTGCCCGGTTTTCATGGGCGGCGGGGCGTGCATAAATCTCTTTCAGGACGCCAGGAGGAATAACGCCGAAAGGGACTCCCCATGACGCCAGCCCGCCGTTTTGTCCCGGCCATTGCCGCGTTTTCCGCGCTTGCCCTTGGCGCCGTTGGCGTTGCGGGTCTCGCTGGCCTGTTCCCGGCGCACGCCCAGCAGCTTCAGCGGGTCGATCTGGAGCTGGTGCTGGCCGTCGATGTCTCCCAGTCCATGGATTACGAGGAGCACCTGATTCAGCGTCAGGGCTATATCGAGGCCTTCCGCCACGACGATGTGATCGATTCCATCGTCTATGGCTCGCGCAACGGCATGGTCGTCACCTATTTCGAGTGGGGCGACGCCTATGACCAGACCGTGGTTATTCCCTGGACCCTGATCCAGACACGCGAGGATGCGCACCGCTTCGCCGACATGCTGGAAAACCGTCCGATCAATCCGAAGCGGCGCACCTCTATCTCTGGCGCACTGCATTTCGCGGCGGAGCTGATCCTGACCAATAATTACGAGGGCATGCGCCAGGTGATCGATATTTCCGGCGACGGGCCGAACAATTCCGGCGGGCTGGTGGAAGCCGCGCGCGACGCCATGGCGGCGCAGGGCATTATCGTCAACGGCCTGCCGATCATGATCGGCGACGGGCTGGACTGGTGGGATATTCCGAACCTGGACCAGTATTATGAGGATTGCGTGATTACCGGGCCCGGCTCGTTCATCGCCCCGGTGCGCAATATCAGCGAGATGGCGGCCACGATCCGCGCCAAGATGGTGCTGGAGATCGCCGGCCTGCCCGCGACGACGCGGCCGGCCCAGTTCTTTTTCGAGGGGCGGCCGGAAGAGCGCGCCAACTGCCTGATCGGCGAACAGATGCTGGGCCGGGGCGGCCGCTTCCGCTAGAACCCTCGGACAAGAACCAGATGGAAATGAAAGGGAGGGGCGCAATGGACGCCGTGGCGGAGCTTCAGGCGCTGACAGGCGCGAAAACCGTGCTGGGTCCGGACGATGCGTTCACCGAGCGGCATTTGCGCGATTTCAACATCGCAGCGCCGGACTCTGCCCGCCCCGTGGCGGTGGCCTATCCGTCCTCGACGGAAGACGTCTCGAAAATCCTGAAATACTGCAACGATCACGACATCACCGTCGTGCCGCAGGGCGGGCTGACCGGCATGTGCGGCGGCGCGGTGCCGTTCGGGCCCGCCGTGCTGGTCTCGATGGAGCGGATGCGGGCAGTGGAATCCGTCGATCCGCTGGGCGCCACGCTCACCGTGCAGGCCGGCGTCACGCTCGACACAGTGCAGAAGATCGCGGACGAGGCCGGCATGCTGTTCCCGCTCGATCTTGGCGGGCGGCATGCGCACATCGCCGGCAACGCCTCTACCAATGCCGGGGGCAATCGCGTGCTGCGCTATGGCATGATGCGCGACCTGATCCTGGGCGTGGAAGCCGTGCTGATGGACGGCACGGTGATCTCGTCCATGAACCGGATGATCAAGAACAATACCGGCTATGATCTGAAGCACCTTTTCATCGGCTCTGAAGGCACGCTGGGGATCATCACCCGTCTGGTGCTGCGCCTGCATCCCAAGCCGCTGTCGGTCTCTACCGCTTTGTGCGCCCTTTCCGGCTATGACGACGCGGTGCGGCTGCTCAATCACATGAAGCCGCGCATGGGCGGTCAGCTCTCGGCCTTTGAAGTGATGTGGCCGGCCTTTTACGAAATCGGCACGGTAAAGCTGGGCCGGCGCCCGCCCATCGCGCCACAGTCAGAGCATGGCATCTATGTGCTGACCGAATCCATGGGCGGCGACCCCGAAGGCGACGCCGAGCGCTTTTCCGCCGTGATGGCGGAGGCGATGGAGCAAGGCATCGTGCTCGACGCCGTGGTCGCCCAATCGGCC
>JBJHDH010000041.1:0-19842 GCA_050486445.1 Euryhalocaulis sp.
GTCGTTTAGTGCCGCTCGCCGCCCTGAAGGCCCTGCCGGAGCTTCAGGCTATCATCCCTGAAGCACGGACAGGCCACGCACTTCCTTCCCCCACGTTGATTGCGCGCGTCCCCCGTGAGGAAGGAACGCAGCCATCCTATGCGCAGCGGAGAGGTGTTGGGGATTTGCGCGAGCTTCCACGCGATTTTTCGCGGAGGGTGGCGTGGGCGTTGGGGCAGGGCCCCGTAGTCCTCCCCCTAAACGGGGGAGGATCACGGCGGTGAAAGTCTAGACATCCACCTCGGCGAGGAGGGCGTTTTCGGTGATGAAGTCGCGGCGGGGTTCGACCTCGTCGCCCATCAGCTTTGTGAACAGCTCGTCGGCGGTGTCGGCCTCTTTCACCTTCACCTGCAAGAGCGTGCGGCCGCTTTCGTCCATCGTGGTTTCCCAGAGCTGGTCGGCGTTCATTTCGCCAAGGCCCTTGTATCGCTGGATGGCGAGACCCTTTTCGCCGGCCGCCTGCACGGTTTTCAGCAGCGCGATGGGCCCGTGCACCAGATGCGTTTCGCCCTTGCGTTCGAACGCGGCCGGTTCGCGCCAGGCCTCTTCCAGTTCCGGCGCGCGGGCGGCGAGGCGGCGGCCATCGGCGGAATCGCGGGCGCGCGCCTCGATGGCGATGGTTTCGGCGACGCCGCGCAGCTCGCGCCGCAGCACCAGCGCGCCATCGGCATCGAAACTGCCCTGCCAGCCTTCCTCGCCTTCGTCGGAGAGACGGTCGAGCCGCGCCGCCGCGGTCCGCGCCGCCAGATCGCCCGCCTCCGGCGCGAAGACGCCGGCGATGGCCGTCTGCTCCAGCACCGCGGCCGGGGCGACATGGGAGAGACGCTCAAGCAGTTTCGCCAGGCTGCGCGCATCTTCCGCGACGGCGCGCAGATCGGCGCCGGTGCGCGTCTCGCCATTCCACAGCGTGAGCGAGCCGCCCTCGCATCCCTCGTCGATGAGGAAGGAATCCATCTCCGCCTGGTCCTTGATGTAGCGGGACGAGCGGCCGCGCGCGACCTTATAGAGCGGCGGCTGGGCGATATAGAGATAGCCGCGCTCGATCAGCTCCGGCATCTGGCGATAGAAGAAGGTGAGCAGCAGCGTGCGGATATGGGCGCCGTCGACATCGGCGTCGGTCATCACGATGATCTTGTGATAGCGCACCTTGCCGGCGTCGAAATCGTCGCGGCCGATGCCCGCGCCAAGCGCGGTGATGAGCGTGCCGACCTGATCGGAGCCGAGCATTCTGTCAAAGCGCGCGCGCTCCACATTCAGGATTTTGCCGCGCAGCGGCAGCACGGCCTGATTGGCGCGGTTGCGCCCCTGCTTGGCGGAGCCGCCGGCGGAATCGCCCTCGACGATGAACAGTTCGGACTTGGCCGGGTCGCGCTCCTGACAGTCGGCGAGCTTTCCGGGTAGCGAGGCGACATCCAGCGCCGATTTGCGCCGCGTCAGCTCGCGCGCCTTGCGCGCCGCGTCGCGCGCGGCGGCGGCCTCGATGATTTTCTGGACAACCTGTTTCGCGAGGCCGGGATTTTCCTCGAACCAGGCGCCGAGCGCGTCTGCGATCAGGCTTTCCACCGCCGGGCGGACCTCGGAGGAGACCAGCTTGTCCTTGGTCTGGCTGGAGAATTTCGGGTCCGGCACTTTCACGGAGACGACGGCGGTGAGGCCCTCGCGCGCGTCATCGCCGGTGATGGCGACCTTTTCCTTGCGCGCCGCGCCCATCTGTTCCGCATAGCGGGTGACCACGCGGGTCAGCGCGGCGCGAAAGCCGGCCAGATGCGTGCCGCCGTCGCGCTGGGGGATGTTGTTGGTGAAGGTCAGCACCTGCTCGTGATAGGAATCGTTCCATTGCAGGGCGCAATCGACCTCGACCCGGTCGCGCAGGCCGCGGATCAGCACCGGCGCCTCGATCAGCGGCTTTTTGGCGCGGTCCAGATGGTGGACGAATTCCGCCACGCCGCCCTCATAGATCATGGTGATCTCGTAAGGCTCGGCGCCGCGCTCGTCGCGCAGCGTGATGGAGACGCCGGAATTCAGAAACGCCAGCTCGCGCAGGCGATGCTCCAGCGTCGCGCGGTCGAATTCGGTATTGGTGAAGATCGTATCGGAGGGCAGGAAGCGCACCATCGTGCCGGTCTGCCCCTTTGGCGCATCGCCGCGGCGGGCCAGATCGGCATCCGGCTCGCCCATGCGGAAGCGCATGAAATGCTCGCCGCCCGCGCGCCAGACGGTGAGGTCCAGCCACTCGCTGAGCGCGTTGACGACGCTGACGCCGACGCCGTGCAGGCCGCCCGAGACCTTGTAGGAATTCTGGTCGAATTTTCCGCCGGCATGGAGCTGGGTCATGATGACCTGCGCGGCGGAGACGCCTTCCTCTTTATGGATCTCCACCGGAATGCCGCGCCCGTCGTCGCGCACGCTGGCCGAGCCGTCGGCATAAAGGATGACATCGACGCGCGTGGCGTGGCCGGCCAGCGCCTCGTCAATGGCGTTGTCCACCACCTCATAGACCATGTGGTGCAGGCCGGAGCCGTCGTCCGTATCGCCGATATACATGCCCGGACGCTTGCGCACCGCGTCCAGACCCTTCAGCACCTTGATGGAATCGGCGCCATATTCGGCGGCCTGATCCACGCTTTGATTCGCCATGTCCGTCATGGACGGAGTCTAGCCGAACGCGCGCGCCGCCGCCATGCCAGGTGCGGCGTTTGCCCCCTGTATTTACATAGCAATTTCAAATACTTATAACGTCTCGCGCAACGCCCCGCCGGCGAGCGAAAAAACCTGCGCATCGGCGCCGAATCCGGTGAAGAGGCGGGCCTCCACCCCGGTCAGAAACGCCTGCGCGCCGAGCGCCAGCAGCTCGCGGGAAAGCGCCTCGCGCCGGTCCGGGTCCAGATGCGCGGCGGCCTCGTCCAGCAGCACCAAAGGCGGCGTTCCGCCCGCCGCGAGCGCAGCGGCGTGGGCCAGGATCAGGCCGGTCAGCAGCGCCTTCTGCTCCCCCGTCGAGCAGAGCGCGGCGGGCTGGTCCTTCGCCGCATAGACCACAAGAAGGTCGGCGCGGTGCGGACCTATGAGCGCGCGCCCGGCGGCCGCGTCGCGCGCGCGCTGCTCTTTCAGCGCGGCGCGGAAATCTGTTTCGATGACCGCCGGCGCGGCGCCGGAAGCCGCCTGCTCCTCCAGCGTTCCGGAAAGCGTGAGACGGGCGCGCGGAAACGCGCCCTCCGGCCGGGCGCCGATGGCGGCGGAAAGGCGCTGCACGGTTTCCAGGCGGGCGGCGGCGATCTCCGCTCCGCGCGCGGCCATTTCGGCCTCCAGCGCGTCCAGCCATGCGGGGTCGGTCCGCACGCCGCCTTCTTCCAGCAGGCGCTGGCGCTCGCGCAGGGCGCGCTCGTAACGCGCGCTGGCCGATGCGTGGGCGGGAACGGCCGACAGGGTCAGCCGGTCGAGAAACCGGCGCCGGTCGCCCGGCGGGCCGGCGAACAGCCGGTCCTGCGCCGGGGTCAGCCAGGTCATGGCGGCATGATCGCCCAACGCCGTTTGCGGCGCGGGGGCGCCGCCGATCCGCACCTGGCGGCTGTTCGGCGTCTCGGGCGCGGCGCCGGTGGCGATCTCGATCTCCTCACTTTCGCGGACCAGAACGGCCTGCACACCCCAGGCGGGCGCGCTGGTGCGGGCCAGCTCCGAAAGCGCGGCGCGGCGCAGGCCCCGCCCCGGCGCCAGCAGCGAGACCGCCTCCAGCAGATTGGTCTTGCCCGCGCCGTTTGGCCCCGCGAACACGACGCAGCGCCCGTCCAGCACAAGGTCCAGCGCCGCGTAATTGCGGAAATCGGTCAGCCGCAGGCGGCGGAGGGACAGAACAGGAGTCGCGGGGGCGGACGTCATGGCGCCGCATCATCCCGGTTTTTGCGCCGCGCTAAAGGGGCGGCCGCGCCCCCGGTGTTGGATTATCCTGTCCCTACCGCCCACCACCCTCATGCTGAGGGCGGTCCGGCATCCGGCAGGGTGACGGGCCGCGTCTCGAAGCACGCTCCAGTTCCCACCAGCGTCTGCCTCACACTGAACCGTCCCTCGAGACGCGCCCTGCTGGCGCTCCTCGGGATGAGGTTTGAAGTTGGGAAAGAAAATCTGATGCGGTCCCCCTCCCCCGTAAACGGGGGAGGATTACACGGCGGCGGAGGCGTGGAAGACGTCGGGCTTGCCGTCGAAATACGGGCCGAGCAACTCGCGCCAGCGCGTGATGTGCGGCGAATTGCGGAAGCCTTCGGTATGCGCCTCGACGCTGTCCCACCAGGCGAGCAGCACATAGCGCGAGGGATGCTCGACGCCCCGGCGCAGCTCCAGCCCGCGAAAGCCGGGGACGTTTTCCGGCAGAGCGCGCGCCTGCGCGAACGCCGCCTCGAAATCCGCCTCCGACCCCGGCGTGATGGTGAACAGCGCGACTTCCAGAACGGGACTGTTTCCCGGCATGTCACCCTCCGTGATGGATTTAGCTCCCGTCTTCCGGGCCGCCGCCATTCCGGTCGCCGCTTTTGCGGGCGCTGATGAAAAAGGCGAGCGCGAAGCCGGCGGCGAGGCCGATCGCAAGCCCCAGAGTCTGGTTGCCGAGCGCCGCGCCCAGCGCCGCGCCAAGCCCGATTCCAAGAGCGACGGCGATTCCGGCGTTCAGGTTTTTCGACGGGCCGGCCACCGCTCCTAGACCCGCAGCGGCATCAGCACATAGAGCACGTGCGCGTCGCTGGAATCCTTCACGAGAGCGGGCGAGGCGGTGTCGTTGAACAGGAATGTGGCCTCATCGCCTTGAATCTGGCCCGAGACGTCCAGCAGATAGCGCGCATTGAAGCCGATCTCGAGCGCGCCGGCGCTGTAGTCGACCGCGATCTCCTCGGTCGCCTGACCGGATTCCGGATTGTTGGCGGCGAGCGTCAGCGTGTCGTCGCCCAGCGTGAGTTTCACGCTGCGCGATTTTTCCACGCTCACCGTGGCGACGCGGTCCACCGCCTGGGCGAACACGGTGTTATCCAGCACCATCGCCCGCTCGTTGCCGCGCGGAATGACGCGCTCATAGTCCGGGAAGGCGCCGTCGATCAGCTTGGAGGTGAGAATGGCGGCGCCGATCTCGAAGCGGATTTTCGCCTCGGAGATCGAGACGCTGACATCTTCGTCCGCGTCGTCCAGCAGGCGGCGCACCTCGGCCACCGTCTTGCGCGGCACGATCACGGCGGGCATGCCCGCCGCCCCCTCCGGCAGGTCCAGCTCGGCCAGCGCCAGCCGGTGGCCGTCCGTGGCCACGGCGCGCAGAAGCTTCTGCCCGTCCGCCGTCTGGGCGTGCAGATGCACGCCGTTGAGATAATAGCGCGTCTCCTCGGTCGAGATGGCGAAGCGCGTGCGGTCGATCAGCCGGGCCAGCGCGGCGGCGGGCAGGTTGAAGGAATGCGTGAGTCCCTCGGCGCTCAGCACCGGGAAATCGGACGGGCTGAGCGAGGGAAGCTGGAAGCGCGAGCGCCCGGCCTTCAGCTCCAGCCGGGGATCGCCGCTGCTGAGCGCGATCTCGATCTCCGCGCCCTCGGGCAGTTTGCGCACGATTTCGTAGAGCGTGTGCGCCGGGGCGGTTGCGGCGCCGGGCTGGGAGACCGTGGCGGGTGCGGTCTCTGTAATCTCCAGATCCAGATCGGTGGCGGCGCATTTCAGCCCCCCGTCCCCGGCCGAGAGCAACACATTGCCCAGTATCGGGATGGTGTTGCGGCGCTCCACCACGTTCTGGACGTGGCCGAGGGTCTTGAGGAGGGCGGCGCGTTCGATTGAAAGCTTCATCGCGTGACCGTTCAGCGGAAAATCAGCACCCCCGCGGATTCGCGGGGGCGCAGACCATAGCGCACCTTGGCCCCGCTTAAAGCCGTGATTTTGGGCGAAGCGGGGATTTTGGCGAAAACCGGATTTTCCCGTTCCCGGTCCGGCCTAATGCTCCAGCGCCCGGCGCAGCGAGGCGACGGTGTCGGCCAGGCCCGGATCGGCCTCGATCAGCGCGGCGATGCGGCGCACACCGTGGATCACGGTGGTGTGGTCGCGGCCGCCGAACCGCCGGGCCAGATCGGGATAGGAGCGGGTGGTCAGCTCCTTGGCCAGATACATGGCGATCTGGCGCGGCACGGCGATGGCGCGGGTGCGCCGCCGGGACAGAAGCTCGGCCACGCGCAGATCGAAATACTGGGCCACGGTCTTCTGGATCTGGTCGACGCTGACCCGTCTGGCCTCCGGCGCGACATGGCGGGTCAGCACCTCGGTCACCCAGTCTATGCTCATGCGGCGCTTGTGCACCGCGGCGCGGGCGATCAGCGTATTGAGCGCGCCCAGCAGCTCGCGCGGGCTGCCGGTGACCCGGGCGGCCAGAAAGCCGCGCGAATCCGAAGGCATGTCCAGCCAGGGATGGCGCGTCTCCAGATCGGCCAACACCCGGTCCAGAATGCGGCGGCGCATGTCCAGATCGGCGGGGCCGACATCGCAACGCACGCCGCCGGCCAGCAGCGAACGCACGCGCTCGTCCAGTCCTTCCAGATCGGCCAGCGGACAGGCGGCGGTAACCACGACCTGACGGCCGGCATGCACAAGATCGGCGACGGTGTGGAAGAATTCTTCCTGCGTCACCTTCTTGCCCTCGATCATCTGGATATCGTCGAGCAGCAGCACATCGGCGCCGCGCACGCGCGCCTTGAAGGCCGCCATGTCGCGCCGGGCAATGGCGTCGCAAAATTCGGAGGTGAAGCGCTCGCCGCTGAAATAGAGCGCGGTGCGGGGGACGCCTTCATTCTCCGCCTGACGCTCGATGTCATGCTGGATGGCGTGCAGCAGGTGCGTCTTGCCGAAACCGTAGGGTGCATGAATGAACAGTGGATTCAGTTCCGGTCCCGCCCCGCGCGCCACGGCGCGCGCGGCGCTGAGCGCAAATTCATTGGACGCGCCGGGAATGAAATTATCGAAGCTGGAAACGCGCCCGCCAAAACCAACACGCCCGGGCGCCAGCACCGGCGCGCCAGTCAGGGCGCCGGCCGGGGCTTCGGCCTGAACGGCGCCGTTGGGCCGGGCGGAGTCCGCATGTGCGGAATTGGGACGGGCGGAATTGGGACGCGCAGACGCCGGCGCGGACGCGCCAGGCGTTACCAGTGGCGCGGCGCCCACACCAAATTCCACAGGACGTTTGGCGGGATCCAGCGCCGCCCAGCGTGTGCGGATCTGATAGCCCATATTGTTGCGCACCCAGTCGGCGACAAAGCGGTTGGGCGCGACAACCAGCGCGGACTCGCCGTCCTCGCACATGTCCAGACGCTCCACCCATGATTGATAGGAAGCGGCGTCCATCTCGTCGCGCAGCTGCGTTTTTAGCGCGCCCCACAATTCTTTAACCGACAATTCGCTGATCGACGGACCATCAGGTCCGTCATGGTGAGACAGATTCATTTGACACCCCCCTTGAACGGCGCGGCGCACGCCCCCCAAGTCTTGTTTTTTCGAACAAGCGAGACTCCCCGCCAAGCGGCGTTGCGCCGGCGCCGGTCATTTCCCGCTGTCGTTTGGTTCACGTTGCCGAGGCCGCAAGATTGATCCAAGGCGTGCTGCGAATCAACCGGAACATTTTCGCGCCGCAGGGGTGTTCGCGATTGACTCTCTGAAACGCGAAACATGGCGCGCACTTATGCGACAAAATTTTTGCAGAAAAAAATCAGCCCCCTTTCACGCGCGAAAGGGGGCCGCAAAGTGCGCGGCCGAGGCGCCGGGGGGCGTGGCTCCGACCGGAATGCGGCCAATATGAGGGATATGTATGACAGGCCCGTGACCGATGGGCGCCGGGTGCGAAAGATCGCAGACAAGAATGTGGACAGGCGCGGCGAAGGGCGGCGCGAAAAAGTCCCCGGGCTTTTATTGCGCCGCGTTTCCGGAGGGCGCGCTGGATTCTACTTCGCTGGAAACGCTTTAGGCGAACAGCGCCTTCACCCGCGCATTGAGGCGGGAGATTTTGCGGGAGGCGGTGTTGCGGTGGACCACGCCCTGGCTGGCGGCGTGCATCAAAGCCGGGCCGGCGTCGTTCAGCGCGGCGCGCGCGGCGTCGCGGTCGCCCGAGGCGATGGCTTCTTCCACTTTTCTTACGGCCGAACGCATGCGCGAGCGGCGCGATTTGTTGACCGCGGTGCGGGCCGCGATCTTGCGGACCATTTTTTTCGCCGAACGCGTATTGGCCATGGAACGTCCTGATAAATCGGGTAATGCCGCCCGGCAGCGGGCGCGAAGAGCGGGCCAATAGCGGCGTGGAGGCGGCGCGTCAACAGGCGGCGTGAGTCTGGCCGCATCCCCGCCGCCGCCCGCCCGGCGGGGCGATTTCCCGTAAACCCTGACGGTTTCTGAAATTCCGGGGAAGGCTTTTCGATAAAAGCCGGTTTAAATCCAGAGCATGATCCGGCCCAACCGGATCATGCTCTATCCTCCAGCCGGGCAAATTTATCCGTCTGGATTGCATTTACCGAACTCAATCCAGACGGATTTTTGCCCTAGCGGATACGCTCGGCATGGTGGCCGTGTTCGGCCAGCATGGCCTGAAGACTGTCCGGCCCCAGAAGATGCGCGGCCCCGACCGCGACGAAAATGCGGCCCTGCTCCCGCCGCAGCATCGTATCGAGCTGCGCCGTCCAGTCGCGGTTGCGCGCCGCCAGCGCGGCTTCATACAGTTCCGGCGCGTCGCGGCGCATGCCCTCGATCACCATTTCGGACAGCCTCTGCATGTCGCCGCTGGCCCAGGCGGCGTCCATCTCTGTCATCAGGTCCGGCGTATCGAGAATCTCGCGCAGCGTGGCGGTCAGCATCGCCAGTTCGCCGGTGCGCGACAGATTGGCGAAGATCTCGATCTGCTGTTCCGGGGTTTCCAGAATGGCGATCCGTCCGTCCGCGGCGCGGGCGCGGGAAAACAGCAGGGCGTCGGCCCCATGCTCGGACAACTGGCCCTGGGTGCGCGCGTGATCGAGGCTCAGCGTCAGGCTGACCATCCAGGGGCGCATGGTCTCGAGCGCCTCGGCCGTGCGGCCGAACATCTCCGCCGTCCGCGCCAGACGCGCCCGGTCTGGTTCGGACAGCAAGGCCGAGAGGCGCTCCCCCTCTGGCAGGCGGGCGTGGCGCGCGGCAAGCATCGCGGCGCGGGTCTGGGACTCTTCGTCCAGCGACGTCTCCAGCACCAGCAGACCGGCGCCGCCGGCGAGCATGGCCAGTTCGGGGTCCAGCCAGTCCGCGTCCTCGCGCATGATGTGGATCGTGCCGAACAGGATCATCTCGGCCTCGCCGGACACGATGCGCCACAGAGCTGTCTGGGCGGCCTGGACGGCTTGGGATGTCTGGGCGGAGGCTGCGCCGGCGGCCGGGGCGATGACGGCGCAGACCAGAAGCAGAAGACGGAGAAAAGTGTGCATCGATGAAGTTTAGCGCTGACAGGCGGGGCAATAGAAGGTGGAGCGGCCGGACTGGACGATGCGCCGCACCGCGCCGCCGCAGCCGGAACAGGGCTCGCCCTCGCGGCCATAGACGCGGAAGGCGTGCTGGAAATAGCCAAGCTCGCCATTGGCGCGCCTGTAATCGCGCAGCGACGAGCCGCCGGCGCGGATCGCGTCTTCCAGCACGGCGCGCACGGCCGGGGCGAGACGCGCGGCGCGCGCGCCGGGAATGGTGCGGGCCAGACGTTTGGGTGAAATCCCGGCGCGATAGAGCGCCTCGCACACATAGATATTGCCAAGACCGGCGACGACGCGCTGGTCCATCAGCGCCGCCTTGATGCTGGTCGCCTTGCCGCCGAGCGTCTCGTCCAGCCAGGCGGGGGAGAAGGCGTTTGAGAGCGGCTCTGGCCCCAGCGCGGCGAGAAAGCGGCACTGGTCCGCCGCCGCCGCCGGGATCAAATCCATAAAACCGAAGCGGCGCGGATCGTTGAACACGATGCGCGCGCCTTTCTGCTTGCCCCTGCCTTCCATCTCGAACACGACGTGATCGTGCTTTATCAGGGCCGCCCCCCCATCAGCCGCCTCCTCATCAATGGTGAAGCGGCCGGACATGCCCAGATGCATCAGCAGCGTCTCAAGCGTGTCCAGATGCGCCAGCAGATATTTGGCGCGCCGCTCCAGCCGCTCCACCCGCGCGCCGGTGAGGCGGGCGGCGAAATTCTCCGGCAAGGGAAAGCGCAGATCCGGCCGGTGCGCGGCCGCCTTCAGGATGCGCCGCCCCTCCATCGCGGGGGTGAGGCCCAGACGCACGGTTTCGACCTCGGGAAGCTCGGGCATGGGGATCAGAGACCCGGGTTCATGGCGCAGGCGTCGTCATCCGCCGCACAAGGTCTGGCGCCGGCAGGTAGACTGAGGTGCGGCCGCGCTTTGTCTTGCGCAGGCAGCGGCGCTGCACGAGCGATTCAAGATCGGACCGGGCGGTCAGATAGGAAACATGATGACGTTCCGCATGATCCTGGATCGTGACCGCGCCCAGGCGCGCGCGCGCCATCTCGTTGAGCAGCCATGTCTGGCGATGATTGAAACCCTCGCCGTCACGGCCAGAGAGATTGGCCTCGAAGGCGGCCAGTTCCCGCCGCCGCCGTGCAATATAGGCGGACAGATTATCCATGGCTGTTTGCAGGGCGCCGGCCTGGTGGATCAGGAAATAGGTCAGGTCGGCCCCATCTGTCTCAACGAACAGGAACGCTTTTCCATAAGCGGTTTTCGCCTGTGCGATGACGCTGGAGATCGAAGCGTATTCGATGAGCCAGTAGCCGCTGCGAAGCGCCGACCAGTAAAACAGTGCGCGGGCGACCCGTCCGTTGCCGTCTGTGAACGGGTGCTCATAGGCCAGCATGAAATGCAGGATGAACGCCTTCAGCAGCGGATGCACCCAGTCCGCGCCTTCCTCCTTTCTGTTCGCAAATTCGATCAATTGCGTCAGACGCTGCTCCATCCGCGCGGCGGGCGGCGGGTCGTGCAGGATTTCTCCGGTCGAATCGTCCACGACCTGCACGTCATCCGCCGTGCGAATACGTCCTGCATCTTGCGGATCATCCATCGTTCCCCGGGTGACGATCTCGTGCAGCTCCAGCAGCATTGACAGGCTCAGTGGATCGTCCCGATGCGCTTTCACAAATTCCAGCGCCCGGAAATTGTTCAGCACCATCAGTTCGTCCCGCGTGCGCGGCGCGCGGTCCTCGAAGATCAGCTTCTTGGCGATCTGGCGGGTGGTCGCCGCGCCCTCGATCAAGGAACTGGCGAACGGTTCCTCCGCCAGCGAACGCACCAGATAGCGGCGTCCATCCCCTGCCGATATATCCGAAACATCAGACGCCAGCGCGCCGCCGGCGTTCATGTCCAGATCGCGCAGCATGGCTTTCAGCGCAGGCGGCTCCGTGAAGCGGAACGGCGCGCCAGTTTTGTCTTCCATCGGCACGATTTGGGAGGCGGCGTGGCGGGCCGAACGCATCACCGCCCAGGCTTCCTCGGCCGACCGGTAGCCCGGCGTCTCCTTGAAGCGCATCTCGTCCCAATGCAGGTAGCGCCCTTTGGGATCGACCAGTTTGCGTTCGTGGACCAGCGCCAGAACCCGGTCGAGATCTTCCCGCGCCAGTCTGGCGAAAATGGTCTCAAAGGGGGGCGGCGTGCGGGGAATCTGCATTTTTATAGTCTATAATCTTTGGCGTCAGAAAACCAATTTATATGTTAAATTTCAAATGGATGTAATTTATAGCCGATCCGGATTCTGGCCATGATGCTCATGTTTATTATATATTATAAAGGTTGTGGTCGAGCATCAAGCCAGCCATTCCAGTCCCGTCCGGAACGCGGTCCTCGCCCTCGGCGGAAGGACGAGGATGCGCATCTGCCCGGCGCCTGCGCCTGCCCATCGCGCCGCCGCGTCTGTATGATCGATTCGGGGAGCAACGCCGGGAGCAGCGGACATCGTGCCGGAAGGCGAAGCCATCACCAGTCTGGATCATGCGTTCGAGGAGGCGGCGTTTCTGCGCGCCGCGCGCTCGGGCGCCTGGCCGCAATTCGACGCACCGCGCCCGGCCGCGGCGCTCAGCTTCCTGCGCCAGTTCCATGACGACGCCCTGGCCGGCGATCTGGAGGGGCTCGGCCTTGCCGATGTGCTGAATCTGGCCGCGGGCCTGTGGCGCTTCGCCCTGCTGCGCGGCGACGGGCCGGCCCAGACGCGCATCCGCCCGGGCGAAGGCGCGGATGGCCGCAGGCTGGAGCGCGACATCGTCGAGATCGTCAGCACCGACAGGCCGTTCCTGGTTTCCTCGGTGATGGCCGATTTCGCCGCGCACGGGCTGGACGTGCTGGCCATGTTCCACCCGATCGTGGCGGCGGAGGACGGCGGGCGCGCCGATTCCATGATTCAGGTGCATCTGGCGCCGCTGCTGGAGGAGCAGCGCGAGGCGCTGATGCAGTCGCTGGCCGAAACGCTGGACGATGTGCGCGCCGCCACCGACGACTGGAAAGCCATGCTGGGCGAGATGGACGCCGCCATCGCCGAGCTGGACGCGGCGGCGCCGCCCGTGCCCGACGGAGACAAGGCCGAGGCGCTGGAATTCCTGCGCTGGCTGCGCGACGAGCATTTCGCCTTTTTCGGCGCGCGCGCCTACCGGTTCCGTGACGCCGGAAAGGGCGCCGCGCCCATCCCTGAAATCGTGGAGGGGACAAGCTTTGGCATTCTGCGCGATCCGGTGCGCGCCGTGCTGCGCCCGAAATCGGAACAGGTGCTGACGCGCGATTTTCTGCGCGAGCCGACGCCGGTGGTGGTGGCCAAGTCGAACATGCGCTCGCGCGTGCACCGGCGCGCCATCGCCGACTATGTCAGCGTGAAGCGCTATTCCCCGGCGGGCGAGGTGATTGGCGAGCGGCGCTTTGTCGGCCTGTTCACCGCCGAGGCCTATGACCGCATGGCGCGCGACGTGCCGCTGATCCGGCGCAAGATCCGCTATGTGCTGGACCGCGCCGCCAAGCTTCCGGGCAGTCACAGCGCGCGCAAGCTGCGCAGCATTCTGGAAAATTATCCGCGCGACGAGCTGTTCCAGATCGCCGAGCCGGACCTGCTCAAGACCGCGCTGGGCGTGCTGCATCTGGAGGACCGGCCGCGTCCGCGTCTGTTCCTGCGCCATGACCGGTTCGACCGCTTTGTCTCGGCGCTCGTCTATCTGCCGCGCGAACGCTATTCGGCGGAGCTGCGCGCAAAGATCGGCGAGCTGCTGCGCGAGGCCTATTGGGGCCGTCTGTCGGCCTATTACCCGCATTTCAGCGAAGGCCCGCTGGCGCGCGTGCAATATATTATCGGGCTGGAGCCGGGCGAGCATCCCAATCCCGACCTGCGGCGGATGGAGCAGGCCATCGCCGCGCTGACGAAAAGCTGGGAGGATTCGGTCGAGCGCCGCCTGCGCGCGCCGGATGTTTCCGCCGCGCTGCGCGCCGCCGCCGCGCGCTATGTTCCGGCTTTCTCCGCCGGCTATCGCGAACGCTTCGGCGCCGATGAGGCGCTGGCCGATATCGCGAAGATGGAGGCGCTGGGCCAGGCGCCGGAGATTCAGGTGCATGCTTTCGCGTCCGCGCCAGCGTCCGCCCCTGCGCCGGGAGCGGATTCGGGCGGGGCGCGCGAGCTGCGCTTCAAAATCTATCATCGCGGCGCGCCGGTTCCGCTGTCGCGGGTGATGCCGATTCTGGAGACCGCCGGGCTCGACGTGATCTGGGAGCAGGGCTACCGCATCGCCGCCATTCCCGAAGGCGTGCCCGTAGAGGACGAGGACTGTATCTGGATTCACGACTTCCAGACCCTGCTGCCCGCCGGCGCCGATGCGCAGGACGAGGGCCTGCGCGCCCGGTTCGAGACGGCGTTCACGGCGGTCTGGCGCGGGGAGTCGGAGGCCGACCGCTTCAATGCGCTGGTGATCGCCGCGGGCGCCGGCTGGCGCGACGCCGCGTTTCTGCGCGCGCTGGCCCGCTGGCGCCATCAAAGCGGCGTGGAGACATCCGAGACCGTCTATGTCGAGGCGCTGGCCGCGCACCCGGATATTGCGCGGCTGCTGGTCGCGCTGCGCGATGCGCGCTTCGACCCGGACGCCTTCGATGGCGGCGAGGCGGGGATGGCGGCGCGCACCGTGCGTTGCGATGAACTGGCGGCGGAGATCGAAGCCGCGCTGGACGGCGTCGCCAGCCTCGATTTCGACCGGACGCTGCGTCGTTTGCTGCATGTCATCCAGGCGACGCTGCGCACCAATTTCTATCAGCGCGGAGCGGACGGAGTCTTCGCGCCGCATATTTCGCTGAAAATCGCCAGCGCCGAGATCGCCGATCTGCCGGCGCCAAAACCTCATCGCGAAATCTTCGTCTGGTCGCCGGAGGTGGAGGGCGTGCATCTGCGCTTTGGCGCGGTGGCGCGCGGCGGGCTGCGCTGGTCGGACCGGCGCGACGATTTCCGCACCGAGGTTCTGGGTCTGGTGAAGGCGCAGCAGGTGAAAAACGCGGTCATCACGCCGGCGGGCGCCAAAGGCGGCTTTTATCCCAAGCAGCTGCCCAAGGAGGGCGGGCGCGAGGCGGTGCAGGCCGCCGCGATCGAGGCCTATAAACGCTTTATACGCGGACTGCTCGATCTCACCGACAATCTGGAGGGAAGCGCCGTAGCGCCGCCGCCGCGCGTCGTGCGCTGGGACGGCGACGATCCCTATCTGGTGGTCGCCGCGGACAAGGGCACGGCGACATTTTCCGACATCGCCAACGGCGTGGCGCAGGAATATGGCTTCTGGCTCGGCGACGCCTTCGCCAGCGGCGGCTCGGCCGGTTACGACCACAAGGCGATGGGCATCACCGCACGCGGCGCGTGGGAGGCGGTGAAGCGGCATTTCCGCGAACTGGACAAGGACATCCAGGCCGAGCCTTTCACCGTGATCGGCGTCGGCGACATGTCGGGCGACGTGTTTGGCAACGGCATGTTGTTGTCTGAGCAGACAAGGCTGCTCGCCGCTTTCGACCATCGCGACATTTTCATCGACCCCGATCCCGACCCTGCGAAGAGCCATGCCGAGCGCGCGCGCCTGTTCGCTTTGCCGCGCTCAAGCTGGCAGGACTATGACGCGCGCCTGATCTCCGAAGGCGGCGGCGTGTTTTCCCGCGCCGCGAAGTCCGTTCCCCTGACGCCGCAGATGCGGGCGCTGACCGGGCTGAGCGCCGATTCCGTCACGCCGCTGGAGCTGATCCGCGCCTTGCTCGCCGCGCCGTGCGAGCTGCTCTGGTTTGGCGGCATCGGCGCCTATGTGAAGGCGCGGGACGAACATCACTGGGAGGTCGGCGACAAGACCAATGACGGTCTGCGCGTCGACGCAGCGGATGTGCGGGCCATGGTGATCGGCGAGGGCGCCAATCTTGGCGTCACCCAGCGCGGGCGCATCGAATTCGCGCGCAAGGGCGGGCGCATCAATACCGACGCCATCGACAATTCCGCCGGGGTCGATACGTCCGACCACGAAGTGAACATCAAGATCCTGCTGGACGCCGCCATCAAGGACGGCGCGCTGGGCCAAGAGGCGCGCACGCCGCTGCTGGCCGGGATGACGGACGATGTCGCGCGTCTGGTGCTGGGTCATAATTACGACCAGACGCTGGCCATCACGCTGGCGCAGCATAACGCGGCCGCGGATCTGGACGCGCATGAGCGGCTGATGCTGCGGCTGGAAGCCGAAGGCCGGATAGACCGCGCCGTGGACACGCTGCCCTCCGCCGAGGAGATCGTGGCGCTGCGCGAGGCCGGGCAGGGCCTGACGCGGCCGGAGATCGCCGTGCTCGCCGCCCACGCCAAGATCGCGCTGAAGGCCGAGCTGGCCGCTTCTCCCATTCTCGACGATCCGCATTTCGAGGCGATGCTGTGCGCGTATTTCCCGGCGCGTCTGGCGCGCTTCGCCGCGCAGATGCGCGCCCATCCGCTGCGCCGCGAAATCGTCGCCACCCGTCTGGCGGGCGACATGGTCGATCTTGGCGGTCCCGCTTTTGTATTGCGCGTGCATGAGATGACGGGCGCGGGCACGGCCGGGGTCGCCCGCGCCTTCGAGGCCGCCCGCCGCATCTTCCGCTATGATGCGCTGATCGGCGCCGTCAATGCGCTGGATAATCGCGCCCCGGCTTTGGCGCAGATTCTGATGCAGCGCGAGATGCTGGATCTGCTGCGCCGGCAGACCCAGATTCTGGCGCGGCGCATGCGCGGCGCATCGGGGGAGGAACCGCGCTCCGTGGACAGTATTGTGAGCGCCTATCGGGACGGCGCCGGCCGGCTGAAAGCCATGCCGGATACGGCGCTGTCGCCGTTCCAGCGCGAACGCGTGCGCGCGCGCTGCGCTGAACTGATCGCCGTCGGGGCGCCGGACTCGCTGGCGCGTGAGACCGGCGCGCTGCCGGCCCTGACCGCCGCGACGGATATTATCGATCTTGCGGAGCACGGCGCCTGGCCGGTGGAGGCGGCGGCGCTGCTCTATCACGCTCTGGGCGGACGGTTCTCGCTGGATGAGATGCGCGACGCCGCCGACACGCATCTGCCGCCGCATCACTGGAGCCGGCTGGCCGCGCGCCGCATGGTGGAGGGTCTCTACACGACACAGCGGCGCCTGGCCGGTTCGGTGATCGCATTTGTGAAAGAGGCGGGCGGACCGCTGGCCGAAGGGGCCGCCTCGCCGGACGCGGCCTGGGCGGAAGCGGCGCTGGCGGCGTGGCTGACGCGCAACGCGGAAGAGGCGGATCGCGCCGACGCGGCGCTGGCGGAGCTGGTCGAAAGCGGCCCATGGACGCTGTCCAAGGTCGCCATCGCCGAGGCGGCCTATCGCGAATTCGCCGACATCGCCCGGCCCTAAACTCCCTTTATCCCCCGGAACGCGCCGAAGGCGCGTATCCGGGGCCCAGAATCATAACGGGAAAATGTTCGGCCTGCCTTCGTTCGATGTTGTCCTGGACCCCGGATATGCGCTTCCGCCTTCGCCCTGCGGGCTACGGCGGACAAGCCGCGCATTCCGGGGAATAGCGTCTTTATGGGCCAGAATCTCAGGGCCGCGCCGCCGTGCTGCGCTCTGCCTGATTCCGCGGCAGACTCTCAGGCGATGCGGCGGTCCGCCGGCGTTTCGGGACAGGCGGCGGGGGCCTTCACGCCGATACAGGCCGGGGCCGGCAGCACGATGGCGGCGCGCACCCCGGCGCCGGGCGCGGTGTCCAGCGCAATGGTTCCGCCGATCTCGCCGATCAGGCGCTCGGCCAGCGGCAGGCCGAGCCCGAGCCCGTCGACCCGCGTGGTGCGCGAGGCGTCGCCGCGGCGGAACGGCTCGAACACCGTGCTGACCAGATCCTCGCTCATGCCCGCGCCGGTGTCGGAGACCGCGATCTCCAGCCCGCCATCCGCGCGCGCCGCGCAGACGATGTGGATGGCGCCCTGGCTGGTGTATTTCACGGCGTTGTCGGCCAGCATGCAGAGTGCGCGGCGCACGGCGGAGGCGGCGCAGACACAGGCGTCTTCCAGGCCCGGGCCGATCTCCAGCTCCAGCGTCAGGCCCTTGGCGGCGGCTGGAATCCGGTACTGGTCGGCGACCGTCTCCGCCAGACAGGCGATCTGCGAATGCTGCGCGCGGGTGGGCGTGCGCGCGGGCGCGGGCGCGGCGGCGAAATCGATCAGGTCGGAGACCTGACGCAGCATGTCGCCGCCGCAGGTCTCGATATCGTCCAGCAGGCGGCGCTGCGATTCGGTGAGCGGTTCCAGCCGCAGCAGATGCGCCGCGCCCAGCACGCCGTTCAGCGGCGTGCGCAGTTCGTGGCTGACCCGTCCGAGCAGGCGTGATTTGGCGATATTGGCTTCGTGCGCCACTTCGCGCTCGCGCTCGGCATTGTCGAAATCGCGGACAAGCCGGATCTCGTCCAGCGCCGCCAGACCCTGCGCCGCGACGATGCCGAACCGCTTCAGCCGCAGCGCCTCGTCGGCCTGGTAGAGACCAAAGCCTTCGCGCAGGAACAGCACCAGGCCGTTATGGCCGGTGCGGTCGGCGAAGGGCAGCATCAGCGCCGAGACCGGCGCGCCGCCTCCCGGCAGGAAGGGATGCAGATGATCGGCGCGGCGCGCATCGGGCATGGCGGATGCGGCGCCGGCGGCGATGCGCGACAAAGCGGGCGCGGCCACGCGCGCATCGGCGCCCGCTTCATGCGTCGCAAAGCGCGTGCGGAAGGCGCCATCGGCTTCGGGCGCGAGAATGTAGCCGCGATCGAACTGCGTCAGCGCGCGGAAGGCGGCAAAGACCGCCTCGCCGATGCGGCCGGGATCCTGCTCGCCAAGAATGGCGGCCAGCGCCGCGAGAATCTGGTCGGCCTCGCGCGTGCGGGCGGAGGCGGCGGCGTAGCGCCGGCGCAGCGACGCCAGCTCTTCCTGCAAGCGAGCGTCAGGCATGAGCGGCCCCGAACGCGCCGGCGGCGACCATCAGATTGCCGTGCCGGTTCTGGCGCGAAACCAGCGCGCCCTGCTCGCCGAAGGTGAAGGCGCAGAGGAAGGGGCGGCCGTCCAGCGCCTCGGCGACGCCTTCGCCCATTTCGCCGATCCGTTGTTCCACCGCCATCATGCAGCCGCCGCAGAAGATCATCAGCGCGCCGGCGGCCTGCGCGGGTTCCAGCCCGCCAATCTCCAGCGCGTCGGCGGCGACGCGGCCGCCGCGGCGGACCAGGCTTTCCTCGCTGCCCTCCATCACCACCAGCTCGTCGCCGGGCGCCACATCGGTGAAGGTGCGCAGGAAGCCTTCCGGCGTCACTTCCGACGGATGGCTGAGCACGTATTCGTCATAGGCGGCGGTCTCGGCCACGCGGCGGCCCAGCGGCGCCCAGGCGGCCTGCGCCAGAATTATGGCCGGCGTTTCCGCCGGGATCGCGCCGCCCGTCCATTCGGAATAGACCTCAGCGGCGGGGCGGCCGTCGATGGCGCGGATGGTGCGGCCCTCGCTGTCGGTGACGCAGCCGGCGCGTTCCGTGGGGGCGTAGCCGCTCTGGAACGCCAGCCCGACCGGAGCGGACGAAAACAAGGCGGCGGCCACGACATGGTCGCGCAGCACCTCGCCATTGGCGAATTGCCGCCATGCGCCGGCCAGCGCCTCGTCAGCTGAAGACCCGCCCAGAACCGGGCAATTCGGCCCGGCCACGCGCGTCAGCCCCTCCAGGATCGCCTCCTCGGCGCCCGGTGGCTGGATGGTCAGCACCAGAGAGGGGGTCTCAAACGGCCGTCCGGCGGCCTGGATCGCCTGCGACAGCGCTGAGGCGGCGGCGGCGGCCGGATCGCCGTTCAGCTTTGCTGCGCCGACGCCGTAATCGCCGTCATCGCCGGCAAAGCCCAGCAGGCCGGCCGCGCCGTCCGGGCCGGAATGAAAGCCGCGCTCGGTCAGCAGGCCGCGGCAGCTCGTGCCCCCGAAAACCGGCGCGCCGCCCAGGCTATCACGCAATTGTGCGGTAAATTCGGGGGCCGCGAGATGCTCTGTGGTGAAGGCGATGACAAAGCGCGGCGGGGCGCCCAGCGCCCGGACCAGATCGTCCGCCGCCGCGCGCGCGGCCCGTTCGGGCCGGCCGTCCAGGCTGAATGCGCTGACCAGACGCAGCATCGCCTCCCCAATACAATTCCCGCGTGTTTATAGAGCCTAGGACCCGCCGGTTAGGACGGGGTAAATCCGGTTGTGGAGATTCTTCCGCGCACGTTCACCTGCGCTGGCGCGGGGCGGTCCAGGATTCCGGGGGGCCCAGCTCCGGCCCGCCGGGCATCACC
>JBJHDH010000042.1:0-19340 GCA_050486445.1 Euryhalocaulis sp.
GAACCTATAATGATCGCTCCTACCGTCTGAAGCCGCCCGCGGTCGGAACGCTGCGGGATTCGGACGGCTACGAAATTCTGGTCGGCGCCAATTTCGACCTGACCAACCTGATCCGCGGCGAGGTCGGCGTCGGCTATATGCGCCAGTCTTTCGATAACCCCGCCCTTCCGCGGCTGAAGGGATTTGGCGCCCGCGCCGGCGTTGAATGGTTCCTGACCCAATTGACCACCGTGTCGTTCAACGCCGCCCGCACAGCGGAGGATTCGGTGTTTGCCGGTTCTTCCGGCTATGTGGCGACGCAGATCGACGCCGGGGTCGACCATGAATTGCTGCGCAATCTGATCTTTTCTGTCGATCTGGCCTATGCCGACGATAATTATAAAGGGATCGACCGCAGCGACGAACGGTTGAGCGGCACGCTGGGGGCCACCTATTTCATGAACCGCAATATCGGCGTTACCGGTTCCTACACCCATCTGAAACAGAATTCATCGGGTGCGGCCGCCGGGGCCGATTATAATGTGAACAGGATCGGGCTTTCGGTCCGGTTCCAGTTTTAAGGCCAGCCTGGAGGAAGGAGGGGCGCAGCCCTCCGGATAATGTGAATCAGCCAGCCACCATTCGGGATGAGACTCCCCGCGCGCCGGACGGTGCATCGCTCGACGGTTTTGTGGACCTGCGTTCGCTTTGGATGACATTCCGGCGCCGCCAGGGCCTGTTCCTGGGGGTGGCGGCTGTGGTGCTGGCCCTGGTGGCCATCGTCACCTTCCAGCTGACGCCGCGATATACGGCCACCGTGGGTCTGCTGCTGGATCCCCGTCAGCGCGAAGTCATGGATCTGGGGGCGGTGATGTCCGGCCTGTCGTCCGATTCCGTCACCGTGGACACGCAGGTCGAGTTGCTGCGCTCCCGCGCTCTGGCCGGGCGGGTCGCCGGTGTGCTCGATCTCTATCAGGATCCGGAATTCAACGCCGATCTGCGCGAGCATTCCGGGCCCGCGGCCTGGATTGGCGGCGCGAGGCGCTGGGCCAGGAATCTTTTCGCCGCCGCGGCGCCGGGCGGCGTGGAATTCGATGACGGATCGGCAGCCGATCCGGCGCGGGAGCGTGTGGTCGCAGCTTTGCTGGACCGGCTCACGGTGCGCCGGCAGGGCCTGACCTATGTGCTGAATCTTGGCGTCGCCAGCGAAGACCCGCGCAAGGCTGCGCGCATCGCCAACGCCTATGCCGACGCCTATCTGATCGACCAGCTGGAATCCAAGTTCGAGGCCACCCAGCGCGCCAATGACTGGTTGTCCGAGCGGCTCGCCGCCCTGCGCGAGGAGGTTCAGGCCGCCGAAAGCGCGGTAGAGATGTATCGGGCCGAAGCGGGGCTGCTTCATGCCGAAGGCGTGACGCTTACCGAACAGCAGGTCGGCGACCTGACCGGGCAGATCGTTTTGCGCCGCGCCGAACTTGCCGAGGCGCAGGCGCGTCTCAATACCGTGCGCCGCCAGATCGCGGCCGGCAGCCAGCAAGAGGTCGCCGAAGTTCTGAGTTCCGACGTGATCCGCGAGCTGCGCCGCCAGCGCGCGGAAGTGGTGCGCCAGCAGGCTGATCTGCTCAGCCGTTATGGCGAGCTGCATCCGCAGGTCATCAATGTCCGTCGCCAGCTTGCGGACATTGACGGGGAAATTGAGCTTGAGGGCGGGCGGATTGTCGCCAGCCTGGAAAGCTCGGTGACGATCGCGCAGCAGCGCCTGAGCGCCATCGAAAGCAGCCAGGCCGGGTTACGCAATGAATTGACCACCAGCAATCAGGCCCAGGTGCGGCTGCGCGAGCTGGAACGGTCGGCCGAGGCGGTGCGCACGCTCTATGAATCCTTCTTGAGCCGGTTCCGCCAGACCTCGGAACAGCAATCCCTGCAGGAAGCCGACGCCCGCATCATATCTCCGGCGGCGATTCCGGAAGAGCCCAGTTTCCCCAATCTGAAACTGAATCTGGCGCTGGGCCTGGTGCTGGCGGGAATGGCCGGCGCGGGCGCCGTGTTCGCCGCGGAGGCGTTCGATCGCGGCCTGTCGACGGCGGCGCAGGCAGAGCGGATGCTGGGCGCGCCGACTCTGGCCCTTATCCCGCTGGTGCCCAAAAAGTACCAGCTGGCAAAGCGGGCGGCGGATTACGTGCTGGACAAGCCATTGTCCGGATACGCCGAGGCCTTGCGGACTTTGCGCGCGGGCCTTCTGTTCACGCGCGGCCGGGAAGCATCGAAAGTTGTCACCATTACCTCCGCCCTGCCCGGCGAAGGGAAGACGGCGACAGCCCTGGCGCTGGCGCGCGTCTCCGCCATGCTGGGCTCGCCAACCATTGTCGTGGACGCGGATATTCGCCGCCGGATCCTGACGCAATCGGGCCATCTGCATCCGGAATCCGGCCTGATCGAGGTTCTGCGCGGCGAAGCAACGCTGGAAGACACCATCGTGCGGGAGGAGAAGTCCGGCCTGCACATTCTTCCGCTCAGCTCGAAAAATGTCGGCGCCAGCGACATTTTCGGCCGTGCGGAAATGCGCAATCTGCTCGCCCGGCTGCGCGAGCAATACGACATGGTGGTGATCGACACCGCGCCGGCCCTGCCGGTGGCCGAGACGCGCATCCTCTCCACTTTGGTGGATTCGGTGGTGCTGCTCGCCCGCTGGCGCAAGACGCCGCGCGACGTGGTGCTGGCCGCGCTCAACAATCTGCGCCAGGTCGATGCGCCGATCGCCGGCGTGGCGCTCAGCCAGGTCGATCTGGAGGCCGAGAGCCGCTATGGCTACGGCCACACCTACGGCAAATCCTATTACGAGAATTACCGGAAATATTATTCCGATTGATCCGGGCTCCGGAGTGGCGCGTCCTGCGCCGGATCGCCCGCCGCTGCGCCCGCACCGCGCCAGACGGGTCGAGGCTTGCATCCCTCTTCCGTGGCCGCGATACAATGCAGGGAAGGCAGGGCGGCCTCGCTCCGGCCCGGCGCCAGACTTTGGCCTGATCGGCGGCCCCGGCGCGCATTTCCATTCAGGCCGTTTCTATTCAGGCCATTTCCATTCAGGCATGGACGGTGAACCTCATGACCAGCGCCCTGCGAAACGCTTCTGAAGGCTCCGCCTCTGACATCTCATCGGAAACTGCCCGGATCGCGCGCGTGTTCGCCGCGCAGCGGGCGCATCAATGGATTGTGAAAGCCTCCACGGCCGAACAGCGCAAGGCAAAGCTGGCGAGGCTGAAAGCCGCCGTGGAGGCGCAGGCCGACGCCATTGTCGCGGCGGTGCGGGAAGATACGCGCAAACCGGAGAACGAAATCCGGATCACAGAGGTGATGGGCGTGATCTCCAACATCCAGCGCAATATCGACCATCTCGATGAATGGATGGCGCCCGCAGAGGTGACGCCCTCGATGAATCCAGAGGACAGAGCGCAGATCATCCATGAGGCCCGCGGCGTTTGTCTCATTCTGGGGCCGTGGAATTTTCCTCTCGGCCTCACCTTCGGCCCGCTCGCGGCGGCGACCGCCGCCGGCAATTGCTGCATGGTCAAGCTGACCGATCTGTGTCCGGCCACGGCCCGCGTCGCCGGCCAGATCATCCGCCAGGTCTTCGATGAAAACGAGGTCGCCCTGTTCGAGGGCGATGTCGGCGTGGCGACTGCCCTGCTGGAGCTGCCGTTCAATCACATCTTCTTCACCGGCAGCACGCGCGTCGGTAAAATCGTCATGGCGGCGGCGGCGAAACATCTGGCCAGTGTGACGCTGGAGCTGGGCGGAAAATCCCCGGTCATCGCCGATGCGGGCGCGGACATCGAAAAGCTCGCCGCCGATCTTGCCTCGGCCAAGCAGTTCAATGGCGGCCAGGCCTGTATCTGCCCCGACTATGTTTTCGTGAAACCGGACCAGAAAGACCGCCTGGTCGAAGGCTTTCGCGCCAATGTCGCGAAGAATCTCTATTCCGAAGATGGCGAAATCAAAAAAGAAAGCATCGCGCAGATCGTGAATGCGGGGAATTTCGCCCGCGTGAAGGCGCTGTTCGACGATGCGGTCGCCAAGGGCGCGGCGGTCGCCGCGGGCGGGGCGCTGGAAGAGGCCGACCTCACCATCCACCCGACGCTGCTCACGGACGTGACGCCGGAAATGGACATTCTGCGGGAAGAGATTTTCGCGCCCATCCTGCCGGTGATGACCTATGACAATCTCGACGAGGTCATTTCCTATATCGCGGCGCGGGACAAGCCGCTGGCGCTCTATATCTACAGTGATGACGAGGCCAATATTCAGAAAATCCTGCGCGGCACCTCATCGGGCGGCGTCACGGTCAATGGCGTGTTTTCCCATTATCTGGAAAACCGGCTGCCGTTCGGCGGCGTGGGTCAGAGCGGCATGGGCAGCTATCACGGAGTTTTCGGCTTCAAGGCCTTCTCGCACGAACGCGCGGTCTATCTGCATCGTTAGAGCGCCGGACGGCTTCAGGCCGGCCTGAAGCCGCCCTCCCGCCCGCCCTTGCATCCCCGCCCCGCCCCCGCGATATAGGGCGCAGGAAGGCCGGCGGCGGACGGAACCCTCGCCAACCCGGTCAGGTCCGGAAGGAAGCAGCCGTAACGAGACGGCTCCGGGTCGCTGTCCGGTCTTCCGCCTTGATTTCCTGCGCCGTGGCGCGCGGATACACACTGTCCCCGGCCCGATGCGGCGCCCCCATGGAACCGCGCCGCGCGGGCGTCCATAATCGGCCCCGATGGATGACGCTTCCCTCCATGACGATCCGGCGCAGGACACGCTGATCCCCGGGCTTGCGCCCGCGGCGGCCCCCGCCTCCGCTCATGCCGCGTCTGGCGGCGGCGATTATCAGGTGCTGGCGCGTAAATACCGGCCGTCGAGCTTCGACGACATGATCGGGCAGGACGCGATGGTGCGCACGCTGCGTCATGCGTTCGAATCCGGGCGCATCGCCCACGCCTTCATGCTCACCGGCGTGCGCGGGGTCGGCAAGACCACCACCGCCCGCCTGCTGGCGCGCGCGCTGAATTATACGCGTGAGGGCGCCGTCCGTCCGTCCATTGCCCTCGACCCGCCGGGCGAGCATTGCGCCGCCATCATGGCCAGCCGCCATCCCGACGTGATCGAGATGGACGCCGCCTCCCATACCGGCGTCGACCAGATGCGCGAACTGCTGGACGGGGCCCGCTACGCCCCCGTGCAGGCGCGCAACAAGGTGTTCATCATCGACGAAGTGCACATGCTGTCGAACAACGCCTTCAATGCGCTGCTGAAGACGCTGGAAGAGCCGCCGCCGCATGTGAAGTTCATTTTCGCCACCACCGAGATCCGCAAGGTTCCGGTCACCGTGCTGTCGCGCTGCCAGCGTTTCGATCTGAAGCGCGTGGATTCCGGCGCGCTCGCCGATCATCTGTCGCGCATCGCCGCGAAAGAGGGCGCGAACATCGCGCCCGAGGCGCTGCGTCTGATCGCGCGCGCGGCGGAGGGCAGCGTGCGCGACGCCCTGTCGCTGCTGGATCAGGCGATCCTGCAATCGGATGACGGGGCAGAGGTGGACGCCGCCCGCGTGCGCGACATGCTGGGCCTGGCCGACCGCGCGCGCGTGCTGGACCTGTTTGAATCCGCCGCCAAAGGCGATGCGAAATCGGCGATCACCGAACTGCGCTCGCAATATGATTCCGGCGCCGATCCGGGCGTGGTGCTGGCCGACCTGCTGGACTACGCGCATGAGGTGGCCCGGGCGCAGGCGCTGGGCGAAGACGCCGTGTTCGACATGGCGCCCGATCAGGCCGGGCGTCTGGCGTCGCTGGCGAAGGACATGTCGCCGGGGGCGCTGTCGCGCATCTGGCAGATGCTGCTGAAGGGCCATGAAGAAACGCGCCGCGCGCCCGACCCGCTGGCCGCCGCCGAAATGACGCTGATACGCCTCGCCGTCGCCGCGCATCTGCCGGGACCGGAAGAGGCCGCCGCTTTGTTGCGCGCCGGCGGCGATGACGCCGGACATCCAGGACACCATATGCGCGGTGAGGGCGGCGTATCGGATTCCGGCGGCGCGGCGCGGGCGCGCAATGGCAGCGGCCCGATACCCCAAAGCGGGGCGCAAAGCGCGCCTCAAACCCGGCCGGACTCCGCGCCGGTCATGGAAGCGCACCCCGCGCCTGTAAGTTTCGCCGAGGCCGCGGCGTTGCTGGAACGCGCGCGCGACGCCGATCTGAAATACGAGCTGGAGCGCTTCGCCCGCCCGGTCAGCTTCAGGCCCGGCCGCGTGGTGTTTCAGCCGGCTGAAGGCGCGCCCCGCAATCTGGCGCAGCGCCTGTCGCGCAAGCTGGGCGAACTGACCGGCCAGACATGGGCGGTGAGCGCCGACGAGACCGCGCAGGGTGAAGAGACGCTGGCCGAACGCCAGCGGCGCCTGGCGGACGAGGCGCGCGCGGGCGCCCTGGCCGCGCCCCCCGCCCGCGCGCTGACTGAAATGTTCCCCGGCGCCGAACTGGTCGCCGTGCGTCCGCGCCCAAAGGCGCAATTGCTGGAAGCGCCGTTCGGCGGCGCGGTCTCCGGCGGCGATGATGAAGAGGGCGATGATATGAAGGATAGGTCCGAATGAAAGACATGATGTCGATGATGCGCCAGGCCCGCGACATGCAGCAGAAAATGCAGGAGGCGCAGACGCGGCTGGAGCGGATGGAAATCACCGGCCGCGCCGGCGCCGGCGCGGTTGAGGTGGTGCTGAACGGCAAGGGCGAGGCCCGCCGCGTCGTCATCGCGCCGGAACTGTTCAGCGAGGACGACCGCACGGTTCTGGAAGACCTGCTGGTCGCCGCCATCAATGACGCCCGCGTCAAGGCGGAAACCGAGGCGCAAAAGGCCATGGGCGAGGCGATGGGGCCGCTGGGCGGGCTCGGCGCCATGTTCGGTCAGGGCTGAATCGGCCCCTTATCTTTCCGCATGGCCAACGCTTCCGCCGGTCCTGAAATCGAGCGCCTGATCGCGCTGCTTGCAAAACTGCCGGGCCTTGGCCCGCGCTCGGCGCGCCGCGCGGCGCTGCATCTCATCAAAAAGCGCGAGGCGCTGATGGCGCCGCTGGCGGGTGCGCTGGCCGAGGCCGCGGAGCGCATCGTGATCTGCGGCGTTTGCGGCAATATCGATGTGCGCAATCCTTGCGCCATCTGCACGGATCCAAAGCGCGCGCCCGATACGATCTGTGTGGTCGAACAGGTCGGCGACATCTGGGCGCTGGAGCGCGCCGGCGCTTTTTCCGGCCGCTATCACGTGCTGGGCGGCGCGCTTTCGGCGCTGGACGGCGTGCGCCCCGAAGATCTGAATGTCGAGAGCCTGACCGCGCGCGCCGCGCAGCCAGAGGTGAAAGAGGTGATCCTGGCCCTCTCCGCCACCGTCGATGGCGCCGCCACGGCGCATTATGTGACAGACAGGCTGGAAGGAAGCGGCGCCGCGATCACCTCCATCGCGCGCGGCGTTCCGGTCGGGGGCGAGCTGGATTATCTGGATGACGGCACGCTGGCCGCGGCGGTGAAGAGCCGGCGGCCGTTCTAAGCGTCCCATCGCGCGCGGCGTTTCTCGTCCGAAGGGGGGCGAGCTGGATTATCTGGATGACGGCACGCTGGCCGCGGCGGTGAAGAGCCGGCGGCCGTTCTAAGCTTCACGCCGAAAGCGCCACCTGGCGGGGGGAGACGTCGTATTCGCCGCCGCCGCCGTTGCTGTCGCGTTCGAGGGCGGATGTCCAGCGCGGCAGGCTCAGCATAACCCAGAACAGCGAGCCTTCGCCCGGCGCCGATTCCACGCCGATTTCGCCATCCATCGCCTTCACCAGATCGCGGGCCAGCGAGAGGCCCAGCCCCGTGCCGCCATGGCGGCGCCGGGTTGAACCGTCGCCTTGTTGAAACAGCTCGAAGATGGATTCAATCTGATCGGGCGGCACACCGCATCCGGTGTCGCGCACAGTGATGCGCACCCGGTCGCCGTCTTCCGCCGCCTCGACATGGACCGAACCGCTATCGGTGAATTTGATGGCGTTCGACACAAGATTGCCGACAATCTGGGAAAGGCGGACCTCGTCGCCGACATAGACTTGCCGCACGCCGCCGGCGATCTCCAGATGCAGATCGAGTTGCTTTGCCTCGGCGTTCGCCTTGTAGCGGTCCAGCGTGCGCTCCAGCAGCACCGCCAGTTCGAACGGCTCGGAGCGCATGACCATCTGGCCGGCCTCCAGCCGGGCGTAGTCCAGCACGT
This sequence comes from Euryhalocaulis sp., assembly GCA_050486445.1. Classification (GTDB taxonomy): domain Bacteria; phylum Pseudomonadota; class Alphaproteobacteria; order Caulobacterales; family Maricaulaceae; genus Euryhalocaulis. The sequence continues at coordinate 8,248 of JBJHDH010000042.1, forward strand.
CATTGAGCAGGATCAGCAGCGTGCGGCCGGATGTCTCGATGACTTCCAGCATATCTTTTTGCGCGTCGGCGAGCGCCTGGCGCTTCAGCAGCGTCGTCATGCCCAGCACGCCGTTCAGCGGCGTGCGCAGCTCGTGGCTCATCGCCGCCAGAAATTCCGATTTGGCGCGGTTGGCCTGTTCGGCGCGCACGCGCGCCTCGTCCAGTTCGGCCGTGCGCTCTGCCACGCGGCGCTCCAGATCGTCGTTCATGCTGGCCAGGCGCGCCTGCGCCTCCTGCGCCATGTCCGCCTGGCGGCGCGCCTCCCGTGTCTGGCGCACCCAGTCGATCAGAATCGCGGCCCATAGAGCGATAATGATTGCAAGGCCCGCGGCGGCGTAGATCAACGCGCGGATTTCCGCGCGGCCGCTTGCTTCATAGGCGGCGCGCGTGCCCTCCTGCATGCCCAGCATCAAAGCCTCGAACGGCGGGCCGACGCTGATCGCGGTCTCATAATATTCCGGCGTCTGCATCAGCAGGCTGGCCTCACCGGCGCGCCCGTCCAGCAGCAGCGCCATCGACCGGTCTTCCCACGCCAGATAGGCTTGGCGGGCGCTCTCGGCCGCCGCGAACAGCTCGGCCTGCACCGGATCGCGCGCGGCGTATTCGCCAAGCTGCGCCATATAGATATTCACCCGCGCGCGCGCGTCCACAATGGCTTCAAGATCGACCGTTCCCGGCTGCATGGTTTCCTGCATCATGCCGTTGAAAACGGCCGTGCCGGCGTCCGAAAGATCGTTGAGAATTTCGCTCACCGCAAACATCGCCTCTGTGGCGCGGTTGTCTGCGATCTTGGCGCGGGTCAGCTCCCATCCCGTGACGGCGATTGTCAGGGCCGTCACCATGATAGCGGCGGACATCAGCGTCATCCGGCCGCTGGCTGTGAAAGAACGCAGGGAACTGGTCATCGGACACCGGCATGCAAAAGGGATTGCCCCCCATTATTCAAAATATTCTACGATCCTATGTCTCAACGGGAGCTTGTTTTTTCTGGTTACCGCAAAATTAACTGCAGTTGAAATACAGGATTTATGCAGCCGCCGGCCTGTCCCGGTTGCGGGGCATTTCGATGCGGATCGTGCAGACAGACAGCAACAGAGGAAGAGGGGGCGTCAGGCCACCTGGCGGGCGTCGCCGTCGCTTTCTGACCCGCGTTCGGCCGCTGGCGTCCAGCGCGGCAGGTCCAGCGCGATCCAGAACTCGGAGCCTTCGCCGGGCGCCGATTCGACGCCGATCTCTCCGTCCATCGCCTTCACAAGATCGCGAGCCAGTGCGAGCCCCAGCCCGGCGCCGCCATAACGCCGCCGGATAGAGCTGTCGCCCTGCTGGAACTGTTCGAAAATCGTTTTGATCTGTTCCGGCGCTATGCCGCATCCGGTGTCGCGCACGGCGATGCGCAGCCGGTCCGCCTTCTCCTCCGCCACGATGTGGATCGAGCCGCTATCGGTGAATTTGACCGCGTTTGACAGAAGATTACCGATGGCCTGGGCGATGCGGATTTCGTCGCCGATAAAGACCTGACGCGCCCCGTCGCTGACGTCCAGATGGATATCGAGCTGTTTGACCAGAGCCGCGTCTTTATGGCGCTCAATCGTGCGCTCCAGCAGCGGCGTCAGCTCGAACGGTTCAGAGCGCAGGACCATCTGGCCCGATTCCAGCCGGGCGAAGTCAAGCACGTCATTGAGCAGAACCAGCAGCGAGCGGCCGGAATTCTCGATGACTTCCAGCATGCCCTTCTGTGCATCGTTGCCGGGCTGGCGTTTCAGCAGCGTGGTCATGCCCAGCACGCCGTTCAGCGGCGTGCGCAGTTCGTGGCTCATCGCCGCCAGGAATTCCGCCTTGGCACGGTTGGCCTGCTCGGCGGCGTCGCGCGCCTGTTCCAGTTCGGCCGTGCGCTCCGCCACGCGGCGCTCCAGTTCCCCGTTCATGCCGGCCAGCCGGTTCTGCGCGCGGCGCGCGGCGCGTGTCTGCGCCGCCCAGTCCATGGTCATCGCGCCCCACAGCAGCACGACCATGACGAAACCGAGCGCCGCCAGCACCATCGCATCGTTCTGGCGTTCGCTGCTTTGGGCGTATGTGGATTCGGCATAATCCAGCATCAGCGCCAGCACGCGTTCCAGAGCCGGGAAAAACCCGCCCACGGCTTCGGAAAAGCCGGGACTTTCGGTCAGCGCCACGGCTTCCTCAAAGCGTCCGGCCATAACCAGCTCGGCATAGGGCCCGGCATAGGCATAGGACTCTGCGCGCACGGCCAGCAGAGCCTCATATTCCTGGCGCAGCGCCGGATTGGTCTCCGCGAGACGGCCCAGATGGGCGAGCTGCGCATCGAAATGCTGGTTCAGGGCGAAAGCGGCGTCGATCAGCGCGGAATCCTCCGCCGTCGCCGCCATGGCCATGGAGCTGGTCAGGGTTGCATAGGTCTGGCGCAGATCGGCGGCGACTTCGATGGACTCGATCATCTGCCGGGTCGCATGTTCGGCGGCCCCGGCGGCGCGCTGGGCGATGGCGGCGCTCATGGCGAAGACCAGAATAGTCACAGCGACAGCCGCCGCGATCAGGATGGCGCGGCCGCGGAACGCAGCAACAAAGGCCCAAATTCTTTTTATCATTCAAGGGGAACCCGTATCCGCACAGTTCGGGACGCACGCTTTCTTTCTCTCCCCCGCCTGCAGTCTCGCGCACAGGGCTCAAGATCGGGTTGAAAATCATGGTTTCCGGAGTCTTAACCGGCCGGGAATCCCGGTCTGACCCTTCATCTCCTGCGCGGCTTTGCGCCGCGCCCCCCGGGCGCCGCTTCGCTTGCCGCCCCGGAACCCCCATGCTATCAGGCGCGCGGGCTTGCCGGGGGCGGTCGTTCATTCCGGTTCCTGGCTCAAAAACAAGAATATTTCCAATTCTTTGCGCTACGGAACCGCTTCGTCGCGCCAGGCTTTGCGAGAGCTTTTCCAGGTGACCGATCCGACCCCAGCCGTAAATCAGGCCGCCGGCCGCTACGCGAGCGCGCTGTTCGAGCTGGCCGGCCAGGCGGGAGAGCTGGACCGCGTAAGCGCGGAGCTCTCCGGTTTCGCCGCGCTTCTGAAGGAATCGGCCGATCTGCGCCGGCTGGTGCAGAGCCCGCTTTATGGCGCCGAAGCCAAGGCGCGGGGCCTTGCCGCCGTGGCGGAAAAGGCCGGATTCTCGCCGCTGGTGCGCAAATTCCTGGGCGCTGCGGCGGCCAATCGCCGGGCTGGCGATCTGGCTGATATTATTGGCGCGTTTCAGGCCATGCTTGCGCGCAGCAAGGGCCATACCCGCGCCCATGCGGCCAGCGCCGCGCCGCTTACCGATTCCGAGATCGCCCGGCTTAAAGCCTCGCTGCGCGCCGCGCTCGGCCGCGACGCCGAGCTGGAGCTTTCCGTCGATCCCACTCTGCTTGCGGGCCTGCGCGTGCGCGTCGGCTCGCGCCTGTTCGATTCCTCCCTGCGCTCAAAGCTGCGGGGACTCCGTTCTGCGATGAAAGGGGCCTGACCCAGATGGATATCCGCGCCGCGGAAATTTCCGCGATCCTGAAACAGCAAATCTCCGGCTTCGGCGAAGAAGCCGAGGTCAGCGATGTCGGCCAGGTGCTGTCGGTCGGCGACGGCATTGCGCGCGTCTATGGCCTGGACAACGTGATGGCCGGTGAAATGGTCGCCTTCCCCAACGGCGTCAAAGGCATGGCGCTGAATCTGGAGCGCGACAATGTCGGCGTCGTGATTTTCGGCGACGACCGCGGCATCAAGGAAGGCGACGAGGTCAAGCGTCTGGGCGAGATCGTGGAAGTCCCGGTCGGCCCCGGCCTGCTCGGCCGCGTGGTCAACGCGCTGGGCGAACCCATCGACGGCAAGGGCCCGATCCAGGGTCAGGTCGAGCGCAAGCAGGTCGACGTGAAGGCGCCGGGCATCATTCCCCGCAAATCGGTGCATGAGCCGATGCAGACCGGCATCAAGGCGGTGGACGCCATGATCCCCATCGGGCGCGGCCAGCGCGAACTGGTGATCGGCGACCGCCAGACCGGCAAGACCGCGGTCTGCATCGACGCCATCCTGAACCAGAAGCCGATCAATCAGGGCGATGACGAGTCGGCCAAGCTCTACTGCATCTATGTCGCGGTGGGGCAGAAGCGGTCCTCCGTCGCCCAGCTCGTGAAGACGCTGGAGGAAAATGGCGCGCTGGAATATTCCATCGTCGTCGCCGCCACGGCGTCGGAGCCCGCGCCGCTGCAATATCTCGCGCCCTATACGGGCTGCGCGATGGGCGAATGGTTCCGCGACAACGGCCGCCACGCGCTGGTGGTCTATGACGATCTGTCCAAACAGGCCGTCGCCTATCGCCAGATGTCGCTGCTGCTGCGCCGCCCGCCGGGCCGCGAAGCCTATCCGGGCGATGTGTTCTATCTGCATTCGCGCCTGCTGGAGCGCGCGGCGAAACTCAACGAGGATCACGGCTCGGGCTCGCTCACCGCGCTGCCGATCGTGGAGACCCAGGCCAATGACGTGTCGGCCTATATCCCGACCAATGTGATCTCGATCACCGACGGCCAGATCTTCCTGGAGACCGACCTGTTCTATCAGGGCATCCGTCCGGCCATTAACGTGGGCCTGTCGGTGTCCCGGGTCGGCTCCTCGGCCCAGATCAAGGCGATGAAACAGGTCGCCGGCAAGATCAAGGGCGAGCTGGCGCAGTATCGCGAAATGGCGGCCTTCGCCAAATTCGGCTCCGACCTCGACGCCGCGACCCAGCGCCTGCTCAATCGCGGCGACCGCCTGACCGAGCTGCTGAAGCAGCCGCAGTTCAGCCCGCTGCGCGTGGAAGAGCAGGTGGCGGTCATCTATGCCGGCACCAACGGCTATCTCGACAAGCTGCCGCTTTCGGCCGTGCGCCGCTTCGAGGAAGAGCTGCTGCGCTATCTGAATGGCGAGAAGAAAGACGTGCTGGAGTCGATCCGCACTGAAAAATCGCTCAGCGACGCGCTGACCGCGCGCCTGAAAGATGCGCTCGATACATTCGCCAAAGGCTTCGCGGCATAGGAAAACGACGCGCCGATGCCCAGCCTCAAGCAGTTCCGCAACCGCATCGCGTCGGTCAAGGCGATCCGCAAGATCACCAAGGCCCAGCAGATGGTCGCCGCCTCCAAGCTGCGCCGCGCGCAGGAGGCGGCGGAGGCCGCGCGTCCCTATACGGCCAGCCTGGCGCGTGTGGTGGCCAATCTCTCCGCCTCGATGGCGGGGCAGGCCGGCGCGCCGGCCATGCTGGCCGGTACCGGCAAGGACGATGTGCATCTGCTGGTCGTGCTCACCGCCGACCGTGGCATGGCGGGCGGCTTCAACTCTTCCATCGGGCGGCTGGCGCGCGAGCGGATCGTGGAGCTGAAACGCGCCGGCAAGACCGTGAAGCTGATGACCATCGGCTCCAAGGGTCACGACATTCTCAAGCGGCTGTATGGCGATCTCATCATTGACCGGCAGTCGCTGCGCGAGGTGCGGACGCTCAATTTCTCCATCGCCGCCGGGATCGGCGCGCGCATCCGGGCGCTTTACGAGGCCGGCGAGTTCGACGTCGCCACCCTGTTCTATGCGGATTTCCGCTCGGTGGTGTCGCAGATTCCGGTGGCGCGCACCGTCATCCCCGCGGCGCTCAGCATTGATGAGAAGGCGGCGGAGGATGCGCCGGACCTGAAAGGCGCCGTCTATGAGTACGAGCCCTCGCAGGAAGAGATTCTCGACGCCCTGCTGCCGCTTTATCTCAACAGCCAGATCTATCGCGCGCTGCTGGAAAACGCCGCCGGCGAACAGGGCGCCCGCATGAGCGCGATGGACAACGCCACCCGCAACGCCGGCGAGATGATCGACCAGCTCTCGCTGCAATATAACCGCGCGCGTCAGGCCCAGATCACCAAGGAGCTGATCGAGATCATCTCCGGGGCCGAGGCGCTCTAGACAGACAGGAATTCGCGCGCAGACCGCGCGTCAGGCATCAGAAAGACGGACGAAGACCGATGGCAAGCAATACCAAAGGGCGCATTTCGCAGGTGATCGGCGCGGTGGTGGACGTCGAATTCGACGACCACCTGCCCGATATTCTGAACGCGCTGGAAACCACGAACGGCGGCAATCGTCTGGTGCTGGAAGTGGCCCAGCATCTTGGCGAAAACACCGTGCGCACCGTCGCGATGGACGCGACCGAGGGTCTGACGCGCGGTCAGGAAGTCACCGACACTGGCGCCGGCATCACCGTACCGGTCGGTCCGGGCACGCTCGGCCGCATCATGAACGTGATCGGTGAGCCGGTGGACGAGGCAGGCCCGATCAAGACTGAATCCACGGCGCCCATTCACCGCTCCGCGCCGGAATTTGTCGACCAGTCGCCGGAAGCCGAAATGCTGGTCACCGGCATCAAGGTGCTGGACCTGCTCTGCCCCTACGCCAAAGGCGGCAAGATCGGCCTGTTCGGCGGCGCGGGCGTCGGCAAGACCGTGCTGATCCAGGAGCTGATCAACAATATCGCCAAGGCCTATGGCGGCTATTCGGTGTTCGCCGGCGTTGGCGAGCGCACGCGCGAGGGCAATGACCTCTATCACGAATTCATCGAATCCGGCGTGAACAAGGCCGGCGGCGGCGAAGGCAGCCGCGCCACTTTGGTCTATGGCCAGATGAACGAGCCGCCGGGCGCGCGCGCGCGCGTGGCGCTCACCGGCCTCGCGCAGGCGGAATATTTCCGCGATGTCGAAGGCAAGGACGTGCTGTTCTTCGTCGACAATATCTTCCGCTTCACCCAGGCGGGTTCGGAAGTGTCGGCGCTTCTGGGCCGCATTCCCTCGGCCGTGGGCTATCAGCCGACCCTGGCCACCGACATGGGCGGCCTGCAAGAGCGCATCACCTCCACCACCAAGGGCTCGATCACCTCGGTGCAGGCCATCTATGTGCCGGCCGACGACCTCACCGACCCGGCGCCGGCCACTTCGTTCGCGCACCTTGACGCGACAACGGTGCTGAACCGCGCGATCTCGGAAAAGGGCATCTATCCCGCCGTCGACCCGCTCGACTCCACCTCGCGTATTCTGGAGCCGCGCATTCTGGGCGACGAGCATTACGAAACCGCCCGCCGCGTGCAGGAGGTGCTGCAGCGCTATAAAGAGCTGCAGGACATCATCGCCATTCTGGGCATGGACGAGCTGTCGGAAGAGGACAAGCTGGTCGTCGCCCGCGCGCGGAAGGTGGAGCGTTTCCTCAGCCAGCCTTTCCATGTCGCCGAGGTGTTCACCGGCACGCCGGGCGTGCTCGTGGACATCAAGGACACGGTGCGCGGTTTCAAGGGTCTGGTAGAGGGCGAGTTCGACCATCTGCCGGAACAGGCCTTCTACATGGTCGGCACGATCGAGGACGCCATCGCCAAGGCCGAACGTCTGGCCAGGGAAGCGGCGTAAGGCGGCATCACGGATATAACGGACATGGCCGATAAACTTCACTTCTCCCTCGTCACGCCGGAACGCGAGCTGTTCTCGGGTCCGGTCGATCAGGTCGTCGTGCCGGGCGGCGAGGGCGATTTCGGCGTGCTGCCGAACCATGCGCCGGTCATGTCCACCATCCGGCCGGGCTGGATCACCGTCCATGCCGATGGCAAGGCCGAGCGCGTGGTGGTGCGCGGCGGCTTCGCCGAAGTAACGCCGGACGGCCTCTCCATCCTGGCCGAGGAAGCGGTTCCCGCCAGCCAGATCGACCTGGCCGAGGTGGAGCGCCGCATCGCCGATGCGCAGGACGATGTGCGCGGTGCGGCCAGCGAGGTCGCGCGTGAGACGGCGCAGCAGACGCTGGATTATCTGCTGACGCTGCGCGAGGCGGCGTCCGGCTCCGCCTCCACGCACTGAGCGAGACCCGATCAAATCGGGTCACGCTCTACATTTTGAAGGCGGGCAAATTCATCCGTCCGGATTGAATCTGCGATTGGGCCCGAACGGATTTTGCCCTGAGCGCGGGCGCACACCAAAATCTGAAAGGACGCGGCGCCGCCGCGCCCTCCCGCGCGCCCGCCAATCCGCTATAGTCTTGCCAGCGGCGTCCCTGCGCGGCGCGCGCAGGGGCGAACGTGGCGGCATTTGTGGGAGGAAGACATCCATGACGATACGGGCAAAGCGGGAAACCATGCGGGCTGCCGCCCCTAAAAACGCGGCGGCCCTGAGCGTGGCTCTGCCTCTGACTTTGGCCCTGACCCTGGCGGCCTGCGGGCAGGACGCGGCGCAGCCGCCGGACGCCCGCGCCCCCGCGCCGGAGGCCCCGCGCGCGAGCGCCGCCTTCGGCAGTTTCGGCGTCGATCTGGCGCAGATGGATCACGCCGTCCGCCCCGGCGATGATTTCTACCGGCATGTGAACGGCCGCTGGCTGGATACTTTCGAGATTCCGGCGGATCGCACCAATTACGGCGTCTTCACCGCGCTCGCCGAAACGGCGGAGGAGCAGGTGCGCGCGATCATTGAGGAAGCGGCGCGCATGGATTCGCCGCGCGGAACCCCGGCCCAGCAGGTCGGCGACCTTTATAATAGCTGGATGGATGAGGAGCGGGTGGAGGCGCTGGGCCTCGCCCCCATCGCCGCCGATCTGGAGCGGCTGGCCGGCTTGCCGGATAAGGAATCCGTGGCGCGCGTGATGGGCGATACGTCGCTGACCTCGAACGCCATTGTCGGCGGCTATGTCGATGTCGACGCCAGACAGACCGACCGCTACATCCTCTATCTCACCCAGTCCGGCCTCGGCCTGCCCAATCGCGATTATTATCTGGACGAGGGCGAGCGCTTCACCGCCTTGCGCGCGGCCTATGCGGCCTATATCGCGCGCATGTTCGATCTGGCCGGGATTGATGGAGGCGCGGACAAGGCGCGCGCGATCATGGCGCTGGAAACGCGCATGGCGGAGGTCCACTGGGATCCCGCAAAGCGCCGCGACCGCGACCTCACCTATAATCTGATCGGCGCGGACGAGCTTGAATCCTATGCGCCGGGTTTCCCCTGGGCCGCGCTGCTTGAGGAGTCCGGGCTTTCAGACCAGAGCCAGTTTGTGCTGCGCGAAAACGATGCGGTGCAGGCTCTGGCGCGCATTTTCGATCAGACGCCGCTCCAGACCTGGCGCGACTATCTCACTTTTCACTTTCTCGACCGTCACGCCGCCTATCTGCCGCGCGCCTTCGACGAGGCGAATTTCGACTTCTTCAGCCGCACGCTGTCCGGCCAGCCGGAACAGCGCGAACGCTGGCGCCGCGGCGTGGCGCTGATCGACCGCACGCTGGGCGAGGCGGTTGGCCGCATCTATGTCGAGCAGCATTTTCCGCCGGAAGCGAAGGCGCAGATGCAGGATCTGGTGGAAAATCTGCGCACCGCCTTTCACCGCCGTCTGGACGAAGGCGTGGAATGGATGGGCCCGCAGACGCGGGAAGAGGCGCGGGCAAAGCTCGCCGCCTTCACGCCCAAGATCGGTTATCCCGAAAACTGGGAGACCTATGATGGCCTGGATATCCGCCCCGGCGACCTGATCGGCAATGCGCGCCGTGCCGGCGAATGGTCATGGCGCGACCAGCTTGAAAAACTGGGCGGACCCATCGACCGCGACGAATGGTACATGACGCCGCAGACGGTGAACGCCTATTATAATCCCCAGCTCAACGAGATCGTCTTCCCCGCCGCGATTCTCCAGCCGCCCTTCTTCGATCCCGCCGCCGACCCGGCGGTGAATTACGGCGCCATCGGCGCGGTGATCGGCCATGAAATGGGCCATGGCTTCGACGATCAGGGCCGCAAATCCGATGGAACCGGCATGTTGCGCGACTGGTGGACGCCTGAGGACGCCGCGCGCTTCGACGATCTGGCCGCCCAGCTCGGCGCGCAATATGCGCAATATGAACCGCTGCCTGGCCACCGGCTCAATCCGGCGCTCGGCATGGGCGAGAATATCGGCGATCTCGGCGGCCTGACCCTGGCCTATGAGGCGTATCGCCTGTCGCTGGGGGGCGAGGAAGCGCCGGTCATTGACGGCTATACCGGCGACCAGCGTTTCTTCATGTCCTGGGCGCAGATCTGGCGGCGCCTGTATCGCGAGGAAGAGCTGATCAACCGCATCCGCACTGGCCCGCACAGCCCGTCGGAATTCCGCGCCAATGGCGTGGTGCGCAATATGGACCCCTGGTACGCGGCCTTCGATGTGCAGCCGGGCGATGCGCTCTATCTGCCGCCCGAAGACCGCGTCACGATCTGGTAGGGCCGGTCACGCGAAACCGCGATCCCGGAATTATTCTCCACGCCGTCATCGCGGCTTGCCTCAGCGTGCGCTCTAAAAGGTGCGGATGCGTCCAACAGCAACGGCGCCGTCCGCCTCGCCCCTGGCTTCGCCGAACGACCCGTCGCCCGAAGGGCGAAGCTCCGGCTTTTCGCAGGCAGGCCGCATTTCCGCCAGACCCATCTCGGCCAGCCGCGCCTGCACCGCTTCCTCCAGCCGCGGCGCGACCCGCTCCTGCACCCGCGCCTCGATCAGCTCGGTGATCTCGTCCTCCATCGCCTGATGCGCGTCCATCATATCCTGCGGCGTCATGCCGGGCAGACAGCCGGGATATTCCGGAACGCCCCCGGCGCCCGGCGCGGTTTCCAGCGCCTTCATCACTGCGACCAGCCGTCCGGCCAGCGCCGAGGCTTCCTTCGGTCCTGCGTGTTTCAGCGCCGCTCGCAGCACGCTCGCGGTCTCTTCCAGATGGCGGGTCACGCTGGTCTGGGCGATACGTCGGGATGGATTGTTTCGTGTCATGGGCGGAGTATCGCACCGCGCCGTTCGCCACGCATAAATCCGTCGCGGCATCGCGTGTTTTCAATGCGCTGATCCAAAAATTGCGCGCAACTTTCTCCAAACCTCCTACACCTCTCCGCTGCGCATAGGATGGTGCTGTTCCTTCCTCACGAGGGACGCGCGCAATCAACGTGGGGGAAGGAAGTGCGTGGCCTGTCCGTGCTTCAGGGATGATAGCCTGAAGCTCCGGCAGGGCCTTCAGGGCGGCGAGCGG
>JBJHDH010000043.1:0-2500 GCA_050486445.1 Euryhalocaulis sp.
GCGGACCCGCGCGCGCTGATCGTCCGTCAGGGCGCCGAGAAAATTCTCCGCCGCCGCGCTCATCCGCCCGGCGGCGGATGGCTCCACCTGCGCGCTCGCAGGACCGGCGATGAGAAGTGCGGCGAATGCGATGCCCGGCAGGCGCATGATGTCCCTCCCCATGCCCTCTCCTTTGGCCGTTCGCCGGCCGCATGACGCGGGCCCCGGACTCTAGCCCATTCCTCCGGCCGCCCGGAAGAGAGCGGAGACCCGGCGGCAATGATCTGGATGAAATGCAAAACGCCCCGCTCTTCGAGCGGGGCGTTTGATGACGTTGCAAAGGCGGTGTGCGTGTTCACGCCGGCGCGGAAGACCCGGCAGCGACCTACTCTCCCGTGGCTTAAGCCAAAGTACCATCGGCGCTGGGGGACTTAACGGCCGTGTTCGGAATGGGAACGGGTGGGAACCCCCCGCCATAACCACCGGATCATCGGCGCCGGCGCGAACACACATGTCCGGGTTCAGCTTGGATCCTGAAGTTGCTTTCGCAAAGTAAATGTCCGGCGCGATGCGCGGACGGAGCGTCCGCCACGCATGAGCGCATGCGAGATCAAGTCTATCGAGCGATTAGTACCGGTCAGCTTCACGCCTCACAGCGCTTCCACATCCGGCCTATCAACGTGGTCGTCTTCCACGGCTCTCAAGGGAGACCTGGTCTTGAGGGGGGCTTCCCGCTTAGATGCTTTCAGCGGTTATCCTTTCCGTACTTAGCTACCCTGCACTGCGGCTGGCGCCACAACAGGTCCACCAGAGGTACGTCCACCCCGGTCCTCTCGTACTAGGGGCAGCTCCTCTCAAGTCTCCAACACCCACGGCAGATAGGGACCGAACTGTCTCACGACGTTCTAAACCCAGCTCACGTACCACTTTAATCGGCGAACAGCCGAACCCTTGGGACCTGCTACAGCCCCAGGATGTGATGAGCCGACATCGAGGTGCCAAACGATGCCGTCGATATGGACTCTTGGGCATCATCAGCCTGTTATCCCCGGCGTACCTTTTATCCGTTGAGCGATGGCCCACCCACGCGGGACCACCGGATCACTATGGCCGTCTTTCGACTCTGCTCGACCTGTCAGTCTTGCAGTCAGGCAGGCTTATGCCATTGCACTCTACGAACGATTTCCGACCGTTCTGAGCCCACCATCGCGCGCCTCCGTTACTCTTTGGGAGGCGACCGCCCCAGTCAAACTACCCGCCATGCAGGGTCCCGGACCCGGATTCACGGGCCGCGGTTAGACGTCAGCAACAACAAGGGCGGTATTTCAAGGGTGACTCCACACTGGCTGGCGCCAATGCTTCAAAGTCTCCCGCCTATCCTACACATGTTATCGCTAACGCCACTGCAAAGCTGTAGTAAAGGTGCACGGGGTCTTTCCGTCTGACCGCGGGAACTCCGCATCTTCACGGAGAATTCAATTTCGCTGAGTCTGCGTTGGAGACAGTGGGGAAGTCGTTACGCCATTCGTGCAGGTCGGAACTTACCCGACAAGGAATTTCGCTACCTTAGGACCGTTATAGTTACGGCCGCCGTTTACCGGGGCTTCAGTTTGGAGCTTGCACTCCGCCCTTTAACCTTCCGGCACCGGGCAGGCGTCAGACCCTATACGTCGTCTTGCGACTTCGCAGAGCCCTGTGTTTTTAGTAAACAGTCGCCACCCCCTGGTCTGTGCCCCTGCTTGCTGGTTGCCCAGCAAACAGGCTCCCTTCTTCCGAAGTTACGGGAGCAATTTGCCGAGTTCCTTCAACGCAGTTCTCTCAAGCGCCTTGGTATGCTCTACCAGTCCACCTGTGTCGGTTTCGGGTACGGTCTGATGTGGGCGCTATTTCCAGGGACGCCTTCACCGCCATCCCAATCCGATAAGGGATGACGATTTACGGAATCCGTCACGCTCCACTGGCCCAGGAATATTGACCTGGTTCCCATCGACTACGCCTTTCGGCCTCGCCTTAGGGGCCGGCTAACCCTGCGCTGATTAGCATTGCGCAGGAACCCTTGGACTTTCGGCGAGAGTGTCTCTCACACTCTTTATCGCTACTCATGTCAGCATTCTCACTTCCGATACCTCCACCAACGCTCGCGCGATGGCTTCAACGGCTTACGGAACGCTCCGCTACCACGCACACATAAGTGTGCATCCGCAGCTTCGGTGAACGGCTTAAGCCCCGTTACATTTTCGGCGCAGAGGCGCTTGATCAGTGAGCTGTTACGCTTTCTTTAAAGGATGGCTGCTTCTAAGCCAACCTCCTGATTGTCAAAGCACTTCCACATCCTTTCCCACTTAGCCGTTACTTGGGGACCTTAGCTGGCGGTCAGGGCTGTTTCCCTTTCCACGACGGACCTTAGCACCCGCCGTGTGTCTGCCGTGTAGTACTCCCGGGTATTCGGAGTTTGGTTAGGTTTGGTAATCCGGTGAGGACCCCTAGCCCATCCAGTGCTCTACCCCCCGGGGTATTCGCA
>JBJHDH010000043.1:7500-18755 GCA_050486445.1 Euryhalocaulis sp.
GAATTCCAGCATGAATTCGGCCTGGAACAATCCGCACCGCGACGCCAACGGCAATCTGCAAATCGTCAATGGCGTGATCCAGACGGGGGCCGGTTCGCACTCCACAAGCGTTCAGGGCAACCTCAATGGCGGCGTCGGAAACAAGGGCGGCGTCGGCGTCGCCAACGCCACCGCCTTCGGCAACCAGCTGAACGTCATTACCAGCGGCAAGTTCAACACCGTGATCGTCAATTCGACGCAGGTGAACAACGGCGACGTCGTCGCCGTGGCCGGCAACACCACGACTGGCGCCGAGGGAGGCGACGATGAATAAGACAAACACCAGCCGCTTCGGCCGTATCGCCCGCGCCGCCCTGATGGCCGGCGCCGCCTCGGCCTCGCTGTCGGCCTGCGCCATGGTCGGCGCGCCCGGCCCGGACGGGCTCTACGCCCAGCCCATCGGCAGCGCCCCGGTCACCACCAACCCTACGCCCTACACCAGCGCGCTGGTCTGTCTTGGCCAGTATGCGCGGATGGGCAACATGGCCGCGCCGCGCGTCGCGGTCGGCCGCGTCGCCGACTATACGGGCAAGGTCGAACAGGATGGCGGCGGCGCCAAGATCACGCAGGGCGCCAGCCTGATGGCGATGAGCGCCTTCGCCAAAGCCGGCGCGCGCCTGGTCGAGCGGTACGACACCTCTGTCTCCGAAATGGAGCTGAAATACGCCAATAACCAGCTGATCGGCGAAGACAGCGGCGCGCTGCGCCAGATTCACGCCGGTCAGGTCGCGGGCTCCGACTATTTTCTGGTCGGCGGCGTCACCGAGCTGAACTACAACATCCACTCCGCCGGGGTGGACGTGATGGGCGGCGGCACGGGCAATACCGACCCCAGCGGTCTGTTCTCGCGCCGCGCGTTCGTGATGAATGTCGGTCTCGACCTGCGCCTGGTGGACACCCAGACGCTGGAAGTCGTGGATGTCATCTCCTACCAGAAGCAGATCATCGGCCGCGAAGTCTCGGCCGGCCTGTTCGCCTTCTTCGGCGGCGCCACGGCCACGATCGATGTCGGCGCCGGCAGCAAGGCGCTGGAGCCGATCCAGCTCGCCGTGCGCGCGGTGATCGAACGCGCGGTTCTGGAAATGTCGTCCAATCTCTACGGCGTCCAGTCCGGCGTGTGCGCCTATGACGACCCGCTGGCCAATCCTGTTGCGATGCCGAGCCACGCCTATAGCGCGCCGTATCCCGCGCCGCAGCCGCAGCCGGTCGCCTATGCCGCGCCCGCGCCGCAGCAGCAGGTCTTTATGCAGGCCCCGCACGCCGCGCCCGCGCCGGCCGGCGACCCGTATGTGCGTGGTTATCTGCGCGGTTCGTACTAAACGCCCGCGCCTGGAGCACGATCATGTCCGCTTTCCGTAAATCCCTGACGGCCGGAGTCTCTCTGGCGCTCCTGACCGGCCTCGCCGCCGCCGCCGCCGACATCGACAATCCGACGGCGCGCATCGACAACGACCAGACCTCGTATGACGCCGACATCTGGTCCTTTTCGGGAAATGAATCGGAATCCGCGCTCGCCGCGACCGCTGTCGGCATCGCGCTCGGCAATACCGCCAGCGCCACGACCAGCCGCGATGTCAGCCTTCAGGCCGATAATTTCCAGGATCTGACCGGAGTGGCGGAATCGCATGCGCATGGCTATCTGGGCGAAGCCGGTACGGCGACGGCCGACTCCGTCACCTATGGCAACAGCTTCACCGCCGAGACCGGCGACGCCGAGGCCGGCATGAACAGCGAACAGAACAGCGGCGGAGGCTGGCTCCGCTCGCGTGCGCTGCTCGAAGTGGCGTCCTATGCAGATAGCGCGGTCGCGACCGCCACCACGGGGGCCAACACCGCGACGTTGTCGGCGCAGACCGGCTATGCCGGGCTGGATGCGATCCAGTCCAACAGCTCCGACGTGTTCGCCGAATCTGAAATCGAAGCCTATGACGCCGACGTTCTGGCCGCTGTGGGAACCGCTGTCGCCGTCATCAACAACGCCAATGTTTCGACGCGCGGCGACGCCGACCTCTTCGGCGACCAGTATAATGAAGGCGACGGCCTGGCGCGCACCACGGTCCGTCTGGGCGGCGCCTATGCCGGCATCGGAACCGCGACCATCACCGGCAATAATCTCAATCTCGGCAATCATGGCGGCGTCGGCAATCTGGATGCGACGCAGACCAATACCGGCGACCTGTCGGCGGAAAGCTTCGTGCAGATGAGCGTGTTTCCCGGCCAGGGGTCTTCCACCACGGTCGCGGCTGGCAACTCCGCCAGCGCGGCCACGACCGGCCCGAGCACCGGCATCAATATCGTGCAGAACAACACGGGCGGCGTGAACAGCGACGCGCTGCTGTCCGGGGGCGCGGGCTTTACCGGCGCGGCCAGCGCCACCGCCTATGGCAACGCCGCCACCGGCGCGCTGTGCAATTGCGATGGCGCAATGACCGCGCGCAACGTGCAGACCAATAGCGGGCCGGTCAGCGCCCGCGCCTACACCTTCACCGGCACGGCCGGCGTGATGACCGCGACCAGCGTCGCGGCCGGAAACACAGCGACCTACACCGTCGGCGAGCCGTAACGGCATCCCGCGCCCTGCGCGCGGGGCCCCTGCGGGGGAACGGAACGGGCGATGCACCCTCGCCTGTTTCGTGGGGAGCGTCTGGTTTTTTCCGGACGCAAACTTGGGGGAGCGCCGGCGCAACCGGCCTCCCCCGTTTTGTTTTCAGAACAGCCGGCGCCTACGGATTGTTCGAGACGGTGCGCTTCACGATCAGCCACTCGCCGTCGATCTTGCGCAGCTCGTCGGTAGAGCTGCCGATGGCGATCACATTGATGCTGGTTTCCGCGCCGGCGCCCGTGCGCCGCATCGTGAAATAATAGGCATGATGCACGGCGTGGTCGGCCGACAGAAACTCGACGCGCGGATTGGCGGTCATATGGAAGACATGGCGCGGCGCGCCCTCCGCCTCGGCCTGCTGCCGGCTTTCGAGCTGTTCCACGGCGATCTGGCGCATCGCATCGCGGCCCTCATAGGTCGTGACGCCGAGATCGAACACCGCATCCTCTGACCAGGCGCTGGCGTAGAGATCCGGGTCGGGGCGATCCAGCCCGCGCGCATAACGGTAGAGTGTATCCTCGATGGCCTCACGGTCGGCCAGCGTCTGCGCCATCGCCGGCGCGGCGGTCAGCACAAGGGCCGCGCATGACGCCGCCCCCAGCAGCACACGTGCAATTCCTGTCATGCAACTCTCCCCGTTCGAGCGTCCTGAGACGCGATGATGAAATCAATCCCCGGTTCCGCCTGCGCGCGCCGCGCCGCACATGAACCATGCGCGGCGCGTCACGGACCGGTAAGGATGGTTCGCCGGACGATCAGCCACCGGCCGTCGATCTTGCGCATCTCGTTCTTGCTGCTGCCCGCGGCCAGCAGGCCGAGTTCGCCGCCGTTCTGGGTCAGCGTTACATAATAGGCGTGCTGGACGGCGTGATCGCCGGACAGAAATTCCACCCACGGATTGGCGTCCAGATGATAGGTCATCCGCGCGGGCTCGCCCGCGGCCGCGGCGGCCGCGCGGCCATCCGCCACGCCCTGGACAATGGCGGCCAGCGCCGCATGACCCACAGCCAGCGGTGTATCGCCGTCATATACGCCGCCATCCTCGGTAAAGACGCTGACATACATTTCGGGATCGGCCAGATCGAGCGCCCGCGCGTAATTGTGCAGCGTCTCGGCGATGGCTTCACGATCGCCCGCCGCCTGCGCCATCGCCGGCGTTGCGCTGAACGCGATGGCGGCGACGGCGGCGAGAAACGCACCGATGGCTTTGCCTTTGGTCATGTCTTCCTCCCCACCCGCCGCTGTCTATTCGCACAGCGCTTCGTTTCCTCGATCCTAGCGCCCGGCGCGCGGCGGGGAAACAGCAGCGGCCTCACCCGCCGGGCATAGCCAGCGGGATGAGATAGTCCCGCCCCTCATGGCCGATGGTCTCGAACGCCGGCCATGGCGGCCCGCCGACAATATAGAGACGCCGGAAGATTTGCTGGCCGGCGGCGTCGAAGACTAGCAGCGTCATGGAGGACCATTCGTCCTCCTCGACCGACTGCGCCCAGAACAGGGCGTGGTCTTCGGTAACGCCCATCGGGCCATTGAGAAGCGGCAGGTTGAGCGCGGCGACGATCCCGCCCGCGAAGCTGATCATCAGCGCGTCGGTGAATCCATCGACCAGAACGAACACGCCGCGCCCGCACATCGAGAGAAATTCGCCGTGCCAGACAATGGTCTCGCCGAGCTGCGCGCCATCATCGTTCCACAGCGTGATATCCAGCCGCGGCTGGGGCGCGGCCGGGCGGCGCGCGATCTCGGCCCGCGACGCGCCGCACCGCTCATGCGTGATGGAGACCGGACCCGCGTCCGCCGCCAACGCCGGAGCGCAAAGCAGCGCGCAGGAAAACGTGCAGGGCATAAACCCCGTCGCCAGAATCCGCCCGGCCAGCCGCCGCATCCCCATGCTCCCGCGACCCTCTGCGATATGCACGCCGCGGCTTTTTTAGCGCGCCCGCCCTGCGGAGCGAAGCGGGAAACAGATCAGACGCCGAACGTCACCCGGCCCTCAGCGTCGATAGACCATGCCGGGTTCCAGGCAATCTCCCAGGCGTGGCCGTCCGGATCGGCGACATAGCCGCGAAAGCCGCCATGCGGCGGAGCATCCGCCGGGCGCAGCACCGTTCCGCCCGCACGCTCCAGTGCGTGCATCAACGGCTCCACATCCGCCTGAGCCGCCACATTGTGCGCCAGCGCAAATGCGGCAGGCCCGGACGGGTTCGAGCGGTTCATGTCCTGCTCCTGCGATGAATGGCGATACAGGCCCAGCATCAACCCATTCATCTGGAAGAAGATAATTTCCTTATTTTCAAAGACCGGCGTCCAGCCAAAGCCTTCGACATAGAAACGGCGCGCGCGGGTCATGTCGGCGACGCCAATCGTGATGACGGAAATCTGGTGTTTCATAACAAGCCCCTTTATGCGCCGCCACACCATGTGACGGCGATGAAAGCGGGGGCCTCGGCGCCACAGACGCCGGACAGAACATCCACACGTCACGCCCGGCATTGCGGGGCACAGCGCGGAACGCGGCCGGACTAACCATACCGGCCTGTCTTTTTCGCGACCCGAGTTTGGCCCGGTCTGCCTTTGCCGGCAACCCGTGCGCGGCAGGGCTACAGCACGTCCAGCATCGAGGCGACCAGCGGGTGGCGCACGATGTCGGCGGCGCAGAGCCGCACCACGGCCACATCCTCCACCGCGTCCAGCTTCTCCGCCACCGTCGCCAGGCCGGAAAGTTCGGGCAGCAGGTCGCTCTGGTTCGGGTCGCCGGTCACCACCATGGTGGAGCTCCAGCCCAGCCGTGTGAGCAGCATCTTGAGCTGGCCAAAGGTGCAGTTCTGCGCCTCGTCGATCACCACGAAAGCGTTGTTCAGCGTGCGGCCGCGCATATAGCCGACCGGCGCGATCTCGATCTGCCCTTCATTCATCAGCGCGCGCAGGCGCCTGGGGCTGAGCCGGTCGGTCAGCGCGTCATAAAGCGGGCGCAGATAGGGGGCGAGCTTGTCTTCCATCGCGCCGGGCAGAAAGCCGATGGACTCCCCCGCCTCCACCGCCGGGCGCGACAGCACGATGCGGCCCACCGCGCCGTCCTCCAGCGCCTCGACGGCTTTCGCGACGGCGATATAGGTCTTGCCGGTTCCGGCCGGGCCCAGCGCCAGCGTGAGATTATGCGCCTCGATGGCGTCGATCAGACCCTGCTGGCCGCCGCTGCGCGCCTTGATGCGGCGCAGATAGGACTGATCCCGCTCCGCTCCGGCGGCGGGCGGCGCTGAGGCGGGCGCATGGCCGGGGCCGCCTGTCTTTCCGCCGGTCTGGCTGCCTGACTGCTTCCCTGTCTGGGCCGGAAACAACGCACGGACTCTGGATTCTTCCTCCCGGTAATGGGCGGCGTTGAACTCGCCGGGACGCGCGCGTCGTTTCGTGGACCGTCTGGCCATCAAAAAGCTCCATCCTCAGGGGTGAAAAACAAAAGGGCGGCCGAAGCCGCCCTGTGTGTCGTTTGCGATCTGTCGTTTCGCGATGCGAGGCCGGATGCGCGCCGCCGGACCGTTCGGCGAGGGCTGGGGCCGGCGCCCCGGTCGGATGGATATGGCGTCACGCCCGTCCTCATCCCGCGCGATCCGAAATCGAATCGCTTACGAATTTGATCATAACGAGGTGAACGAAACCTCACCGCCCCCGACGCAAAGTTTTCACACATGACCGCCTTGCCCCAGCCAGACCGCGCCGCCCCCGGGAGACAGCCCGCATGACCGTGAGGCTGGAGACGGAGTTGGTCGCCCTCGTGCGGGGCAATCCGGAGCTGATGCGCGTGCTGCGAAAGGTGCGGCGCCTGCGCCTGCCCGATTGGCGCATCGTCGCCGGAGCGGTCTACCAGACCGTGTGGAACGCGCGCACCGGGCGTGCGCCCGGTCACGGGATCAAGGATTACGACGTCGCCTATTTCGACGGGTCCGACCTGTCCTGGGACGCGGAGGACGCGGTGATCCGCCGCGCGGCGGCAGCATTCGACGAACCCCTGCGCAGCCGCGTGGAGGTGCGCAATCAGGCGCGCGTCCATCTGTGGTTCAAGGACCGTT
This sequence comes from Euryhalocaulis sp., assembly GCA_050486445.1. GTDB lineage: Bacteria > Pseudomonadota > Alphaproteobacteria > Caulobacterales > Maricaulaceae > Euryhalocaulis. The sequence continues at coordinate 14,209 of JBJHDH010000043.1, forward strand.
TCGGCGACGACTATCCGCCCCTGCCGGATACGGACGCGATGATCGCCCGCTTCATAGCCCCCGCCTTCGCGGTGGGAATCCGGCTGGAGGATGACGATTCGATCAGCGTCGCCGCGCCCTTCGGTCTGGAAGACACATTCGCCATGGTGCTGCGGCCGAACCCGCGCCGCCCGCTGTCCAGCGCATGGCGCGCCGTGATCGGGAACGCGCGCAGCCGCTGGCCGGAGATCGTCGTGATCGAGCCGAAGGCCTGACGCCCAGCCGGCGCGGACGGTCAGGCCGGCGCGCCCGCCTCGCCGCCGAACGCGGCGCTGTTGTCGGCCACCAGCCGCAGCGCCGGACGCGGACGCGCCGCCGGACGCTGGAACGCTGACAATTGCGAAGCGGACGCCGCGCCGGACATGTTCAGCGGCGCGCCCAGAGACGCATTCAGCGGCGCCATCGCCGCCCCGGCGGACTCCACGCGCACGCCCGGCGGATAGAGCGCGATGACATGCTGGCGGATCGGCGGCCGTCCGCCCAGCGCCGACAGGTCGGTCAGCGGCTGATACAGGCCCAGGAACCGGTCCGCCTTGCCGTCCCGCCCGGCCAAAGGCGCGATGAAAATCTCGGCCTTCAACCGGCGACCGTCGATCGTCTCCGCTCCGGCCAGCACCACGCCCGGCCCCGGCGTGATCGCGGCGGCGGCCAGCAGCGCCATCATGTGCATCCGGTCCGCCCCGCGCCACAGGCTGAAGAAATCATGGTCGCGGAATTCGCGCTGATACAGGTCGCACAGCCCGCCGCCCGCCAGACGGAACAGCGCATGCTCCGCATCCAGCCGCTGGAGAATAAAGACATGCGACAGCAGCCCGGCCATATCCGCCGGCGAAAGATCGTCGCGCGCGGGCGTTTCGTCCCCGCGCTTCAGCGATTCCCAATATTCCGCGATCGCTCTTGTATTTGGATGCCGCATGACCCCTCCGCCCTTGCAGCGGACGGGTCGCAATCCACGGGCCAGCCGGAACAGCCCCGAAAAGCGCGGAAATGGCGCCTGTCTCGCCCTGTGGGGGAAAACCGGCGCGCGGATTGCATCCTGACGGGCGAAGACGACAGGAGCGGTGCAATGGGTGTTTCATTCCGATACATGCTGGCTGGCGCGGCTGCCGCGACGGCCATTGCGGCGGCGGGCGCCGCCTTTGCCGGGGGCTATCACAAGCCTCCCCAGAACTGTGGCGGCGGCTGCAATACGCCCCCTTCGGTGACTCACAACACCACGATCAACAAGACCAATATCAACAAGACGAACATCAACAACAACGTCACCAACAAGATCAACAACACCACGAATGTGGTGAACAAGGTGAACGTGGGCGCGCCGAAAATCACGAACAACGTGAAAATCGGCAACCAGAACATCAATGTGACCGGACCGAAGATCAATGTCGGCGGGCCGAAGATCACCAATAATTTCAACAATGGCTGCTGCGGCAAGGGCAACGGCAATGGCGGCAACGACCAGGGTCAGAGCCAAAACCAGAACCAGAATCAAAACCAGAATCAAAACCAGAACCAGAACCAGTCGAACAGCAACACGAACAACAACAATTTCAACCCGACCATCAACATCAACATCAATCAGGATCAGAGCAACGATGGCGGCGGCAATGGCAATGGCGGCAACAACATCAATATCGTGAATTCCAACACCGCCAGCGCCTACGCCTACGCCACGGCGATCGGCGCCAGCGCGGCCAGCGGTTCAGCCAGCGCCTATGCGAGCAGCCTGTCGAACGGCTCCGGCTTCGCCCAGGGCGGCGGCGGCAGCTTCTACGCGCCCAATGGCGTGCAGCAGCAGGGCCAGGTCAATATGTGTATCGATCAGGAACAACTGGTCACCAGAACGCGCCTGATCGAGGCCATGATGACGATCCGCGCGGTGTGCATCGACGACCGCGGCGCGCCGCATCCGGCCGCCCGGCTGGATGACGTGGCGCAGGTTGCGGCGCGGTTCAGCGGCGAGCTGTATCGCTGCGTCGCCGGCTCGTATTTGCAGGTGACATTCGGCGACCAGCATGGCGACTTCAACGGCGGCGGCACGATGGTGTGCGGCAAGGGCGAGGCGCTGTGGCACGACGCCGTGACGGGCGACCTGTCCTGCCGCCCGCAAACGCCGCAACGCGACTGTTTCGAGCGTTCGCTGCTGCGCAAGCACGGCCCGGGCGCCAAGCTGGTAATGACCCGCTATGAGGAGACCTATCAGGAAGTCGAGCGCGCCATGTGCGTCGCCACGGCCGGCCTGTTCCTCTCCGGCGGCGTCGGCGGCTATTGATTTCGGGGAAGGCGCCAGTCTCACAGCCCATGTGAAAGCGTCAGGGAAAGGCCCGCCATCCGGCGGGCCTTTTCTTGTGTGACGGGAGTGCTAGACCGGCGGGGCGAAGGAGACTGACCCGATGAGCACGACCCGCACCGAATCGGACACGTTCGGCCCCATCGAAATCCCGGCGGAGAAATATTACGGCGCGCAGTCGGCGCGCTCGCTGGTGAATTTCCCCATCGGAACAGAGACCATGCCGGTCCCGCTGATCGCGGCGCTGGCCATCGTCAAGAAAGCCGCCGCGCTCACCAATCGCGATCTGGGCGAACTGCCTGCCGAAATCGCCGGCGCCATCGCACAGGCGGCGGAAGAAGTGATTGAAGGGCGCCTGGCCGGCAATTTCCCGCTGACCGTCTGGCAGACCGGCTCCGGCACCCAGACCAATATGAATATCAACGAGGTGATCTCGAACCGCGCTATCGAGATTCTGGGTGGCGAGATCGGCTCGAAAGTTCCGGTTCATCCGAACGATCACGTCAATCGCGGCCAGTCCTCCAACGATGTGTTCCCCACCGCCATGCATGTCGCGGCGGCGCTGGAAATCTCGCAGCGCCTGATCCCGGCGCTGGAGCGGCTGCACGGCTCCATCGCGCAGAAATCGGCCGAGTTCGCAGACATTGTAAAGATCGGCCGCACGCATCTTCAGGACGCCACGCCGCTGACTCTGGGCCAGGAGTTTTCCGGCTATGCGGCGCAGCTCGAATCCTGCCTGCGCCGCCTGAAACAGGCGCTGGAGGAATTATATCCGCTGGCCCAGGGCGGCACGGCGGTCGGCACCGGGCTGAACGCAAAGGAAGGCTTCGCCGAGGGCTTCGCCACGAAAGTGGCGGAGATCACCAGCCTGCCCTTTCATTCGGCGCCGAACAAATTCGAGCATATGGCCGCGCATGACGGTTATGTGTCGGCGCACGGCGCGCTGAACACGCTGGCCGCCGCGCTCTACAAGATCGCGCAGGACATCCGCATGCTCGGCTCCGGCCCGCGCTCCGGCCTCGGCGAACTGAGCCTGCCGGAAAACGAGCCCGGCTCCTCCATCATGCCGGGCAAGGTGAACCCCACCCAGTGCGAGATGCTGACCATGGTCTGCGCCCGCGTGTTCGGAAACCACACCGCCATCACTTTCAGCGGCAGCCAGGGCAATTTCGAGCTGAACGTGTTCAATCCGGTGATGGCCGACGCGATGCTGCAATCCGTGCGGCTGCTGGCCGATGGCTGCGACAGCTTCGCCGAGCGTTGCGTCGAGGGCATCGTGGCCAATCGCGAGCGGATTCAGGAGCTGGTCGAGCGCAGCCTGATGCTGGTCACGGCGCTCAATCCGAAGATCGGCTACGACAAGGCCGCCCAGGTGGCCAAGAAGGCGCACAAGGAAAACACCACGCTGCGCGAGGCGGCGCTGGCGCTGGGCTATGTGACGGCCGAAGAGTTCGACGCCATCGTGCGGCCGGAAAACATGGTCGGGCCGAAAGCGTAATGGGTGAGATCGTCAATCTCCGCACCGTGCGCAAACAGAAACGGCGCGCAGGAGACGAGAAAGCCGCGGCGGAAAACCGCGCGAAATTCGGCCGCACCAAAGCGGAAAAAGCCACGGAGAAGGCCCGCGCGGAAAAAGCCGCCCGCGATCTGGACGGCCACGCGCGCGAACCGGGGGACGGCGCGGCGTGAGCCTCAAAAAACGCTCCCTCTCCATCGCCGGGCACCCGACATCGCTGGCGCTCGAGCCGGAATTCTGGGCCGCGCTGGACCGCGCTGCGCAGGAGACGGGGCGCAGCGTTCCGGCGCTGGCGGCGGAAATCGACACCCTGCGCACGCCGGATCAGGGCCTGGCCAGCGCCATCCGCGTCTGGCTGCTGAAACGCGCGGAGACACGCTGATCGCTTCCTGCGGAGGGCGGGAGTGAAGGGTGCGGTAAATCCTCCCCTGCGCGCAAGCGCGGGAAGGATAAAATCCGGGCACATTCACCGCGTCCGCCCCAACCCCCGCACCACCCTCCGCGAAAAACTGCGGGGAAATTTCCGCAAACCTCCTACACCTCTCCGCTGCGCATAGGATGGCGCTGTTCCTTCTCCACGAGGGACGCGCGCAATCAACGTGGGGGAAGGAAGTGCGTGGCCTGTCCGCGTTTCGGGTATGATAGCCTGAAGCTCCGGCAGGGCCTTCAGGGCGGCGAGCGGCACTAAACGACCGACCGCGT
>JBJHDH010000044.1:0-16770 GCA_050486445.1 Euryhalocaulis sp.
GTTCGCTTCCGCTCCGAGGATGGCGGACTGGCAGAGGGAAGCCGGGTTCCTTAAAATTTGAAGGAAATCCAAATAGATGACCGTTCGCCGCACGCGCGTTCTTGTGATTGGGCCCAAAAATAAATCCTCATGGTCGCTGCGCGCCTGGCTGGCCCTGAAAATGTTCAACCTGCCGTTCGAGGAGCGCCTCGTGACCTGGGCCACCGCGCGCGAGAAGGAAGCTCTGCGCGCCCTGTCGCCCTCGGGTCTGGTTCCGTGCCTGATCGAAGGCGATCTGCAGGTGTGGGATTCGCTCGCCATTATCGAACATGTGGCGGACCTGTTTCCCGATCTCGGAATTTGGCCGGCTGACCGGGCGGCGCGCGCCGTGGCCCGTTCGGTCTCGGCGGAGATGCATTCGGGTTTCAAGGCGCTGCGTGAGCAATGGCCGATGAATTTCGCCGCGCGCGGGGTGAGCACGCGCATCACTCCGGCGCTGAAGCGCGACATCGAGCGCATCGACGCGATCTGGCGCGATTGCCGGGCGCGCTTCGGTTCTGGAGGGCCGTTTTTATTCGGGCCGTTCTGCGCGGCGGATGCGATGTTTGCGCCGGTCGCCTCGCGCTTTGCCACCTATTGCGGCGCCACGGGCGACAAGACCGTCGACGATTATGCCGCCGCGCTGATGGCGCTGAAGCCGATGCAGGCCTGGGGCAAGGCCGCCGCCGCCGAAATCTCGGCAGCGGCGTAAACGCTACGGCGCCAGGCCGGCATCGGTGATCCGCCAGAGATAGAGCGCGGCGTAGGAGCGGAACGGAGCCAGCGGCGCGCCGGCCGTCTCCAACTCGCGCGGCGCGGGCAGCGCGCCGATGGCGGCGTCCTCGTCCGCGCAGCGGGCGCAGGCGATGGCCCAGCCCTTGCGCACGCCAAGATCGCCGGTGGGCCAGATGTCTGGCCGGGCGAGGGTGAAGAGCAGGAACATCTGCGCCGTCCATTCGCCGACCCCGCGCACGGACGACAGGCGCGCGATAATCTCCGCATCGCTGAGCGCATCGCACTCGGCGCGGGAGGGCACGTCGCCGGCCTTCACCCGGCGCGCCAGATCCTTCAGCGCCAGCGCCTTGTTGCGCGAGACTCCGGCGCTGCGCAGTTTTTCCTCGGACGCGCGCAGCAGGCGCGCCGGTTCGGGCGCGGCGTCGCCGCCGAACAGGCCCAGGAAGCGGCCGTGAATGGTCGCGGCCGCCTTGCCCGAAAGTTGCTGGAAGATGATGGCGCGGGTCAGCGCCTCATAGGGGCTGATGTCGCGCGGCTCCAGCTTCGCCATGCCGGAGCGGGCGATCACGGCGTTCACCGCCCATTCCATCGCCGGATGGGCTTTGCGCAGGGCGTTTGCGGCTTTGCGGCTCATGCTTCGACTCTTCGTTCTTCGGACGCCGGTGCGAACCACCTATACACGGACGGGATGACCAGCAGCGTCACGATTGTTGAGGTGACCAGCCCGCCGGTCACGACCGTGGCCAGCGGGCGCTGCACCTCGGACCCCACGCCCATCGCGAACAGCAAAGGCGTGAGGCCGAGCGCCGTGGTCGCGGCGGTCATCAGCACCGGACGCAGGCGCCGAGTGGCGGCTTCTATGCAATAGCGGCCGATATCGGATCGCTGCCGGGCGAGGCGGTCGAGTAGTGAGACCAGCACCATGCCATTACCGAGCGCCACGCCGAACAATGCAATAAAACCTACCGTCGCGGGCACGGACAGGCTCTGGCCGGTAATCCACAACGCCAGAATTCCGCCCACCAGCGCCAGCGGGATATTGGCGGCGATCAGCAGCACGCTTTTTATCCGGCCAAAGCCGGCCAGCAGAAACAGGAATACGAGCCCCAGCGTCAGTGGAATCACCACGGCAAGACGGGCGTTCGCCTGTTGCTGAAGCTCGAACTGGCCGCCCCAGTGCGTCAGATAGCCGGGCGGCAGCGCGACCTGTTCCAGCGCGCGCTGGCCGTCGCGCACGAAAGAACCGATGTCGCGCCCCCGCACATTGGCTTCGATGGCGATAAAGCGTGCGCCGTTTTCGCGCGTAATCTGGCGCGGCCCCTCGCCGCGCTCCACCGAGGCCAGCGCTGACAGCGGGACCAGCGCTCCGTCCGGTGACCGGATCGTCATTCCGGCGATGGCCCCGGTGCTGGCGCGGGCGTATTCCTCAAGACGCACGACGACAGGAACGCCGCGCGCCTGTTCCATGACCTGTCCCGCTTCCACGCCGCCGACCCCGGCCTGCACAGCGGCGAGCACGTCCGCAACGCTCATCCCGTAGCGGGCGATGGCGCCACGGTCGATGTGGATGCGCAATTGCGGCGCGCCGGCGATCTGACCGGCCTGAACATCCGCCGCGCCGCGCACAGTGCGCAGCGCCGCCGCGATGGCTTCGGCGCGCTCTTCCAGAACAGCAAGATCGTCGCCGAACAGTTTTACGGCGATATCCGCCCGCGAGCCGGTAATGAGTTCGTCCGTCGCCGCTGCGATAGGCTGGGTGATATTGAATCGTACGCCGGGGAAACTCTCCAGCACCGCGCTCATCCGCGCCGCCAGCGCCTGTTGATTGCGCGCGGTTCCGGGACGCAGCGTTACGAGGGCTTCCGCGTTGTTCACCGGATCGGCATGCGCGCCGACCTCTCCGCGCCCGAGACGGGTCACCACGCGATCCACTTCATCGAACCGCTCCAGCAGCAGGCGCTCGAACCGCAGCACAGTCTCGCGCGCCTCATCCAGCGATATGGAGGGAGCCATCGTCAGACGGATCAGCATGTCGCCTTCGTTCAGGCGCGGCGTGAATTCCGAGCCCAGCCGGGGGAGCACGGCGATACCGGCCAGCAGCATCGCTCCCGCCAGGCCGAGCGCGGCCACCCTTCGGGCGATGAAAAAGCCGGCCAGCGCCGCGAACCGGCGTTCCAGCGCGGTCCAGAACCGTGTGCGCCGTCCGCCGCCCGCGTGTGACACCATAAAGGGCAAGGCGGCGGGAACGACCAGAAGCGCAAAGACCAGTGATCCGGTCATGGCCAGCGCGACAGTCGCGGCCAGCGGGCGGAAGGTCGCCCCCTCGACCCCCTGCAAGGCGAGGATCGGCATGAATACGAGGATGACGATGAGGATGGAGAAGGCCAGCGGTTTGAGAAACTCCGCTCCGGCGCGCGCGGCGACGGCGCGCCTGTCCGCCGGCCCGGTTCCCTCCAGCCTGCGCGCCGCGTTCTGGGTGAGGACCAGCGCTCCATCCACCATCATGCCCAGCGCGATGGCGATTCCGCCCAGCGACATCAGGTTCGCGGAAATGCCAAAAATCTGCATGGCGATCAGGGCGAAACCCGCCGAAAACGGAATCGAGGCGGCGACCAGCAAAGCCGGCCGCCAGCCATTCATGAAGACGAACAGCATCATGGCGACCAGAAGCGTCCCCTGCCAAAGCGCTGTGGTCATGGTGGACAAGGCCCGGCCGATCAGCACGGACTGGTCGTAATAGGCGACAGCCCGCACGCCCTCCGGCATCGCGGCGTTCAACCGGTCCAGCCGCGCACGCACGTCGCGGATCGTCGCGCTGGAATCGGCGCCGATCAGTTTCAAGACCAGCCCTGAGACCACCTCACCCCGGCCATTCATCGTGACGAGGCCCTGACGCGGGGCGCCGCCGCTCTCGATCCGGGCAATGTCGCCAAGGCGCAGCGCCGTTCCGTCAACCGTGCGCAGCGCGATGGCGCGCAGATCGGCGGCGTCATCCGCCAGGCCCAAAACGCGCACGGCGAGCTGCTCGGCGTTTTGCACAATGAAACCAGCGCCGGCGTTGGCGTTGTTCGCTTCGATGGCGGCAATGATGTCGGCCAGCGTCAGGTCATAAGCGATCAGCGCCTCGGGCCGGAGCAGCACATGATACCGCCGCTCGTACCCGCCCAGCGACAACGCCTCGGCTACGCCGCGCGCGGCCTCCAGTTCGGGCTTTATCGTCCAGTCCTGGAGGGTGCGCAGATCCGTGCCGTCCGCCGCGCCTTCCGGCGCGTCCAGGATATAGAACAATATCTGTCCGAGCCCCGTGGCGATCGGCCCCATTTCGGGCTGGCCGAAACCGGAAAGCGCTGCGCGCGCGCCAGCCAGACGTTCTCCTACCACCTGGCGTGCAAAATGGATGTCGGTTCCGTCCTCGAAATAGACGTTCACGACCGAAAGGCCGAGCGTGGAGACCGAACGCACCTGATGCACGCGGGGCAGGCCGTTCATGGCGATTTCCACCGGACGGGAGATGAAGACCTCCACCTCTTCGGCCGCCAGACCCTCGGCTTCCGTGAAAACCTGGACGAGAGCCGGGCTGATGTCCGGGAACGCCTCCAGCTTCAGCGTGCGCAGGCTGAGCAGTCCGCCCAGGATGGCCGCGAAAAAGATCAGCGCGGCCAGAGCTCCGGCCCCTGTCAGCGCAAAGAACGTACGCTCCAGTCCGCGCGCCGCGCCGGGCGGGGCGGTTTCAGTGGTCATGGCCATCGCCGAACCCGTCCTTTTCCATCTCCGCCCACAGGGTGAAAGCGCCCTCAACAACCACACGCTCGCCTTCGGCGAGCCCACCCAGAATTTCAGCCACCGTTCCCGCGCGGCGGCCGACGCGCACATTTCGCGGGGCGTACTCGTCCTCGCCGGTTTCCACGAACAGGACGTCATGTCCGTTCATGACAACCAGCGCCGATGCGGGAATTGTCAGCGTCTCCCCCCTGTCCGGCAGCGGCGCGCGTACGCTGACAAACTGGCCTGGACGCAGGCGGCCATCGGGATTTTCCGCCACAGCGCGCAGGCGCGCCGTGCGCGTGCGTGAATCCAGATCCGGGCTGATGAAGGCGATGCGCCCGTCCAGCGGCGGCGCGCCATCGCCGGGATCGATCTGAACCGCATCCCCTTCGGCCACAACAACCGCTCCGCCGCCGCCGGTTTGGGCGTCAATCCAGACACGTGAAGGATCGGCGATGATGAAGACCGGCTTCGGATTCTCCAGCTCCAGCATCTCGCCCAGCACCGCCTGGCGGGCGATCACCCGGCCGGAAATCGGCGCCCGCAAGGCGTAGCGCGCTCCCGCGGCGTCCACCTCGCCGGAATCCCCGGAGACGCCGAGCGCCGCGACCTGCTGGCCCGCGCGCGCCAGCTCGATACGCGCCGCCTCACGCGCCTCACGCGCGCGTTCATACTCCTGGCGCGAAACCGCATCGCTTTCATACAGGCGCGCGGCGCGTTCATAATCCGCCTCGGCGAATGTGAGCGCGGCGCGCGCGCCCCTCTCTCCGGCGCGGGCGTCGGCCAGATCGCGAATGTCGATCTCGGCCAGAATCTGGCCTGCCGTGACGAAATCGCCCTCGCCGGCGTGCAGGCGTACGACGGCGCCGGCCGCGCGCACCCCGGCATGGGCCAGACGGTCTTCGTCGAACCGCACCTCGCCTGGCAGGTCGATAAAGGCGTCCAGCGTGGCGCGGCGCGCGGGCGCGACAGTTACGCCCGCCAGGGCGCGCTGTTCAGCGGTCAGGTGGACCACGGCGTCTTCACCATGATCGTCGTCATGGCGGTCGTCATGGGGGTCGTCCGCCACGGGCGCGCAGGCGGACAGGATCGCGGCCAGAAACGCGCCAGAAATGGCGCGGGCCGCCCGGCCGCGCCAGGCGCCGGCCGGACAGGGAATGCCGGTCATGGAAATTCTCCGAATGGGTGATCGCGTCAGACGGCGCGGTCAGATCATCGGAGGCGGGGAGGGGGGCGCCGCGCCGCGTGAGGCAGGCGGCATATGGGAAAGAATAAAGCTGTCCGCTGCGAAGCCGGGGATTTGCGGCGTGACGAAGGCGGCCTCCAGCATCAGATGATGGCAGACGCCGCAGCCATGCAGCACATGCCCGTCCTGGTCCGCGGCGTTCCCGGAGCGTTTCTCTCCGGCATGTGCATCCGCCGCGTGAGCGTCATGCTGATGCGCCGCATGGTGATCGGCATGTGGCGCCACGGCCAGCACGGCCTCACCGCTAAAGGCGAAAAGCGCCAGAGCGGCCATCATGCAGCGCAGCAGAGTCATCGGGCGGCGTCTTTCATCAGGATGGCATTAAACCCTGAATTGACGTGTTGCAAAAGCGTCGGCGGCCATACGCCGCAGCCTGGCTGAATCCCGCATTCAATCCGGACGGATTTTGCCCTAAAAGGCGGCCATGAGCGATGCGAGCAGCGCAGACAATCCGGAACGCCCGGTTCTGGAAGCCCCCGGCGGCGCCAAAAAGGTGCTGCTGCATTCGTGCTGCGCGCCATGCTCTGGCGAGGTGATGGAGGCGATGACCGCCTCGGGCATCGACTACACGATCTTTTTCTACAATCCGAACATCCATCCGGAGCGGGAATACGAACTGCGCAAGGAAGAGAATATCCGCTTCGCCGAAAAGCACGGCGTGCCCTTTGTCGACGCGGATTACGACAAGGACGAATGGTTCGCCCGCGCCAGGGGCATGGAATGGGAGCCGGAGCGCGGCGCCCGCTGCACCATGTGCTTCGACATGCGGTTCCAGCGCACCGCGCTCTATGCGCACGAGCACGGCTTTCCGGTCATCACCAGTTCGCTCGGCATTTCACGCTGGAAGAATATGGAGCAGATCAACGATTGCGGCGTGCGCGCCGCCGCGCCCTATGAGGGTCTGGAATACTGGACCTTCAATTGGCGCAAGGGCGGGGGCAGCGCCCGCATGATCGAGATCAGCAAGCGCGAGCAATTCTATCAGCAGGAATATTGCGGCTGCGTCTATTCGCTGCGCGACACCAATCTGCACCGGGTGAAACAGGGCCGCGCGCCCATCGTGCTGGGCCAGCAATATTATGGCGTTTGCGCTGAGACCGGCGGCGGCGAGGCGGCGAAGGAATAGTGTCTCCGCCGCCCGCCTGACCGTTTACGCCGCGGCCGGGCCGCCGCCATGACCGCCATCATCATTGTCGTGGCTTTCGGGCGGACGGACCTCCAGCACGGTCAGCGCCTGACGCTTTCCGTTGCGCCCGGTCCAGGTAATGGCCTGTCCGGCGGCAAGGCCGATCAGCGCCGTTCCCACCGGCGTCAGAACGGAGATACGCCCGGCCGCGATGTCCGCATCCCGCGGCCAGACCAGTTGCACGTCGCGCGTCTGACCATCGCTGGTGCGGAAGCGGACGAACGAGCCCATGCGCACGACATTGACGGGAATGGCGCCGTCAGGCGCGATGCGCGCGCGGTCGATCTCGGTTTGCAGATTTTCATGGAAAGCGGCGCCTTGAGCGGAATCGATCAGCGCGGAGATGGCGCGATGGTCGCTTTCGCCGATTACCAGCGGCGGTGGCGCCGGGAAATTGATGAGGTCAGTCATGGACATGCTCCTTGGCGGCCACACGGCCGCGTAGTCTGAACGCCTGGGAAAATCTGGAGTTCGGGCAGATTGGCAGGGGGGTCCCCGCGGCGGGCTTGTCCCTAAGCCCGCATGCCCGATGCGGACTTAGGGCCGGACGCGCGCGGTCTGTGGCTCGCGCACACAGGCGGCGGCAGAACAGACGGAAATGGCGCGCAAGATCGTCATGCCGGGAAAGGTAGGGCGAACCGGCGCGGCGTCAACTGCGCCGCGCCGTCTCAGGCCCCGCGTCAGGACGTGGCGATCAGACCCACGATCATCAGCCCCGCGAACAACAGCAGGCCCGCGTCGCGGTTGGTGCGGAACAGCATTAGCGTGACGGCGGCGTCGTCCGGGCGCAGCCGCGCGATCTGGAGCAGAAAATGCGCCGCCATGCCGGCGGCGGCCAGCGCGCCCCATGCGGCCCCGGCTTTCATGGCCGAAGCGATGGCGGCGAGCAGGACGCAGAGCGTGAAAAAGACGGCCACGCCCGCGCGCGCCCGCCCGCCCAGCGCGCGGGCGCTGGATTTCACGCCGGCCAGCGCGTCGTCCTCGCGGTCCTGCAGCGCATAGATCGTGTCATAGCCGAGCGTCCAGAACATCAGCGCGGCGTAGAGGACCAGCGCCGGCGCCTCTATGGCGCCCGAAGCCGCTGCGTATCCCACCAGCACCGGCCAGTTGAAAGTGAGGCCGAGCCATGCCTGCGGCCACCAGGTGATGCGCTTCATGAACGGATAGGCCGCAACCAGCGGGATGGAGAGCAGCGCCACGATCTGCGCCAGCCCCGGCAGGAACAGCAGCACAATCAGGCCGGCAAGGCATTGCAGCGCCACAAACCCCCATGCCGCACGCAGGCTCACCGCGCCCGACGCCACCGGCCGGCTGGCGGTGCGCGCCACGCGCCGGTCCAGATCGCGGTCGACAATGTCGTTATAGGCGCAGCCCGCGCCGCGCATCGCAAAGGCGCCAATAAAGATCAGCAGGACCAGCAGCGCATCGGCCCAGCCATAGGCCCGCCCGATCCCGGCCAGCGCCACGCCGCAAAACCCGGGAATGGCCAGCAGCCAGGCGCCCGCCGGCCGGTCCCAGCGCGCCAGCCGCGCATAAAGGCGCAGGCGCGGGGGCAGACGCTCCACAAATCCGCCGCGCACGCTGTCGGGCAGCGGCGCGTCGGGCCGGGCCGGGTCTTTTGCCGCCTGGTCTGTTGTCTCTGTGGGGCCGCGATCCATCGGCCCGGTTGTGCGCGGGCAGGCGGCGCGGGGCAAGGGCGGCAGGGACACGAGGAATCTCCCATACTATGCTTGACACAGTGTCTGGCGTCATATACTATGTATCAAATAGTGATAGGCGAGACATGGTAGAGCGCGACAATCCAGGCCTGACGGAGTTGCGGCGCGGCGTGCTGGTGCTGGCCGTGCTGTCGCAGCTTCGGCGGCCGCAATACGGCTATTCGCTGAAACAGGCCCTGACCCAAAGCGGGATGCCGGTGGAGGAGGGCACGCTCTATCCGCTGCTGCGGCGGCTGGAGGGGCAGGGCCTGCTGACCAGCGAGTGGAATACGGAGCACGCGCCGCCCCGCCGCTATTACCGGCTGAACGCCGAAGGCGAGCGCGCCTTCGCGGCGCTCGGCGAAGCCTGGCGCGATCAGGTGCGGGCGATGGACGGGCTGTTGAGTGAATGAATGAGTGAGGGAGGCGGCGATGAACGCGGCTGAGGTGATCCAATCCTACGTGCATGACGTGGCGCGCCAGTTGCCCCGCAAGAAGCGCGCCGACGTGGCGTTCGAACTGCGCGCTCTGCTGGCCGATGAGCTGGCGGCGAAGGCCGAAGCCGAAGGCCGCGCGCCGGACAAGGCGATGGCGCTGTCGCTGCTGACTCGGTTCGGCCGTCCGGCGGCGACCGCCGTGCGCTATCACCCCCGCGCGCCTCTGATCGACCCGGCGGACAATCATCATTTCGTCATCTGGGCGCTGGCCGGTCTGGTCTTTGTGGTCGCGGGCGGCGTGATGAGCCCGATGGAGACCGATGGCGGCGATAGTTTCCTGAAATGGCTGGGCCTGCTGGCGATTATTTTCGCGTTGATGGGCTGGTGGCGGCGGCGTAATCCCGATGCGCTGGGCTGGACGCCCAAACCCGTGGAGGATCCGTGCGCGGCGAACCGTCCGGTCACGCTGCTGCTGGCGGTTCTGTTCCTCGTCTTTCCGGTTTTCATGTATGCCGCGCCGCAGACATTTGTGGAGACGGTCTTTCTCGGCGCATTCCCCGCCGGCGGGCTTGAACTGAATGGATTTATGGAGAGTGGCTCCGGTCTCGGTCTTCGTCAGGCTACCATCGCCGCGCTTGGCCTCTATGCCGCGCTCTATGTGTGGGTCACGGCGGCGGGTCGCTGGCGCGTCTGGACGCGCCGGGCAGCCATTATCAATCTGATGGCGATCGCCCTGCTTCTCGGCGCGCATGCGCCGCTGGCGCAGCAGGGTCTGGTGTTTGTCTCGCCGGTCGCGAACCAGACGGCGGTTCCGCTCTTCGCGCTTATCGGCGCCTTCATGGTGCTGGGCGCTTTCTACGAAATCTATCGCGAATGGGCGCGCGTGGACCCGGCCCCGGCGATGAAGTCCGGCGGGGTCTGATCCGCGGCATAGCTCCGGCCTCTGCGAAAGGCTTGCGCTGTAGCCGTGCGGCGTGATCGTAGAGGCGTGGCGCAAGGGTTTCGCAGAGGCGCGGCATGGCGGCGCTGACTTCGCTGCTCGGCGGGCTGGGCCTGTTCCTGCTCGGCATGTGGCTGATGACCGACGGGCTGAAGCTCGCGGCGGGCGATGCGCTGCGCGCCATTCTGCAAAAATGGACCAATACCCGGCTGCGCGGCCTGCTGTCCGGCATGCTGGTGACCGCGGTGGTGCAGTCCTCCGCCGCGGTGACGGTGGCGACCATCGGCTTCGTCAATGCCGGTCTCTTGACCCTTGCGCAGGCGGTGTGGGTCGTTTTCGGCGCCAATGTCGGCACCACGATGACGGCCTGGCTGGTGGCGCTGCTGGGGGTGAAAGCCAATATCGGCGCGCTGGCTTTGCCTATGCTCGGCGCAGGCATGCTGCTCCGGCTGTTTTCCTTCGGCCGGGCGCGGCGCGCCGGGCTGGGCCAGGCCATTGCCGGATTTGGCGCGTTCTTTCTGGGCGTCAGCTTCATGCAGGGCGCCTTCGCCGATCTTGTTCCGCGCTTTGGCGAGTTGCGGCTGGACGAGGCCGGCTGGCTGGCGGTTCCGCTGTTTGTTCTGATCGGCGCGCTGCTGACCGTGTCGATGCAGTCGTCCAGCGCGGCCATCGCCCTGACCCTGACCGCCGTGGCCGGCGGAGCCGCGCCCCTGGACCTGGCCGCCGCCGCGATGATCGGCGCCAATATCGGCACGACATCGGCGGCGATGATCGCCTCTGTCGGCGCCACGCCCCCGGCAAAGCGCGTCGGCCTGGCGCATGTCATCTTCAACCTGTCCACCGGCGCGGCGGCGCTGGCCTTGCTGCCGGTGCTGCTGTGGCTGGCGCGCGCCATCGCCGAGGCGGTGGGCGGCGCCTCGGATACGGTGGAGTCGCTGGCCGTCTTCCACACGATGTTCAATCTGCTGGGCGTGCTGCTGATCTGGCCGTTCGCGGCGCGGCTGGTTGCGTATCTCTCCACCCGTTTTGTGACGCTGGAGGAAGAGATCGGCCGGCCTCGGCATCTGGATTCCTCACTGCTGGAGGTGCCGGATCTGGCGCTGCGCGGCCTGCTGCTGGAGACCGCGCGCATGGCAGAGGCGGCTTTCGCGCTCGCGCGTGAGCGGATCGGCGCCGCCGCGGCGGCGCGCACATTCCTTGCGCGGCGCGAAGGCGTGCTGACCCTGGGGCGCGAAATCCGCGGCTTTGCCGGCAGGATGGGCGGCGGCGCACTACCCGAATCGGTGGCGGACGCCCTGCCGGACGTGTTGCGCGCGGCGCAGCATCTGGAAGAGATCGCGCGCTTCAGCGACGGGCTGGCGCGCGCCGTTTCGCCTCCGGCCGAGGCTGTCGCCGCGCAGGACTGGGCGGCGCTGCGCCAGGCGGCGCTGGACAGTCTCGCTCTGCCGGAGGCGGGCGCGGCAATGGAAACGGACACCGGCGCCGTTCCCGGACAGCGCGCCGAGACCGCCTATCAGACGATCAAGCGCGGCCTGTTACGCGCCACGTCGTCGGGAAGGCTGCCGGTAGCGGATATGGAAAACGCGCTGACCGGGGCGCAGGGCCTGCGCGCCATCGCCCAGGCGGCGATGAAAACGCGGGCGCGCATGGCCGCGGCGGCGGCGAAGGCGGCCGGTCAGGCGGCGGCCCCGCCGCCGCCGGAAACCCTCAGCATGAATGGGGACGCCGGGTAGGCATTTTGATCCAAGGCATTGAAATATAGAGATATATTTTCTTTCTGCGAATACAGTTGACAATCATTCGCAACTGGGGAATCTATTCCCTCATGATCGTCTGTGTCTGCAACCGGCTGCGCGACAGCGAAGTGCGGGGCGCCATCGCCCAGGGGGCGGGGTGCGCCGAGGACGTCCATGCGCGCTGCGGCTCCGAGGTGAATTGCGGCTGCTGCCTCGACACGATGGATGACATGATCGATGCCGCGCGCGGCCTGTTCTGCGGCGGCCGCCAGCTTCAGGCCGCCGGCTGAGCTTTTTGTTCCGTCCGTTCCATCCGTGACGCGCCCGGCCCCGCCGGGTTTTTTGATTCTAGACGACCGCCTCCGCCGCCCCGGCGAGGGCGCTGGCGACGGCGGCGTCCACGCCCCTGGCGGGGCCCAGATTGCTCGCCGCCGCCGCGGCGATGCCGCGCGCCGGGTCGAACAGCATTTCCGCATACCATGAACCCATCGAGCCATTGTGCCAGAGACCGTCCGGCCGCACGATCCAGCCCATCGCATACGCGCCGCCAAAGGGCGGGGTGTGCAAAATGTCCCAGCTCTCGGCGCTCAGATACGGGTCGCGGTCGCGGTGCGCGGCGAGATAGCGCAGCGCGTCTTCCAGCGGCGCATACACGCGCCCGGCGGGGCCGGCATAATCCGGGATATCGCCGGGCGGGACGTCGAGCGGGACGGGGACCGGCGCGCCGGTCCGCGGGTTGAGGATGTGCCCGGCCGGCTGGTCCGGCGCGTCCGGCACACCGATCCCCGCGCCGTGCATCCCGAGCGGCGCGAACACATGTTCCGCCATCAGCTCTTCCCATGCCGCGTCCATGATCGTCTCCAGCATGGCGCCCGCGATCACATAGCCGATATTGGAATAGAGAAAGGTCTGCCCGGGCGGGAGCGGGACCGGGTCGGCGCGCAGGGCAATGCGCGCGGCCGCGATGCGGTCAGCGCGCACATCGCCGCTGCGCATGGCGAACTGCGCGGCCTGCGCCAGAGGCAGATCGCGGATCAGCCCGGCGGTATGGCTGCACAGGCGGCGGAGACTCACGTCGCGATACTCCGCGCGCATGTCCGGGACAGCGGCGCCCAGCACACCCTCCAGCGTATCGTCCCATGACAGATGACCGGAATCGGCCAGCCGCGCGGCCAGCGTCGCGGTCATCGACTTGGTGATCGAACCGAGATGCCAGAGATCGCCGGTCGTCGCGGGCGCCTCTGTCGCCGTGCTGCGCACACCGGCGGCGAGGTTGAGCGTGTTGCGCGCGCCCGATGCGGCGGCGGCGAGCGCCGGCGCCCCGCATTCCGCCAGCAGCGCCTCCAGCCGCTCCTGCGTCAGCGGCAGGGTGGGGCCGGTCTCGACCGGCGTGCGCTGGAAAGCGAGCGGCTGCGCCCCGCCAGATTGGGTGAAGGTTCCGGCGATGCGCCCGTCTGCGAGCTGACCCAGATAGGCGGCGTCGACCTGCGCGATGCGGAAGAAGACGCGCTCGCCGTCGATGGCGGCGATGTCTGGCGAAAGGGCCGCATTGCCCTGATCGGTGCTATAGAGCGTGACGCTCTCGCCCGCGATCTCCAGCCGCAGGCGCAATGCGCCGGGGCCAACGCCCAGCAGGCCGAACCATTCGCCATCGAACGCCGGATTTGGTTCGCCGTCCAGCGCCACCGGCACGGGATAGGGGATGGGTTCGCGGCCGAAGACGAGCGGGAAGCTGGCGCCCAGCTGGCTGAACTCCCCGGCGATGCGGCCGTCTTGCAACGTTCCCCGATAGGACGAGCCGGTCACGCTGCTCTCGAAGGACAGCGCGCCGCCCTCGATCCGCACATTTTCTCCAGGCAATTCTGCGTTGCCCTGATCGACGCTGAACACGGTGACCTCGCTATCGGCGATGACCATGCGCAGGCGCAGGCTGGCCGGCCCCAGATCGAGCTGGCCCCACCATTCGCCCTCCAGCGAGGACGCGCGGGAGCAGGCGGCGATGCTGGCGCCGAGCGCCAGCATTCCCCCGACCACCGGGCGGCGTGTGATTTTCATGACTCCCTCCCCAATATTGAATCTGCGCGGGCGTTTTCCAGGCAGCTCAGACCAGCCCTTCATGCTCGGCCCAGCGGCGTTCGCGGCGATAGGCGATGCGCGCCCAGACAAAAGCCAGCATCGGCAGCAGGATCATCGCCGCGAGCAACAGACCGGCGGCCGGTCCGACCTGCTCGAACGGCGTGAACAGGCCGTTCAGCGAATAGGCGGCCCCGCCGATGGTGAAGACCCAGCCGGCGAAGCGGTTGCTGCGATAGTGGCGCGCTGCGTCCACGGCCTTGTTCGGCGTATAGGGCAGTTTCGGCGTGACGTTTCCGGCATAGGCGAACAGCAGCCCGGCCACGACATTGAAAGCGCGCACGATGGTCTCACGGTCGAAACCTAGCGGCGCGGCGACCCCCGCCGCGCGGGCCAGGCCGAAGAGCTGAAGCAGGATCGCCATCACGCCGAATGCGATCATGTAATTGCGGAAGGTGCGGCCATAGAGGGCGAGCGAGCGTTGTGCGTCATTGCTTAGCTGCGCATCGGGCGCGCGTATCCGCCAGTAGCGGGCGTCGAGCCAGGCCATCAGGGGCAGGAAGCCATACATAATGGTCAACAGGCCCGGCATGAACCAGAGCACGGCGACAGACCTGAACTTCGTGACCGTTCCGTCCGCTGCGAAATCCACCGGCACGCGCGCGCCCGGACCGAACCAGAGCGTGGCGCCGGCGGCGATGATGACGCTGACGCACCAGATGGTGAAATAGATCAGCAGGGTTTTGCGCACTTCGGTCATGACATGCTCACAGTGATAATGATGCCGATCAGAAAGAGGGCGAAAGAGATCAGCAGATTTCCGTACACATCCCTCACGGCGCGCTCCGGGATTTCAGGGCGATGCGGAACATGATCCAGACGGCCGCCGTGCCGCCGATGATGAAAATGCTTGCGGTCACAACGACAGAGACCAGCGCAGCCAATGGCAGGAACGCGGCCAGTCCGAGCATCAGGCCGAACATCACCGTCAGCCAGCCGCCGAGGCGATTGTATCTGATATGCGCGGCCGGATTCTGCTCCGGCGCGCGGGGCGTCGGGATTCTGGGCCAGACATTCCCAAAATAGATCGACAGGGCCCCTGTCCCCAGCAATATCGCGCGAAGAACCCACTCTCCGGCGGTGGCGGGCAATTGCAGCAAGCCAACACTCGCGCCCAGCCAGGCAGACTGGGCCGCGATCATGATCGCACACATCCCTGTGACGAACACCGCCCCGGCATTGGCTACGCGCTCAACATTGCGGGCGTCGTCCGCGTTCATCGGAAAGCTCCCGTCCGGCTGCGCGGCGGGGCGGCTGCGCCCGTAGATCGCGCTGCTGATCCAGAGCAGGATGATCGTGAGCGGCCCCATGATGATGGGCGTCCACAGACCGGCGAGTACCGCGCCCGGCGCCGCGCCGGTGGTCAGCAAGCCGCGCGTGAAGATGATCGCGGACAGGGCAAGGCTGAGGGAGAGCATCGCGATATATGTACGCCGCGTCCTGCGGTCGTGGCGCTGGAAGAATGGGGCCATGTCGGCCGGGGTGGTGTGGATTGCGCCGGTCATCAGCTTCTCCTTGCCGCGGGTTTGCGCGCGGGCGTGGCGGCGCGGCCGGGCTTTACATTGAGTTCCAGCGCCCCGGCGAAGGCGAGCAGCGCCTCCTCCAGCACGGACGCATTCAGCCAATAGGTGACGTGCTTGCCGTCTTTCTCGCTGCCGATCAGCTCCGCCTCGCGCAGCACGGCGAAATGCGCCGAGAGAGTGGGTTTGGAGACATGGAAATGCTCCGCGATCTCGCCGGCCGTCATCGGCCGCGCCTTCAGCAATTGAAGGATTTTGCGCCGCGTCGGGTCGGCGAGGGCCTTGAACACATTGCTCATCGTTTTGATAGTTAGCCAAGCATCGAAATGAGAGTCAAGCTGCTTCTATGATCAAGAGACAGGAGGAAATCGCTTCCGCCCCCTGAGAGTCTGACTCATAATTGATACTATTCCCCGGAATGCGCGCAGCGCATATCCGGGGCCCAGGAAAAATTTCTAAGCAGGACGCCCCGGATTTAATCCGGGGTCGCCGGACATTTTTCCATTACGAATCTGGGCCCCGGATGCACGCTGTCGCGTGCTCCGGGGAATAACGTATTGATGCGGCAGATGCTCAGGATGAGCGGCGCACCTGAAAATGCGACTAGGTATCGCCCGCAAACATCCTTGTTGCGGCAACGGCTTGCGCGCGGTTAGGGTCGAGTCATGAAGGGCGACTCAAAAACCATCGAATATCTGAACGCGGCGCTGACCAACGAGCTGACCGCGATCAATCAGTATTTCCTGCATTCGCGCATGCTGGCCAACTGGGGCGTCAGCGAACTTGCCAAGAAGGAATATGAAGAATCCATCGAGGAGATGAAGCACGCCGACCGGCTGATCGCGCGCATTCTTTTCCTCGACGGCCTGCCGAATCTGCAAAAGCTGCATCTGCTGAAGATCGGCGAGACGCTGGAAGAGGTGCTGAACGCCGACCTCTCCACCGAGATGGAGGCGGTGCCCCTGTTGAAAGAGGCCATCGCCCACGCGGAGTCGGTGCAGGACTATGTCAGCCGAGAGCTGTTCGTGGACATTCTGGAGTCCGAAGAAGAGCATGTCGACTGGCTGGAGACGCAGGTGGCGCTGCTGAAACGTCTGGGCGAGGCGAATTTCATCCTGCTGCAATCCGAACCCAACGAACATGTAGGGCCGGACCCGGCCTGAGCCGGGGCGTAATCCTCCCCCCTGAACGGGGGAGGAACTTACATTCTTGCTTCCGCTGCGTGCGGCGGCGCGCTGGCGACCCGGTTGACCGTGTCGCGCACCGAGCGCACCGCCATGTCCAGCCGCAGCACGGCCATATCCAGATCCACCAGATCCACCGCGACGATGCGGTCGCATTCGGGGCAGCAATAGCC
>JBJHDH010000045.1:0-16413 GCA_050486445.1 Euryhalocaulis sp.
GCGGAAGCCCCGGCAATGGCAGAAGCCGCGCCGATGTCCTGCGCGGCCCTTGCCGATGCGATGCTTCCGGGCGCGGACATCACGCTGGCAGAGCAGCGCGCGCCGGGCGCCTTCACGCCGCCGGGCGGCGGCGGTTTCGGCCCCGCCTCGTTCGACCTGCCGGGCTTCTGCCGCGTCGCGGCGACGCTCGACCCCAGCGGCGCGTCCAACATCAAGATGGAAGTGTGGATGCCGGACGACTGGAACGGCAAGTTCATGATGGTCGGCAACGGTGCGTGGAGCGGCGCGATCTCCTATGCCGCGATGGTTGACCCGCTGAACCGCGGCTACGCTGTCGCCTCCACCGACACCGGGCATGAAGGCGGGCGCGGCACATTCGCATTCGAGCATCCCGAATGGCTGGTCGATTTCGCCTGGCGCGCCGTTCACGAAACGGCGGTGACGTCCCAGTCGCTGAGCGCGATGCATTACGGCGAAGACCCGCGGTTTTCCTACTGGAACGGCTGTTCGTCCGGCGGCAAGCAGGGTCTGAAAGAGGCCCAGCTCTTCCCCGGCACGTTCGATGGCTACATCACCGGCGCTCCGGCCAATAACTGGGTGCGGTTGCAGGCGCAGTCCATCGTCGCCAATTCGGCCAATGTGCCGGAAGGCGGCGCGCCGCTGCTGGGGCCGCCTCAGCTCGCCTTGCTGAACAACGCGGTTCTCGACCGCTGCGACGCGCTCGACGGGATCGAGGACCGCGAAATCGCCGATCCGCGCGCCTGCGCCTTCGATCCAGCGGAACTGATCTGCGAGGCCGGACAGGACGCATCCATGTGCCTGACGCCGGAACAGGCGGCGGCGGCGGAGCGCATCTACGCCCCGGTGCGCAATCCTGCGACCGATGAGCTGATCTTTCCCGGAATGCCGCCGGGCAGCGAAATGCTCTGGGCCGCGGTGGTGACGCAGCCCTGGATGGTGGGGATCGACACCTTCGCCGTGCTGCTGGACGACCCGGACTGGGATTTCCGCACGCTGGACCTCACCCGTGACGTGGACGCGGCGGAGGCCGCCGATCCCGGACTGATGGCGACCGATCCCGACCTTTCGGCCGTCAGCGCGCGCGGCGCGAAGATCATCCAGTATCATGGCTGGACCGATGCGCTGATCCCGACCGAGAACAGCATCAATTATTACGAGGAGGCCGTCGCGCATCAGGGCGATCTGGCCCGGACGCAGGATTTCTATCGCCTGTTTCTGGTCCCCGGCATGGGGCACTGCTCCGGTTCCTACAATGTCGACTGGGTGTCGGTGCTGGAAGACTGGGTGGAAAACGGCGTGGCGCCGGACACGGTGCTGGGCCAGCGCCTGCCGGCGGGCGGACCGTTCGGCGCGTCCGCCGGCGGCGGCGCCGATCTCGGTTCGCGGCCGATCTGCGCCTATCCGGACATCGCCGTCCATGACGGCGCCGGACCGGACGGCGACCCGGCCAGCTTCACCTGTCAGCCGGCGGAGCGCGCCTCGCGCCCCGGCCACCGGCCCTGATTTCCTCGCAGGAGAGAACGCCATGACATCCGCCATCACAAACGCCCCGGAAGCCGCGAATGACGGGCCTACAGGGCCGCATTCGAAAACCGCGACCATCACCGTCATGCTCTGCCTGCTGGTGACCATTCTGGAGGGCTTCGACCTTCAGGCCGCCGGCGTCGCCGCTCCCGGCCTGCTGGCCGAGATCGCGCTCGGCGACGAGGCGCTGGGCTGGTTCTTCAGCTCAAGCACGATCGGACTGATCGTCGGCGCTCTGCTGGGCGGGCGCCTGGCCGACATGATCGGCCGCAAGCGGACGCTGATCGGCGCGGTCATTACGTTCGGCGCCGCCTCTGTCGCCACCGGCCTGTCGAATGATTTTACCGGGCTGCTCTGGGCGCGCGCCGCCACGGGTCTTGGCATTGGCGGCGCGCTGCCGATCCTCATCGTGCTGATTTCCGAAAACGCATCGCCGCGCTGGAAAAACACCGCCATCACCATCGCCTATGCCGGGATGCCGCTGGGCGGATCGCTGGCGGCGGCGGTGACGCTGTATGGCGGCGGTGAGCACTGGCGCATGATTTTCTTTGTCGGCGGTTTTGCGCCGCTGCTGGTGGCGCCGCTGCTGATGCTGTTTCTGCCGGAATCGCGCCAGTTCCGTGCGGCGAAGCGCGAGGCCGCGCCGCGCGCCGGCATCCTGACCGCGCTGACGGGTGAGGGGCGCTGGGCGCCCACTCTGTTGCTCTGGGGCGCGTTCTTCGCGGCGCTGCTGGTTCTGTATCTGCTGCTGAACTGGCTGCCCTCGCTGATGGTGCGGCAGGGGTTCAGCCCGGCGCAGGCCGCGACGTTCCAGATTGTGTTCAATCTTACGGGCGCGGCCGGGGCGCTGGCGGCGGGCGCGGCGCTGGACCGTCTGCGGCCGTGGGCGGTTGCGGCCACGATTTTCGCCGGCGCCGGCGTGGCGATTCTGGCGCTGGCCTCCGCGCCGTCCACATTCGTTGTGGCGGCGCTGGCGATTGCACTGGTGGGTGTCACGATCCTGGCGGCGCAGGCGATCCTCTATGCCTTCGCGCCGTCAATTTATCCCGTGCGCGTGCGCGGAGCGGGCATGGGCTCGGCGGTGGCGGCGGGCCGGGCCGGATCGGTGGCCGGTCCGCTGATCGCCGGAACACTGCTGGGCGCGGGGCAGGGGGCCAGCGATGTGCTGTATCTGATGCTGCCGCTTCTGGTTCTGGGCGGCGTGCTGGCGGCGTGTCTGATGGCGTTCTTCCGCCCACAGCCCGGCGCCTGACGCGCACGCCTCACCGTCATGTGACAGGGATTTAATCTGGCGGAATCCTGGCCGCCCCCCTAGGCTTCGGTGCAATCGAGGCACGCTGGGGAGGAGCGGGCTTGAACGGGAATCATCCGGACGAACGGCGAATGCGGCGCCGCGAATTCCTGACAGGCGCCGCGCTGGCCGGCGCGGGCGCCGTTCTGGGCGCTTGCGCGCGTGGCGAGGAAGACATTCTTCCCGTCGCCCATCGCGGCAATATTCGCCAAGGCCTCTGGATGCAGAATTTCGGCGTCGGCTTCGGTCAGCAGGACGCCGCCTTCACGCTGGACGAGATGTGCGCCTATGCCGCGCGGCTGGGCGTGAAGGGCTTCGATCTTGTGCCGCGGGGGCAATTGGAGGTGCTGGAGCGTCACGGCCTGGCGCTGATCTGCACCAATGGCGGCGACATGGATTTCCTCGCCGGCCTGATCCATCTCGAAGAACATGACCGGATCGAGGCGGCGCTGCGCGATACCGCCGATTTCTGCCAGACCAACAGTGTGCGCGGCGTGGCGCTGAACGCCGGAGAGCTGCGCGGCCTGTCGGCGCAGGAGGCGGCGGACAACGCCGTGGCCATCTGCCGCCGCATCGCGCCCTATCTGGAATCGCGCGGCGCGGAAATCTGGATCGAGAACGTCAATGACCGGCGCCCGAACGATCCCGGCCTTGGCCGGCGGGACATGGTGTTCGGCCGCTGGGACTGGGGCGTGGATGTGGTCAGCCGGGTGAATTCGCCCAGCGTGAAGCTGCTCTGCGATCTGTATCATCTCCAGATCACGGACGGCGACATCGCCTGGCGGATTCAGGAAAGCCAGCAATGGATCGGGCATTTCCATGTCGCCGGCGTGCCGACGCGGCAGGAAATCGACGAAACCCAGGAACTGAATTTCCGCTATATCGCCGAGGTCATCGCCAGCCTCGACTATGATGGATATGTCAGCCATGAATGGCGCCCTGCGCCGGGAAACGATCCGCTGGAAAGCATCGCCCGGGCCGTGGCGATCATGGATGTCTGACTGCGGTGCAAGATAAGAATTGCGCGCACGGCGCGCAGGGAATGCGAAGGAAGAATATGATGCGTTATCCGAACCGTCCGAAACTGCTGTCCGCTGTGGCCGGCCTGACCGCGGCGGCCATGCTCGCCGCCTGTGGCGATGGCGCCAGCACCGGCGCCGCGGATTCAGGCGCGGCCGCGCCACCGGCGGCGCCCGCCGCGGCGCGCACGGCCAGCAACCCCGCGCAGGAGCCGGTGCGGTTCGAAGGCTACATCACCGGAACCGTGACCAGCGAAAACGGGCCAGAGGCCGGAGTCTGGGTGATCGCGGAAACGACCCAGTCGCGCACGCCCATGATCAAGATCGTCGTGACCGACGATGAGGGCCGCTATGTCCTGCCAGAGCTTCCGGAATTCACCTACGATGTCTGGGTGCGCGGCTACGGTCTGGTGGACTCCGAGCCGGTGAAAGGCCGCCCGGGCGACCGCGATCTGAACCTGGCCGCCATCGTGGCGCCAACCCCGCAGGAAGCGGCGCAGGTCTATCCCGGCGAATACTGGTACTCGATGGTGGAAATTCCGTCGCCGGACGAATTCCCCGGCACGGGTCCGGACGGCAACGGCATCTCTCCGCAGATGGAGAGCCTCGACCACTGGATGTGGCAGCAGAAAAGCGCCTGCAATTTCTGCCACCAGCTCGGCAACGAGATCACCCGCGTCACCGACCATATGGACCATCTGAATCTGGGCACGTCCGAGGATATCTGGCGCTATCGCACCGGCCTTGGTGTACGCGGCGGCAGCATGGCGATGGCGTTCAACATGCTGGGCGCGGAACGCGCGGCGGAAATGTTCGCCAGTTGGACCGACCGTATCGCGGCGGGTGAGACCCCGCCGTCGCCGGAACGGCCCCAGGGCGTGGAGCGCAATCTGGTGCTCACCCTGTGGGACTGGGGCGTGGACACCTCGTTCATGCATGACGAGATCGCCACCGATAAGCGCGATCCCACCGTCAACGCCAACGGCCCGATCTATGCGGTGTCGTCCGGTCACGGCACGCTGGTCGTGCTCGACCCCAATATCAACGATACGTGGGAGCTGATTATCCCGACGCGGGAAGACCCGCGCGAGGTCGCTACGCGCTTCCCGCCGCCGGGCCTGCCTTCCAATTTCTTTGGCATGCAGCATCTGTGGGGGCCGGAGCATCCCTCCGATCCGCACAACCCGATGCTGGACCAGCAGGGCCGCGTGTGGATGACGTCGAAAATCCGCAACGACAATCCGGACTGGTGCCGCGAAGGATCGGATCATCCGTTCGCGCAGTATTATCCGCTGACCTTCTCCAACCGTCAGGCGTCCTATTACGACCCGGAGACGGAAGAGTTCGTGCTGATCGACACCTGCTTCGCCACGCACCACCTCCAGTTCGACAACGACCCGGACAACACGGTCTATTTCAACGAGCTGCTGGGCCCGGTCGTCGGCTGGATCAACACCCGCGTCTTCGATGAGACCGGGGACGAGCAGCTTGCGCAGGGCTGGTGCCCGCAGATCGTCGACACCAATGGCGACGGCGTCATCACCCGGCCGTGGAACCGCGCTGGCGATCCCAACCCCGATCCGGCGCTGGATACAGAGGTGCGCTATAATCTCTATGGCGTGATCCCCTCGCCGGTGGATGACGCGGTCTGGGGCTCCGCGGAACAGTTCCCCGGCTATATCGTCCGCGTATCGCCGGGCGACAATCCGCCGGAAACCTGCATCGCCGAGGTCTATCAGGTGCCCGAAGGCGGGCTGGACCCGCGCGGCATCGACATCGACACCGAAGGCGTGGTGTGGACCGGCCTTGCCGCCTCCGCCCATCTGGCCAGCTTCGACCGGCGCAAGTGCGAAGGCCCGCTGAATGGTCCGGGCGCTGCCGAAGGCCGCCTCTGCCCGGAGGGCTGGACGCTCTATCAGACGCCCGGTCCGCAATTCCAGAACTCGGACATCCCGGCCGACTTCTTCTATTACAACTGGGTGGACCAGCATAATATCTCGGGTCTCGGCGCGAACACGCCGATCGCCACCGGTTCCAATTCCGATGCGCTGATCGCGCTGGACCCGGAAACCGGCGAGTGGACCTATCTGCGCGTGCCCTATCCGCTGGGCTTCTACCAGCGCGGCATGGACGGGCGGATCGACGACCCTGACGCCGGGTGGAAGGGCCGCGCCCTCTACGCCAATTACGGCACGCATCTGCCGTGGCATATCGAGGGCGGGCTCGGCACGCTGGGCAAGCTGGTGAAATTCCAGATCCGCCCCGACCCGCTGGCGCACTGATCCGCGCATAGCAAAAACGAACAAGGGCCGCGCACATCGCGCGGCCCTTTTTCTTTGAAATAAGGCAGCAACTCACCCCCCGTCCGGCTCGCCCGTCACCGGATGCGGATAATGCATGTGCACATGGCTGCGATACGGCCAGGCGCCGCGCTTGACGGGCAGCAGCTCGTCCGGGCCTTTCGGGTCTTCGGGCCAGGTCTTTTCCGCGGGCTGGAGGTGCGATGTGGTGTGCGTCCAGCCCTTTTCGTATTCGGCCTGCCATTGCAGCACATAGTCGAGCCGCTTGATCTTCCACACCCCGTCTTCGCGCACATAGTCGTTTTCATAGACGCCGGCCTCGTAAAACTGGTCGGGCAGGCCGGCGGGCTTATAGGGGCGCGATTCATGATTGCCGCCGGCCAGCATGGCGCGGAACCGCGCCTTGGCCCTCTTGCGGTCCGGCGCGACGGTGATGATGTCCTGCATCTGGAAATGATCGAGCAGGAATCCATCGACCGGGCCGGGTCTGCCCTCGGTGAAGAATGCCTGGAACCAGCCTTTATACAGCCGCGCGATGCTCTCATGCCCGCGATAGACGCCAGAGAGGAAGATCACCTCGCCGTCTTCGGCGAACAGCCGCACCACCTCGTCATAGCGGCAGATGTCGATGTAATAGCCATAGGCGAAATGCAGCCGCCGGATCGCGGCTGTATCCTCCAGCATACCGACGCGACCGGTCAGCTCCCGCAGCTCCGCGCGCAGCGCATCCATGTCCGGCATTGCACGCCCTCCCGTTGGCTTGTTGGTGTTGGACCCTAGACCTTGTCGTAATGGAACGGGGCGATCACCGGCTCCGGATAGGCTTCATAATCCATGCTCGGCGGCTGGTCGGGCCGCAGTCCCTCGATAGAGCGCAGCAGCTTCACCCCGCCTTTGTTCCAGCCTTGCTCGTATTCGACATAGAAATTGATGACGCTGTAGAGCCGCGCGATGCGCCATGTGTCGCCCGCGCGCACATAATCGTTCTCATAGGTGGCGTCGCCCCAGCGCGCCTCGGCGCCCAGCGACCCCACCTGCATAAAGCTGCGCCATCGCCCCTGCGCTCGCCCGGCCTCCACATCCACATGGATCACGGGCTGAAGCTGCATGTGATTATAGAGAATGCCGCGGCCATAGGGCGGCAGATGATTCAGATATTCGCGCACCCGCTCGCGCCCGGCGAACACGCCGCGCCCGGCGATCTCCAGCGTGCCGTCCTCGGCGAACAAATCCGCCGCCTGGTTCCACAACCCCTTGTCCACATAATAGCCATAGGCGGCCTGGAGATTCATGATCGCCAGATGATCCTCGGCCCGCTGCGCGCGCAGGGCCAGGGCCCGCTGCTCCTGGCGCAGCGTCTCGATTTCCCGCCGCATGGCGTCGATTGCGTCTGTCATCCCCGCTCCCTTTTCCGGCCGCGAGCCTGTCATGCGGGCCATGCGGCTTCAATCCCGATTTGCGCGCGGCTCAGCCGCCCCGCGCCGCAGCGATCAGGTCCGCCGCGTCGATCAGGCCGCGCTTGCGGGCATAGGCTTCCGCGTCCAGCCCCTCGCGCCGGCCGAGCTTCGGATCGGCCCCGGCTTCCAGCAGGATGGCGGCGATCTCCGCCGCCGCGTCCTCGCCATCGGGCAGGCAGAGCAGGGGCGTCACATCGTTCTGGCTCCCGGCCAGCGCATTGGCCAGGGCGGGTTCCTCAGTCAGCAGCGCGCGCAGCCGGTCTGCAAGCATCGCCCCGGCCAGCGAATGCGTGTCGCGGCTGAGCGGGGCGAGCAGGGCGGCCATCTCCGGTTTGTGCAAAAACACCGCCCAGCCGAGCGGGCTGGAGTGATAATTTCGGTCGCGCACGTCGATCTCCGCCCCGCGCGCGATCAGCAGTTCGGCCATCTCCATCGCGCCCGCATAGGCGGCCCAGTGCAGCGGCGTGGCGCCGCCGCGATCCTTCGCGTTCACATCGGCGCCGAGATCGAGCAGCAGGCGCACCGCCTCGATCTTCGTGCGCGCGGCTGCGAAACATTCCACATGGCTCAGCACGAACGGATACGCCGCCGCCAGACGCGCGGCCTCGTCCCGGTCCAGCCGCATCACCGCCGCCTGAAACGCGCCCGGCCCGTCCAGCGTCACAGGCTTCGCGCCCGCTGCCTCCAGAATGCGCAGCATCTCCGCATCGCCGCGCAGTTGCGCCTCTTCATGATGCGGGCGCTTGCTGTAGGAATTGACGCCATTCGGGTCCGCGCCATGATCCAGCAGCCATTGCGCGCGGACATGGTGGCCATTGTTCACGGCGTTGCCGAGCAGATAGTCGAGCGTGCTGTATTCCGGCCTGCCCGGCGAGGACTTGCCCGCTATGCGCCAGTTTTCCGCGCCACCGCGCGCTGCGGATTCGCGATAGAGCATATCCATCCAGAACGGATCGTCCCCGGCGATGGAGGTGTTGTAGAGCGCCTGCGTGTCATACGGGTCGGCGCCGCGTTCGATCAGCAGCGCGGCCAGCGCGCGGTCCTGCGGGTGCGGCGGCTTCATGCCCTCGCCCAGCCCGATCACGCCGGTCAGCACGGTGAAGGGATTGTCCCAGCCGTCATTGATCTGCGCATTTACGTCCGCGCCATAATCCAGCAGCGTGCGCGCGATGGCCTCGCTGTTGCCGCGCACGCCGGGCAGGTCCAGCCGGCCATAGGCGAGATATTGCAGCGGCTCGAAATCCAGTGGACCGCCTTTCGCCGAGGCCAGACCCGGATCGGCGGCCAGAAATCTATTCACCGCCTCCAGCTCGCCGCACATCGCCGCGATATGGATATTGTCGCGCGCAATATCAGGCCGAAGGCGCAGCACGCGCATCGCCGGCCGCGCATCCCCGCGCCAGCCATTCTTGCCGTCCCAGGCATGGCGCAGAACAATATCGACCGCCTCCGCGCGCGGAATGCGGGCGCTTTCTTCCTCTTCCAGCACGGTTTTCAGCGCTGCCCAGGAGGCATGGCCATATTCGCGCGCCAGCGCGTGCTGGATGTCGCGCAGGCCGGGCGCGTCTGGCGCCTCTGGCGCGCCGGGCCATGCGGCGGCAAGGCGCTCGCGCGCGGATGCGTCGCCGGCGCGCAGGGCTTTCAGCCAGCGTTTGGCGTCCTTGCGCAGATGATCGAGCGTGGTTTTCGGGCTGAGGGTACGCGGCGTTTCGCGCGTCATGGAATCCTTCCTTCCGCAATCGCCTGACGTCCGCTTACGAAAGGCCGGAAGAAGGTCTCGTAAGATCACGATACAGTCTGGATGGGCGGAACCGCCCTTGCCGCGGACAGGGGGCGCTCCAGAAGCGCACTGACCCGGATGCTGCCGCTGGCGCGGGCGGGAGTCAATCGGACGGGGAAGGGGAGTATGAGAGCGGCCGGAGACCGCAGCGGCGTTTTGTCCTGCCCGGCGCGGGGAGACAGGCGCGCCCGCCCGCGCTAAAAAACCGGCGTGAAGACCCGCGTCCTCATCCCGCTCTTTCTGCGCCAGTTCGCGCTGAGCCTGGCCATGCTGTGCCTGTTCGCGCAGGCGCTGGTCCCGTCCGGCTTCATGCTTGCGCCGGGCGAGGACGGATTCCCCGTCTCCGTCGTGATCTGCGGCCAGCCGGGCGCGGTCCTGCCCGCCGCTGTGGCGGGCGCCGAAAGCGGGGAAGAAATCCCGGCGGATCAGGATCGTAATCTGGCGCCCTGCGCCTTCGCCGGCGTGGCGCAGGCCGCGGCCCCGGCGTCCGACCCGGCCGCCGCGCTGTATGCGCCGCTGGCTCTGGCGCGGGCGGATTTCCCGCCCGCCATGCGCCAGGCCGCGCTCTCCATCGGCGCCAACGCGCCGCCGCCCTCCCGCGCGCCTCCCGTCTCTGTCTGACCCGGTCATCCGTTTTTCGCGGATGATCCAGCGCCTTCGCGCCGCCTATCTGTGACGGGCCGCGCCCGCGCAATCCCGAACCATCCTCGGAATCATCCGATGTGAAACGTAAGCGGCCCCGCCACGCGATACGTGGCGGCCGTATCAGGGGAATTCAGACATGAAGACCGTATTGTTCGCCGCCGCGTCCATTGTGGCGCTCGCCGCCATTCCGTCCGGGGCTTTGGCCCAGACGGCCGAATCCTCCGTTCTTTCCAACCGCGACACGGTGGTCGTCACCGGCCGGCGTGATCCCGAAGACCCGCTTGTCGTGGCGGACGCCCGCGCGCGGCTTTCGGAAACGCCCGGCGCGGTCTCGGTGATCTCGCAGGAATCATGGAGCCGCCGCGCCGCGCTGGCGCTGGACGACATGCTGCGCGATGCGCCGGGCGTCTATGCCCAGCGCAAATGGGGCGGCGATATCCGCATGTCGATCCGTGGTAGTGGTATCGGCAACGCCAATCATAATCGCGGCCTGCTGCTGGCCATTGACGGCATACCGCTGAACGAGGCGGACGGGTATGGCGACAGCCAGATCGCCGACCCGCTGCTCACCCGCTATGTCGAGGTGTATCGCGGCGGCAATGCGCTGCGCTTCGGTGGCGCGCTGCTGGGCGGCGCGGTCAATATGGTCACGCCGACCGGCGCGGACGCCGGATTTCGTAATCAGCTTCGCGTGGAGGGCGGATCGTTCGGCCTGTTCCGCGCCAATGCGCAGATCGCGCGTCAGGACGGACCGTGGGACGTGTTCGCCGCCGGCACGTTTCAGCGCGCCGATGGCTATCGCCCGCAAAACGGACAGGAGCTGAAATTCGCCAGCCTGAATGTCGGCCACAGTTTTGGCGCGGGGCGCGAGGTGCGGCTGATCGTCAATGCCGCCGATATCTATCAGGAGATTCCGGGTGCGCTGACCTGGGCGCAGTTTGTGGCCGATCCGCGCCAGGCGGCCGCCAACAATACCGCCAACCATTACCGGCGCGATCTGGAGGCGCTGCGCGGTTCGCTGCGCACCTCGTGGCGGCTGGATGACGGGCTGGTGTTCGAAGGCGCGGTCTATGCGGTGTGGAAGCATCTGGACCACCCGATCTTTCAGGTGATCGAGCAGAAGAGCCGCAATTACGGCGCGTTCGGCCGGTTGCGCTGGGATGGCGAGGTCGGCGGCCTGCGCGCCGACGCCTATGCCGGGGCCTGGCTGCGCACTGGCGATCTCGACTCCAAATTCTACACCAATCTGCAAGGCAAACACGGCGCGCTGCAATCCATGTCGTATCAGAACGCCGCCGCTACGGATGTCTTCGCCGAAGGCCGCCTGTTCGTGACAGAGCAGCTTGCGCTGGTCGGCGGGGGAACATGGGGCAGGGCGGAGCGCGACTATGAGAGCGTCGCCGTGCCCGGCAATCCGGCGACCTTCAACATGACCGCATCCCGAACTTATAACTGGTTCGCGCCGCGCGCCGGGCTACTCTGGGAAAACCTGAATGGCGACCAGATTTTCGCCAATGTGACGCGCTCGGTAGAGCCGCCGAATTTTGGCGCCATGTCGCCCACGGGCGCGGGCTTCGCGCCGGTCGAGGCGCAGGAGGCATGGACTATCGAGGCCGGCGCGCGCGGCCGGCGCGGCGCGTGGAGCTGGGATGTCACGCTCTATCGCGCATGGCTCGATGGCGAGATGCTGCAATACACAATCGCTCCCGGAATCCCCGCCACCACATTCAACGCCGACAGGACAATCCATCAGGGGCTGGAGGCGGCGCTGGACTGGCGTTTCGCCGATGGCTGGCGCCTGCGCCAGAGCTACACCTGGTCGGACTTCCATTTCGTCGACGATGTGCAGTACGGAAACAACCGCCTGCCCATCGCGCCACAGCATTTCTATCGCGCCGAGCTGCGTTACGAGCACGCATCGGGCTGGTTCGCCGCGCCGTCAGTGGAATGGTCGGCCTCGGATATCTGGGTCGATTATTCCAACACCACGCGCTCGCCGTCCTATGCGGTGTTCAATCTCAACGCCGGATGGGATTTCGGCAACGGGATCTCGGTGTTCGTGGACGCGCGCAACCTGGCGGACAAGGCCTATGTCTCGAACGTGCAGGCCGCGATCCTGGCTACGCCCGCGACGGCGGCTTATTGGCCCGGCGACGGATTCTCCGTCTTCGGCGGCCTGAACATGCGGTTCTAGGAGGCTGGCATGACACAGGAAACGGCGGCATTGGCGGACCCGGCGCCCGGCGCGCTGTATCGCGCGCTCTGGCGCTGGCATTTCTATGCCGGTCTGCTGGCGCTGCCGTTTCTGATGCTGCTGGCGCTGACCGGCGCGATCTATCTGTTCAAGCCGGAACTGGACGATCTGCTCTACCGGCCAATGCTGGCTGTGGAGCCGCGGGGAGCGGAAATCTCGCCTGACCGCTGGCTGGAATCGGCGCGCGCCGGGCTGGGCGGAACGGTCATCGCCGCTGACATCTCTGCCCGGCCGGACCGCGCCGTGCGCCTGACCGTGCGCCTGCCAGGCGGGACTCAGCGTACGGCCTTTGTCGATCCCTATGATGCGGCGCTGAAAGGCTCTATCCCCGCCGGCGGCGCCATGGAGACGGTAAAACGGCTACACAGCCTCACTCTGTTCGGCGCCGGGCCGAACATGCTGATCGAGATTGTGGCTGGCTGGACGGTTATCCTCGTCGTCACCGGCCTCTTTCTGTGGTTTCCGCGCCGGCGTGGCGCGGCGGCGTTCGCTCTGCGCAAGGGCGACCCAAAGCGCCGGCCGTTCTGGCGCAATCTGCACGCTGTCACCGGACTCTACGCGGCCGGAATTCTCCTGTTCCTCGCCGTCACCGGCA
The DNA here is from genome assembly GCA_050486445.1 of Euryhalocaulis sp. Lineage (GTDB taxonomy): Bacteria > Pseudomonadota > Alphaproteobacteria > Caulobacterales > Maricaulaceae > Euryhalocaulis. The sequence continues at coordinate 12,887 of JBJHDH010000045.1, forward strand.
TGTTGTGGTCGCCGGTCTGGGGCGACCGGGTGATGGGCGCGGTGCGCGACGCCGGATGGGGCCGCCCGGCCGCGCCCCCCGCCGCCAGCGCATGGGACCACGCCGGACCCCATTCCCCTCCTGCCGAGGGCGTCGGCTGGACGATGGAGCGCGCCGTGCTGCACATACACGATTCCGCTCCGGCGCCCGGCAGTCTGGCGCGAGTGATGGAAACCGCCGCGCGCGAGGGCCTGGCGCGCCCCTATATCGTGAGTATTCCGTCAGACGCCGCGCTCGCCTGGACCGTCGCGTTTCAAGGACCGGACGTGCGCGATGCGCGCAGCCTGTATATAGATGGGGGTAGCGGCGAGGTGCTGGCCGATCTGCGTCACCCGGATTTTGGCTGGGGCGCGAAGATGTTCGAATGGTCCATCGCCGTGCATCAGGGAACGCAATATGGCTGGCCCAACCGCATCGTCATGTTGCTGGCCTGCATCGCAGCCTGGGTCATGGCGGTCAGCGGCGTCATGATGTGGTGGAAGCGGCGTCCCCGCGCCCCCCTCTGGCGCCGGCTGGGCGCGCCCCCGCCGCCGGGGCGGCGTGCGGGCTCGGCGGCGCTGGCGGTCATTGCGCCGCTGGCCATCCTGTATCCGCTGACCGGCGCGACGCTGGTTCTGTTTCTGGCTGCCGACCTCGCGGCGGCGCACATCTGCGCGATCCGGCGAAAGGGCGCTACGGCATGAGAAATCAATTCTGGAATCCCGCCCTGCTATGCGGCGTCCTGCTGGTTTCCGCCTGCGCCGAGTCCGCGCCGCCGGTGGTGGAGGCGCGCGGCGCCTGGTGCCGCGCCACGGCGGCGGGGGCGCAGACCGCCGCCTGTTATCTGACCCTGATATCCAGCCGTGCAGACCGCCTTATCGCCGTTTCTTCAGACGCGGCGGCGCGCACGGAAATTCACGAAATGCGCATGGATGGCGACATCATGCGGATGCGCGAGCTGGCGGACGGGCTGATCCTGCCCGCGGGCGCCGCCGTGGCGCTGGCGCCGGGGGCGGAGCACCTGATGCTCATTGGCCTGGACAGACCGCTGGAGGAGGGCGGCGCCGTCATGCTCACGCTGCGCTTCGGCCATGCGCCGCCGCTTTCCCTGGCGGCGCCGGTGCGGGTTCAGGCGCCGGATGGCGAGCCCGGCGGGGACATGGCGCGCGCCGGCCATTGAACCCGGCCGGAAGCCGCTGACAGTTGAAAAGGGAACGCGGTCACAGCCCGCGAGACTGCAACGCTTCCAGCACCAGATTGCGGAATTCCTCGCGGCGCTGGGCCCGTACCTGAACCAGTGCCTCGCGGTCCTGCTCGGCCAGCGCTTTCACCAGGTCCAGCTTCTCCACCACGGCGCGCTCCGCGCTGGGCCGGCGCGGCAGGCTGAGCAGCGAACGATAGCGGTCGGTGAGACTCCACAGCCGCATCGCCTCGCGCACAATGATCTTCTCGTCCGACAGGTCGAACAGTTCCTGATGGAATTCCCGGTGCAGCACCCACCAGCTTGTGGCCTCGCCGGTATCGAGCAGGCGTTCAAGTTCGCGCGCCAGATTTTCCAGACGCTTAAGCGCCGTTGTGCTTGGCCAGTTCAGCGTGCTGAGAAGCTCGGTCTCGATCATCTCGCGCAGGCGGAAGAGCTGGCGCGCCTCGGCGCTGGAAATGCGCGAGACGAAAAACCCGCGATTGGGATCGTGATCGACCACGCCCTCGGCGGAGAGCATCTTCAGCGCCTCGCGCACCGGAACGCGGCTGGCGCGGAATTGAGCCGCCAGCTCGGTCTGGCCCAGACGCAGACCCGGTCCCAGAATCCCGCGCGCCACTTGCTCACGAATGGCATTGGCGATGCGGACCGGCATGCCGGCGGCGTTGGGATCGGTCATGGCGTCGTTTGTCCGGAACCCCGGTTCCCTGTTGCGGGCGATTGATCCTCGCCCGTTAAAGACGCCTTCGAAATCCTGCGAGAGCTGAAGGCAAGGATGCAGTTTTGCTACTGCATCGCAGTTTTGCTGCGAAGCGTAATCTACCGAAAATCGTATTAAATTTTTGACAGGATATAGCGCCCGGCATGGCGTATGGCCCTGTTTTCACAAGGGAAAGCGCCTATTCCGTGGAGGCCCAGCCAGGTCCGGTGATGTGCGGCGGCAGACGGTAGGTAATCGAATAAATGCCGCGAATTTGCCCGTCCTCGATCCGGAAAATATTGGCCACATAGACCCAGGCCAGCGGATCGCCTTGCAGATCCCGCGCATCTTCGTCGCGCTCGAACACCGCCTGCGCCCAGACCACGCCGGTCATCTCGTCATAGAAAAAACGCCGGTTCGTGACATCGCGCGTCACGCCGCGAAAATTCTGGAACCCGCCGATGCATGACGCCAGCGGGCTGGACAGCATCGCGATATTGAAACCGGGCCGGGCCTCGGCCGGGTCGGGCGGCTCGCGGTCCGGCATCCGGCCGACCATCCATGTGCCGTTTTCGACCCGGAAACAATCTTCATAGGCGATCACATCGGCGGCGTCGGCTGCCTCGATGCCGTCGAAATAGGACCGGGCCGCGGCGATCGAGGCTTCGCGCCCGCTTGCGCTTGTAGGCGCGGGAAAGTCGGGCGGCGGATTGGTGGTGAAGCCTTCGGGGTTGTAGAGCGGCGTGTCGTCGCGCGCGATCACCCATTCGGCCTCGGCGATGCGCTGCCCCTGGGCCCGGATACGCAGCGAAACGATGGCGATGTCGTTACCCTCGCCGACCAGCCCGACATAGCCGGCCTGGCCAGTTTCCGGGTCGGCATAGCGGCGTTGCAGCGCGCCCAGCGCCGTGACCGAACTCCACACGCCCTGGCCGGCCGGGGTGGACGCGGCGTTTTCCGTGCTGCGGAAATTGTCCGCCAGCGGCGCGGCGGTGGGGTTGCGCATCACCAGCGCGGTCAGATAGCGGTCCAGCAGGTCGATCAGGCAGGCCCGGTCGCAGGTCTCGTCGATCTGCACCTCGACGCGTTCCACGGTGGTGGCCTCGGGCCCGCACGCAGCCAGCGTGAAGCCCGCAAGCGCCAGAGCGGCCAGCGCCATGCGGGCCGGCCGGTGATATGTCATGGCCAGAGCGGTCATGGCGGGCACTCTAGAGACTCGCCGTCCGGTATTGAAGCGCCCTCGCCGTATTCGGGCCATGGCCGCGAATGTCTCCAATACGAAAAAGCGGGGAAGTTTGGGCGAATCTCCACGCCTTCTGCGGCGGGGGTAGTGTGTGCGTGCTTCGGCGTCATGAAGGGCGCGTGCACACGTCAAACGTGGGCGCCGGGGGTGCAGGGCGCGTCCGCGCTGTGAAGGTGACGCTTCACAGTTCCGGCGCGGCCCGTGGAGAGGGCGGATGGCACTAAACGACCGACCATCCCAATCCCACGCTGGAATCGGGACGGAGACGTTCCGGGAAATCCCTGCGCGGGGCGTTCATTGGGACGCACCACCACGTACCAAGGACAGGACACCCGCGTCCCCGCGGGCGCCCCGCTTCCCTTCGC
>JBJHDH010000046.1:0-14080 GCA_050486445.1 Euryhalocaulis sp.
CGATTCTCACCGTATTCGTAATATGCGTCGAGCATCCAATCGCCGACGGAAGCGTTAACTCCCGCGACGAAACGATGCATCCGATTGCGGCTGCTCACCTGGAACACGCCGAAATCGTAATTATAGCGCGACAAGCTGAATTGATTGACCCCCGCCGCATCCATTCCCGCCGCGATCTCCGCTGGCAGGAACGCATTGTCGCGATGAATCGTGTAAGCTGTGCCAAAGCCCTGCCAGCTCGCTGTGGCGTGATAGGCTGACCTCGCCTCAGCCGTCAGACCCTCCACAAAGACGGTCATGTCCGGCGTCACATCGTAGCTAAAGCGGCCAAAGCCATTGATGCGATCAGCAGCAGGCAAGGGCTGAAAATGGACGCCGTGGTCTTCGCCGCTGCCGCCCACCATGCTCTGCGACGAAAGCAGACTGCCATAATGGAACGGCTCTGGAGCGCCACCCGGACCGAATTGCGTGCCGGCCATCGGCCCGGCGGTGATCAACCCGCCACGGGAAAAATGCGAAGAGACCACGCCGCACGCTACAATATTATCCGGTGGTGACGCCGGATTGACGATGCGCGAACAGGACTGAAACCAGTCGCGGTTCAGATAATTGCGAACGCCGTCATTCTCATAAAAATTTAGCGCCCCCATCACGTGACCACGCCCACCAAACAGCATGGTCCCGCCAGTTAACGCGGTGCGCATGGTGCGCGCATCTCCCCTTTCCGAGACGCCATAAAGCGCCTCCATCTCCAGTCCTGTAAAACGTCGATTCAGAATGAAATTCACCACGCCGGCCACAGCGTCGGAGCCATAGGCGGCCGACGCGCCGCCAGTGACAACCTCGACACGGTCAATCACGGATTCAGGCAGCAGGCTTAAATCGACTACGCCTCGGCTATTTGACGGTACGATACGCCGCCCATCCAGCAGCACCAGCGTTCGTTCGGCGCCGATGGAACGCAGATTGAGAAAACTCTGTCCTGTATTGCCGAGCGTATTGATCCCTGTGGTCTGGGGCCGTTCCGAGTTCTGGAATTCAGGCAGAAAATTAAGCGCCTCGGCCAGCGACATCGGTTCGGCCGCCCGTAACTCTTCCAAGTTGACGGCGCGAACCGGGGTCGTGGTTTCATTGATGTTCCGCGCCACCCGGCTGCCAGTAACTACGACGCGATCCGGACTCGATGCGGCGGTCAGAGCGTCAGGCGCCATTCTGCCCGGGGCGGCCGCCGGGCTCCGGAGGGGCGCGATAACCGATTCAGCCGTGTCTGGCGCAACGCTGTGTTCGCCAGCCCAAGAGGGTGCGGCGCCAATCACAATAACATCCGGCGCGATAAACTCTGCGGTCAGCCCGGTGTCCCGCAAGAGCAGCCGGATAGCGTCTTGCGGCACATAGCGGCCGGTGAGCGCCGGTGCGCGCAAACCGGCCAGCATGTCCGAAGAAAAACCAATCTCGATCCTCGCGGCGCGGCTTAACTGGAGAAGAGATTCCGATAGTTCCTGCGCCGGCAAATCAATGACAATCACCGCGTCCTGCTGGGCCATAACCGGAGAGGCCATCATCAGCACGCCAGCAACACCCGCCAGCGCCGCCGCGCGACGGACGCCTCCGTTGGAGATCATGCTGGGCGGCGGCATCGGCGGTTATCCGTTATGATTCCTCACATTCTTGCGGGAAGCGGCGGGAAGCGGCCGGCAATGCCGACCTTTTTAATCCTCGCCATCGGGCGAGGCCCAGACCAGCCGGGTAGTCCCGGTATCCTGAGTCTGAGCAGTCACCGGCAGGATACGCGTAATAACCTGGACGAACTGACTCTGGTCCCCCACCCGGAACACTCCGCTGACGCGCAGGTCGGCAATACGCGCATCCTGCACAACCAGCCGGGCGTCGGCATAACGATTCATCTCTGCAATGACATTGATGAGCGGCTCACCGTCAAATTCGACAAAGCCCTGACGCCAACGCAATTGCCGCTCCACATCGACCGTTACAATCTCTTCTGGAGCGCCGAACACCGCGACCAGGCCCTGGCCAGCCTCCAGCAATATCTGCCGGTCGCCGCCTGCCATATCGAAGGCGTAAGGGCTGCGCGCGACCCCGACCCGGCCTTCGGCCAACAGAATTTGAAAGCGATCCGGATCCAGCCGCACGTCGAACGCTGTGCCCAGCGCGGTGATACGTCGACCAGCCGCCTCCACCACGAACGGCGTTTCGGCGTCAGCGGCGACCTCGAAATAGGCTTGACCCTTGAGCAAGCGAACCAGGCGCAGCCGGTCGCCATAGGCGACATCCAGGGCGGAGTCCGTATTCAGGGTAACCACACTGCCATCTGGCAGGGTGACGGCCAAGCGTTCGCCCACTGCGGTTGCATAATCCGCCCCGCCAAGTTGGTGGAGCCCGTTCGCTTGATGAGCCAGACGTTCAAATGGCCCGGTAATCAGCGCAACAGCGGTGGCGGCGACCAATACCAGACCCGCGGCAATGCCAGCAGCGCGCGACCAGACGACACGGCGTACGGGACGCACCCGGGCCAGCGCAGATGTGCGCAAGGCGCGCATCTGCGGCGCATCAGCCACCATCCCTGTGATGCTCCAGGCCCGGCGCGCCTTGTCGAAAGCTTCCGCCGCCCCCTCGCTCTCCAGCCAGGACTCGAAAGAGCGCTCCTCAGCCGCCTCCAGCGGGCCCCGCTGCAAACGCGCAAACCACCAGGCGGCGGCCTCGGCCGAGCCCATGGCCCGTAATGGATTTGCGTCGCGCGTGCTCATTCGTCCAACTGCTCAATAAGGGCCAGCATGGCCCGCCGCATATGCTTCTCGACGGCGCTAACCGAAACGCCGATACATTGTGCGATTTCCGAATATGTCATGCCTTCAAAACGGCAAAGAATGAAGACCGTATGGGTGCGCTCAGGCAGGCGCGCCACGATATCCATCGCCCGCTGCAAATCCTGCCGGCCCTGCAACACCCGGTCTGGCGCAATTGCGCACCCGCCATGGGTATCCGCATCGAACTGCTGGTGAACGGCGGCGCGCTTTACGGCCGGCTGACGCAACCAGTCGATCAGCACGCTGCTGGCAGTCTGAAAAATGTATCCGCGCACCCGATCCATATCGAGCGCGTCGCGCCGCCGCACCAGGCGGACGAAAACCTCTTGCACCAGATCCTCGATCTCTGCCTGATCGCGCACCCGGCGGGAGAAATAACGCAGCAACGACGGATGAAATTCACGGGCAAGCATGGCCAGCGCGTCGGTGTCCGACGCGCTGGCGCTGCCCGAAGAAACCGCCTGCTCTGCCATGACGCCTCCCATCCGGGAGATTACCGCCGCTGCCCGCCCTTGCGCCACAACCAAACGCTGTCGATGCGCACACTCTCTCAGGCGGGCATAGGCCGGCCCCAGCGATCAATCCCAGCCAGGGTGGCGGTCGCGGTCATCGAATTTAAGAAAAGCCTCCACAGCCTGAATCTGGCCGTCATAGACTTTGAACGCCTCAAATGCGATCAGGTTGTTGCCAGTCGCGCTCTGAATCCAGTCCAGCCAGTAATAGGCGACTCCGGTTTCTTCATCGATCGCCAGATGGCGGAAGCGCAGGGTCGGCCGCTCCGGAGACGGCTGAGTCTTCATATCCCGGCAATTTTCGTTGAACGTGCAATCGGGACCGGCCAGAAGCGTGCCATTCTCCAGCCGCCGGGCGCCGGGCGCAATAGGCGCGTCGACCTCCACAAAGCTGCCAGCCTTCAACCCGGCTGGATAATAGTCGGCGATACGAATTAGCTCTTCCCGGGTTTCGCGCATCTCTTCAGGAATTTCATAGTGAAACGCCTCATGCAGATGGGAAAGCGTCTCCCGCTCGCGGAAATTGCTGGCGGTCATATTGGCCGGCCCATCCATGGACTGGCGCGAGACCAGAGTTTCGATCTCGGTCAGCGCGCCGCCTTCAACCTTCAGCCGGTAAGACAACAAGACCGTATCGTCACCCTCATCGACAATGGCAAAACCGGCAACCGTATCCCATTGATCATCCAGCACGCTCAGCCGGTGCTGGCGTAGGGCCGTAGCCGTGCCCCAGAGGCCCTCGCCCGGCTGACGGTCCCAGGCGTCTTCGGTGAATCGCACATTGGCCGCCAGCGGGACCAGAGACGGATCGTTGCGCACCACCGATTCCAGATAGCGCTGTTCGAATTCGCCCAGACAGGCCCGGTCGCACTCCTGCGCCCCGGCCGCACATGCTCCCAAGACCAACGTGAGCGCGGAAACGCCAATCGTAAGCCCGGCACCCTGCTTCGACACGATATTCATGTGCTCCTCCCTTATGAATGTTTCAGCGTAATGCTTTCTCGCACTACTCAATTTCTCCGCGAGCGCGCGCCAGCTCTTCCCGGCGATCGGGATAATTATGGCCCACGCGGATTTTTCGGAATGGCGCGCCAGGCTCGGTGCAGGGGCGCGGGAATACGCCCGAACAATCGTGCCAGCCGGAACTCATCCCGTAAGGAACCTGATGCAGGATCGCCTCGATCTGCGAAATCTGGCCGTCTTCGATCTTGAACACTTCCGCGATCTGCCATGTATGGGGACCAGCCAGACGCGGATAGCGCATCCGCCCGTCGCGAAGCTGGAATTCGCGGATCGTGGCGTCATGGTCGAAAAAGACGAAGACGAAGACAAGACCATATTCCCGGTCGACCACACGAAACCGCCGCTCGCGTAAATCCGTGTCGGTGCGGAACAGGCCGAGACGAAACTGCTCATCGCAGCCCATGCGCGCGAACTCCGGCGGGTATCCGCCTGTATCCTCGATCTCGGCATTGGTGGCCGGATTTCCATTCTCCAGCCGGTGGCAATCCCCGGCGAAGGGCACATAGCGCGTGCCGTCATTGTCCTGCAGGCCGTTGAAATAGAGATTGGCCGTCGCCACCAGTTCCTGGCGCGAAGGGCGCTCCCCGCGCGGCAGCCGCGTCGTGAGGGCGGCGCGCGGGCTGGCCATCTCTTCCAATCGTTCGGCCGCGGTCTGATTGCGAACGAAGATCGTCTCGACCTCCGAGACCTGGCCGCCAGCCTCCACCGGCCCACCTTCAACCTTCAGCCGGGTGGCCATCAGGCCGGGGAACACCTCGTTTTCGATAGCGACCCCCATGATGGCGATTTCGCTCATCTCCACATCCGCCATCACAAGCCGGTAGCGGCCCATGTCCGACACCGTGCCCCATGCCGCGTCACCAAATGGAAGATGCACGCCGTTTTCCGTGTATTTTGCATCGGGCGTTAGCGGCATCCGGTTTGGGTCGCGCCCGGTCAGAGCATTCAGATAGGCATCCAGATGGCCTTCCAGACAGGTCCGGTCGCAAGCGGGGTCTGTCGACCCATCGGCTGCCCCTGCTCCGGCCGGGACGGCGGCAAAGAGAGCGAATGACGTGAAGGCCGTCAGAATACGCAAGGCGTGCAAATGACTCATCGCTCCCACCCCGAGCTGATGCCGAATGCGGCGGTGTGAATCGACGCCTCGATGCGCCGGATTTTTCCGGACCGGATATTGAAGACCTCTGCGATCTGGGTGTCGAACGGGTGCAGGGCGGCGGGGTGCATGTCGCGACGCTCACCGCCGGGCAGCAGCGCGTGAGTAATGTTGCCCGGATGTGCGAAGATCACAAAGGCAAGAACATTACCGGTCAGTTCATCCACCACCTCAAACCGCCGGTCACGGCACTCGGTGATGTAGCTGAACTGGCCGGTATCGAACTGCGATGCGCAAGTCGCTCCGGAAGAACTGGGCGCGGTGAGCATGCCATTCTCGATCCGCACGCAATCGTCATCGAAAGGCACGATGGCGCCCGAGCTTTGCTCGATCCCGTCAAAGTAAGCATTGGCGGCGGCGACCATCTGCTCGCGCGGTACGCGCTCCGCGTCGGAAAGCGGCTGGCTGAACAATGGGTCCGGCGCACCCCGCTCCAACAGCGAGCGGGCGCCTGCAATGCTGTTGGCGCTCCGCGCGACGATATGCTCCACCTCCAGAATACGGTGGTTTACGACCTTCAGCCGTAGTCCCAGAACCACGGGAATATGGTTCTCATAGACCACGCCAAGAAAGCCGACCTGCCCCCCCTCAGGATCCGCAAACACCATCCGATAGTCGGAAAGCCCGGTGGCGGTGGCCCATAGCCCCTCGCCCACCCGCAGCACCTGTCCGTTCTCGGTATATCGGGAGCGCGTCGCCCAAATCAGGCGAGCCGGATCCTTATCAACTACTGCAGCCAAATACTCGTCCATGACGGTCAGCAGACAGTCACGTTCACATGGACCCGTGACCGTGTAACCCCGTGGCAATTCCTGCGCCGCAGCCAGGCCAGGCAAGACGAAGCTTATCACAAGCAAAGTCAAAAGAGTGCGCACGGTCATTCCACCACCCTTCCCGTCGCTTTCCATTCAATATGAGCGCGTTCAGCATCCGGATCCCAACCCGACCGCATGCCGTAGGGCGCGGTGAACAGCACCGCCTCGACAACTTTCAGCTCGTCATCAACGACCTTAAAAACCTCCGCCATGGTGAACTGGTATGGCTTGCGGAATATCTCGGCCATTGGCGAGGCGACCCCGTTGATAACCAGGGATTCCTGACGGCCGTTATGTTGCAGGGCGACAACCGACAGCACCAGGCCGCGCTCTTCGTCCACTACCGGATAGCGGCGAAACGGAACAAAGGAAAAGCCGCGTGAATATCCAGTATCGAACTGCTCAGCGCAGGACAGCGCGCCCATTCGAACGCCAGAGCCGGCTACACCTGCATCAGGATTGCTTGCCATGCGGCTGCCGTTTTCGATCCGCGTGCAATCCTCAGCGAACCAGCCGACAGAAGACGTTCCCTGCTCCATCGCCTCAAAATAGGCGTTGGAAATCTCAATCAAACGCGCCCGCGGCAAGCGCTCGGTTTCAGGCACGTTTTCGAGCAAGAACGGATCCGGGCCAGCCCGCTCCAGCCGCAGGGCGCCAGGTTCTCCTCCGCCCAGAAAGCCAGACCCGCCGCGGGGAAGGATCGCTTCAGCTTCGGTAATTTCGCCACCTGAAATTTTCAGGCGGACTGAGAAAGGAACAGGATCGTCAGCCTCACGGATCGTGGCGAAATAACCAACTTCCCCGCGCACAGGATCGGTGATGTAGATTTTATAACTGCCGATGCCGCTGATCGTGCCCCACAACCCGTCACCCAGCGCCAAGGCCTGGCCGTTCTCGGTATAGCGCGCATCGGCAGAGAACGGAGCCAGAGCCGGGTCACGCGCCTCCAGCGCCGTCATATAACGATCAACGAAGCCTTCCAGACAGGACCGGGCGCAAGCAGCCTCGCTTTGGGCTGCCGCCGGCGCCACGCTCAGAGCGAACAACGCCGCAGCGATAATTGAAACGCTTCGCATGCTTTCATCGTCTCCCAAAAAGGGGCGGAGACGGTGCGGCGGGGAGGAGACCTGCCGAACCGTCTCCGGAAAGGCCGGGGTTAGGTCCGGCCGACTCAGAAGCTCGTCCGCAGCCCGACCGTGTAACGCCGGCCGATGATGTCGTAATGGCTGCTGGACGTGGGCGAGGTTCCGAAGAAGAAGAAGTTGCCCGGCGCACGCGGCGGATCGACGTCAAACAGATTGTTGATCGTGCCGAACAACTCGACTCGCGCACCCGCAACATCAAAGGAGTAGGAACCCGTGATGTCGGTGTAGACGACGTCCTCGACATGATTGTCCGCCGGCGCAAGCTGGGTCGGAGTCAAGGTGCGGTCGATCGGCCCGCCCTTGATGAAGCGGTTCTGCAGGAACCAGCGCCAACCTCCGACGCGGTAAGTAACCGAGACGTTGGCCGTGAGATCCGGAACGCCAGCGCCTCCGATCTGACCGGCCGTATCGAACGGCGCCGCACCCGGCGTCGTCGTCACCAGCTTGTCGATCATGTTCGCAATCACACGGAACGTGAAATCGCCATTCCAGGAGTTAACAAAGGCGCTGGCCGGGGTGACGTAACGGACCTCAAAATCCCAGCCGCTGGTCTTCACCTCACCAATATTCAGCGAAGGCCGCTCGACCCTCGTCAATACGCCGCCCGCGTCACGGAACAGATATTGGCAAGTGAAGGCCGAACCTTCCAGCACACACTGGTCGATCATCGTCTGGATGCCCAGCACTCCAATCGTGTCCTGCATGCTTATGCGATAATAGTCGGCCGAGAGGCTGAGACCCGGCGCCCAGAATGGCTGATAGACAACGCCAAGCGTCGTGGTGTCTGCACGCTCCGGAGTCAGGTTCGGATTTCCGGTCTGGCGGCCAAGCACAAAAGGCCTGTTGTTAGGATCAGTCGGCGCGAAAGCGTGGTCTGTGACGGTCTGCAAACCTTGCACGCCGCCGCGATACATCTCCTCCAGATTGGCGGCCCGGATGTCGCGTGACTGGCTACCGCGAATCATAACCTCCGGCACCGGCCGCCAGACCGCGCCAGCTTTCCATGTCACCACACTGCCGCTGGTGCTGTAGTCCGTGTAACGGAGGGTGCCGTTCAGCTCCAGCGACTCAGCCAGAGTCACATTCGACGCCAAGGGGACCACCGCCTCCGCGAACACTTCCTTCACATCATAGGAGCCGCTCGACGGAAGCGGATTGGTGCGCTCCCAGCCGCCAACCTGAGCGTAGGTGATATCGTTGGCGTAGGAAGCCGGGAACCCGCGATAGCCGCCGGTAAAGGACCGAACCTCTTGCGAGACAGGATCAGAAGTCTGGACGTAGGATTCCTTGCGATATCCACCGCCAAAGGCCACGCCCACAGGGCCGGCCCATGTCTCGAACGGCTCCCCCGACATGGAGATTTCGAACACATCCTGTTTCACATGGGCGCGTTGCCATGTCTGACCCTGAATATAGTCCAGCGCCGCCTGTGACGGAGAACCGTGACCAAACAGGTTCAGCGGGGCGCAACCGCGCTCGGGGAAGAGCAGGCTGGAATTACAGACGATCTCTCCGGTCACCGGATGGAACACCGCGTCCGCCGCCTCATACAGGCGGTTCAGACGAAGATTGTTGTCAACCGTCTGGAGATAGCGGTTCTCGCCATGCTGATAATAAGCATTCAGCGACCACAGGCCGATTTCAGCGTCCAGGCCGGTTACGAAGCGCCAGGTCTGGTTGCGGCTGGCCACCGTCAGCGGATCGAAATCGTGATTATAGCGGGACATGCCGAACTGGCTTATCCCCGCCGCATCCATGGCCGCCGCGGTCTCCGCCGGCAAAAATGCGTTATCGCGATAGATCGTATAGGCCGTGCCAAAGCCTTGCCATGTGGCGGTGGCGTGATATCCGGCCTTCGCTTCGGCCACCAGACCCTCGACATAAAATGTCGCATCCGGCGTAACGTCATAGCTGAAACGGCCGAACCCGTTGATGCGATCCGCCGAAGGCAGCGGCTGGTAATAGGCGCCATGGTCCTCGCCGCTGCCGCCTACCATGCTCTGTGACGTAGCAAGAGAGCCATAATGGAACGGTTCAGGAGCGCCGCCAGGGCCGAATTGCGTGCCAGCCAGCGGCCCGGCGGTGATCAGCCCGCCGCGCGCGAAATGTGAGGACACCACGCCGCAGGCGGTAATGTTGTTCGGCGGCGGGACCGGATTGGCGATGCGCGAGCAGGACTGGAACCAGTCGCGGTTCAGATAATTCTCGATCCCGTTATTCGTATAATAATTGACCGAACCCATAACATGCGCCCGGCCGTTCATCAGCGGCGTTCCCGCCGTGAAGGAACTACGCACATTCTCTGCGTCCGAGACATCGGAGATGCCGTATTGCACCTCGGCCCGCGCACCGGTGAAGCGCGTATTCAGGATGAAATTCACCACCCCGGCCACGGCGTCGGAGCCATAAGCGGCCGAAGCGCCTCCGGTCACCACATCCACATTCTGCACCAACGCGTCAGGCAGAATACTGATATCCACCGTGCCGTTGCTGGTTGAAGGAACCACACGCCGCCCATCGAGCAGAATCAACGTCCGCTCGGCGCCTATCGAACGCAGGTTCAGGAAATTCTGGCCAGCATTGCCAACGGTGCCAATCCCGGTGGTCTGAGGCCGGGGCGAATTCTGGAACTCGGGAAGCTGCTGCAATGCCTCGCCAAGCGAGGACGGATCGGCCGATTGCAGCTCTTCACCGCTCAGCACCCGCACAGGGGTTGGCATATTAAACCCGGTGCGCGCGATACGGCTTCCGGTAACCACCACCCGGTCCGCGGCCCCGGCCTCTTGCGCGAACGCGGCGCCGCTCGTCATGGCCGCCCCGCTGACTGTCATCGCCGTAATCGCGCAACCGGCAAACAAGGCGCGGCGAAAGGCGCCCGTGCGAACATGGGTCAGTTTCATCGAATGCATAAGGATCCCCCCTCCAGGCGTAGGGCGTTCGCCGCCCTGTTGCTCTGAAATACGGAGCGGGAAAAAAATCCCTCACATTAAATGTGCGTTAGTTTGAGCCGGGTGTTGGTGACAAACACCCGCCGGCGGGGGCCGCCACTGGTGCGCTACGCAGAACCGGTTGACCCCAGCATCCTTACTTTGCAGGGGCGGGTGGGGCGCACACCACCCAAACCCCGTTAAACAAAATGTATTCCGATCAGCCGGTGCGCCACACGGCATGATTCTACGGCGCTGATTGTTGCGCGCCCTGGGTTTCGAGCCATGTCGGCGTGGACACATCCGACCACATGCCACGCACCGGGTTTCGCTGGGTGGCGGCGGAACGGCGATCAAGCTGTTCGTTGTAAACTTCGCGCTTGGAGAAATACCAATGGCCGTCGATCTTCACGAGTTCATCCTCGTAATGCCCATAGGCGCCCATGTTTGCGCTACGCTCGGGGTTATTGTTCCCCATAGAAACCCAGTATGCGACGCTGCGCGCACGGTCGCCATTCACATCGATCACGATATTCGTGATGTTGTGGCCGCCCTTCGCAGGCCGCAGCCCGTCCTCGGCTTGAGGGCGGCGCATGCCGGTATTTGCAACCTCGTAAATCTCCTGGCGGCCAACCGCGGTCCCACTGCCGTAAACAAGCACGCCATCCTCGGTGAACGTGTTGGCGTAGGCTTCGGGGTCGCCGAAATCGAGGGCGAATAAATAGCGCGCCTGCAAATCCTCGATCATGGCCCGGTCGTTGCCATAATTACCGCCGTATAATCCGGCGCCTGTCGCGCCCACGGCGACGCCGCCAATGGCAATCAGGGCCGCGCCCGCGGCCAGCATGGATTTGCGCATGTAAGTCCTCCCGCATATGAGTCCGGCGCTGTTTTTACCGGCTATGTTTCATTATACGGATGAACCTGCCGAACCCGCAGCGCTGGCCGTGATTTTTGACTCGATAGTTTGAGTTGACCCGTCCCCGAGAATTCCGGTCACCAACCGGCAATGTCAGAGGAAAGCGGCTTGAGGCGGCGGCGGTCTCCCCATAGCGTCCGCGGATGAAGAACCCCTTCCGCTATTTCAAGACCTCGCCCGAGATCATCCGCCTGGCGGTCATGATGTATGTCCGCTTCCCGCTCTCCCTGCGGAATGTGGAGGATTTGCTCCACGAGCGCGGCATCGAGGTGAGCCACGAGACGGTGCGGTTCTGGTGGCGGCGATTTGGGCCCCTCTTCGCTCGGGAGATCAGACGCCGGCGGGTACAGGCGATGCGCGCATTCCCGCAATGGCAGTGGCATCTGGACGAGATGTTCGTGAAGATCGGCGGCCAGACGCATTATCTCTGGCGCGCCGTCGATCACGAGGGCGAGGTGCTGGAAGCCTTTGTCACCAAGCGCCGGGACAAGACAGCGGCGCTTCGGTTCCTGCGGCGGGCGATGAAGCGCTATGGCGAGCCCAGGGTGATCGTCACCGACAGACTTCGCTCCTATGGCGCGGCGCTGAGAGAACTTGGTCTGGAGGACTGCCAGGAGACCGGCCGCTGGCTCAACAACCGGGCAGAAAACTCACACTTACCGATGCGACGACGAGAGCGGGCGATGCAGCGGTTTCGTCGGATGACCAGTCTGCAGACATTCGCCACCGTCCACTCGTCCGTCTTCAACCACTTCAACCACGACCGCCACCTCAACCGCCGCGAAATCTTCAAGGAAAGCCGGTCCGCCGCGCTCAACGAATGGCGTCAGCTTGGGGCTGCCTGAGCCCCGCTTCCCCTGCCCTCACGGAGACCAGTTCGCATTCGTCTGACAGCACCATGATGTATGTCCGCTTCCCGCTCTCCCTGCGGAATGTCGAGGATCTGCTGCACGAGCGTGGCATCGAGGTGAGCCACGAGACCGTGCGCTTCTGGCAGCGGCGATTTGGGTGTAAGCGTCTATAGCTTCCCCCGGGCGCCCAGCTTGTAACGCTACAATGACGCACGCAGACCGATGGTAACCCGCCGGCCGATAATATCATAATGACTGCTGGAAGTGGGCGTCGTTCCAAAGAAAAAGAAGTTCCCCGGGGCGCGCGGCGGGGCGATGTCGAACAGATTGTTGATTGTTGCGAACAGTTCAATGTCCGCCCCCTGTGTCTTGAGAGCGTAGCGGCCGCTGAGGGTGGTATAGGAAACGGCGGCAATCCTGTTCTGCTCGGGCGGCAGGTTATCCGGCGACAGCGAACGCACGATCCGGCCGGACCCGATGACGTATTCCTGAAGCTGAACCATGAACGGCCCGGATTCGTAGGCCAGAGAGAAATTTGCGGTCCAGCGCGGCACTCCGCCATTCTGAATCTGACCGGCCAAATCAACCGGCGTCAGACCGGGAAGGAATTGCTTCAATTCAAAAATATGGCTAGCCATAACGCGGAAAGTCAGCGCACCTGGCGCACCGGCGATTAAATTTTCCGCCGCAGTCTCATAGCGTAGATCAAAATCCTGACCGCTGGTTCTTATCTGGCCTACATTTAGAGAAGGCCTTTCCAGACGCACGATCTTTCCCGTTTCGTCACGAAAAATATAGGCGCACATCGCAACCGCCCCGGCCGCGCACTGATCCACCATGGTCTGGGTAGCCAGAACAGCGATCCGATCACGCAGATCAATCCAGTAAAAATCCAGACCAATCGTCAGCCCGCTCATCCAGCGCGGTTGCCAGACGCCGCCAAGAGTGAAGGTATCGGCCCGTTCTGGAGTCAGCCCCGGATTGCCAACCTGCCGCCCCAGCACAAGCGGCTGATAGCGCGGATCATCGGGTGTCAGAGTGCGATCGATAATACGGTCCAAGCCCTGTACGCCGCCACGGAACATCTCATCCAGGCTGGCGGCGC
This sequence comes from Euryhalocaulis sp., assembly GCA_050486445.1. Classification (GTDB taxonomy): domain Bacteria; phylum Pseudomonadota; class Alphaproteobacteria; order Caulobacterales; family Maricaulaceae; genus Euryhalocaulis. Next base: position 13,279 of record JBJHDH010000046.1, read on the forward strand.
GGATGTCGCGCGAGCGGCTCGTCCGCATCAGCAGATCCGGGATTGGGCGCCATGTAGCGCCCAGTTTCCATGTCGTAACACCACCGCTGGCGCTGTAGTTGGTATGACGCGCCGCCCCGTTTATCTCCAGCGACTCTGCCAGTGGGCGCCTTGACAGCAGTGGCGCGGAGGCCTCGCCGAACAGCTCGTACACTTCATAGGCGCCGGCAGCCGGCAGCGGATTGGTCCGCTCCCAACCGCCCATCTGGTGATAAGCCGCCTCACTGACATAAACCGAGGGAAAACCACGATAGCCGCCGGTAAACGTTCGGACCTCCTGAGACACAGGATCGGAGGTCTGGACGTAGGATTCCTTGCGGTACCCCCCGCCAAGCGCAACACCCACTGGCCCTGCCTGGGTGCTGAACGGCTCTCCGGAAAGGGAGACTTCAAATACCTCCTGCTTGATATGCGTATTCTGCCAAGTCTGGCCCTGCACATAGTCCAGCGCCGCGCGCGAAGGCGAGCCCTCTCCAAACAGGTTCAACGGCGCACAATTGCGCTCTGGAAAGAGCAGGCCGGAGCTGCAGACAATTTCACCGGTCACTGGATGAAACACGGCGTCCGCCGCCTCATAAAGCCGGTTGATGCGGAGATTGTTGTCCACCGTCTGGCGATAGCGATTCTCACCGTATTTGTAATATGCGTCGAGCATCCAATCGCCGACGGAAGCGTTAACTCCCGCGACGAAACGATGCATCCGATTGCGGCTGCTCACCTGGAACACGCCGAAATCGTAATTATAGCGCGACAAGCTGAATTG
>JBJHDH010000047.1:0-13404 GCA_050486445.1 Euryhalocaulis sp.
GGTCAATGGTCGATGACGACTGGCTCAAGACCCGGAAGCGCACAGGAACGCGGCGGCCATGGTCCGGCACATGCCGGATACATCCACCTGCGACCCCGCTGGACAATCACCCAATTGGGTGATGGCGTGTGAAAATTAATGTCAGGCGGTCAGACGCCATGTATCAGAGGCGTTGAAGGCCAGGCTGGGGAGACATCCATGCTGTTCCACGCAATCAGATGCGCTATTCCGGTCCCCACGCGAGTGACGCAGCGCGCGGCAGCGGCCATGAATCTGGCCCCCGGCATGGCGTGCTTCGCCATTCTGAAATCCATGGCCGTCGCCCGCGATCACGTGGCGGGCGCTAATATGCCACAAACAAAGTCTTCAACACTCTGATGAACTGCGGAAGGATTGTGGAATATGCGATACCTATTTCAAAGGGTTGTCCACAATGACAATGGTTGGGTCGTACCCACCCCTGGCAGACTGCGGTTCACAGGCGATGGCGATTACCTAGAGCAGACGGGGTTCGGTCACGAAGATTGGAATCTTTCGCGCGATGTTTGTGCCGATGGCTACAGCTACGGCTATATGTACTTCCGCCCTAAGAACCAAGACGGCCCGTTTAACATCTTATTTGCGACTTATGACAAGGGTGAAGGCTGGGCCCTCTGCGGTTATTATCTACGCGCCACTTTCAATGAGGAAGGCGCCACCTTTCCGCTCAACACTCTCCACCGCAGGGCATCGGAACTAAAAGCTCTAGATAGTGCCAGATCGTTGGGCGGACGCTATCGCGGAAAATCAGCAGATCAGATTGTCGCGCTCCTCCAAGAAGAAGCTCAACATTATCGATGGCGAGTGCGTCCGTCTAACATCCATCGTTTGCAACAACCGATCCGTGCCCACAGGTCACTAACCACTCGATTCGGCGCCTACTTCACACGGCCGACCGAGTTGGACAAAAAAGGGTGGGACAAATTAATTACGTTGTCCGCAGAGTTCGCCGATAAGCCACGCCAAGATGATTACAGCGACGGGGGCGACATCGAATTTCCTGAAGGCAAGGAGTACGAGGCCCGGCATAAAAAGCGAGAGCGTTGCACAAAGCTGGTTGCAAAAGCCAAGGCACAATTTAAAGAGCGCCATGGGCGCCTATTCTGCGAAGTATGCGACTTCGATTTCTTGGACAAGTATGGAAATGCTGGCGATGGCTTTATTGAAGCACACCACAAGATTCCCGTGAGTGAGCTCAAACCCAACGCGAAAACCAAAATTTCCGATCTCGCGCTCGTTTGCTCCAACTGTCACCGCATCCTTCACCGCCGACGACCATGGCTAACCATTCAGAATTTGCGTCGATTGATTAAAAAAACCGAACAGGCGAAATCACTATAACCTCTGCTTGGGCATCAAAAGATCGGTGCAACAATAAATTCTTGCTAATCGCCCTCTTCGAGCCGGACGAGCGCCTGACGCACGGCGGAAACCAGAACCGGCATGGCATAGGGCTTGTGCAGCCAGCCGAGCGGCCGGGCCGGGGCGGCGCGGCGGCGGGTTTCCTCGTCGGAATGCGCGGTGGCGAACACGCAGCGCAGGCCATGCTGCCGGAACAGTTCGAGCGCGCAGGTGACGCCATCGGTACGGGTGGCGAGCCGGATATCCATCACCGCGAGCGTATATTCCCCGGACGCGGCGGCGCGCAGCGCATCCTCCGCCGAGGCGGCGATTTCGCCGACATCGAAGCCCGCATCCTGCAATACCGTTTCCGCCTCTATCGCCACCAGGAAATTGTCTTCGACGATGAGCACCCGTGCGGCGGGGAGCGGGGGTCTGACGCCGCCGGCGTCATCGCCCTGTGCATAGACATAACAGCGTGCGGCTTCTGGACTCATGGCATTTTCGGGAATCGGATGCTGCAACAGGAAGGATTTCGCGAAACCTGGAATGCCCCGCGCACTTGCCGCGCCAGACCCTGCACCAGCGCGAGACCGGACGCCTGAGACCGCACTGCTTCGAAATCGAAACCGGAGCCGTCATCTTCGACCGACAAAATGAAATCTTCGCCGTCCTCGATAATCGCGACGCGGATTTCCGGGCTTTCTCCACGCACACCATATTTGGCGGCATTGGTGACAAGCTCGTTCAGGATCAGGGCCAGCGGCATCGCCATGTCGTTCGACAGTTCGGCATTATCGGCGGAAAAGACGATTTTCACATTTGGCGCCAGGGCCGGTTGCACAGCGGCGCACACTTCGGCCAGGAATTCGCGGGCGCTGAAATGCGTGGCGTTGTTCGCCGCGTAGAGCATGCGCTGCGCCGCCAGCATCAGGGCGATGCGGCTGCTCAGCTCCTCAAAGACCGTACGCGGATCAACGCTGCCCGAGAGCCGCGCGGCCCGGTCCAGCAAAGACTGGATCATCTGCATGTTATTTTTCACGCGATGATTCAACTCGTTGAACAGGAGACGCTGATTGGCCTCGGCTTCCTTGCGTTCGCTGATATCGACCAGCATGTTGACCGCGCCGGTGATGTTTCCATCCGAGTCATAGAGCGGCGTCGGATAGGGAATGAAGGGAATGCGCACGCCGTCAGGGCGCTCGGCGACCGCTTCGACGTTGCGGATCGCGCGGCCCTCCTTCAGCGCGACCGCCATCGGGCACTCCGCATGGGGCATCGGCGTACCGTCCGGATGATAGAGCTTCCAGCTCACGCACCAGTCGGGACCGCCGAGGGCCGGCTCCCGTCCCGCGAACGCCACGGCGGCCTCGTTGAAATAGGTGATCTTGCCGTCGGCGTCGGTCGTGTAGATGGCGGCCGGGATTGCCGACATCACTTCTTTCAGGCGCCGCTCGCTTTCCCTGAGCGCACGTTCGGCAAGCCTTCGGCCAGAGATGTCACGCGCAATCTTCGATGCGCCGATAACGCGGCCGGATGAATCACAAACGGGAGAAACCGTCAGCGAAACGTCCACCAGCGCACCGTCTTTACGCTGGCGCACGGTTTCGTAGTGGTCGATCTTCTCGCCGCGTCTCAGCCGCGCGAGAATCTCCGGCTCCTCGTGCTGGCGGTCCGCGGGGATAAGCATCAGGACCGGCTTTCCAATCGCTTCTTCGGCCGCGTAGCCGAAAACCTGCTCCGCGCCCCGGTTCCAGCTCTGGATGACGCCATCCAGATCCTTGCTGATGATCGCGTCGTCGGAAGATTCCACGATGGCGGCGAGATGCGCCGCGGTCTGTGCGCCGCGCCGGCGTTCGATGCTGAAGCCGAGCTGCCGCGCGATCGTCAAAGCAAGATTGATCTCGGCCTCACTGAAACGATGGGGCGCATCGTAATAGATCATAAACTTGCCGAGCAGCCGGCCGCGCTGAACCAGCGGGATGAAGGCCAGCGCGCGGACGCCCTCTCTTTTCACGACGCGCTTGAGTCCATCTTCAAGGCCGGCTTTTTCGGTATCCTCGATCAGGACATGCTGCGGGTCTGTCGCATCGCACTTCCAGGGCGAATGACCGTCAACGGCGCGGCGATAGGCCTCGGACAGTCCGCGCCAGGCGACGAAACGCATGACGTCGGAGCGGTCACACACCAGGATCGACGCGCGCGGGCAACGCAGCGCACGGGTAATTGTATCCAGCGCCGCCTCATAGATTTCGTCCAGCGTGCCGGCATACTGCCAGCGCTCGGTGAACTCGTAGAGGAGTTGCAGGAATTCGGCTTGTTCGTGAAGTCCGGCAGGCCCCTCAGCCCCTGCCTGCCCGGGCCCTGATCTGTTGAATGCTTCTTCCATACTCATGCGGTTCCGCCCAAATAGCGCCCGTCTTTCAGCGCGCCTGAAAAGAGTTTGGTCGCCGGAAACCGCCCCCAATAGCCCCCAACGCGAACTGTCTGAAAAGGTTCCGGGGCGGTGCAGGGGCGTCAGGAGGGCTGGCGGACGGAGGTCAATTTAGGGCCCCGCGCCAAAACCAAAACGTCCGCCCGGCCAGGCCGGGCGGACGTTTTAGGATGCTTAATGTTGGTTGCGGGGGCAGGATTTGAACCTGCGACCTTCAGGTTATGAGCCTGACGAGCTACCGGGCTGCTCCACCCCGCGTCAGAAGAGGCGCTTACATAGTCGCCCGGGCCGCCAATGTGAAGGGCAAATGACGGCTCCGGCGCCGGGTCCGCGCTACAATATGCCGGGCTTTCGGAACCGGGGCTGAATCCCCATCTGCACGCCAGCGGCGGGTGAAACGCACCGGGCCGCGCAGGAGGCATGTCATGGACACAGCGATCAAGACCGTGCTGGGCCGTTACGGCAATAATCAGGGCCACTGGGTGGGCGACGGCTTTCCAGTGCGCACGCTGTTTTCCTACAACACGCTGGGCGAGGCGATCAGCCCGTTCCTGCTGCTGGACTATGCCGGGCCGTATAATTTCGAGCCGGCGGACCGCCCGCGCGGCGTCGGCCAGCATCCGCATCGCGGCTTTGAGACCGTCACCATTGTCTATGACGGCGAGGTGGCGCACCGCGATTCCGGCGGCAATGGCGGGACCATCGGCCCCGGCGACGTGCAATGGATGACCGCCGGCGGCGGCGTGATCCATGAGGAGTTCCACTCCCCGGCCTTCACCAAGACCGGCGGGCCGTTCCGCATGGCCCAGCTCTGGGTCAATCTGCCGGCCCGGGACAAGATGACGCCCGGGGCCTATCAGGCCATTCTTTCCGCCGATATTCCGGCCGTGGGCCTGCCCGGCGGGGCGGGGACGGCGCGGGTGATCGCGGGCGAGCTGCTGGGCGCAAAGGGCCCGGCGCGCACCTTCACGCCCATCAATGTGTGGGATGTGCGCCTGCGCCGCGACGCGGATGTGCGGCTGGACCTGCCGGAAGGCCACATCGCCGTTCTGGTGGTGCTGGGCGGCCATGTAACGGTGAATGGCGGGCATCAGGCCGGCGAGGCGGAGCTGCTGCTGCTCGGCCGCGAGGGCGGCGGGGCCGATATTCGCGCCGACGGGGATTCCCTGCTGCTGGTCCTGACCGGCGAGCCGCTGGGCGAGCCGATTGCGGGCTATGGGCCGTTTGTGATGAACAGCGAGGCCGAAATCCGTCAGGCGGTTGAGGATTTCAACGCCGGCCGGTTTGGCGGCATCGCCGCCTGAGGGGGGGGCTCCAGGGGCCGAAAAGCCCCCAAAGCCCCTCCCGGTCCCTTCTCCGCCCCTCGCCCGGACTGCGGCAAAAGCCCTGAAAACCGCCTGTTTTGCGTTCCATCCGGCGTCCGATCTGCTATGACGCCCGGTCAAGACAGAAACGCGACAGTCTCGCGGAGGGAATGGATATGGGAGTTCAGGGAACCGGGGCGGCGCCGGCGGCGCGCCTGCCGGGCATCGACCTTTCGGGCGCCGATCTGCGCTGGAACTGGAACGAGGCCCGGTTTTACGAACAGGCCGTGCGCGACGGGGCGGAAATCGCCGAGGGCGGCGCCCTGGTGGTGAAGACCGGTAAGCACACCGGCCGTTCCGCCAAGGATAAATTCGTGGTGCGCGACGCCGAGACCGAAAACACGGTCTGGTGGGACAATAACGCCGCCATGACCCCGGAGCAGTTCGAGACGCTGCGCGCCGACATGCTGGCGCATCTGAAAGGCCGGCCGCTCTACGCCCAGATCCTGTTCGGCGGGGCGGACAAGGACCACCGCCTGCCCTTCGCCGTGGTGACCGAGCTGGCCTGGCACGGCCTGTTCATCCGCCATTTGCTGCGCCGCCCGGCGGCGCAGGAGCAGGCGACGGTCGCGCCGGAATTCACCATCGTCAATGTTCCCAGCTTTCAGGCCGATCCTGCGCGCCACGGCGTACGCAGCGAAACCGTGATCGCGGTAAATTTCGCCGAGCGCATCGTGCTGATCGGCGGCACGTCCTATGCCGGGGAGACGAAGAAATCCGTCTTCACCATTCTGAACTATCTGCTGCCGAAGAAAGACATCATGCCGATGCACTGCTCGGTCAACGCCAGCAAGACCGGCGAAGGCTCCGCGGTGTTTTTCGGTCTCAGCGGCACAGGCAAGACGACGCTTTCCGCCGACCCGGAACGAACATTGATCGGCGACGACGAGCATGGCTGGTCGGAAAACGGCTTGTTCAACTTCGAGGGCGGCTGCTACGCCAAGATGATCAAGCTCAGCGCCGAGGCCGAGCCGGACATCTACGCCACCACCAAAATGTGGGGCACGGTGCTGGAAAACGTGGTCATGGACCCGGTGACCCGCACGCTGGACCTGGATGATGCAAGGCTTGCCGAAAACAGCCGCGGCGCCTATCCGATCAACTATATCAAAGGCGCCTCGGAAGACGGCCGCGCCGGGCATCCGCGCAACATCATCATGCTGACCGCCGATGCGTTCGGCGTGATGCCGCCCATCGCGCGCCTGACCCCGCATCAGGCGATGTATCACTTCCTTTCCGGCTACACCGCGAAAGTGGCGGGCACGGAAAAGGGCGTGACCGAGCCCAGCGCCACCTTCTCCACCTGTTTCGGCGCGCCCTTCATGCCGCGCCATCCGGCGGAATACGGCAATCTGCTGCGCCGCCTGATCGACGGGCACGGCGTGGATTGCTGGCTGGTCAATACGGGCTGGACCGGCGGCGCCTATGGCGTGGGCAAGCGGATGCCGATCCGCGAGACGCGCGCGCTGCTGCGCGCAGCGCTGGACGGCTCGCTGAACAATGCCGAATTCCGCGAGGATCCGTGGTTCGGCTTCCAGGTTCCCGTCGCCGTGCCGGATGTGGATTCCGCCCTGCTCGACCCGCGCAGCGCCTGGGCAGACCCTGTGGCCTATGACGCGCAGGCGGCGAAGCTGGCCGGCATGTTCATCAAGAATTTCGAGAAATTCGAAAGCCACGTTTCGGACCATGTGCGGCAGGCAGCGCCCGCCTCGCCTGCGGCCGTGGCGGCCGAATAGGCGATCATTTTTAGCGCATGCAGCGGCCGCCGCGCGAAGAGCGCGGCGGCCGTTTGCATTTTTGGCCTCCGGAAACGGAAAAGGACGCCGCGCCAGAATCAGCATAAGCATAATTCCCGCATGACAGCCCCAAGCGTCCCCATCCGCACGCTGGGCGGATCCACCTCCACAGAGGTGGGCCGCAAGCAAAAGCTGGCGGCGCAATTGCGCGGCGCCGGGATTCCCGACGCCGAGATTCTGGACAATCTCGGCCTGTTCCTGACGCGCCAGACCCTGTCGCGGATCAATTTCATCCAGCAGCTCTATGCGATGATCCTGCCGGTGCATGGCGTCATCATGGAATTTGGCGTGCGCTGGGGCCAGAATATGGCGCTGTTTTCCGCGCTGCGCGGAATTCACGAACCCTTCAACCACAATCGCCGCGCCATCGGTTTCGACACGTTCGAGGGCTTTCCCGGCGTGGCGCCGCAGGACGGTGGCGCGGTGAAGGCCGGTGATTACGGAGTCGCCGATCGCTGGGAGGAAACGCTGGAAAACATCCTCGACTTCCACGACAACAATTCGCCGATCCCCCACAAGCGCAAGTTCGAACTGGTCAAGGGCGACGCGACCCGGACCCTGCCTGCCTGGCTGGAGGCGCATCCTGAAGCCATCGTCGCGCTGGCCTATTTCGATTTCGATCTCTACCAGCCGACCAAAGCCTGTCTGGAAGCGATCCTGCCGCGCCTGACGCGAGGCAGCGTGCTGGCCTTTGACGAGCTGAACTGTCCAGACCTGCCGGGCGAGACCGTCGCGGTGCGCGAGGTTCTGGGCCTGACGAAATACGCGATCCGCCGCGACCCGGCGAATCCGCTTACATCCTGGATTGTTATCGACTAGCCGTTTTCCGGCGCGGATAGGCCTGCCATGCGCCAAGCTGGACATCTGCTCATCACCAGCGCTTCGCGCAAAGCGCCTCTGATCCGCGCCGCGCAGGATGCTGTCCGCCGTATCCAGCCCGGCCTATGCGTGATCGCCGGCGACGCCGACGCCAATACGCTGGCGCGCTATATTGCAGACGATTTCTGGCATATGCCCCCGGCTGGCAAGACAGCACCGGAGGACTTGCTTGACGCCTGTATCCGGCGCGGCATCCGCGCGGTGCTGCCGACACGCGACGGCGAGCTGCTGTTCTGGGCGCAGGCGCGCGAACGCTTTGCCGCCGCTGGCGTGCATGTATTCATATCGCCGCCGGACAGCATTGCCCGTTGCGTCGACAAGCTGGCGTTCGCGCGCGCCGGCGCAGCCCTGAATTTGCCGGTAATCCCGGCCGCGGAACAACCCGATGAAGCCGGCGGCGGCCCTTATGCGGTCAAGGAACGTTACGGCGCCGGGGCGCTCGGTATCGGCCTTGACCTGAACCGCAGCGCCGCGCTGGCCCATGCGCGAAGCCTGGACAAGCCGGTATTTCAGCCCTTTATCGCCGGGCCGGAAATCAGCATCGACACATGGATGGATCGGGACGGCGCGCCGCGCGGTGTGATTCTGCGTCGGCGCGATCTGGTGATCGGCGGCGAAGCGCAGATCACCACGACGTTTCGCGATCCGGCGCTGGAGGCGGAGACCGCGCGCATCTTCTCCGCGCTGGAGCTGCGCGGCCCGGCGGTGATGCAGGCGATTCTGGCGGATGGGCGCCTGCATGTCATTGAATGCAACGCCCGGTTCGGCGGCGCCTCCACCACCGCTATCGCCGCCGGGCTGGACAGTCTTTACTGGAGCCTGTTCGAGGCGTTCACCCCGGATGCGCCCGCGCCACGTTTCCAGCGTATCGAAGGCGAGTTGCGGCAGGTTCGCCTGCCGGCCGACATGATCCTGCGCGGCCCGGACATGACGGGAGCCTGATCGCAGATGGTGCTGATCTTCGATCTCGACGACACGCTGTATAACGAGCGCAGCTATACCGAAAGCGGACTGCGCGCGGTGGCGCGGCATGGACACTCAAGCTGGGGGTGGGACGCGAACGAATCCTTCCGCTTTATGATGGATGTGCTGGAGCGCGAGGGGCGCGGACGCATTTTCGATCTCTGGCTGCGCGAACATGGGGGCGAGACCAAAGCGCGGGTGCGCGAATGCGTGCGCATCTATCGCTGGCACACGCCGCGCCTGAGCCTGTATCCCGAGGCGGCGAGCGTGCTGGACCGGCTGCGGGACGCGCCGCTCTATATCGTCACCGACGGGCATAAAATCGTTCAGGGAAAAAAAATCGCGGCTCTGAATCTGGAGCCGCTATTCCGGCGCATCTTCATCACCCACCGTTTCGGCCTGCGGCACGCCAAGCCCTCCACCTATTGTTTCGAGAAAATCCGGGCGGAAGAGAACTGCGGCTGGGCGGATATGACCTATATTGGCGATAATCCGGCCAAGGATTTCGTCAATCTGAATCCACTGGGTGTGAACACGGTCCGCGTGCTGACCGGCGCACATCGCGATGTGCGCGCCGCTCCGGGCCATGAGGCGGGCGCCGTCATCCCCGATCTCGGCCATTTCGAGATTCCGCCGCTCCGCCGTCCGGCATGACGGCGGGGGGTGGAGGCGCGCCCTAACCGGCGGCGAGGCGGGCTTTCAGACCGGCCAGCACAGTCTGCTTGTCAAAATCCGCGCCATGCCTCAGCAGCGAATCGGCGAAGCGTTCGGCGATCTCGGTGATCGCGGCAGCATTTAGCATGTTCAGAATGCCGATACGCAATTGCAACGGCTCTGACAGCGTGGTCCAGATGCCGAATCCTTCTGCGCGAGCGGCGTTCACGATCTCGCGCTCCTTGCCCGCCAGCGCAGGCGGCAGGTCGAACACGATCAGGCTGGTCATGTTCGATGTCGGGCGGCAGCCCATCTGCTCCAGCGCCGCGCGCAGCGCGGCTTCATGGAAGGCGTAGTCCGCGGCTTTCTGCTTTCGACCGCGCTCCAGCAGCATGCGCAGCGCCTCATGGAACGCGGCCACGGCATGGCTGGAATGGGTGCGGTGATAGCCGGCGCTCTCCACATCCTTGCCGCCCGCGATTCCCCAGTGGCGCGCCGCCAGAACCGGGTGGTGGATATAGGTCGGCGCGCCGCGCTTCAGAACCAGATCAATATATTCCTGCCGGAAGCTGACCGGCGCATAGGTCAGCGGGATGCAGAGCACGCCTTTCTGCGGACAGGACGCCCACGCCACAATGGCGGGATAGTCGTCGATATTGAAGTATTCGACGCCGAGGCTGGACACCGCATCGACAATGCCCATGGCGCCATGTCTGGCGCAGGCGGCGTTGAAGCCCGCGATGTCGTTGACCCGGCCGGAACCGGTTTCCGAATGCGCCATAAAGGCCCATAGCGGTTTGTGCTTGGCCAGCGCGGCCTCGACAATCTCGCCGGTGACGGACTGGCCGTGCGGAACCTCGATAATCGTGACATTCGCGGGCCGCGGATTCAGCGGATCGGCGGCCAGCTCTTCGCGCGTGGCGGCCTTCAGCCGGATGGTGAGGCCGTCAATGCCGCTGAACGTGCCGTTGACGAACGCCACGACCGCATCGCCGGGCAGAATGGCGCTCATGGCGCAGTCCAGCCCGCTAAAGCCCGTGCCAGCGACGCCGAACGTATGCACGTTCTTCGTGCCGAACACCTCGCGCAGCATGATCTTCGCCTCGACCATGCCGCGCAGCACGTCGGCCTGCATATGATCGGCGACGCCGGCATTGGCGAAGGCTTCGATCACGCGCGGGTCTGTGGCGCCAGGTCCAGGACCGGCGGCCAGAGTCTGTGGAATCACCAGCGGGGGAAAAACCGTCATGTCATCTCGCTGTCATCGTCGCGCCCGGAAAAGGGCGCAGGACTAGCCAGCCTCATCTGCCTGCCCGGTGGGCGGGGCGTCAATGGGGCGAGCCGTCTCAGCAATGGCAGGGCCGGGTTGCAATTCCGTATGGCTGGTCCGCCGCAGGTTGTGGCGCGGTTTCCCGAATGTAATCCGGACGCTAATCCGCCATCTCGCCGTAAACGCGCTCAAAATCGCTATAAGCCACCAGACGACCGCGGGAAACAGTGCGGAAGGGAGTCCAGACGCCCATGGTCTGCTCAAAACTCAGCAGTATGATCGGACCGCCGGGGACAACTTCGCCATACTGTCTTATCTCTTCGTATGCCACATAACGTCGCAAACGGAAGCGGAACTGTGCAGGAGCGTACAGGCGGAGTGTGAAACCAGATTCATTCGCGTTGAGGATCATTTCGCCCGCGAGATTCCGGTAAAGCCCCTCCATGTCCGTCGGCCTGCAACCGAACAAGCCCGGATATGGCCGGCCGGCTGGCGGGCGGAACGCATAGCGCCGCTCACCGGCGCCACCCCCGACCAGCCGCGCCCCCGACGCCATGAGCGTGCGAAGAAAGGCCGGAGCATTTCCCTCCGGCATCAGCATGTAATCGCTGGACGGCATGTCACAGGGTCTGAGCGGATCGCCTCTCCCCTCGATCACGATACGGTCATTCTCTCCATCGCCGACCTGTTCCCGCACTGGCCGGAACCACTCCTCCCCCGGTGGACGCCGCGGATCGTAGCGTTCGGTCTCTGCATCGCCGTCCTGGATATAGATCCGTGTGAACGCCCAGCGCTGCCCTGGCTCCATGCGCGCCTCAAGGGCGGCTAACGCCTCTTCGACGGGCGCAGGCAGAGCTTCCGACAATGCTTCATGCGCGACCGCTGGCGCGGCGGAAACGATAGCAGCCGCGCACAAAATGCATCCAAGACCGGCACGCCTTGTATGAATCATGACACAGCCCCTGCGCCCTGTTCATTCCGGGCTGTTTCCGGTGTGCGCGCCGCGCCCGGCCCAAACGGCGCATCCCGCGCAACGTCTTTCAGCCCCGCGAGAAAATCGCGCACCGCGCCGGGCAACGGCCCGCGCTCGAATGCCGACAGCGACGCGGGCGACCAGCTTTCCGGCGTCAGCGCCGCCTCAAGCTCTGCCCGCCGCGCCGCCTGTTCCGGCGTCAGGCGCAGGCGCGCCGCCGTGCGCAGCAGCAGCAGAAGTTCATGCACCTGCCGCATGGCGCGGAAGGCGTCGAACATCGCGCGCGCGGCCGCCGGGCTTTCGCGCCAGGAACGGCCGGGCAGAATCTCCTGCGTCACACGCTGGCCGGCGCCGAGACAGTCATAGGCGGCGCAGCCGGCGAACCCGCGCGCGCGCAGACCGGAATGAATGGCGCAGCGATTATCGGCGCCAAGATGGCGGCACGCGGACCCGGCCGGCTTGTCGAAACCGAACATCGGCCCCCGATCGAAAGGCAGCGCGACACAGCACAGCGCGGCACAGCGTGTGCAGTCGGCGCGCAGCATGGCGTCGTCCATGAAGCAAGCTCCGGGTCAGCGGCGTGCTATTGCGCCGGCGGCGGCAGGACCGGCGTGCAGCCGGCGGCGCCTGCCTCATCATAGTGGCGGCCCAGCCATTCCTCGCCAAAATCGTTGCGCGGATCGCGCATCACGGTGTGGATATGATTTCCCGGCGCATCGCCCACGCCCTGCATGCGCAGATAATCGATCAGGATCGCCGGTCCGTGAACACGGTAAGAGAACCGGTCGCGCGCGCTGTTCCACGATCCCGTCCATGAAAAGTGCAACGCGCCAGGCCCGTCCACGGCAATGTCCGCCAGCAGGGCGGTGGCGGCCTCGCGCTCCAGATTGCCCGTATATTCCTCGATCAGCGCCTGGAGCAGCGTCTGCTGCGCCGGCGTCAGCATATCGCCGGAAACGCCGCGCGGCTCGCCCTCGCGGCCTTTGCACCCCGCCCCGGTAAAAGCGGCCGGATCGACCGTGGCGGAGATCAGCGCTTGCGCCCGCTGCGCGTCATCCAGGCTGCGCATCAGTTCCAGCGCACGGTTTGTCTCGCCCGGCAGCACGCGCCAGCCGGCGTTGCGGCCCGCTTCCACGATCTCCGGCTCAGCGCCCATGAAGAGCGGGGTCGCGGCCAGCCGGCCATCGACGACGGTGAAATTCAGCGACAAATGATGGCCGTTGAGGCTCCAGGCCCAGCGGCTGTCCGCCGGATCGCCATAGATGCGGATCCAGTAATTCATGGTCGACCAGCTCGCGGCGACCGGCGCCAGATTCAGACCGCCAGCGGGCGCGCCGCCCGCGGCCAGCGTTTCCCGAGCCATTTCGTGCAGGATGTCGTCGGCCCACATGATCTGCGCGGCTTTCAGATAGCCCTGGCTGGACAGCGAGGCGGCGATCAACCCGTGCAGGGCGATACGCTGCGCTTCGGAAAGATCGGCGACGGGAACGCCATCGCGCGGGAACATGGCGGCGGGAAGATTGCTCCAGGAATCGCGCGTGGCGTCATCGTCCAGCGAAGCGATGCGGACCCGCGCGCGCTGATCGTCCGTCAGGGCGCCGAGAAAATTCTCCGCCGCCGCGCTCATCCGCCCGGCGGCGGATGGCTCCACCTGCGCGCTCGCAGGACCGGCGATGAGAAGTGCGGCGAAT
>JBJHDH010000048.1:0-12177 GCA_050486445.1 Euryhalocaulis sp.
GAAATCATCGACATCATCACAAACAGCAGCCAGAACATCGGCGTCGCCAGCATCTGCCGCGGCGTATAGCTGTGCGCCGTGTCCACCGGCGCGGCGGCGATGGCCGCGCTGCGCGCCTCCACAGGCGGCGGGCGGCGGAACCCCAGCGCCGCGACGACGCACACCGCGCCAATGACGATCCCGTAGATCAACAGCGCGCCGCGCCAGCCGGAAGACTCGATGGCGCCGGCGATGGGAAAGGTGGTGAGAATGGCGCCAAACCCATAGGAGCCGGCCGCCATGCCGATGGCGAAGCCGCGCCGGTCCGGGAACCATTTCGACATCAGCTCCAGCACCACCACATAGATCATGCCGGTGCCGATCCCGCTCAGCACGCCGTAAGTGACATAGAGAAGCCGCACATCCTGCACGAGCGACGAGCTGAGCCAGCTCGCGCCGACCAGAACGCCGCCGGTCATGGCGAAGCCGCGCGCGCTGAATTTCTGCGCCAGAAAGCCGTGCAGCGGGCCAAGCCCGCACTGGCAGATGCTGAACACCGCGATCGTGACCTGGAGCGCCGACAGCGACACCGCCAGGTCTGTCCGCATCGGCTGGACATAGAGCGCCCAGACATATTGCGGGCTGGAGATCGCCATCATGGCGGCGACGCCGAGCGCAAGCTGAATCCAGCGCGTCCGGCGGCGCACGCCCGGCGCCGGGGTCACAGCGGCGGCGGCTTCGGTGGTCATGCTCCCCTACCCCCTATCCCCTGCTCCCCAGCCTGCGCCGGGCCGGGGGCGCTGGCAACTCGCCCAAATCCCCACGGCCCCGGTTGCGCGCGGGCGCGCGCCTCCATACGGTCCGGCGCAGCCGCCGCCTTTCAGACCTTCAGAGACCCATTCCATGCATTTCGCCAAGAACGTCGTCCAGATGATCGGCAACACGCCGCTGATCCGCCTTAACCGCGCCAGCGAGGAAACCGGCTGCACCATTCTGGGCAAATGCGAATTCATGAATCCCGGCCAGTCGATCAAGGACCGGGCGGCGCTCGGCATCCTCTGGGACGCCCGGCAGAAGGGGACGCTGCGCCCCGGCGGGACCATCGTGGAAGGCACGGCCGGCAATACCGGCATCGGCCTCGCGGTGCTCGGCGCCGCGCTGGGCTATCGCGTCGCCATCGTGCTGCCGCGCAACCAGAGCGAGGAAAAGAAACAGGCCATCCGCATGGCGGGGGCGGAGCTGATCGAGGTCGATCCGGTCCCCTACGCCAACCCGAACCACTACACCCACACCTCGCGCCGGCTGGCGGAGGAGCGGGCGAAGTCCGATCCCAACGGCGCGATCTGGGCCAACCAGTTCGACAACACCGCCAATCGCGAATCGCATCGCCTGACCACCGGGCCGGAAATCTGGAACCAGACCGAAGGAAAGCTCGACGCCTTTATCTGCGCGGTTGGCACCGGCGGCACGCTGGGCGGCGTCTCGATGCACCTGAAAGACCGCAATCCCGCGATCCGCATCGGCATCGCCGACCCGGAGGGCGCCTCGCTCTATCACTATTACAAGCACGGCGAGCTGAAGGCCGAGGGCAATTCCATCACCGAGGGCATCGGCCAGAGCCGCATCACCGGCAATCTGGAAGACGTGGTGGTGGACGATGCGTATTGCGTGCCGGACTCAGAGGCGCTGGAAATCCTGTTCGCCTTGACCCAGGAAGAGGGCCTGTGCCTGGGCGGTTCGTCCGGCATCAATGTCGCCGGGGCGATCCGCATGGCGCGCGATCTGGGGCCGGGCCGCACAATCGTCACCGTGCTGTGCGACTATGGCCACCGCTACGCCTCCAAGCTCTACAACCCGGCGTTCCTGCGCGAGCGCGGCCTGCCTGTGCCGCGCTGGATGGAGGGCTGAGTGGCGAAACCCTCAGACACGCTGGGCGATGCGTCAAAGCTGGCCCATACCGGCCGGCCCGCCGAAGGGCCGGTGAACCCGCCTATCGAGCGCGCCTCGACCCTGCTGGCCCCCGCCGCCGAGCTGTACACGCCGGGACGGCGCTATGGCCGGCTCGGTATGGGCGTGCACGATGCGCTGGGCGAGACGCTGTCCGCCATTCAGGGCGCGGCGCGCACGCTCATCACCTCCTCCGGCCTGTCGGCCTGCACCGCGCCGTTCCGCGCCTATGCCCGCCCGGGCGGGCATGTGCTCGTCACCGACTCGACCTATGGCCCGACGCGTGATTTCGCCGCGCATTATCTGGCGCCGCGCGGCGTGGCGGTGGAGTTTTACGACCCACGCATCGGCGCCGGGATCGCAGAGCTGATCCGTGATGAGACCGCGCTGATCGCGCTGGAATCGCCTGGCTCGCTGACATTCGAAATTCAGGACATCCCCGCCATCACGGCGGCGGCGCGGGCGCGCGGCGTGCGCACCATGATCGACGACACCTGGAGCGCCGGCCTGCTCTGCAAGCCGCTGGCGCTGGGCGTCGATATGGCCTGCCAGTCGCTCACCAAATATGTCTCCGGCTGCTCCGACATCTTCGCGGGCGCGATCAGCTTTTCCGATGAAGTCGTTGCTTCTGAATTGGAAAATGTAATCAAGCTTTCCGGGGAGTCGGTCTCGCCCGACGCCGCATGGACGGCGCTGCGCGGCCTGCGCAGCCTCGCCGCCCGGCTGAAATGGCACGGCGAGGCGGGGCTGACGGTCGCGCGCTGGCTCGAAAACCGGCCAGAGATCGCGCGGGTCATTCATCCGGCCCTGCCCTCGCACCCGGACCACGAACTCTGGCGGCGGGACTTCAATGGCGCGGCCGGCCTGTTCGGCGCGATCCTGAAACCCGCGTCCGATGCGAAAATCGCCGCCTTTATCGACGCGCTGGCGCTGTTCGGCTGCGGCTTTTCGTGGGGCGGCTATGAGAGCCTCGCCATCCATTGCGACCCGCAAATCCAGCGCACCGCCGTTCCGTGGAAGGCCGAAGGCCCGCTGGTGCGCTTCTCCATCGGCCTGGAAGACCCCAAAGACCTGATCGCCGATCTGGAACAGGCGCTGGAGAAGCTCGAATAATGACCACCGATACCGTCCCTCCCGAATTCAACGAACCGGCTTTCGTGGCGAAGCAGGTCGCCTATTTCCTGAGCAATTTTCAGGAACTGCAGATGCTCCGCGCGATGGATGCGGGCCAGCAGCGCGTCATGGTCTATGTCCTGCTGGCCGACGCGGCGAAGAAAATCGAGGCGGACGGCGGCGAGGCGCCGCCGCTGCCAAACGGCGAATCCTGTGAAGAGGCTTTGCTGCGGGTCGCGGGCGAGACTCTGCGCCGCCACTACCCGCCGATCTGGGAAGAATTCTCGCAGGCGGGCCGGCAGGAGCAGATCGAGGCGCTCTGGTGGATGCGTCACAATCGTTTCAACATGCTGCTGCCCCAGCCGGCGGCGAAACCCGCCCCGGACGCGGGCTGACCGCGCGGTCTTGAGCCTCAGGCCCGTTCGCTGGACAGCGCCCTGAATCCCGGCGTCATTTTCCAGAACCGGGAGCGGCCCCGGATTGCCGCTCCTAGGGCAAAACCCATCTGGATTGCATCGGCGGATGCAATCCAGATGGGTAAATTTGCCCGCCCCAAAGTGTGGAGCATGATCCACGAAGGTGGATCATGATCTAATTCGCCGAGTTCGTTGTGGAGAAAGGCACGGGCGTGAAAAGATCGAATCTGTATTCGAGATATCCGTCTGGCGGCAAATACGGCCCTGTTTCTTCCTCGTCCTCGCCGGTCGTCTCGTCACTGGGGAAATCCGGATCGGGATCGGCGATTTCTTCTGCCTCTTCCTCCTCCAGCTCATCCGGCGGCGGAACCGGCCCGGTCACCACCCGCCAGCGTTCATCGCCCTCCGACGGTTCCACCCCGGGCAGAGGAATATTTGGCCCCCTCTCGCCATAATATTCTTCCAGTTGGAAAAAACTTTCGAACGTGAATCGTCCCACCCAGTCGGCAAATGTGGCGGCGTCATCGTAATTATCGAAAACATACTGGTGATAGGTGCTCCCGCTCTCCGAGGTTTCGCTGACCTCGACCCTGTAACCCCGGCCCTCGCTGTAACTGATGTCGCCGTAAAGCTTGATGCCACAACCCGCCGCCAGCAGGAGGCAGGCGCCAAGGGCGAGCGCGCGGATAAGGGGCGCGGTCCAACGGTCGGTATTCATCCCATTCTCTCCTGCCTTGAACGGCGGCGTCGGGAGGCGGCCATCCCCGCCCTGTTTCCGTTCCTAAAAGCGGTAAGCCAGGCCAACGCCCCAGCCATAGCCGTCGCCGCGCGCATTACCGGCTTCGTGACTTGCGTCGAGATTGAGGCCGAGCCTGCTTGAAAGCCGCAGCGTCGCGTTCACCCCGAACGTGTACCAATGCCCGTCCAGCGGCAGGTCCGATCCCTGGGTGCGCTGGCTCAAAACGCTGCTGCGCCCGATGCTGGCGCCAAGCCGAATCCGGGGATGAACCTGCATCGACCCGGACAGGTCGGCCATATGCAGGTCCAGCCGGCCGGTATCGGAACTGTCCAGATGCGACAGCGCCGCCGGCCAGGCATAATCCGTCCTGGACGCCACATGCACATAGGCGGTGAGCAGCGAGACATTGACCGCGCCCACCGGCCCGGTCAGCAGCATGAACGGCGCGAAACGGTCGGACCGGCCGGAACGCTCGATAATAATCTCCTGACCGCCAAAAGCATTGGTGAAGGTGTCGGAGCCATCCACGTCGCTTGTCTGCCACGACATTCCAAACGCGAGGAAGGGCAGCGCGAAGACGCCGCCAATGACCCCGAAACTCTCGAAATCGGTTTTGGCCCGCAGATCGTCGAATTGCAGCGCGCGCTTGCCGGTATGCCAGTCGCGCCCGGCCTGCACGCGGACAAAACCATGCGTCCCGACGCGCGCGCCAAGCCCCAGCCTCACCCCTTCGCTGCGTGCGTAACCGTCGCCGCGCGCCAGCGGATCGTCCTTGACCGGACCGGCCCCCTGACCGTAGCGAACCGTGGCGCTCCACTCATGGAACAGGCCGTTTGCCCCGGCGGGCCCCGCGCCTGCGAGAGCCAGAGTCGCGAACGCCGCCATCCCGGCAAACATGCTCTTGTATTTCAATGCCAAACGTCCCCCTCCGAATCGGCTTCGGATCCCCCGCGAAAGGGCCACGCTATCGCCGGGGAAAATCGAGGTCTGTGACTGACGCGACAAAATCCCTTGACTACAGCGACACGGATTCGCGCCTGACTGGACGAAAAACCGCCCGGACATGACGATACGGGCATCGCCGCCCGGCTTGCCTGACGCGCCCCGGGCGCGGAAACTGCGCCAAGGCCGCGTCTCAAAAAGACGCGCCTCGAAATATGGGGGAGGACGCCATGAAGATCAGACCGGCCGCGCGCGCGCGCAGCGCCGCCATCGCCGCCACGCTGGGCCTTGCCTGCGGCCCCCTTGTCTGCGGCCCTGCGCTGGCCCAGGCCCCCATCCGTCCCGCCCCGGCCTTCACAGTGGAAGAGCTGCGGGCGCGCCCCGCTGAAAACTGGATCACCAATGGCGGCGGGCTGACCAATCAGCGCTTCTCGCCGCTGGACCAGATCAATCAATCAAACATCGCCAGCCTGCGCGCCGAATGGCGCGCCGGGCTGAATTCCGCCACCGGACCCGGCAATTCCGGCGAGGCGCAGATTCTCGCCTATGGCGACACGCTCTATGTCTCCACCGGCGACAATGACGTGTTCGCGCTGGATGTGGACAGCGGCGATATTCTCTGGGCCTGGCATGGCCGCCCGGCGCCGGAGGCCGGCAGTCCGTTCGGCAAGTCCAATCGCGGCGTGGCGCTGGGCGAAGGCCGGGTCTTCGCCACCACGCTGGATGCGCGCCTGGTCGCGCTCGACCAGACCAGCGGCGCGCCGCTCTGGTCCGTCGATGTTGCAAACTGGCACGAGGGCTATTCCATCACCGCCGCCCCGCTCTATTTCCCCACGGAGTCCGGCGGCATGGTCATCACCGGCGTTTCCGGCGGCGTGATGGGCGTGCGCTGTCACATCTCCGCCTATGATGCGGAGACGGGCGAGCTGATCTGGCGCTTTTACACCGTGCCCGGACCCGGCGAATTTGGCCACGACACCTGGCCGCAGGACAGCGACGCCTGGACCAAAGGCGGCGCCCCGGTGTGGCAGACGCCCGCGGTCGATCCGGAGCTGGGCCTGATCTATTTCTCCACCGGCAATCCGGGCCCGGTGCTGAACGGCTCGGTCCGCCCCGGCGACAATCTGTTCAATAATTCCATCGTCGCGCTGGATGTGGAGACCGGAGAGTATCGCTGGCACTTCCAGCAGATCAGGCACGACATCTGGGATCTCGATTCGCCCAACCCCGTCATTCTGTTCGACGCCGATGTGGATGGCGCGGCGCGCAAAGGGCTGGTGCAGGTCGGCAAGACCGGCTGGGCCTATATTCTCGACCGCCAGACCGGCGAACCGCTGATCGGCATGGATTACCTCCCCGTGCCGCAGGAGCCGCGCCAGGCCACGGCGGAGACCCAGCCTTTCCCCGTCGGCGACGCAATCGTCGGCCACGACATCCCGATCCCGCCCGAGGGCGCGCCGCTGGAACCGGACGGAACGCTCTATAATCAGGGCCGCATCTTCACCCCGTTCTGGACAGAGATGCGGATGATGAAGCCGAGCCCCCAGGGCGGCGCCAACTGGCCGCCCAGCAGCTTCGATCCCCGCCGCAACCATCTCTATGTCTGCGCCACCGACCGGCCGACCACCTATATCATCCAGCTTCCGCTGGAGGAGAAACAGGACAACGTCCCCTATTTCGGCGGCACGATGGGGCGCGGAAACGCCCATGACGGCGGCGTGTTCGCGGCGCTGGACGTCACCACAAACCGTCTCGTCTGGCGGCAGAGCTGGCGCGAGGCGTGCTATAGCGGCTCGGTCGTCACCGCCGGCGGGCTGATTTTCGTCGGACGCAGCGACGGCCGGCTGACCGCGCTGGACCCGGACAACGGCGCGCTGCTCTGGGAGTTCATGACCGACGCCGGGGTGAACACCACAATAACCACCTTCCTGCATGAAGGCGTGCAGAAAGTCGTAGTCCTCGCCGGCGGCAGCGTGTTCGGCGGCGGCGCGCGCGGTGACGGTGTCTGGATGTTCTCGCTGAACGGGACGATGGACCCCATCGACCCGCGCGCGCAGGCGACGGCTCAGCCCCAGACTGTGCAGGCAGCTCTCACCGCTTCCACCCTCGCGCCGGACCCGGACCACGCCGCCGATCTGGAACGCGGCGCCGCGCTCTATCGCGATGGCTGCCTACCCTGCCATGGCCATGACGGCGGCGGCGGCGAAGGCGGCGGCGCGCCGCTCACTGCCGGGCTGTCGCTGGCCACGTTCATGGCCGTCACCGCGGCGGGTCAGAACACCATGCCGCCCTTCGCCGGCATCTACGATCCCGGCGAATTGCAGGACATCGCCGCCTATGTGCTGGAGGTTCTGACGGCGGAGTAGCGGGCCCGCGCACACCCACGGGTCCGCGCGCAGCGGAGGCGAAACAAAAATGGCGACCCCGGCAGGACTTGAACCTGCAACCGTCCGCTTAGAAGGCGGGTGCTCTATCCAGTTGAGCTACGGGGTCGGCGTTCCCCCTAACTAAGCGCCTGGACCAAGATTCGGAAGCGGAAGGTCGCGGTGATCTCCCCCCGTAGCGCAGCGTACGGGGGGAGGGCCGGGCGAAGCCCGGGAGGGGGGCGAGTGCGCCCCGGTTTTTGACATCAATGCTGTGGCCGCCCCCTCCACCATCTTCCCCCGGATTGCATCCGGGGTCGATGGTCCCCCTCCCCCGCGCTTACGCGCAGGGGAGGATGCAGGCGCCCGCAATCAGAAGCCCCCTAATGCGTCCAGGGCTGTTTGCGCTCGGGGGAAAAATTCGCGGCGTAGGATTTCGGGCGCCGGGGCAGCGTGCGCTCATCCATCACCCGGTGCGGGATATTGTTGCGCAGGCAGTAGTCTATCGCCTCTTCGCGCGTATCGAAGTCCAGCCGCACCTGCTGGCGCGTATCGCTGGAGCGGGTCCAGCCCATCAGCGGATCCTTGCTGCGGAACCGCGTATCCGGCTCGAATTCCAGCACCCATTCGCGGGTCCGGCGCTGGCCGGATTGCATGGCGGTGCGGGCGGGACGGTGGATTTTCGCATACATGAGCGGCCCCTGACGAAATGACTTCTGACTGACCTGAACAAATGGTCGGGGAGACTGGATTCGAACCAGCGACCCTCTGCTCCCAAAGCAGATGCGCTACCAGGCTGCGCCACTCCCCGGCGTTTGAGTTTCCCGTGCTTCTAGGGGTTTTTGGGGGCCGGGCGCAACGGGCCTAGCAATCGCCCGTGCGCCGGCCGCTGCCCGCGACAGTCATCCGCATCTGCCCGCCCGGCGTCGCTCCGGTAATGACGGACTCGGTCTCATAGCTCGTCGCCGTATAGGTTCCCGTCAGGGCCACCGTCCCCGCGCCCTGTGCGCCGCTGCAAGAGCCGGTAAAGCTGATCCGGCCCCCTTGCATCGAGAACTCGTCGAAAACGCATTGACCATCGCTCTGGTTGAACAGGGCCTCGGGCCCCTCATCCAGTTGTTCCTGCGTCAGGCACGAAGACATTGTATTGGCCTGGCCCAGCAGCGCCGACAGCATTTCCGGCGGCGCGCCCGGAATCTCCGCGCCCGTCATGGTGCTTGTGTTTTCCCACATGCCAGGCTGGATTTCCTGCGCCATCGCAGGCGCGGCGAGCAGACACGCAACGGGCAGCAGACGCAGAACGCGGGTCATGGCGATTCCCCCAAAATGACAGGACTGCGACCCTAACCGCCGCGGCCGCGCCGCGCCACACCCCCATCCGCCTGTAACGCCCGGGCGAAATGTTACGTAACGCCAGTGTTTCTCTAACCTTGGCCTGCCCCTCAAGCTCTTATAGATTTGCTGAAACGCGCTGCGCCGACTCCCCGCCGGACGCCGCGCGAGGGAGGATCGGGGGAGGAATTATGGGAAGCGCCATGACAGGGCCTGCGCCCGCGAAGACGGGCGGCCTGATCGCAAGCATTATGGCCGCCGCCGCGCTTGCCGCGCCTTCGGCGGCACTGGCCCAGCGCCCGAGCCCCGAAGAGCGGCGGCAGGAGCTGGGCGCCTCGATCATGCGGCACGAGACCCAGCTCGGCGCACTGGCGCCCGAGAATCTGAACGCCCCGCGCCCGGCCCCGCCCTTCGACCTGACCGGAACCTGGTTCATAGATCTCAGCCAGTCGGCCGGCGGCTTCGGCGCCTTCCGCTTCGGCAGCGACGGCTATCCCGAATTCATCGGCCAGACGAAGCTCGATTTCGAAGAGGGTATGCGCGCGCGGGAGGAAGGCCGGCCGTATCGCGACGCCATCGGCCAGTGTTATCCCGCCGGCATCCCGATGATCATGACACGCGTCTGGCCCATCGCGATGGTGCAGATGCCGACCGTGATCTACATGGTCTCCAACTTCAACAACTCGTTCCGCCAGGTTTTCCTCGACGGGCGCGAATGGTCCGACCCGGACATCGTCATCTATACCTATAACGGCGAGTCGCACGGGCGCTGGGAAGGCGACACGCTGGTCGTCGACACGCGCTATATCGAAACGCATAACCATTATATCGACACCGGCATCCCGATCTCGGAGGAATTCGAGGTGCAGGAGCGCATCCGCCTGACCGAAGGCGGCGAGGTGCTGGAGATCGAATACATCATGACCGACCCCCAGGGCTGGGTCGGCGAATGGCGCAGCACCAAACGCTGGCTGCGCGTGGATAACACCGACATTGGCGAAGTCGTGTGCCTGCCCGATCTCAACGAAAACCTGCCCAGCACCCAGGCAGGCCGGATCGGGCTGGCGGATTAGGCTGAAGGACCAGAGGCGCTCTCAATGCAAAAAAAGCACATCAAGACCGGACTGTTCCTGACGGGCCTTTCCCTTGGCGCGTTGATCGGATTTTCCGCCGCCGCGCACCATTCCTTCGCCATGTTCGACACGCAGGGGCCGAAAAAGCGGCTGGAAGGCGTGGTGCATGAATTCCAGTGGACCAACCCGCACGCCCATATCGAGGTCGATGTGCTGGAGAACGGCGAAACCATGCGCTGGAGCGTCGAGATGAACAGCCCCAATAACCTGACCCGTCAGGGCTGGACGCGCCGCACCGTCCAGCCTGGCGACCCCGTCGTGGTGGAAATCTCGCCGCTGCGCGACGGCAAGCCGGGCGGGCTGTTCTACACCCTGCTGAAAGAGGACGGCACAGAGATGCTGGACCCTACCGCCGTCGCGGCGCGCGCGCGCGCACTTGCTGAGGCCGAAGCCGAAGCCGGAGAAGGAGACGCCCAATGAGCCGGGTTGCGGTTGCACGCTATGCGCTGCTGGCCGGGATCGCGGGCGCGCTGACATGGGCCGCCGCGGCGTCCGCGCATCATTCCACCGCCGCGTTCGACAGCGAGCGCGTGGTGCGGATCGAGGGCGAGATCAAATCCTTCCGCTGGATCAATCCGCACGCCTCGATCAAGATCGAGGGCGTCGCCACCGGCGAAGGCGCGGCGGACGGGCTCTGGACCGTGGAAATGACCGCGCCCAACGTGCTGATCCGTCAGGGGTGGAGACGCAATTCGGTGCGCGAGGGCGACCATGTCGTCATGTTCGCCAATCCGCTGCGCGAAGCGGTCACGCTGAATGACGGCAGCCAGGGGTCGCTCTATGTCGGCGTCATCCTGGCCGATGGCTCGACGCTCGGCCGCACCGATGGCGGCGGCCAGGGCACAGACGAATAGAACGCATCGAATAGAGCGCGACAGCGCCGTATTGTGGGGAGAATGGCGATGAAAGCCTGCCGGAAATTTGGCTCTGTACGGATGGCTGGCGCATTGCTGCTTGTTGCGGCGGCGGCCGGCGCGGCGCATGCCCAGAACCCGTTCGAATCGATGCTGCTGGACGAAGGCCATGTCTGGCCAGCCAATGCGCCGGAGGTCAGCTACGCGGCGCTGGACGCGCTGCCCGACTGGCGCGGCATCTGGCTGCCCGCCGGCCGCCCCACTTTGCCCGGCACACCGCCGCTGCAAGGTGAATATCTGGAGCGTTACGAGGCCGCTGTGGCTACGCTGGACGCGGGCGGCGAGGTGGCGGAGCGTCCGTCCAACTGCATGCCGCCCGGAATGCCGGGCGTGATGTATCAGCCCTATAATCTCGAATTCCTGTTCACGCCGGGCAAGGTCACCATCATCCAGGAGGCCTTCATGCAGGTTCGGCGCATCTTTACCGATGGCCGCCCTTTGCCCGAAGATCCGGACCCGTGGTTCAACGGCCATTCGGTCGGTCATTGGGAAGGCGATACTCTGGTGGTGGAAACCACCGGAATCCAGGACACCACGCGCCTGGCGGTGATCGGCGCCACGCACAGCGACCAGCTCAAGATCACCGAGCGCATGCAACTCGACCCGGAAAACCCCGACCGCCTGGTGGTCCAGACCACGTTCGAGGATCCGCTGGCGCTAAGCGAGCCGTGGGTGACGGACTATGCCTATACTCGCCGCCGCGACTGGGAGCAGATCGAATTCATCTGCGCCGAGAACGACCGCAACCCGATCGGCGAAGACGGCACCAGCATGTTTCACTGAGGCTGCGGTTGTCTCCCTCTGCGAAGCGGCAGCGCCCCGGCCACCTGCCACCCTCATGCTGAGGGGCGCGTTCATCGCGAGCGAATGAATGCGCGTCTCGCCGCCGTCGCGCCGTAGCGGCGCTTTGGCGCGCCGCGAAAGCGGAAGCATGCTCCAGATTCCATCAGCGTTGCGTCAGGGCGCGGTTAATCCTTCCCTGCGCGTAGCGCGGGGGAGGGGGACCACCCGAAGGGTGGTGGAGGGGGCGGCGGTTCGCACGGTTTCGACACCGGGGCGCACTCGCCCCCCTCGTCAGCCCTTCGGGCTGCCACTCCCCACCCCCGGATTAAATCCGGGGTCGCAGGGGGAGATCAGCGCGCCCGCTTCTATCCAATCAAGGTCTTACGAACAAAAAAGCGCGCAACTTCGCGCAAATCTCCGCCCCCTCGCGGGCGCCTGTAATCTTGGCCCCGGTTCCGCCGCCCGGGGAAGATGGCCATCACCATTGGCGGCGGGGCGTGTGTGGCGCGTCCGGCG
>JBJHDH010000049.1:0-12096 GCA_050486445.1 Euryhalocaulis sp.
GCCTAGGACCCGCCGGTTAGGACGGGGTAAATCCGGTTGTGGAGATTCTTCCGCGCACGTTCACCTGCGCTGGCGCGGGGCGGTCCAGGATTCCGGGGGGCCCAGCTCCGGCCCGCCGGGCATCACCAGCCGCTCCGGCCAGCCGCCCATGACCAGCGCGCGGTCATACATCACGATGGCGGCGGCGACCGAAACATTGACGCAAAAGCGGGTGGGGATGCGCACGATATGGTCGCAGCGCGCCTGCATGGCCTCTGACAGCGAGCCTTTTTCCCGCCCCAGCACATAGGCCGCCGCGCGCGGATGGCGGAAGCTGGGAAGATCGACCGCATCGGGCGTCAGCTCCACGCCGATGAGGGCGCAGCCGGCGGGCAGCGTCAGGGCTTCTACGCCGCTGAAATCGAAACATGGCAGGCTGTCGCGGCTTTTCGAGGTGTCGGCCAGCGCGATCTCGCGCGTGTCGTGCCCGGCGTTCACGGTGAAGGCGAAGCTGGCGCCGAACGCGTGGGCGGTGCGCAGGATGGCGCCCAGATTCATCGGCTTGGAGATTTCCTCCGCACCGATGGCGAACCAGCCGCGATTGTGAATCGGCCTCATCGGCCCATCCTATGCGGCCGGACCTGCGGATGGACAAGGCGTCAGGCGGGATCGCGCCGCAGCAGAACGCGCGCCGCCTGGCGGTGGCGGCGTTTGATGTGCGCGCCGGCGACGCCGATGGCCATGGCCAGCACCGCCGCGTCGTCGGTGAAGCCGATCCCGGCGACAAAGTCGGGAATCATGTCCATGGGGGTGACAAAATAGACCAGCGCCCCGGCCAGCACGGCCTTCACCCGCCCCGGGGTGACAGGATCGGTCCAGCAATACCAGGCCGCCGCCAGATCCTCGGCGAAGGGCACACGGCCGAGCACAGTCCAGAATTTCGGCCAGAATTCGCGCAGGCGCGCCGCGTCTTCCGGACTCAAATCAAGCGCCGCGCCGGGGAGGGGGCCTTGTTCCGCCGCCGTCACAGGCGCGCGGCGGCGGAACAGAAAAGGCGCATGTTTCATGAGCTGGCCCGCATCCCCGCGTCTTCGTTCAGGAGGCCGGCGGATATCCGACGCCGCTCAGATTCATCTGCACCTGGCGGGCGTCGAACGTGTTGGGGTCTGCCGGGACCGGGCCTCTTCCCATCTTGATCTCGGCGCTGGCGATGTAGCGGGTGGTCTCGCGCACGTCGAAATCCCTGAAACCGCCGCCCCATGGCCCCCATGGGTCGTACCAGCCGCGCATGGGAGTGTAGAAGGAATAATAGGGATAGAAGCCCCAGCGCGAGCGGAACCCGCCAAAGCTGCTGGCCCGATAGCGCCGGTCCGCCTCGGTGCCGCGGTCGGCGACCGTGAAATAGTCATAGCCGCGTTGCAGCGTCAGTTCGGCGGCGCGGTAGAGCAGGAAATCCTCCACCGTTTCCCGGTTTGTGAGAGCATTGCCGGAAAAGCTGACGCGGAAGCGGTCCTGCTCGATCTGGCGGTCCGAATAGCCATAGGGCGTGCCATCCCTTCCGGCCGGCTGGTAGGGGGTGGCTGTGGCGCAGGCCGCAAGCAGTGCGAACGACGCCATAACAACGATAGTCCGTATCATGGATCTCGTCTCCACAGGGTCCTCGCACGTCCTATATGGCTATGATAGGGCTCGGACGGAAGCCGGTAATCTGTAAACGAAAAGGCCCCGGAAATGATCCTTGCAGCGATGACGGCGCTGGCCCTGCTGATGGCCGGCGCACCCTCCGGGGACGAGGCCGTGATCCTGAGCAACTGCATCGACAGGGGCGCGAGCGAGGCCGAATGCGCCTGCGGCCTGGATGCGGCGCGCGAGATCATGACGCCGCGCGAGATGGGACTGGTCGCCGCCCTGGCGCCGGACCTTTCGGGCGAGACCGAGGTCGAGGCGGCGCTGATCCGGGCGATGCAGGTCGCGCAGGAGCGCGGCTTCAGCCTGGAGGAATTCTTCGCCGCCGCGCAGAAGGTGGAAATCTACGCCGCGGAGGTGGAGGCGCGTTGCGCGGGCGCCGGGCAGGACGGGTAGCGCAGGTGGGCGACGGTATGGACAGGGCGCAGGCGCGGGCGCGGCTGCTGGAGATCGTGACGGCGCGCAGCTTCCGGCGCGGCGATTTCACGCTGGCCTCCGGCCGCAAGAGCAGCCTGTATTTCAATCTCAAGCCCACCATGATGGATCCC
The DNA here is from genome assembly GCA_050486445.1 of Euryhalocaulis sp. Taxonomy (GTDB): domain Bacteria; phylum Pseudomonadota; class Alphaproteobacteria; order Caulobacterales; family Maricaulaceae; genus Euryhalocaulis. The sequence goes on from JBJHDH010000049.1 coordinate 2,214, forward strand.
GAAGGCGCGCATCTGATCGCGACGCTGATGCTGGACCTGCTGCCGCCGGATACGGACTACGCAGGAGGACTCGAAATGGGCGCGGTGCCGCTGGCCGCCGCCTGCGCCGCGATCGGCCATGCGCAGGGCCGGCCGGTGCGCGCCTTCTTCGTGCGCAAACAGGCCAAGGAATATGGCGCCCGGGCGCAGGTCGAGGGTCTGGCCGAGGGCGAGACGCTGGACGGGGCGCGCGTCGTGCTGCTGGAGGACGTGACCACCACCGGCGGCTCTGTGCTGAAAGCCGCGCTGATGGTGCGCGAGAGCGGCGGCCATGTGGATACGGTGGTCACCGTGCTGGACAGGCTGGAAGGCGCAAGCGAGGCGCTGGCCGAACACGGGCTGACATTGCGCGCCGTGCTGACAGCCCGGGATTTTGCGTAATGGATTTTTGCGTAGCGGGCTTTGTGTGACGGCTTTGCTTGAGCGAAACGCCGCTTGCCGCGCGGCGGCGCGGCGCCTATCGATCCAGCCATGAATTTTGCCAGCGACAACTGGGCGGGCGCCGCGCCGGAAGTGATGCAGGCCGTGCTTCGCGCCAATGACGGATACGCGCCCGCCTATGGCGGCGATGCGCTGAGCGCCCATGCGGCCGATCTGTTCGCGCAGGTCTTCGGCCGGGCGGCGGGCGTGTATTTCACCCCGAGCGGCACGGCGTCCAACGCGCTGTGCATGGCGGCGCTGGCGCGGCCGGGCGGGCTGATTTTCTGCGCCGATACCGCCCATATTCTGACCAGCGAACATGGCGCGGCCGAATTCTTCAGCGGCGGCATGCGGCTGGTTCCCATATCCACGGCGGACGGGCGCATCGCGCCGGATGCGCTCAGCGCGGCGCTGGAGCGGTTTGCCGATGACGGGCGCAGCCAGACGCCCGCCATTCTGTCGCTGACCCAGATCACCGAATGCGGGACGGCCTATGCGCCCGGGGAGATCGCCGCGCTGGCGGCGGTCGCGCACGGGCGCGGCATGAGCGTGCATCTGGACGGGGCGCGCTTCGCCAACGCGGCGGCGTATCTGGGCTGCGATGCGGCGGAGATAAGCTGGCGCGCGGGCGTCGACCTGATGAGTTTCGGCGGCACGAAGAACGGGTGCCTGGGGGCGGAGGCGGTCGTGGCGTTCGACGCGGCGCGCGTTCCCGATCTGGATGTGCTGCGCAAGCGCGCCGGTTATGTGACCAGCAAGGCGCGCTTTATCGCCGCGCAGTTCACGGCGCATCTGACAGACGGTCTCTGGCTGGCCTGCGCGGCGCACGCCAACGCTATGGCGGCGCGGCTGGCCGAAGGGATCAGCGCCAGCGGGCGGACGCTGCGCTGGCCCGTGCAGGGCAATATGGTCTTCGCCGGGCTGGACGCGGGGACGGCGGCGCGGCTGCGCGCGGCGGGCGCGGCGTTCCATGCCTGGGAAACCGCGCCCGATGGCGGCGAGATCGCGCGGCTGGCGACCTGTTTCGCCACGACGGAGGCGGAGATCGACAGCTTTCTGGACGTGCTGGGATGAGCGGGCGCCCGAAAAGGCTGATCCTGATTACCGGCGCCTCGGCGGGCATCGGCGCCGCTTTCGCGCGCGCATACGCGGCGCAGGGCCGGGATCTGGCCCTGACCGCGCGCCGCGCCGACCGGCTGCGCGCACTGGCGGACGAGCTGCGCGCCCGGCACGGGACAGAGAGCCTGATTCTGCCCGCCGATCTCGCCGATCCCGAAGCGCCGGAGCGCATCCTGAACCAGTTACAGGCGCAGGGCCGCGCGCCGGACGGGCTGGTGAACAATGCCGGCTATGGCGGCGGCGGGGCGCTGGCCGGAGACTGGCGCGTGCATGCGGATTTTCTTCAGGTGATGGTGCGGGCGCCGGTGCAACTGGCGCGGCTGGCGGCGCCGGGCATGGCGGCGCGCGGCTATGGACGGGTGCTGAATGTCGCCTCGCTGGCCGGCCTTGTCCCGCCCGTGCGCGGCCAGGGTCTCTATGGCGCGGCCAAGGCGTTTCTGATCGAGGCGAGCCGTGCGCTGCATCTGGAGCTGCGCGGCGCGGGCGTGCATGTCACCGCGCTCTGCCCCGGCCTGACCCGCACCGAATTTCACGCAACCGCGGGCATGACGCGCGCCGCCGCCAGCGCCCCCGCATGGATGTGGCAAAGCGCGGACATGGTGGCCGCCGCCGGTCTGCGCGCCTGCGAGGCGAACGCGCCGGTCTGCGTTCCCGGCGCGCTGAACAGGACGGCCGCCGCGCTGTTCAGAGTCTTGCCGGATTCCGCCGGCATGGCGCTGATGGCGCGTGTCTCCCGCCACTGGGATGAACGTGACGGGGACGGGCGCGACTGGACCAGGCCCGATGGGGATACCCGTTAGCTGGCCCGGAAAGAATAGCCTGCATCTTTCCAGTGATGGGGGATACAGAGTTCTCCGCCAGAACAACGTGTGCCGGTCCGCATGCGCGGGATTTAGCGACATGTTGCCTCGAATGTGGAGTCTGCGGCGATTTCAGCAAGGGCGCCGTCAAACCGCAAAGTCCGGGTCGCGGACCGGCTCCGGGCCTGTAGGATCGCATCATGGCGAGAGCGGAACTGGAACAGGCGCGGCTGGACTATGAGCGGGTGACGCGGGCGCTTGCCGTGCTGGAGGCGGACTGGCGCGCCCGGCCGGGGCTGGAGGCCGCGGCGGAGGCCGCCGGGGTCAGCCCGCATCATTTTCACCGCCTGTTCGCGCGCTGGACCGGGACCAGCCCGAAACGCTTCACCGACGCGCTGGCGCACGCCTTCGCCCGCCGCCTGCTGCGGGACGGGGCCAGCGTGCTGGAAGCGGCGCTGGAGACCGGGCTTTCCGGTCCCTCGCGTCTGCACGATCTTGTGATCGCGCATGAGGCGGTGACGCCGGGCGAGGCCGGCGCACGCGGCGCCGGGCTGGCCTTTCGCTGGGGCGCGGCGGCGGCGCCGTTCGGAACCGGAATCTTCCTGCTCAGCCCGCGCGGCCTGTCGGGTCTGGCGTTTTCGGAAGATGCGGACTCCGGCTTTGCCGATCTGGCCGGGCGGTTTCCGGCGGCGGAGTTCGTCCGCGACGATGCGCTCGCGGGAGAGATGGCGGGCCGGGTCTTCGCCGGCGGGCGGATCGACCTGGCGCTTTATGGCTCGCCGTTCCAGCGTCAGGTCTGGCGCGCGCTGCTGGCCATTCCGCCCGGCGCCTGCGTCGCCTATGGCGATGTCGCCGCCGCGCTCGGCCGGCCGGGCGCCGGGCGCGCCGTCGGCGCGGCGGTCGGGCGCAACCCTGTCTCGTTTCTGATCCCCTGCCACCGCGTGCTGGGGGCCGACGCCCGGCTCACCGGCTATCACTGGGGTGTGGAACGCAAGCGCGCCATGCTGGCATGGGAGAGCTTCCGGGCGCTGGAGGACGCGGAGCAGGCGGCCTGACGGCGCCCGGTTTGAGCGCGCGGCGCGGAGGGGTAGAAAGCACGCATGGAATATCTGCACACGATGCTGCGCATCTCGGACCCCGAGGCGTCCTTGCGTTTCTTTTGCGAGGGGCTGGGCCTGAAACAGGTTCATCGCAAGGATGTGGAGGCCGGGCGCTTCACCCTGTATTTCCTCGCCGCGCCACAGGATATCGACCGCGCCGGCGGACTGGAGGAAGGCGAATCGCCGCTGCGCCCCGGCGTGCCGATGGTCGAGCTGACCCATAATTGGGACGAGGCCGGCTATGATGGCGGGCGCAATTTCGGCCATCTGGCGTTCAATGTGGACGACATCTACGCCACCTGCGCGCATCTTCAGGCGATGGGCTATGTGATCGCGCGGCCGCCGCGTGACGGCCGGATGGCCTTTGTGCGCTCGCCTGACGCCATTTCCGTCGAGCTGTTGCAGAAAGACGGCGCGCGCGAACCGCAAGAGCCCTGGGCCTCCATGTCCAATAGCGGAAGCTGGTAGACGCCGCCCTCACTCGCGCCGCTGAACGTTGCTGAAGAAAATGCGGAACGGCGGCGCGGCCGGTTCCGTTGCATGTTCTGTGCGGGACATGAAACGGGAGAAATACGGTGACAGAGAATAACGCAGACGGGAATGGCGCAGACGGACGGGTCTGGACCCGGCGCGACGAAACCAATCTGCGGGAACTGGCGGAGGAATGCCTGCCCGCGCCGCTGATCGGTCTGAAGCTCGGCTGCTCGGAAGACGAGGTTTACGCCAAGGCCTCGCAGCTGGGCGTCGGCATTGCCCCGGTATTCCATCCCTCGCGCGCCCAATAAGCGCGCCCAATAAGCGCGCCCAATAAGCGGGTCTAGAATTTCAGATCCAGAACATCGGCCATGGAATACAGGCCCGGCGCGCGCCCGTGCGCCCAGCGCGCGGCGTGCAAGGCGCCCTCGGCGAAAATTCCCCGGTCGAACGCAGTGTGCGACAGCGCCACGCGCTCGCGGTCGCTGGTGAAGCTGACCGCATGTTCGCCCACCACGCCGCCGGCGCGGCTGACCGAAAATCCGATACTGCCGGCCGGCCGCGCGCCGGTGCGGTCCAGCCCCGCGGCGGCGTCCAGCGATGTTCCGCGCCCGCGCGCGGCGGCCGCGGCCAGCGCCAGCGCCGTGCCGGAGGGCGCATCCAGCTTGCGCCGGTGATGCGTCTCGGCGATCTCGATGTCCCAGGCCTCGTCCAGCCGCCGCGCGGCGATCTCGGCCAGCCCCGCCAACAGCGCCACGCCGACCGAGAAATTGCCCGCCTGCACCACCGGCCGCCTGCGCGCCGCCGCTTCGATCGCGCTTTGCTGGTCCGGCGTCAGGCCGGTCGTGCCGGTGACGAAGGCCGTGCTGGCCGGCAGCGTGGAAAGCACGCCCAGCGCCGCCAGCGTTCCTTCCGGCGTGGAAAAGTCGATCACGGCGCCGGCCTTGCCGAACGCGCCCGCGTCGATGCCGGCGCGGCCGGCCGAGGCTGTGATCTCGAACCCGCCGCGTGCGGCGACGGCGTCGAACAGCGCCCGGCCCATGCGGCCGCCCGCGCCGTTAATGGCGATGCGCAATGTCATGTGCGGGAACCTAGGGCAAAATCCGTTCGGGTTGAATCGCAGATTCTATCCGTCCGGGAGCGGGAGCCGCCGCGAGCCAGATTTTTCCCCGCTTGCGCCCGCCCGCCGCGCCGATAGCATTGGCGGCTTCGGGCCAGACCGCGCCAGCGGCGTGGAAGGCTCCAGCCGATGGGACGATTCGCGCTTGCTGTTCGAATGGGTGAACGATCCAGCCGCCTGGGCCGGGCTGGCGATGCTGATCGTTCTGGAAATCGTGCTCGGCATCGACAATCTGGTGTTCATCGCCATTCTGGCGGACCGGTTGCCGCCGCATCAGCGCGACCGGGCGCGGGTGATCGGCCTGCTGCTGGCGCTGGGCATGCGTCTGGCGCTGCTGGCCTCCATTGCCTGGATCGTGACGCTGACCCAGCCGCTGTTCAGCGTGTTCGGCTATTCCTTCTCGGGCCGCGACCTGATCCTGATAGTCGGTGGCCTGTTCCTGCTTTTCAAGGCGACGATGGAACTGCACGAGCGGCTGGAAGGCGGCGCAGCCAAGCGCCGCAAGGGCGCCCAGCAGCACGCCGTGTTCTGGCAGGTGCTGGTGCAGATCGTGGTGCTGGACGCGGTGTTCTCGCTGGACAGCGTCATCACCGCCGTCGGCATGGTCGAGCATCTGTCGGTGATGATGATCGCCGTCATCGTCGCCATCGGCGTGATGATCGCCGCGGCGCGGCCGCTGATGAATTTCGTGACGCGCCACCCGACCGTGGTGATCCTCTGCCTCGGCTTCCTGCTGATGATCGGATTCTCGCTGATCGTGGAGGGCTTCGGACTGCATATTCCGAGAGGCTATCTCTACGCCGCTATCGGCTTCTCGATCCTGATCGAGTCGTTCAACCAGATCGCCCGCCACAACAAGGAACGGCTGCTGCTGACCAGCGATCTGCGCGAGCGCACGGCGGCGGCGGTGCTGCGCCTGCTGGGCGGCCGACCGGGCCAGAGCGGCCTTGGCGAAACCGCCGACGTCATCGCCGAGCAGGCCGGAGAGCGCAAACTGTTCGCCTCCGAGGAAAAGGAGATGATCGAGGGCGTGCTGACGCTGGCGGAGCGGCCGGTCTCCTCGATCATGACGCCGCGCACCGATATCGACTGGCTGGATGTCGAGGACGATGTCGAGGAATTGAAGACGCGCATTCTCGATCTGGGCCATTCGCGCTTTCTTGTCGCGCGCGGGGGGCTGGATGATTATCTCGGCGCGGCGCTGGCCAAGGATCTGCTGCGCGATCTGCTGCGCGAGGGAGCAATCGATCTGGAGCGCACGCTGCGCCAGCCGCTGGTGGTGCATGAGAGCGTCAGCGCGCTGCGCCTGATGGAACAGATTCGCCAGTCGCCGCTGCGCATGGCGGTGGTGGTGGACGAATACGGCTCGCTGGAAGGCATCGCCACGCCGACCGACATTCTGGAGGCCATCGCCGGCGACTTTCCCGACGAGGACGAGGCGCCGCTGTTCATGGAGCAGAGCGAGGACGGCGTCTGGCATGTCGATGGCTGGCTCGACATCCGCAAGGCGTCGAGCCTGCTGGGCGCCGATCTGGTGGACGAGTCCGACCGCTATACCACGCTGGCGGGCTTCATCCTGTGGCGGCTCGGCCATCTGCCCGAACCAGGCGAGCAGGTGGAGGAAGGCGGCTTTATCTTTCGCGTCGAATCCATGGACGGACGCAATATCGCCCGCGTCGCCATTGTTCCGCCGGATGACGCGGCGATGCTGGACTAGGCGCGCCTACGCCTTGTCGAGCGCGGCTTCGAGTTGCGGGATGATCTCGAACAGATCGCCGACCAGGCCGTAATCCGCGACGCCGAAAATCGGCGCCTCCTCATCCTTGTTGATGGCGACGATCACGCCGGATTCCATCATCCCGGCCAGATGCTGGATCGCGCCGGAAATGCCGATGGCGATATAAAGCTGCGGCGCCACCACTTTTCCGGTCTGCCCGACCTGCATGTCGTTGGGCACAAAGCCCGCGTCCACCGCCGCGCGGCTGGCGCCCAGCGCCGCGCCCAGTCGGTCGGCCAGACCCTCTAGCAGGCGGAAATTCTCGCCTGAGCCGAGGCCCCGGCCGCCGGAAATCACCACCTTGGCGCCGGCCAGGTCCGGCCGTTCCGATTCCGGGCGCTCTTCCGACACAAATTCCGCGGGCAGATCGCCAAGCTCGGGCGTGATGCTTTCCACGCTCGCGGCGCCGCCTTCCGCCGGCGCGGCGTCAAATGCGGTGGGGCGGATGGTCAGCACTTTTTTGGCGTCGCCGCTGGTCACGGTCAGCAGCGCATTGCCGGCATAGACCGGGCGCGTGAAGCGGCCCTCCGCGATGGCGGACACATCGGACAGATGCATGACGTCCAGCTTCGCCGCGATGCGGGGCGAAAAATTCTTTCCGGTCGTGGTCGCGGGCGAGACCAGCGCGTCGTAGTTCGCCATCAGCGGCGTGATGGTTTTTTCCATCGCCTCGGCGAGCTGGCGTTTCAACGGCGCGGCCTCGGCCAGGATCACCTTGCGTACGCCCTTGATGTTCGCGGCGGCCTCGGCGGCGGCGCGGGCGTTTTCACCGGCGACCAGCACGTCAATGTCCCCGCCCGCGTTTTGGCCGGTCAGGGCCTGCGCGGCGGTCACGGCCTTCAGCGTCGCATCATTGAGCGATGCGTTGTCATGTTCGGCGACAACCAGAACGGCCATCAGATCACCCCTCTGGCTTTCAGTTTCGCCACCAGTTCATCGGCGCTGGCCAGCTTCTCGCCGGCCTTACGCGCCGAGGGTTCGGCGACGCCGATGACCGTCAGGCGCGGCGCCAGGTCCACGCCCGTCTCCGCGGCATCATGAATGTCGATCGGCTTTTTCTTCGCCTTCATGATGTTGGGCAACGAGGCATAGCGCGGCTCGTTCAACCGCAGATCGGTGGTGACGACCGCCGGAAGCCGCACGTTCAGCGTCTGCAGACCACCATCGACCTCGCGCGTCACCTGCGCCGATCCGTTTTCGATCACAAGACGGCTGGCGAAGGTGGCCTGCGGCCAGTCCAGTAGCGCCGCCAGCATCTGGCCCGTGGCGTTGGAATCGTCGTCAATGGCCTGCTTGCCCATGATGACCAGGCCCGGCTGTTCGTCCCGCACGATCTTGGCCAGAATTTTGGCGATGGCCAGCGGCTCCAGGTCCGTATCGGTCTTTATGAGGATCCCCCGGTCGGCGCCCATGGCCAAAGCGGTGCGCAGCGTATCCTGCGCCTTGTCCGGCCCGATGGAGACGGCGACGATCTCGCTGGCCGTGCCGTCCTCGCTCATGCGCACGGCCTGTTCGACGGCGATTTCGTCGAACGGATTCATCGACATCTTGACGTTGGCCAGCTCGACGCCGCCGCCATCGGCCCTCACGCGCGCCTTGATGTTGGCGTCGAGCACACGCTTGACGGGAACCAGAATCTTCATGGTGTCGCGATTTTTGGTTTGCGGCTGGAATTGCGCCGGAACCTAGAGCGTTTCCAGGCGAAGTGGAACCCGGTTCGCCGTCCGGAAACGCGGCAAAGGCAGAAGCCAGATCGCCGGGAATCAACGTGGCCGCGCCTTTGCGCGCGGGCCTGCGGCGCCGGTGTTGACGGCTTCTTAACGGCGAAGGCGCGATGGGAAAGGGCCAGACAGCAACGGAGCGCTAACCATGACGCAGCGCCGGTCCTCCGGCACGCGCAGTCAGCCGCGCAGCCAGACCCGCAACGGAGCGCGCGGCCGGCCTCCGGCCCGCCGGGGCCGGCGCGGCGGCGCCGTGCTGACCGGACTGGCGATTCTGGGCGTCTGGGCCGCCATCGCCGCCTGCGGTTTTTTCATCTATGCCGCGCGCGATCTGCCCGATTTGTCGGCGCTGGCGGGTCTGGAACGCCAGCCCAGCGTCACCTATCTGGACCGCGGCGGCGCGCTGATCGGCCGCCGCGGCGACCAGCAGGGCCGGGCGCTGCGCATCCATGAAATGCCGGATTACCTGCCCGCCGCCGTGCTGGCGGTGGAGGACCGCAAATTCTATTTCCATCCGGGCGTCGATCCGTTCGGCATTACGCGCGCGGCATGGGCGAACTGGCGCGCCGGAACGGTGGTGCAGGGCGGCTCCACCATCACCCAGCAGCTCGCCAAGAATCTGTTCCTGACCAATGAGCGCACCTTCCGCCGCAAGTCGCAGGAAGCGGTGCTGGCGCTGTGGCTGGAGCGGCGCTTTACCAAGGACGAGATTCTCGAACTCTACCTGAACCGCGTCTATTTCGGCGCCGGGGCCTGGGGCGTCGAGGCGGCGTCGCGGCGCTATTTCGGCAAGTCGGCGGCGGAGGTGAGCCTCGGCGAGGCGGCGCTGCTGGCCGGCCTGCTGAAAGCGCCGTCGCGCTATAATCCTTCCTCCGATGTGGGCCGGGCCGAGGCGCGCGCCACCGTGGTGCTGGACGTGATGGTCGATGCGCGGCGCATCACGCCCGCCGAGCGCGAGGCCGCCTTCGATGCGCCCATCGTGGTGGCGCGCGGCGCGGCGGCGTCCAGCGCGCATTATTTCATGGACTGGGCCGATGTGCAGCTCGCGGGGATTATCGGCGTGCTCGACCGCGACCTGATCGTGGAGACGACGCTGGACCTCGGCCTGCAACGCGCGGCGGAGGCGGCGCTGCGCACGCATCTGGACGGCGCGGCGGAAGCCAGCGGCGCCAGCGAGGGCGCCGCTGTGGCGCTGGACCCCGATGGCGGCGTGCTGGCGATGGCCGGGGGCCGCGCCTATGACCGCAGCCAGTTCAACCGCATCAGCCAGGCGCGGCGCCAGCCGGGTTCGGCGTTCAAGACCTTCGTCTATC
>JBJHDH010000050.1:0-11158 GCA_050486445.1 Euryhalocaulis sp.
GTTCTAATTCAACAAAAAGAAGAAATATTTCAAGAGCTTTGGCTTTTGTCTTTTCGCGACCATTTAAACATTTCTCAACCAAAGGTCCAGAAAGAACCGAAGATTGCCTGAGATTGAGTCAATTGTTAAATTTGACAAACTTGGCTGTGTCTTTGGACATCTTTAAAAAGGCCAAAACCGCGTCTAAGCCCTTCTCTTGGGCGGCGGCATTATTATCTGTAACTACATTTTTCCAAATAGGCGCTTACGGTAAATTTAAAAACTTTTTTTTTTGTACTTATACATTTTGTTGCGGTTGCCCGGCCCGGGCGCCCCCCCCTCTACTCCATCCCGTCCAGCAACGTTTCCTGCCAGAACATCATACTGGTCCAGAACTGATAGTCCTGGTTTGGCTTGCGGGCGAAGCCATGGCCCTCGTCCAGCCCCAGAAGGTGCCAGGCCGGGCGTCCCGATGCGCGCACCGCCTCGACAATCTGGTCAGCCTCGCTCGCCGGCACGCGCGGATCGTTTGCGCCAGTGACGACGAACAGCGGAATATCCATCTCGTCCACACGGGTGAGTGGTGAGATTTCCAGCAGTTTGGCGCGCTGTTCGGGGTCGCGCTCGTCGCCGTATTCGACGCGGCGTAGATCGCGGCGATAGGATTCCGTGTTCTCCAGAAACGTGACGAAATTGGAGATGGCGACAACGCACAGCGCGCCGCGCAGCCGCTCGCCAAAATGGATGGCGCTGGCGTAGCACATATAGCCGCCATAAGAGCCGCCGGTGACGCCGATGCGTTCCGCGTCCAGCATCGGGTCGGCGGCGAGCCTATCCAGAAACGCGCCGATATCGCGCACCGAATCCTCGCGCCGCCACGGCCCGTCATCCAGCCCGACAAAGCGTTTGCCGTAGCCCGATGAGCCGCGCACATTCGGATAGAAGATGGCGACGCCCAGCTCGTTCAGCAGATAATTGTTGCGGCCGAGAAAGCCGGCGCGGCTCTGCGATTCCGGGCCGCCATGAATGTTCACGATCAGCGGGCGCGGGCCGGGAAACACGGCCGGGTCGGGCCGGTAGAGAAAGCCCGACATCGGCTCGCCGTCAAAGCTTTCGATCTCCACCAGTTCCGGCTCGGCGTTGCGCTCCACATCCAGCCCGCCGGTCTCGCTCCGCGTCCAGCGTGTGACGGCGAGCGTTCGCGGATCGACGGAATAGGCGTCCGTCGCGCCGCGCGCCGAGGCGAGGCTGAGCCCGATCTCGCCCCAGGGCGCAATCTCCACCCCGCCGATCACGCCGGCGGGCAGGGCCTCCACCGTGCGCGCCGCGCCTGTTTCGGGATCCAGAATGCGCAGGCGTGAACTGCCGGCCTCGTTGATCGTATAGGCGATGAAGCTGCCATCCTCCGCGATATCGAAACTTTCGACGTCCCATTGCGAATCCGGTGAGGCCGGGCTGAAGGCGCCGGTCCCGGTATCCAGAATGCCGAGGCGCTGGAATTCGCTGTCCTGATCAGAGGTGACCCACAGCGCGCCGTCCGGCGCGAACATCGCATTGCCGTATGCGACCGGCAGGCTGTGATCGCCGATCGGCGTGATGGCGCCGGTTTCAATATCGAGCAGATGCAGATTGGATTTGGTGATCTGGATATATTCCAGCACCACGGCGCTGCGCCCGTCAGATGAAATGTCCGGCGCAATATCCAGCACGAACCAGCCGCCGCCTTCGCGCCCGGCCAGTAGCCGGTCGGTCGAAGGATCGCGCGGATCGACCAGATAGAGATCGGTGTCCGCGCCGGTGCGGCGGGTGGAGGAATAGAGAATAAAGCCGCCGTCCCGGCTCCATGCGCCGAAACTGTTCCGGCTGCGCCCGTCGGTGACGAGGCTGAGCCGGCCATCGGAAAGCGTGTGGAGCTGAAAGAATTCGTCGCCGCCCGTATCCTTGCGCACTACCAGAACATCGCCGCCGGGCGACCAGGTTCCGCTTACCGGCTCGGCCTCGAAACTGATCTGCTCGCGCGCGCCCATTGGCGCCGCGACGCGGTGTAGCTGGACCGTGTCGCCAAAGCGCGTGGAAACCAGCATCGAGCGGTCCTGCGCGTTCCAGCCAAGAAAATTGGCGGTGCGGAACTCCATATAGGGGCGCGTGCGCTCGGCCAGATCACGCGGCACAGGGGGGATTCCGTCCGCGACCAGCCCGGCCGGGCGTTCGGCCACGGGCGCGGTCTGCTGGGCGGCCGCCGGAACGGCGAAGGCGAAAACGAGGGCGGCGAGAGCAAGGCGCATGGGTGTCTCCTCTTTAACGCCAAAATTCCCCCGCCGGGGCGCGAATGTCCATTCACGGAGGCGTGGCGCGCGCCGGGGAACCGTGATGGGAGAGCGGAAAACCAAAAAGCCGCCCTCTTGCAAGGGCGGCTTCTGATTTTCACGACTTGCTGTGAAGCTGTGCGCGGCTTTACGCCTCGGCGTCTTCCGTCGCGGCGCCGGCCTTTTCCAGGTCTTCGCCGGTTTCCTGATCCACCGCCCGCATCGAGAGGCGGACCTTGCCGCGGTCGTCAAAGCCCAGCAGCTTCACCTTCACCACATCGCCTTCCTTCAGCACGTCGGAGGGGTGGTTCACCCGCTCCTTGCGCAGTTGCGACACATGCACCAGGCCATCCTTCGGGCCGAAGAAATTCACGAAGGCGCCGAAATCCATCACCTTCACGACCTTGCCTTCATAGATCTCGCCGACTTCCGGCTCGGCGGTCAGGCCCTTGATCCATTTCAGCGCGGCGTCGATGGAGGCCTTGTCGGACGAGGCGACCTTGATGACGCCGTCGTCGCTAACATCGACCTTGGCGCCGGTCTCTTCCACGATCTGACGGATCACCTTGCCGCCCGTGCCGATCACGTCGCGGATCTTGTCGGTCGGAATGGTGATGGTCTCGATGCGCGGCGCATACTGGCCCACTTCGGTCCGGGCGCCGGTCAGCGCCGCGTTCATCCGCTCCAGAATGTACAGGCGTCCGCCTTTGGCCTGATCCAGCGCGGTCTGCATGATGTCTTCAGTGATGCCGGCGATCTTGATGTCCATCTGCAGGCTGGTGACGCCCTCGGACGTGCCGGCGACCTTGAAGTCCATGTCGCCCAGATGGTCCTCGTCGCCGAGAATGTCGCTGAGGACCGCGACACCGTCCTCGTCCTTGATCAGGCCCATGGCGATGCCCGAGACCGGGCGCTTGATCGGCACGCCTGCGTCCATCAGCGCCAGCGATCCGCCGCATACGCTGGCCATGGAGGAGGAGCCGTTCGACTCCGTGATCTCCGACACCAGGCGGATCGTGTAAGGGAACTCCTCCGCGCCCGGCATCACCGCGCGCAGCGCCCGCCAGGCCAGCTTGCCGTGGCCGATTTCCCGGCGGCCGGTGAAACCGAACCGGCCGGTCTCGCCCACCGAATAAGGCGGGAAATTATAATGCAGCAGGAACGTCTCTTTATACGTTCCGGTCAGGGCGTCGATATATTGCTCGTCCTCGCCGGTGCCGAGCGTGGCCACGCACAGCGCCTGCGTCTCGCCGCGCGTGAACAGGGCGCTGCCATGGGCGCGGGGGAGCGTTGCGACCTCCGCCTCGATCTGGCGGACATCGGCCAGGCCGCGGCCGTCGATGCGCTTGCCGGTCTTGATAATGCCGCCGCGCACGATGGAGGCTTCCACCGATTTGAATACATCGGCGAAGATTTGCGCCGTCATGCCGTCCGGATTGGTCTCGCTTTGCAGCAGCTTCGCGGCGGCGGCCTCTTTGGCGGCCTGCACTTTTTGCTGGCGCTCGCTCTTGTTCTTGATCGCATAGGCGGCGCGCAGATCGTCCTCGACCAGCGCGGCCACGGCTTTCTTCTCGGCGCCGCGATCCTCGGGTTGAAAGTCCCAGGGCTCCTTGGCCGCCAGCTCGGCGAGCTGGATGATCAGGTCGATCACCGGCTGGAACGCTTTGTGGCCGGCCATCACCGCGCCCAGCATGACGTCTTCCGGCAGTTCCTTCGCCTCGGATTCCACCATCATCACCGCGTCGGCGGTGCCGGCGACCACCAGGTCAAGATCGGAATCCGCCAGATGCTCAATCAGCGGATTGATGACATAGTCACCGGCGATATAGCCGACGCGCGCCGCCCCGATCGGCCCCATAAAGGGCAGGCCGGAAAGCGTCAGCGCCGCGCTGGCCGCGATCATCGCCACGATGTCCGGATCGTTTTCCAGATCGTGGCTGAGCACGGTGCAGATCACCTGCGTCTCGTTCTTGAAGCCCTTGACGAAGAGCGGGCGCACCGGCCGGTCGATCAGGCGGGAGACCAGCGTCTCCTTCTCGGTCGGGCGGGCTTCGCGCTTGAAATAGCCGCCGGGAATCTTGCCGGCGGCATAGGTCTTCTCGACATAATTCACGGTCAGCGGGAAGAAATCGATTCCTTCCTTGGCGCTGCGCGCGGCGGTGACGGCGGCCAGAACCTTGGTCTCGCCATAGGTGGCGACGACCGAGCCCGCGGCCTGGCGCGCGATCTTTCCGGTCTCGAGCGTAAGCGTGCGCCCCGCCCATTCGATGGATTTGGTTGCAGTATTGAACATGGCGTGTGTTCCTCCGCCCTAGCGTCGCAGACCGAGCTTTTCGATCAGCGCCTGATAGCGCGCCACATCCCTGTCTTTCAGATAGTCGAGCAGGCGGCGGCGCTGGGACACCATTTTCAGGAGTCCGCGGCGGGAGTGATTGTCCTTTTTGTGGGTTTTGAAATGTTCGGTGAGATTGGCGATCCGTTCGGTCAGGATCGAAACCTGTACTTCGGGCGAGCCCGTATCGCCCTGGCTGCGGGCGTTGTCCGCGATCAGTTCGGCCTTGCGGTCCGGCGTAATCGACATCGTGTTGCTCCTAAAAATTAAACACGCGCAGGGGCGAAAGCTTGCCGGCGCGCGCGTCGCCCACGGCGACAGGCTGGTCATCCGCAAGCGCCAAAACCCAACGCGACGCGTCCTTGCCGGCGATCCGGCGCGGACGGGCGTGCGCTTTCAGTTCTTGCGCTTGTCTTGGAAGCAGGACGATGGATCGGCCCTGCCTCAGCCTGAACGCCTCTTCGCCGGTTATGGCCAGCGCCGGGATGTCGTCCAGCGCGGTCTGGACCGGTCTCAAGGCCTCCAGAACCCGCGCCTTATGGGCCAAATCCTCCAGCGCGTCCAGCGTAATGGCCTGCGCCTCGCCGAACGGCCCCACAGCCGTGCGGCGCAGGGCGCCGACATGGGCCTCGGTCCCCAGCGCATGGGCCAGATCCCGCGCCAGTGACCGCACATAAGTTCCTGACCCGCAACGCATTTCCAGAACGGCATGGTCGGGGTCCGGGGTCTCAACCAGGCGCAATTCATGGATATCCACAGGCCGGGGCTCGGGCGCCACGGCCTCTCCGGCCCGGGCCAGATCATAGGCCCGCCTGCCGTCAATCTTCACCGCCGAAAAGGCCGGCGGGGCCTGCATGATTGTCCCGGTAAAGCCGGGCAGGGCGGCCTCGATGGCGTCCCGCGCCGGGCGAACCGGGCTTTCGGCCGTGATCTCGCCCTCGGCGTCCAGCGTATCGGTGGCTTGGCCCCAGCGCAGGGTGAAGCGATAGGTCTTTTCCGCCCCCTCCATAAACGGAATGGTCTTGGTCGCCTCGCCAAAGGCCAGCGGCAGAATCCCTGTGGCCAGCGGGTCCAGCGTGCCGGCATGGCCGGCCTTGCCCGCGCCCAGAAGCCGCCGCGCCCGGCCCAGCGCCTGTGTGCTGGTCAGCCCCACGGGCTTGTCCAGCACGATCCAGCCATGGACCGTATCGGCCGTCTTGCGTCTGCGCGCCATTGTTTTGGTTCTAGTCCTTCAGATCACGCGCGACTTCGGGCCGGGCGAGCAGGGCGTTCATGTCGCTGGCCGCGTCGAAGCTTTCGTCATGGACAAAGCGCAGGTTCGGCGTGAATTTCATCTCGATCTTCTTGCCGAGCCGGCCGCGAATGAAGGCCGCGGCGCGATTGAGTCCCGCCACCACGTCTTCGGCGTGCGCGCCGCCCAGCTTGGCGCCCAGCGGTTCGACAAAGACGATGGCGTGTTTCATGTCCGGCGACACGCGCACGGCCGAAACCGTGACGCTGACGCCCTGCAAGGCGGGGTCGCGGAATTCCTCGCGCGCCAGAATATCGACCAGCGCGTGGCGCACCAGCTCGCCGGCGCGCAACTGGCGCTGGGAGGGGGCTTTGCTGTCATTGCGGGGTGACATGGTGAGGCTCCTGGACGGAGAGTTTTTCCTGATCGCGCCGGCCCCGGAAAAAGCGGAGCCTTTATCCGGGCTCCAGGGTGATCGCAGGAGTCTGAACAGACCGGCCTCGCCGGCTTGTTGTCTGGACCGGGCCCTGGACGCACTTCTTGAAGCGCGTCCAGGGCCAGATTGCTACAGCTTGCGTTCCACGTGGGTGACCTCGAAGCACTCGATCTGGTCGCCGACCTGGATGTCCTGATAATTCTCGAACGCCATGCCGCATTCCTGACCGGTCTGCACCTCTGAGACCTCGTCCTTGAAGCGTTTCAGCGTCGAGAGCTTGCCTTCGTGGATCACCGTGTCGTCGCGCAGCAGGCGCACGCCCGAGCCGCGCCGCACCACGCCCTCGGTCACGCGGCAGCCGGCCACCTTGCCGACCTTGGAAATATTGAACACTTCCAGAATTTCCGCATAGCCGAGGAAGGTCTCGCGCCGCTCCGGCGCCAGCATGCCCTGAAGCACCGCGCGGATATCGTCGATCAGCTCATAGATGATCGAATAATAGCGGATCTCCACGCCTTCGCGTTCGGCCAGTTCGCGCGCCTGTTTGTTGGCGCGGACATTGAAGGCAAGAATCGGCGCGGATGTCGCCTTGGCCAGCAGCACGTCGGATTCATTGACGCCGCCAACGCCCTGATGGATGGCGCGGGCCGTCACCTCGTCGTTGCCGATCTTGGCGAGCGCGCCGACAATGGCCTCGGTCGAGCCCTGCACGTCGGCCTTCACGACCACCGGCGCCTCGGCGACCTTCTTGTCTTTCAGCCGCGTCATCATCTGTTCGAGCGAGGCCGCCGCCGCGGGCGCCGCCGCCGAGCCGCGCCGCCGGGTGCGGGAGCGGTATTCGGTCAGCTCGCGCGCCCGGGCTTCGCTCTCGACCACCGCGAACGGCTCGCCGGGCTCCGGCGCGCCGTCCAGGCCCAGAATTTCCACCGCGTCGGCGGGACCTGCCTCGGTCATCTGCTGGCCGCGCTCGTTGGTCAGCGCGCGCACCTTGCCCCAATGCATGCCGGCCACGACAATGTCGCTGCGTTGCAGCGTGCCGCGATGCACCAGCAGCGTCGCCACCGGGCCCCGGCCCTGCTCGACTTTGGATTCGATCACCACGCCGTCGGCGTCGCGGTCGGGATTGGCTTTCAGTTCCAGAATCTCGGCCTGAAGGCTGATCGCTTCGGTAAGCTGGTCCAGCCCCGTGCGCTTGAGCGCCGAGACCTGCACCGCCTGCACGTCGCCGCCCATGGCCTCCACCACGATCTCGTGTTGCAGCAGATCCTGCAACACGCGGTCGGGCTTGGCGCCGGGCTTGTCCATCTTGTTGACCGCCACGATGATTGGCGCGCCCGCCGCCCGGGCGTGATTGATCGCCTCGATCGTCTGCGGCATCACGCCGTCATCGGCGGCCACGACCAGAATCACAATGTCCGTGATATTGGCGCCGCGCGCGCGCATCTCGCTGAACGCGGCATGGCCCGGCGTGTCGATAAAGGTGATGCGTTCGCCCGATTTCAGCTTCACCTGATAGGCGCCGATATGCTGGGTGATGCCGCCGGCCTCGCCCGCCGCCACGTCGGTCTCGCGCAGCGCGTCCAGCAGCGATGTCTTGCCGTGGTCGACATGGCCCATGACCGTGACCACGGGCGGACGCGGCTGTTTCGCCGCGTCCGGATCGTCGTCCTCGATAAAGCCCAGCTCGACATCGGATTCCGCGACGCGGCGCACATTATGGCCGAACTCCGCGACGATCAGCTCCGCCGTATCGGCGTCGATCACGTCGGAACCGCGCACCATCTGGCCCTGCTTCATCAGATATTTCACGACATCGGCGGTGCGTTCCGCCATCCGGCCGGCCAGATCCTGAATTGTGATCGTCTCCGGCACGATAATGTCGCGCATCTGCTTTTCGCCGGCGCCGCCGGTCATGCGGCGGTCGCGCTCGCGCTCGCGCGCGCGGCGCACCGAGGCGAGCGAACGCTGGCGTTCCTCGTCGTCCTCGAACACGTTCTGGATGGTCAGGCGGCCGCGGCGTTTGGGCGTATCGCCTTTTTTCTTTTTCGCAGGCGCGGCGGCGACACCGGGCTTTTTCGACTTCACCCGGCCGCCCATTTCCTCGGCTGCCCCGGCGAGATCGGTTTCACCTTCGGCCTCGCGTTCGCGCTCGCGCTCCGGGCGGCGCGCATCCTCGCGCGCGGCGGGCGGCGCTTCGGCCCCGGAAGCCGCGGCGGCCTCGCGCTCGGCGCGGGCCCGCTCGGCGCGGGCGCGCTCTTCCTCCAGCCGCTTGCGGTCCTCCTCGGCGCGCTGGGCGCGCTCGGCTTCTTCGCGCTCGCGTTCGGCCTGACGGGCGTCCTCGTCGGCGCGCGCCTTTTCGATGGCGCGCTGACGCGCCTTCATCTCTTCGTCGGAGAGCCCGCCGGGCGTGGCGGCGGTCTCCGGCTCGGCCGGAGCCATGGTCTTCAGGCCGGCGGGCTGTTCCGCGCCTTGCGGGCCCAGCATGCGCTTGCGCTTTTTCTCGACCACAACCGATTTGGTGCGTCCGCGCGCAAAGCTCTGGTTCACTGTCCCGGCGCCCGTTGTGCGCTTGAGGCTCAGCGGCCGTCGCGTAGTGGCCGAAGGGTCTTTGTCTTTCGTGTCGCTCATGCGGCGAGTCTCTACAATTCTGCGGCGCGCTCATCCGAGCCGGAACGGCGCGCGCCGCGAGCGCCGTCAACCCTCGATCCGCCTGAAGGGGCTGTAACCTAGCCGCCTTCGGGCCAAACTCAACTGTCCGCCGCGCCTGCCGCGTTCCAGTCCGCCGGAACCAGCGGCCGGAACCCCGCAAGACGCCTCATCTCCGCCCCGAACCGCGCCGCCAGTCCGCCTTCGGCCAGCACGGCGTGGACCGTCTGTTCCCGCCCCAGCGCCGCGCCCAGCTCGGCGGCTGTGAAACAGCCGGCCAGCGGCGCCTCGCCCCAGGCCGCGCGGGCCAGCGCCAGCATCTTGCCGCGCCCGTCCGCGCCGCCGTCCGCCGCCTCGATCAGCCAGGCGGGGCGGGCGGCTTTCAGCGCCTCCCGCGCCTTGGTCTCGCCCGCCGCGACCTGGCCGGCGCGCCGCGCCAGACCCAGAAGGCTCAAGGCGCGCGCTGAAAGCTGCGCCTCGATCCGGTCCGCCAGGCCGTCGGGGGCGGAGACCTTCGTTCTCGCCGAACGCGAGAAGGCGTCCCGCTTCACCGCTCGCTCCACCGAGGCCCGGTCCGCCGACACCCAGACGCCGCGTCCGGGAAGATCGGCGGCCAGATCCGGAACCGCCTCGCCGTCCGGCGAGATCGCGATGCGGATCAGCGCGGCCTCCGGCCTGGTCTCGCCGGACGCCGCGCAGCGCCGCTCCCGCGCCGCCGCGCCCATCAGGCCTCCCCGCTTTCCCCTGGCTCGGTCCCCTCTTCGGCGTCGTCACCGCCCACCGTGGCCTTATAGTCGTCCTCCGTGATCCAGCCCACTTCCAGGCGGGCGCGCATCACCAGCTCGTTCGCCTCTTCGGTGCTGAGCTTGTATTCGTCGAGCAGGCCCGGCTCGCGCACACGCTCGCCGTCGCGGTTCTCGAACCAGCCGCGCAGATCGTCGGGGGTGAGCCCGGCGAAATCTTCCACCGACTTCACCTCGGCGCCGCCCAGCTTCACAGCGGTCTGCAGAACCTCGATCGAGTCGCCGCCAAGGAAGGTCAGCAGCGCATCCTCAACGCCAAGCTCGGTCCGCTTTTCGTTCAGTTCGGCGGCCAGACGCTCCAGATGCTCGCGCGCGCGCTCCTGCAACTCCTGCGCCGTATCGTCGTCAAAGCCCTCGATCCGCAAAATCTCGGAAGGATCGACATAGGCGACCTCTTCCACCGTCTCGAAGCCCTCGGAGACCAGCAACTGGGCGATGGTCTCGTCAACATCAAGGGCGTTCATGAACAATTCGGTGCGTTCGCGGAATTCCTTCTGCCGCCGCTCCGATTCTTCCGCCTCGGTCAGAATGTCGATGGACCATCCCGTTAGCTGGGACGCAAGGCGCACATTCTGGCCGCGGCGGCCGATGGCCAGCGAGAGCTGCTCCTCGGGCACCACGACCTCGACGCGGGCCTCTTCCTCGTCCAGCACCACCTTGCTGACCTCGGCCGGTTGCAGTGCGTTGACGATGAAGGTGGCGTGGTCCGGCGACCAGGGAATGATGTCGATCTTCTCGCCCGCCAGTTCGTTCACCACGGCCTGCACGCGCGAGCCGCGCATGCCGACACAGGCGCCGACCGGGTCGATGGAGGAGTCGTTGGACAGCACGGCGATCTTCGCCCGGCTGCCCGGATCCCGCGCCACGGCGGGAATCTCGATCACGCCTTCATAGACTTCCGGCACTTCCTGCGCGAACAGGGCGGCCATGAAATCCGGATGCGCGCGCGACAGGAAAATCTGCGGCCCGCGCGTTTCGCGGCGCACATCATAAATATAGGCGCGCACGCGGTCGTTGGCCTGCAGGCTTTCACGCGGCAGGCCGTCATTGCGGCGGATGACGCCTTCGGCGCGGCCCAGATCGACAATGACATTGCCGTATTCGACGCGCTTGATGATGCCGTTGACGATCTCGCCGATACGGTCCTTGTATTCGCTGAACTGACGGTCGCGCTCGGCCTCGCGCAGGCGCTGCATCACCACCTGCTTGCCGGTCTGCGACATCACCCGGCCGAAATCGAACAGCGGCAGCTCTTCCTCGAACACCGTTCCGATCCCGGCGCCGGAATCGCGCTTCTTCGCCTCGGCAAGGGTGATCTGCGCCGACTCGTTCTCCAGCTGGTCGTCCTCGACCACGGTAACGCGCCGGACAATGCGCAGGCCGCCGGTCTGCGCGTCGATATCCGCGTCGATGTCCAGCTCCTGT
>JBJHDH010000051.1:0-9162 GCA_050486445.1 Euryhalocaulis sp.
ACAGGGTTTAGGAGCCAACGTTCCCTTACGGAACATTCGCGGGCGTTCCATCTGGTAACGCCTACCAGATGCCCGCATCGGAGGCGGTGCCAATCGCGTTCCCTTCTGGAACGCGTTTTCGGTCTACCGCCGGATCGAGAAACGCATGTTCCGGAGGGGAACATGCTCACGAAAACGCCCCCAGCCGGAGCCGGGGGCGCATCTTGAAACGTTTCAAGATAGGCTCACTGTCCACGTGGGCAGTGACGGGCGCTCAAGCCGCCTGAGACAGGCTCAGGGCTCGCTCGGCAATGCGCGCCGCCGCGGCCACGTCCGAATAATACTGCGGCGGGTAGCTGATCCGAATGACTTCAAGCTGGAGTGCCACATCCTGAGCGCAGGTGGCACGGGCGGCGATTATCAGGTCTTGAAGGCGCCCCTGTCTGTCGTGCGCGTTCTCCATCGCCATTTCCAACTCATCCACCCGATAACGGGCCTCGGCGGCATCACTCCGGTCAAACCATTCTCTCGCCGCCCGGCTCCGCTCTTCAGTCATCTGACGGATGGTCTTCAGCTCATCCTCGGTGGGCGGCAAATGCTTATCGCCAAGCCACGGTCCGGCATCAACGCGCCAGTGGCTTTCTTTCTCGAAGCGCTCGCGTGAAATCGCGTGGCCACTGTGCCTGTCGCGAACGCAGTGGGGCGGCTCTCCCGCCTCGCTTATGGCGGCGGCTTCCGCCTCTTCAAAGCGTTGAGCGGCTTCTTTCTGGGCTGCATTGGCCTCGATCAATGCGGCGTAGAGCTTCTCGATACGTGTCATGGGGTGGCCTCCTTCCTGGTTGGCGGGGCCATGATGCACAACGTATGCAGACTTGTATACCGAAAATCAGACGAAATCGTTTGAGCGTTGAATAAACACAAGAAAAAAGGGGAAAGTGGCGGAGAGGATGTCTGCCGGGGCGGTATCCAGCCGCATCCGAAGGCGTCCGTAATCCCGCATGACATAAGCGTATTCAGGACATAGCGCGTCTTGACCCGTCCAGCGAAATCCGGTCCAATCCGGACACGCAACGTATACAGGAACGAATAATCTTATGGCCCGCCCCCGCAATAGGCTGTCCGCCCGCGCCGTGGCGACCGAGACCCGCCCAGGCTTCCACCCGGACGGCGGGAACCTGTATCTCCGGGTCGCTCCAGCCGGGAGCAAGTCGTGGGTCTTTCGTTTCACGTTGAACGGCAAGGCGCGGATGATGGGGCTCGGCCCGGTGGATCTCGTTTCGCTGTCAGAAGCCCGCGAGAAGGCGCTGGAGGCCCGCAAGCTCCTGCTGGACCGGATAGACCCCCTTGAACACCGACGCCTTGAGCGCGCCTCACGCAAGGCCGCGGCGGCATCGGTGCTGACGTTCAGGGAGGCCGCAGAACGCTTCATCGAGGCGAAGGCGCCCGAATGGTCGAACCCGAAGCACGCGAAGCAATGGGAGGCCACGCTGGAGAAATACGCCTATCCGGTGTTCGGCCATCTGCCGGTCGCGGACGTGGACGTGAATCTGGTGATGAAGGCGCTGGCGCCGGTGTGGAAGGCCACGCCAGAAACCGGCAGCCGCGTCCGGGGGAGGGTGGAGGCGGTTCTGGACTGGGCGACCGCGCTGGGCCATCGCGAGGGCGACAATCCGGCCCGGTGGAAGGGCAACCTGAAAAACCTCCTGCCAGCTCCCCGGCGCATCAAGACCGTGCAGCACTTCGCGGCGATGCCTTGGGCGGACGTTCCCGGCTTCATGCAAGACCTGCGAGGCCGGAAGGGCGTATCCGCCCGCGCCGTCGAGTTCGCCATCCTGACCGCGGCCAGATCGGGAGAGGTGAGGGGGGCGACGTGGGACGAAATCGACGCCAGCGAAAAGGTCTGGACCGTTCCGGCTGATCGCATGAAGGCGAGCCGGGAGCATCGCGTCCCGCTCACGCCGCGCGCGATGGAAATCGTCACCGAGCTGGGCGAGGCGTTCGGCACCACCGGGCTGGTTTTCCCTTCGGTGGACAAGGACAAGGCGCAGCTATCGGACATGAGCCTGACGGCGGTTCTCCGGCGCATGGGCATCAAGGGCGACGTGGCGACGATTCACGGCTTCAGATCCAGCTTCAGGGACTGGGCGGCGGATCGGACGGCTTTTCCTCGCGAGGTTGCGGAGGCATGTCTGGCGCACACGCTGGGCGGCGTGGAGGCGGCATACCGGCGCTCAGACCTGTTCGGGAAGCGGCGCAAGCTTCTGGAGGCTTGGGAGCGGTTCGTTCTCACGCCCCCGGCGGAGAAGGGCTCGAACGTGCGAGCGATAGGGGGCGGGAAATGACCCCGAGTCTGAAATTTACCGTCTCCGCATGGCTGAACGAGTTTGAACGCCGGTGGACGCAGGCGAGCGGCGATTGCCAGCCCGAACCTGCGAAATTGGCTGCTAAGCTGGAGGATCGCGTGCTGGCCGAATGGGTGCGCGAGATGGGGAGCCGGGATAATGCGCTCGCACTTGTTCACCGCATGAGGGGCCAGCTTCGCGCCGGAGCCATTGACCGGGCTTTTGAGGAGATGGAACGGCGCAAAACGCATGACGCCCACTTGCTCAAGATGATGATGTCGCCGCACCTGAAGGCCTCCGCCGCATTGCGTCGAGGGGGCAGGCCAAAAGACGACGAAAAGCGCAGACGTGACATCCGGATGGCCAGATCCTTTCTGGACAAAAATCCCCATCCACGGTTCAGCGAATCCGCGCTGAAGGCTGACATCGGCAGGGCTGACGGGCTTGGGCGCAGCGCCGCCATCGAGGCAATAAATCGCGGGCTCAAAATTCTGTCCTGCGAAAGGGATTAACCGGACGACGCCCCGGCCATCCTTGTCCCGTCGCTTCCATTCGGAGGCTTCTGGACAAGGAGAAACCAATGCGCCTCTTGCGCCTGAACGAAGTCCTTGAGCGGGTCCGGCTGGGCCGCTCCACCCTTTACGCCCGCATTGCCGAGAAGAGCTTCCCCGCGCCTGTGAAGGTCGGCGGAAACGCCGTCGCATGGCCCGAGGGCGAGGTGAACGCGTGGATCGAAGCCCGCATCGCCGAGCGCGACCGGGAGGCATGCTGATGCCCGCGCTCCCCTATCGCCACGATATCCACCTGCGCCTCGCGACCGTCTCCGGCTACCGGATCGGGCAGGCGATGAAGGATATCCACGACGCAGGCGTGGGCTACGGCTTCCTGCCTGACGAAATGCAGGTAGAGCAGGACCGTGCGGCCAAGCTGGTCGAGGACGGCGCGGCCTGGGTGGATTCCATCGCCGTCCAGGGCGGCGCCAGCCAGCGCCAGCGCCTCGACCTGCATCAGGCTTTCAGTGACGGCCTGATGGCCTTCATCGACGGCAAGACCCCCGAACAAGTCGGCATCGAATGAGCCCGAACGCACGAACGCCGCCCGCGGGGGAGCGGACGGCGTCCTGTTGTGCGGCCAGATTGGAAGGTTCAAACCACATGACGACCATACACAACGAGAACGGGCGGTGGAAGCCGGGGGCGCGGATCTAGTGACCTCCTACCGCATATCGAACGCGGACAGGTCCGCCCTGGCGCTGGCGATGAGTCTCGATCCGGACTTGTCCAAGCTCGCGCTGCGGGTCGGGCTGCTGCTGTGCTTCCGGTATCTGAACCGGCGGACAGGGGTGGCTCGACCGGGCGGGGAAGCGATGGCCGCCGACCTTCAGGCGGACAGGAGCCACCTGCGCAAGGCGGTCAAAGAGCTGGAGGCCGGAGGCTTCTGGGCGGTCCAGCGCGACCCGACGCCGGGACGGTCGCGGGTGAATTTCTATGCCCCGCTGATCGGTGAAAGGGGGGCGCTCCTGTCCCCGTTTCCAATTGTGGCGAAAATGCGGAAAGGGGGAAAAAACGGCCCGAAAAGGGGGGCGCCATTGTCCCCCGAACCCATTGAACCCGACGGCAGCGCCACCGGTGGAGAAAAATCTTGGTCGGTTTGGGTCGCCACCTCTGAAACCCAGCCAAGGTTCCGAAGGGGGGCGGCTCGGAGCCCCAAAAGCGCAGAGCCGAACCCCGCCACCACCGGGAAGTCCGATCAATCCACCATCGAGGAACGGGGCAGCACCGCTCCGCTTGGGGGCTGCGCGGAGCCGCCCCGCTCGACCTTCCGTGAGCCGTGGTGATGACGACCATCGAGGAAGTCAGAAAGCTGCGTTCCGCCGCCGAGGCCCTTCTGGCCAGTGCCGAGGGGCTGAGACGCTCCGCGATTGCCATCGAGGAAGCCCTGGCCGGAGAGGCCGGAGGCCACATAGCCACCGCCCCGGAGGTTCCCCAGACCGTGCCGCAGACATGGGATCAGGCGATTGACGCCGGCTGGTTGGAGCCTGGTCGTGCGGCGGGCCTTTTCGGCATGACGGAAAGCTGGGCGCTGAAGCGGGCGAGGCAGGGATATGGAGCGAAATTCGGGACCGGGCGCTGGCTGATCGACGTGGCGCGGCTTCGGGCGGATCAGGCGTAGCCGTCCGGTTTCCGTCCGGTTTTAGCGCCTCCCGTCCGGTTTGAGCGGGTTCCGCCGTCCGGTTTGCTCCGGATGATGGTCTCAGGCCAAATCCCCGGAGACCGACCAATGACCGCACGAACCGTTGACCTCAGAGACACCCGCCACGACGCGACCAAGGCCCTTGTCGCGCTGACCGCCAGCATGGGCGAGGAAGCGGCGCGCAACTGGGCGGAAAAGCGATGGGCAAATCGCGCCCCGCGGAACATCGTCCGCTCCGCGACCGCCAGCGTGCTGAGTTCCGAAATCGGCTCCGGCACGGCTTATGAAGATCCGGCCCTGTTCGGCGCGATCCGCAATCGGGCGAGCCTCTTCCGCATCGGCGCCCGGCGCATCGGGTTCCAGACCCGGACCATCACAGGCGGCCACGTCGCCGCGGCCGAGGTTGGCCAGGGTGAGGCGATGCCAGCGGTGAAACCCTCGTTCATGCTCGGCGGCTTCGCCCGGCGCAAATTCGGCGGCCTTGTCATTGTGACCAAGGAAGCATTGCAGGCCGAGCCCGGCGTTGAAACGCTGATTTTCGACGGTCTGACGCAGGCCCTCGCGGACAAGCTCGATGAAGCCTTCCTCACCCCGGCCAGCGTGGGCTCCATCACCAACGGCGTGACCCCGATCCCGGCGACCAGCGACATGGCGGCAGATCTCCGGGCGCTGGTTGCAGACTTCCAGGGCGACCTTGGCCGCGCCTATTTCGTGCTGTCTCCCGATCTGGCGGTGGCCATCTCCGCGGCAAAGGTGGAACCCGACCTCGGCGCGCGCGGCGGCGACCTGTTCGGCGTCCCGTGCGTGGTGACCCGCGGCGCTCCTGCTGGCCAGATCACCCTCGTGGATGGCGCGGGCATCGTGGCGGCGTGGGACGAGGAATCGCACATCGCTTCAAGCCAACAGGCAGCGGTGGAAGCGCACAGCGAGCCGGACGGCGACAGCACCGCCCCGACCCCCACTTCGCTGATCAGCTTGTTTCAAGCGAACCTCTGGAGCTTCAGGGGCCTGACCTATGCCAACTGGCAGCGCGTTCGCCCCGGCTCCGTCTCGGTCCTGACCGGCGCCACGTGGGAGGCGGAGTCGTGAACCAGCTCAAGGCGAGCCACATCACCCGAACCATGAGCGAGAAGACCCTGAAGTCTCCCGTGAGCTGGAGTGCCTTTGCCGAGGCGCTGGAAGCGGTGACCGAGGCGGCAGGGAAGGGCTTCGACCAGCGAGACGCGAAAATCAAAGAGCTGGAAGCCCGGCTCGCCAAGCTGGAGAAGCGCACATGAGCCATGAAATCGCGATGAGCCTGATTGCCGAGGGCATCTCGCCCGCCGTGGCGAACCGGGCCGCCTACGTGGTCAGGCAAAGGCTGGCGGATAACGCCGACGCCGCCGTGCGCGACCCAGATCAACCGATGGCCATCAATCTGCCAGAGGATGAAATCACCCGGCTGCACGATATCGCCTATTCCGCCGCCCTTCAGACAGGCGCGCAGGATGAAGCGCTCGACCTGGCCACCAACTGCATCTTCCGTCACCTCGCCGCGGCGCTGATGCGCAAGCGCGCCAAACAGGTTGCGATGCGTCCGAACCTTCGGGTGGTGGCGTGACCGCGCTCCCCCTGCTGTCGCTCTTCCTCACCACGTGGGTCGCGGCGCGTGGGCGATGGTGGGGGGAACCCCTCAACACCGACCGGGCCTCTATCGCGGGACCGGCGTGGGTCTCACGCGCAGATTTTTTCTCACTCTTTGGTTTCCGGTAGCCCGATACCGGGGGTGGAGATGAGCTTCAGGACCGTATGCGTGGAGACCGGCGAGGGGACTGAAATTCCCGCGTCCACAATTGGGAGCACCGGGGGGAGTGAGCGGCTTTTGAGCGCGTGGAGCGACCCCCGGCGGGGGAGCACAATTATCAGAACCGCGTCCCCGGTTCGATTTTTTCGGAGGGCTCAATGGCCCGTAAACGTATCCAGACCCCGGCGCATCTGAGCGCTGACGCTGCGGCCTTCTACGTCTCGACCGTCGAGACCTTCGAGCTTGAGGCGCATCACCTGCACCTGTTGACGCTGGCTTGCGAGGCGCTGGACCGGGCGGCGGAGGCTCGCGAGGCCATCAAGGCTCATGGGCTTCTGATCGAGGCGGGCAGCGGATCGCTGAAGCCGAACCCGGCCTGCGCCATCGAGCGAGACAGCCGCCTCGCGTTCGCGCGCCTGTGCCGCGAGCTGGACCTTGACCATGAGCCGCCCGCCCGCGATGCGCGGCCGCCCGCGCTCCGCTCGAACAGGAGATAGGCCGATGCCCCGCAAGCGCCGCGTCGGAAAACACCGCGCCCCGATCACACAAGAGGCCGTCCGCGCCTTCAAGGCGGGCGACTGGATAGGCACGCACCGCGCCTTGCAGCTTCGCCCGTGGGAAGCGAGCCCGCTGGACGCTGAAACCCCGACCGCGCCCGGAAGGGCTGAAAACACCGCCTGGGCGACATCGTGGGCGCAGGCCCATGCGCTCCGGCTTGACCTGGAGGCCGCGTGATGGCGCAGGACATTGAAACGCTGGTCGCGCAGCTCAGCGCGGACATTCGCGGATACGAGCGCGGGATGCGAAAAGCCCAGCTCGAAACCCGCACGGCCATGCAGCGGATCGAACAGCGCACGGGGCGGATGACCCAGACCGTGGGGCGGCAGTTTCAGAGCATGTCCCGCCTCGCTGTCGGCGCGCTAGGCGCCATCGGTGTGGCCCTTTCGGCAAGGGCCTTCACCAACTTCATCACCGGCACCATGCAGGCCGCGGAATCCATCTCCGACATGGCCAATCAGGCCAACGCGGCGATTGGAGAATTGCAGGTGCTGCGCCTGTTCGCGGATCAGAACGGTTCGAGCGCGGCGAGCCTGGACCGGGCCTTGCGCCGCTTGTCCTCGACCGCGGGCGACGTGCTGGCGGGCCGGACCGACCGGGCCACGCGGGCCATCGAGCGGCTGGGCCTCGCGCAGCGGATCACCACCGGCGAGATTCAGACCTCGGACGCGATTTTCGCGGCCATCGTGGAGCGGATGGAGGCCATCGAGGACGCGAACACGCAAGCCGCCCTGGCCGTTGACCTGTTCGGCCAGCGCCTCGGCGCGGAGCTTGTGCAGGCCCTGCGGCGCGGCAGCGGCGCGCTTGATGAGTTCCGGCGCGATGCCATCGCCAGCGGCGCGGTTCTCGATGAGGAAATGGTGACGCGCGCGGCCAGCGCGAACGCGCAGCTCCGCGAGCTGTCCAACACCATCAAAACGAACCTTCAAAGCGCCATCCTCGAAAGCATCCCGGCTATCGAGGCGGTCATGGAGACCATCTCGGGCATGATTCCGACGTTGGCGGAGTGGAGCCGCGGCGTGGCGGAGCTGTTCGCGCAGTTCGGCGGGCCGGGCCTCTCAGGAGCCGATCCGCAGCAGGCGGCGGCCATTCTGCGCTATCAGGCGGGCCGTGCGGCGGCGGGCGAGTTCCCTGACCTGCGCCGCGGCACGTGGGACGGCGCGGATGCGGAGATCCAGCGCGCGCTCGGGCGGGAAGGTCTCGATGAGGTTGTCCGCGACCTTCGCGAGATTCGAAAGCAGTTCGAGACCGTCTCGGCAGGCCCGGAAGGGACCGTGATCCGACGCCTCGATGAGAACGCCTTCAATCAGGCCGTGGCGGACTATCTGGCGCGCCGGGCCGATCAGATCGTGCTGGACGCGCGCGCCCGCGAGATGAACCGCCCTGACTTCAGCACCCCGGCAGGCGGTGGGGGCTCAGGCGGCGGGCTCCCCTCCCTCGGCGCCGGCTCGCAGGGGCCGGAGGCGGCTCCGCACCTGCCCCGGCCTATCCCGGTGGGCTTCGGCATCCCGTGGCACTCGCCCATGCCGTCAGACAGCGGCCTCCCGGTGGTGGACGTGGACGCCGAGGAGACCGCCAAGGAGCTGGCCGAGGCGCTTGAGCGCGAGCGTGCGTCGTTCCAGCGGACGTTCCGCCACGCCTTTCAGGACGGCTTCCTGGCCCTTCTGGACGGAAACGCGAAAGAAGCGCTAAGCGCATGGTGGCGCAGCGCCATCACAAGCGCCCTGGGGAGCGCGCTCGATACGATGGCGGGCGTCATCTTCGACACGTTCAAGAAGTCGGCGGGCGGCGGTTCTGGCGGCATCGGCGGGACCATCGCCAGCGTGTTCGGCTTCGGCGGTCACCGGGCCAATGGCGGCCCCGTGCGGCCCGGCACGGCCTACAGGGTGGGCGAGAGGGGGCCTGAAACCTTTGTGCCGACCTCGGCGGGCTATATTCAGCCGAACGTTCCTGACATTCGCGCCCGCGCGCCCGTCCACGTGCACAATCACTTCGCGTTCCACGCGGAAGGGGCCGTGCTGACCGATCAGCTCTTGCAGCAGATGCAGCAGATCGGGACCGTCTCCGGCCAGCTCGCGGTGGAGCGCGCCCGGCAGGTCATCCCCGCGGACCTCGCCCGCAGCGCGCGGCATCGGTTTAATCGGTAGTCGGGCAAACCGGCAAATTTGCCGGTTTGCCGGAGGTTTAGGAGCCAACGTTCCCTTACGGAACATTCGCGGGCGTTCCATCTGGTAACGCCTACCAGATGCCCGCATCGGAGGCGGTGCCAATCGCGTTCCCTTCTGGAACGCGTTTTCGGTCTACCGC
>JBJHDH010000052.1:0-7412 GCA_050486445.1 Euryhalocaulis sp.
GCTGATCCCGCTCGGCGGGCGGCCGCTTCTTTCGCACATATTAGAGCGTCTCGGCCCGCAATGCGCCGCGCTGGCGTTGAACGCGGGCGGCGATCCGGCGCGCTTTGCCGCGTTTGGCCTGCCGGTGGCGCCGGACGACGCGGAATTTCTGGACGCGGACGGATATGGCGCCGGGCCGCTGGCCGGCATTCTCGCCGGGCTCGATTTCGCCGCGCTGGCGGGCTTTGACCGCATCATCACCGCGCCGGTCGATACGCCCTTTCTGCCCCATGATTACGCCGCGCGCCTGCTGCGCATGGCGGACGACCGGCCGGGCGCGCAGATTATCTGCGCGGAGACGCCGGACAGCCAGGGAAGGGGCCGCGCGCATTATGTCTGCGGCCTTTATCCCGTCGCCCTCCGTCACGGCCTGCGCGCCTGGCTTGCCGCCGGAAAGCGCCGCGTCTCGGACTGGGTGGAATCTCAGGGCATGGCCCGCGCGCCATTCGATGTTCCCGAAGGCGCGCCCGACCCCTTCCTCAATATCAATACTCCGGATGACCTGGCCCGCGCGGAAGCGGCGCTGACGGGGTGATCGCTGCAAAGCAAAACGGCCCGGCGTTTCCGCCGGGCCGTTCCACATCGAAAGGTGTTCGGTGGTAATGCTACCGGTCAGTCGTCCATGCTGACGCCGGGCATGGGCTGGGCGTCGTCCGGTGGGCTGTAGGGCGTGATCTCGGAGCCAGAGCCGATCACATGGCCGCGCATGGCGTCCAGCAGCGCGTCGAAATTGGCGCCTGAGGGCAGGTCCAGCGTCGTGTCCAGTGCGAAGACCTGCCAGGTATATTGATGCTGCGGGCGGTTGGCCGGCGGCTGCATGCCGTTATAGCCGACATTGCCCATCAGATTGGCGATCTGGTTTCCGCCGCCCTCGATGGTTTCGCCGGCCGGAACGCCTTCGGGCAGCGACGTGCCCGGAATATTATAGGCCGCCCAGTGCAGCACCATGAAGGTGGCGCCGGTCGGCATTTCCACCGGATCCTGCAACACCACCACATAGGATTCGGCGCCGTCCACGGCTGTCCATTCGATGGCCGGATTGATGTTGTCGCCATAGCCGGTGAAGCGCCGGTCCACCTCGCCGGTGCCGGAATCGATGGCGTCCGGCAGCGTCACGTCGATGGATTGACCGCCGCCGACCGCGTCGATGGCCAGCGGAGCGGGCGGCGGTCCAGGCGGGGCCGCGGGCGGCGGTGGCGGCGCCGGTTCGGCGGGTTCAAGCGCCGCCATGTCGGTTGGGCCCGGATCCTCGGCCAGCGGGTCCGGGGTTATGGGTTCCTCGCACGCCGCAAGGGCGAACGCCATGACACCGGCCGCGGCGCCAGAAGCCAAAATATTGAATTTCATGCTGTTTCTCCTGCCCCCCATGGGATTGCGATTCCTAGCCAATGAATGACGCGCCGATTTGTTCCACTCTCTCCGCATCAGACCGGCCATAAAGGGCGCGCGCGCTCCATCACCGTGCGCAGCGGGATTGGCGGCCGGCCTGTCAGCGTCTCCACATGATCGGTCACGGCCGAGAAGTATCCCTGCGCGATGGCTTCGCCAAACGTAATCATATCGTCGCTGGACCAGCGGAACGGTCCGTCCGGCACGATGTCGCTGGCGTGGCGCGGCGCGCCCACGGCGTCAAACATCGCCTGCAAAGTCTGGCTGTCCACCTGTTCCACCACGATCCGGTGGCCGGTCAGATCGTAAACGATCTCCATCGCGTCCTCGAAGGTCAGCGCCTCCGGCCCGGTCAGCGTATAGGCGCGGTTCTCGTGGCCGGGCGTGGTCAGCACGGCGACGGCGCTGGCCACGCAATCCTCGCGCGCGACAAAGCCGACGCGCCCTCCGGCATTATTGTTCTGCTGCTTGCCAAAGGCGATGGCGCCCATCACCACGTTTTCGGCGACAGCCTCCGCATACTGGCTGTCGCGCAGATGCGTCCAGGCCATGCCGGACTGCTCCATCAGCAATTCCGTGGCGCGATGGTCCTTTTTCACCAGCGCCGGATTGCCCTCCTGATCGGCCGCGATCACCGACGTATAGACGATGTGCCCCACGCCTGCGTCCTTCGCCGCGTCGATGGCGTTTTTGTGCTGGCCCACGCGCGTGCCAACGCGCGCGGTGGAGATCAGCAGCATTTTCCCGCCGCCCTCAAACGCCGCGCGCAGGGTTTCAGGCCGGTCGAAATCGGCGGCGCGCACCTGCGCCCCGCGCGCCGCGAACGCCGCCAGTTTCTCCGGCGTGCGTGTGGTCAGGATGACGTCTTTCGGCTCCAGACGCTGCAAGAGCAATTCCGCCGCCATGCGGCCAAACTCGCCCGACGCGCCGCTGACGATCAGCGCCATATGTCCCCCCTAGTTTTGAAAGTTGTTTTTGTCTTTGGTTATGCCGCTTTGCGGCCCGTTTGTGATTGCCGCGCGGACTCTGGCCCGGACGCGGACGCAAATCCAGCCCGCGAATGGGGCTACAGCCCGGCGCCCAGCATCAGGATGTCGCAAGGATCGCCCGCCTGCGCCGGGGCCGCGCCGGGTGCGCGGCGCAGCAGGCAGTTGCTTGCCGCGAACGGGGTCAGCAGCGAGCTGTCCTGCCGCGAATACGGCGTGACGTGCAGCGCCCCACCGGCGCCCGGCTCGGCGCGGGCGCGCAGCCAGGTTTCGCGCGGACCGTTGCCGCCTGCGGAAACGGCCAGCAGCGCGGGCAGCGTGCGCACAGCCTCCGCGCCGGGCCGCCCGGTCATGGCGAAGATCAGCGGTTTCAGAAACAGATGCGCGCAGACCAGCGCGCTGGCCGGATTGCCCGGCAGGCCCAGCACGCGCGTTTCGCCCTCCGCGCCAGAGCGCGCGCCAAACCAGGTCGGCTTGCCCGGCCGCACGGCGATCTTCTCGAAATAGAGCTCATAACCCCGCGCCGCGAAGGCCGCGCGCATCACGTCGCGGTCGCCCACTGACGCCCCGCCCAGCGGCACGATCAGGTCCGCGTCGCCCGCTTTGTCCAGAATGCCGTGTACGGATTCGATCGTGTCGCTGGCGGTGGGCAGCATCACAGGATCGCCGCCCCAGTCGCGGATCAGCGCGGCGAGGCCATAGCCTGTGCTGGCCACGATCTGGCCTTCGCCAAGCTCCGATCCCGGCGGCCGCAATTCGTCGCCGCTGGCGATGATCGCCGTGCGCGGCCGCCGCGCCACCGTGATCTGCGCGTGACTGGCGGCGGCGGCCAGCGACAGGCGCGCGCCAAGCAGCGCGGTTCCGGCGGACAGCACCGCCTCGCCCTCGCGGAAATCGATCCCGGCGGCGCGGATATTCGCCGGCGCCTTCTGCGCCGCTGTCACGATGATGCTGTCGTCCTCGCGCGTCACATCTTCCTGGATGATCACATGGTCGGCGCCCGGCGGGATGACGCCGCCGGTAAAGATGCGCACAGCCTCGCCGGGTCCGAGCCCGCCGCCAAAGGCCGCGCCCGCCGGCGCCTCGCCGGTGACGCGCAGCCGCGCGTCTTCTTTCATATCGGCAAAGCGCACGGCGTAGCCGTCCATGGCGCTGGCGGCGAAGGGCGGCTGGGTCACGCGCGCGCGCAGATCCTCAGCCAGGATGCGCCCGGCGCCGTCTTCCAGCCGCACGGTTTCGGCGCGCATGGCGGGCGCGTTGGCGGCGATGCGCGCCCAGGCCTCGGCGACGGAAATCAGATCAGCCATCCTTGCGGTAATCGCCGGACTTGCCGCCGGTCTTTTCGGCCAGTTCGATCCCGCCAATCGTCATGGATTTGTCGGCCGCTTTCAGCATGTCATAGATGGTGAGGCACGCGGCGCTGACGGCGGTGAGCGCCTCCATCTCCACGCCTGTTTTTCCGGCGGTCTTCACCGTGGCGGTCACAACCGCCCCGGCATCCTCGAACGCCACCGAAACGTCGATCTTCGACAGCATCAGCGGATGGCACATCGGGATCAGTTCGGCGGTGCGCTTGGCCGCCATCACGCCCGCGATCTCGGCGCAGGCGCGCACATCGCCCTTGGGCGCGTCTCCGGCGCGGGCCAGATCCAGCGCCGCCGCCGACATGCGCACAAAGCCGCGCGCCGTGGCGCTGCGCGCCGTCTCGTCCTTGGCGGAGACATCCACCATGCGCGCCCGGCCCTCGCCGTCGATATGGGTCAGCCGGTCCGCCACATCAGGTTTCCATAAAGCGCGGCATCAGCTCGACCAGATTGCACGGCATGTGCCGCGAATCGAGCTGATAGCGGATCACATTGTCCCAGCCGTCGCGCACCGCGCCGTTCGATCCGGGCAGGCAGAAAATAATCGTGCCCTTGGCCAGCCCGGCCAGCGCCCGGCTCTGGATCGTCGAGGTTCCGACGCTCTGATAGCTCACCTGATGGAAAATCGCCGAAAAGCCTTCGATGCGCTTTTCAAACAATGGCTCCACGGCCTCGGGCGTGATGTCGCGCCCGGTCAGGCCGGTGCCCCCGGTCGAGATCACCACGTCGATCTCCGGGTCGTCGATCCATTCCTGCACGGCGGCGCGCACCTGGTTCCTGTCGTCCTTCACGATCCGCCGCCCGGCCAGCGTGTGGCCGGCTTCCTCCAGCCTGTGCCGCAGCGTATCGCCAGACGTATCGGTCTCCGGCGTGCGCGTGTCGCTGACGGTCAGCACGGCGATGCGCACCGGGTGAAAGGGCAGAGATTCGTTGATTCCGACAGCCACGCGATGCTCCTCAGAGGGTTTCGATGGAATAATCTAGCGCACAGCGCGCCAGCGCGCGCGGTCTGCATGGTCCTGGTCTCGCGGTTCGATCCAGCGCGCGCCGCCGGGGCCGGACTCTTTCTTCCAGAACGGCGCGTCGGTCTTCAGCGCATCCATGATGAAATCGGCGGCCTCGAAGGCGGCGCGGCGATGCGTGCTCGCACACGCGGCCAGCACGATAGTCTCGCCCGGCGCCATCTTCCCCACGCGATGCACGATCAGTACGTCCGCGACGTCCCAGCGCGCCCGCGCCTCTGTTGCGATCTGCTCCAGCGCCGCCTGGGTAAAGCCGGGATAATGCTGAAGCTCCAGCGCCGTCACCGCCTCGCCGCCGCTCTGTCCGCGCACGATGCCGGTAAAGGCGACCACGGCGCCAATATCGGCGCATCCGTTCTGAAATTCCGTCAGAGCCGCGGCGGCGTCGATGGGCTCGTACTGCACAGCGATCATGGCCGGCTCCCGCTTTCGGGTCTCAGCCGCCGCTCATCGGCGGCATGAAGGCGATCTCGCCCGCGCCTTCCACACGCGCGTGCGGGCCGGGGGCGATCTCGCGGTCGATCACGATGCGCACCGTGGGCTGGGACAGGGCGCGGGCCAGCTCCGGTTCGCGCGCGCCGATCCAGGCGATCATCTCGCCGGCCGTGGTCACAGAGCCGGGCAGGGCGGCGTCCTCGCTTTCGCGTCCGGCCGCGTCGCGCAGCTTTCCGAAATAGAGGATGCGGGTCATCGCCTCAGCCCCCCGTCACAGACATATGCCGGGGCGTCGCGGCCGCCGCGCCGCGCGCGATGGCGAAATCGTGGCCCTTGGGCTTGCGGGTGATCGCTTCCTCGATGGCGGCTTCCAGCGCGTAATCGCCTTCGCTGGCGCGCAGCGGCTCGCGCAGATCGGCCATGTCTTCCTGACCCAGGCACATATACATCTGGCCGGTGCAGGTGACGCGCACGCGATTGCAGCCGTCGCAGAAATTTCCGGTCAGCGGCGTGATAAAGCCGAGTTTTCCGCCGGTTTCCTCAACCCGTACATAGCGCGCCGGTCCGCCGGTGCGCTCGGGAATATCGGTCAGGGTCCAGCGCCGGGCCAGATCGTCACGCACGGCCAGCAGCGAGGCGAACTGGTCCACGCGATCCGCGCCGGTTTCGCCCATCGGCATGATCTCGATCAGCGTCGTATCCATGCCCTTGCCATGCGCCCATTCGATCAGGTCCGGCAGATCGGCCAGATTGTCGTCCTTCAGCGCCACGGCGTTGATCTTGATTTTCAGCCCGGCGCCGCGCGCGGCCTCGATCCCTTCCAGCACCTTGGCCAGATCGCCGCCGCGCGTGATGCGGCGGAAGGCTTCGGGGTCCAGCGTATCCAGCGAGACATTGATGCGCTTCACCCCGGCGCGGGCGAGAGCATCGGCGTGCTTCGCAAGCTGGGTGGCGTTGGTGGTCAGGGTCAGCTCATGCAGCGCGCCGTCGCGCAGATGGCGGGAAAGCCCCTCGATCAGGTCCATCACGCCGCGCCGCACCAGCGGCTCGCCCCCGGTCAGGCGGATCTTGCGCACGCCCCGGCGCACAAAGGCGCTGCACAGCCGGTCCAGCTCCTCGATGGTCAGCAGTTCGCGCCGCGGCAGGAACTGCATGTCCTCGGCCATACAATAGGCGCAGCGCAGGTCGCAGCGGTCAGTGACCGACATGCGCAGATAGGTGATGGCCCGTCCGAACGGGTCGATGAGCGCCTGGTTCGCCAGCATAGGCGGAATATAGGGATTTCCGGGCCCCAGACCATGGCTTTTCCACAGAACCGGCCCGGGGCTATGCAGGGCGCGCAAGCCCTGTAATCTCCGTATTCCCGGCCCACAGCATCGGGCGATCAGGTTGGATCGCCCGATGCTGTGGATTTATGAGTGGCCGCGCCGGTTATGCGAAAAACCGGTTTCCACTTTTTCGCCCGGCGCTTGGGGGGGAATAACCAATGGCGACACTGTCCTTCGGGCAGCCCGATAACGGCATTATCCAGATGGCCTATGTGACGCCCGACATCCGCACCGCGATGCGGGACTGGATCGACACGCTCAATGTCGGGCCGTGGTTCCTGCTGGAGAGCTTCACCGGGGTCGACCCGCATTATCGCGGCAAGCCCACGAATACCGATGTGATGATCGCCATGGCCTTCGCCGGTCATATGCAGATCGAGCTGATTCAGGAGCTGACGCCCGGCCCCTCGGTCTATAGCGAGGTCGTCGCCGCGCGCGGCTATGGCTTCCATCACTGGGGCAAGGCCACCACCAATTTCGCGCACGATGTCGAATGGTACGCCCAGCGCGGCTTTCCCGTCGCGTTCCAGCTTGGCGTGCCCACCGGCGGCACGGTCGCCTATATCGACATGAAGGGCACGGTTCCGGGATTTACCGAGCTGATCGAGGCGACGCCCGGCATGGATGAACGCTTCGGCGCCATGTACGAAGCGGCGCGCAGCTGGGACGGCCGCGATCCGATCCGCCCGTTCTGACTCTTTCCGCCAAAAACTGCGTGGAAGTTTCCGCAAACCTCCTACACCCATTCCTGCGGGGCTAATCTTCATGCGGCTTCGCGGCCGAGGGATGTTGGCAGCCACCATGACCGCGAGGCGTGCGTGGCCTGTCCGCGCGCCGGTCCGTGGCGGC
>JBJHDH010000053.1:0-7034 GCA_050486445.1 Euryhalocaulis sp.
ACGGCGCGCCAGAGATAATGCGTCTGGCCGCCGATCTTCACGAACATCTCGTCCAGATGCCACTGCCATTGCGGGAAGGCGCGCATCGCCTGCACCCGCCGGCGTCTGATCTCCCGAGCGAAGAGGGGCCCAAATCGCCGCTGCCAGAACCGCACCGTCTCGTGGCTCACCTCGATGCCGCGCTCGTGGAGCAAATCCTCCACATTCCGCAGAGAGAGCGGGAAGCGGACATACATCATGACCGCCAGGCGGATGATCTCGGGTGAAGTCTTGAAATAGCGGAAGGGGTTCTTCATCCGCGGACGCTACGGGGAGACCGCCGCCGCCTCAAGCCGGTTTTCTCTGACATTTCCCTCCCCGCGCATTATCGTTGGTGGGGAGGGCCAGACGTCAGCGTCTTGCGCGGAGTATATCCTCCCCCGGGCTGTCATCGTCGCTTCAAGCTGGGTTCGTCTGGTATCACCCACAATCTGGCATCGGCGTAATGGATGCGCCGGGAGGGAGTTGATGGACCACCCACTGCGCGCTTAATCGTGCTACCACATCTCCTGCGAAATGATCTGCAGTGGATCGTGTAGTTCCACGCATGAATCCTAACGCGACTTGGTAGCCAGGAAGTCCATTGTTAAATGCTACAAAGCCCATGCCTCTCGCGTCTCTTACCTCTATATATATTTCTGGACTGCCATCAGCTCGGGCGGGGTCCACAATTCCCGCTCTTTGGCGATCTTGCCTTTGCCCAATGCTATCGTCGATATGCTGCATCTGTCTTTCCGTTGCTATCGAACGGAACTCATCGAGCAATTGAGCCATATCGTCTGCATTTTGTGTGCATACCTGAATCACTAGCGACGGTTCTCTCTGAGTGCAGGCCATAACTAACAACACCACCGCGGACATTACAGCATACTTTAAAAAGAATATGGCTGTATGCATGTTTGTTCCCTCACTCATGTTTTACGGAACAAAAAGAGCGGTGCCAGGCGCATCAAGCATACATCCAGCCGCTATGGTGTAATTTCGTCTAGAAAACCACGCCCATCCAAGAATCTCATTCGTTCTCGCGTTCAGCCAGCTACGGTTCCGCCCAGTGCCGATCGTCTCAATCATGGAACCGCCCCCATAAGGGGTGAAAGTTGTTCGGACGGTTCCCGAGTGAAATATATGTCCAGCGCGCGTGGTGTTTATTATTTCACCAGAATTCCGACTAACCTCTTGAATTATTGGATTTTTGTCCATAAGTGGAAGTAAAGGTGATAATTCGTGTACCGCTACTCCATCTTGAGCTCGTGGAGCGCCGGGAGCTGACATCCCCGCTGCCATAGCAGCACTCATTGCATCTTGAGGGCTGCAGGTAGTATAACTTGTATTCCTATAGTAGTGTTCATATTGAAATTCAGCTTCTGGGGTTGGGGAAGTGGAATTTCCGCCACCACCGCCCCCTCCACCACCGCCTGTCTCGTTGCCTCCGCCCGGCGCATTGGCGCCGCCGAACGTGAGCCAGTTCTGCCAGTCGAGCAGGTTCCAGAAATTCTGCCACCCGTCCCTCATGGCGTCGAAGCATTGCTGGCTGGGGGGTGCTGTCAGACGAATGCGAACTGGTCTCCGTGAGGGCAGGGGAAGCGGGGCTCAGGCAGCCCCAAGCTGACGCCATTCGTTGAGCGCGGCGGTGCGGCTCTGCTTGAAGATTTCGCGGCGGTTGAGGTGGCGGTCGTGGTTGAAGTGGTTGAAGACGGACGAGTGGACGGTGGCGAATGTCTGCAGGCTCGTCATCCGGCGAAACCGCTGCATCGCCCGCTCTCGTCGTCGCAATGGCAGGTGTGAGTTTTCTGCTCGATTGTTGAGCCAGCGGCCGGTTTCCTGGCGGTCCTCCAGACCGAGCTCTCTCAGCGCCGCGCCATAAGAGCGAAGTCTGTCGGTGACGATCACCCTGGGCTCGCCATAGCGTTTCATTGCCCGCCGCAGAAACCGAAGCGCCGCCTCCTTGTCGCGGCGTTTGGTGACAAACGCCTCCAGCACCTCGCCCTCGTGGTCGACGGCGCGCCAGAGATAATGCGTCTGGCCGCCGATCTTCACGAACATCTCGTCCAGATGCCACTGCCATTGCGGGAAGGCGCGCATCGCCTGCACCCGCCGGCGTCTGATCTCCCGAGCGAAGAAGGGCCCAAATCGCCGCTGCCAGAACCGCACCGTCTCGTGGCTCACATCGATGCCGCGCTCATGCAGCAGATCCTCGACATTCCGCAGAGAGAGCGGGAAGCGGACATACATCATCACCGCCAGGCGGATGATCTCGGGTGAAGTCTTGAAATAGCGGAAGGGGTTCTTCATCCGCGGACGCTACGGGGAGACCGCCTCCGCCTCAAGCCGGTTTCCTCTGACATTACCCTATATCGCCTTCAAACGGGCGCCTTCTTCGGTTCTGTACAGCTCTGCCCACGCTATCGACTCGAACTCATTTTCACGCAGGACATCGCGATCCTCCGGGTTTTCAATCAATGGTCGGGCAACGTGGACGTAAAGCGGCCACTCGTTAATCGGAAAAAGTGAAGCGCCTTGGTGACGCGGTGTGACCAGCACGAGATCAATGTTGCGGCCTCCCATGCCGTATTTTTGTCCGATTAATGGTGGCTCGATTCTGACGAGTAAAAGATCGTCGCG
Source organism: Euryhalocaulis sp. (assembly GCA_050486445.1). Lineage (GTDB taxonomy): Bacteria > Pseudomonadota > Alphaproteobacteria > Caulobacterales > Maricaulaceae > Euryhalocaulis. The sequence goes on from JBJHDH010000053.1 coordinate 2,662, forward strand.
GTCTTCTGATGCCAATCGCTTTACTCGCCAGCATCGCCGAGGGCTTTCCATCTCATAGCCCTCAGCGGAAGCTAGATAAAAATCAGGCTCGCTTCTCATCTTCAAAATCCCGGGTTTAACCCTTGAACATTCCGGAGGAGGATTTGCGATTTTGGGTTGGGAACAACAAATTCGGTCAAGCCGCCCGCATTGCCATGCAAGGGGCGCGCTCCTCGTGCCGTTACACCTTGGGCATTGTGTAAAACTCCCTCGCTGAGAAAACGGCCTGTGTTTTGATTTGGAAGACCAGCAGCATTTCTGAAATTGGAAACCGTCCGTGGATCAACTGTCGTCCACGACCTTCCCCAAGCTCCGGCTCCGTCGCCCCAAACACGGAAAACTTTGGTGCCTGCGGACACTGCCCCCGCTTTTCCAAATATGCCGACAGCAGCTTTTCCTAATACACCGACAAACCGAAGAGGGGTCACGGCCATTGCATACGCAGGAAAGAACTCTTTTGCCGCTTGGTTGCTAAGAGCGTTCGTTGTTTCCTTGAATGCCGCCTGTTCCGGAGAGAGGCTATAATAATACGAACTCGCCGCAGGCGCACCAAACGCGATCCGGTCATTCCAAGAATGCACGCTCCAGACATTGCGCCACCCATCTCTGATGGCGTCCAGGGGTGCTGTCAGACGAATGCGAACTGGTCTCCGTGAGGGCAGGGGAAGCGGGGCTCAGGCAGCCCCAAGCTGACGCCATTCGTTGAGCGCGGCGGACCGGCTCTGCTTGAAGATTTCGCGGCGGTTGAGATGGCGGTCGTGGTTGAAGTGGTTGAAGACGGACGAGTGGACGGTAGCGAAGGTCTGCAGGCTCGTCATCCGACGAAATCGCTGCATCGCCCGCTCTCGTCGTCGCATCGGCAGGTGTGAGTTTTCTGCCCGGTTGTTGAGCCAGCGGCCGGTCTCCTGGCAGTCCTCCAGACCGAGTTCTCTCAGCGCCGCGCCATAGGAGCGGAGCTGGTCGGTGACGATCACCCTGGGCTCGCCATAGCGCTTCATCGCCCGCCGCAGGAACCGAAGCGCCGCTGTCTTGTCCCGGCGCTTGGTGACAAAGGCTTCCAGCACCTCGCCCTCATGGTCGACGGCGCGCCAGAGATAATGCGTCTGGCCGCCGATCTTCACGAACATCTCGTCCAGATGCCACTGCCATTGCGGGAAGGCGCGCATCGCCTGCACCCGCCGGCGTCTGATCTCCCGAGCGAAGAGGGGCCCAAATCGCCGCTGCCAGAACCGCACCGTCTCGTGGCTCACCTCGATGCCGCGCTCGTGGAGCAAATCCTCCACATTCCGCAGAGAGAGCGGGAAGCGGACATACATCATGACCGCCAGGCGGATGATCTCGGGTGAAGTCTTGAAATAGCGGAAGGGGTTCTTCATCCGCGGACGCTACGGGGAGACCGCCGCCGCCTCAAGCCGGTTTTCTCTGACATTTCCACAGCGAATAACAGGGTGTTCCGGCGAAAAGCGAAGCGCCGGATGCAGGCTCCGGAGACGATTGGCGGATTTGAGCCACATCGGAGCCTCAGAGACGGTCTCCGGGAGCGCGGCGGTCGCCCAGCGCCGCGTGGTTGCGGGGATCGCGGGCGCGTGTGCGCAAAGTACGCAAGGGCGCGGGGTGCGTGGCGGAGAGGATGGGATTCGAACCCACGATACCGTTCCCGGTATACGCCCTTAGCAGGGGCGCGCCTTCGACCACTCGGCCACCTCTCCCCGCGCCCGACCTAGCGTCTGCCCCGCCGGGCCGCAAGGTCTGGCGCCGTATCCGGGAGGAGATGCGGCAAGATGCGCGCGCGGCGGGCCGGAGGCAGCGCCCGGAGCCAGAGCGGGACGGGGGCCCGGACCGGGGCGCGGAAAGGCGGAGTTGGGGATGCTCAGGCTTCATTCACCATGGAGTTTAACGCGGATTTATCCGCGTTGGATTTTAGATGGAGCTGTTTTCCGGGGGGATAATCAATGGCCGATCCGGCCCGCGCCGCCGCGCCTGGAGCGCCGTCCACATCCGCGCTCTCAAAGGCCGCGCTGTCCATGACTGCGTCATCGACTTTCGCCCCGGCGCCGGGTTTCGGTCCGGCGCAGCCGCGGACGCCCTGGTCGCGCGCGGTCATCGCCCGGGCTCTGCGCGCCGCCGACCTGTTTATCCTGCTGCTGATTTACGCCGGGCTGGGCGGCGCGGTGCTGGCGGGCGGTCTGCTGAACGCGCCGTTCGCGCAGGCAGCGCCCTGGGTGCTTGCGCCGTTTCTGTGCATCGGGGCCATGCGCATCTTCGGCGCCTATGATTTCCGCGCCCATGAGAACGCCGGGGCCCATGCCGCGCGGGTTGGCGCCGGGGCGCTATCTGGCGGGGGCGTAGCCGCGCTGCTGGCGCTGGCCGCCGCCGCGCAACCGGAGGCGGTGCTGAGCGCCGGGGTGCTGGGCGCCTCTTTGCTGATGCTGGCGCATGAGGGCTGGCGGCGCTGGATCGGGGCGCTGTCTCGCGCCGGGCGGTTTGCGCACAATGTGGTCATTGTCGGCGCGACGCCGGGGGCCGAGCGCATGATCGCCAACAATGCCCGCACAGGCGAGGTGAACGTGATGGCGGTCTTCGACGACCGCGCGGCCAGCGGGCGGGCGCCGGACCGGGTCGCCGGCGCGCCGGTGCTGGGGTCTGTGGACGATCTGTTCGCCTGGCCAGACCTGTCGCGCGCGGACCGGATCGTGATCGCGGTCGGCAGCATGGCGGCGGAGCGCGCGCGCGCGCTGATCGAGCGGCTGCGCCCGCTGCCGCACAAGATCGTGCTGTTTCTGGACCTGGAGACATTCCGGCCGGAGGAGACGAATCTGGCGCGCATCGCCGACCTGCCCGTGGCCTATGTCTCAGGCCGGCCGGAGGACGCGGCGCGCCTGATCGTGAAGCGGGCGGAGGACATTGCGGCATCGCTGCTGGCGCTGGCCGTGTTCGCGCTGCCTATGGCGCTGATCGCGCTGGCGGTGCGGCTGGATTCGCCGGGGCCGGTGCTGTTCCGGCAGAAGCGCCACGGCTTTAACAACCGCATCATCGAAGTGCTGAAATTCCGCACCATGCGCGCGGACGCCGCGTCGCAGCCGACGCGCCAGGTGACGAAGGACGATCCGCGTGTGACGCGGCTGGGCCGCATTCTGCGCAAGACCAGCCTCGACGAACTGCCGCAATTCTTCAACGTGCTGAGGGGCGAGATGTCGATGGTGGGACCGCGTCCGCACGCCATCGACATGAAGACCGGCGAGGTGGAGTCGGCGCGTCTGGTGGCCGACTATGCGCACCGCGCGCGGATGAAGCCGGGCGTTACCGGCTGGGCGCAGATTCACGGGTCGCGCGGCCCGGTGCATACGGCGGCGGAGGTCGAGACGCGCGTGCGCTATGACATCGACTATATCCAGCGCTGGAGCCTGTGGCTGGATATCTGGATCCTGCTGCGCACCATTCCCTGCCTGCTCGGCGACAGCCTGCGCACGCGGTAGAGCGTTTATGCGGCCTGCGCGCCGCGCGCTTCCTGCGCCGCGCGGTTCTCGGCCCATGCGATCAGGCTGTGACGCGGCCAGACCACCAGCCATGAGCGCGGCGTGTATTCGCCGGAATCGATCAGCGCCTTGCGCGAGGCCGAGGCGGTTCCGGCGCGGATGGTGTGAATTTCGCCCGGCCCCTGATGCACCATGAAGGCGCCGCCCTTCAGCGGGTTCAGCCGCAGATGCGCCAGGCGCGGACTGATGGTCTCCAGCGGCGGATCGTAGAACCAGCTTGACCCGATCATGCCGCCCAGCTCTGGCCGGGTCTTGCAGATGGCGGCGGCCGCTGCCCAGGCGCGGTTCCAGCCTTCCTCGGTGAAGTCTTTCAGGTGGCGGGATTCCGTGTGCACTTCCAGCCACGGCCTGCGCCAGCCCTGCGCCCGGATATAGGCGGCCAGCGCGGCCATGCCATGGCCATCGCGCACATGATCCAGAATCTGGCGCGGCCCCAGCGGAGAGGAGAGGTCGATGGTCTGGCTGCGCGCGCCCGGCACGCTCAGCGCCAGGGTGAAGCGCACATCCTTGGCCCAGTGATCGGGGTCATAGGCGCTGTCATCTTCATCGGCCTTAGTGAGGAAGGCGGCCAGCCGCTCCAGCCAGTAGGGATAGTTCGCCATGACCTCAGGCGGCAGGGCCGCCTGCGCCGCCCGTTCCGGCAGGTCCAGCGCCCAGGCCGCGATCAGGCCGCGTTTCACAGCATCCGATGCCTCCGCGCCCAGCGTCTCGGCGGCGGCGCGGCCGGGATATTCAAAATCCCAATGCGCGGCGACGGCGGCGGCGGCCTCCGCGGCGGGGCCGCGCGCGGCCTCGATC
>JBJHDH010000054.1:0-5956 GCA_050486445.1 Euryhalocaulis sp.
TCCTTCCCCCACGTTGATTGCGCGCGTCCCCCGTGAGGAAGGAACAGGCGGAGTTTATGCGCGGCGGAGAGGTGTAGGAGGTTTGCGGAAATTTCCACGCTTTTTTGTTCGCCCTCGTGCTTCAGTTTGACGCGGATGCGGGTGGAGTCTGGAGCATGCTTCGAGACACCCGTCAGTATCCCGCAGGGATCAGGCGGGGTTCCTCAGCCTGAGACAGGGGCGGGTGGTATCGGGAATCCAATATGAAGCCGCGAAAACAACAGACGGCTTGAAGATCGGACACAATCCGCTATCCCGGTTCCATGACCGACGCTGACGCAGCCGCCTCCGACTCCCCGCCCGACCGGCTGTGCAACGATCCCGCCAGCCCGTTTTATGACGAGGCGACGCTGGCGCGCGGAATCGGCATCCGCTTCAACGGCGCCGAGAAGACGAATGTCGAGGAATATTGCGTCAGCGAGGGCTGGGTGCGCGTGGCCGCCGGCAAGGCGGTGGACCGGCGCGGCATGCCCCTGACCATGAAGCTCAAGGGCCGGGTGGAGCCGTATTTCAAGAGCTGAGCGGCGCGCCGTTTCAGACGCGCCGCCCGCGCCCCTCTATGGCCGGCAAATGAAGCTGGCCTCGTCGTCCGGGTTTCCGCCCTCATAGCGCGCCACCAGCGGATAGGGGCAGAGCGGGCGGGAGACGCCGGGAAAGGCGTCGCCGGTAGCGACGATCCGGTCCGGGGCGCGGCCCTCTTCCACCCATTCCTGAATGGCCGTCAGCATGTCGAACCGGTCGGTCGCCTGGCCGCCGCTGCAATGCGCCATGCCGGGGATCAGGAACAGGCGCGCGGAATCTGTGATGTCCTCGCCATTGGCCGCCACCACCGCGTCGTACCAGTCCGTCATCGCGCCGGTGGCCATGCCCTGATCGCTGTTGCCGTGATACATGATGAGCTTGCCGTGGCCGGCGAAGGTGCTGAGCCAGACGCCGTCGGCGTCGCCCAGCGCGGCCACTTCCTGCGTCCGGGGCAGATCGGCGGCGAAATCGAACTCCATTGGATCGAAATCCGGGTCGGGCGGGGTCAGCGAAACCTGGCGCAGCGTCTCGAAGCCCAGCACCACATCCGCGGCGTCCCACCTGCCGTCGGTCGCGCTGCCCATGCGCATGCTGCGCCAGGCCGGGCCGGCGATGCCGGTATCCCAGGCAAAGCGGCCATAGAGGGGGTTGCCCTCCGCATCCAGCGGGCCGTGGTTCAGCTTGCGCATCGCATCGACCTGGGCGTCCGAGAGGCAGGTGTCGGCGCCATTCGCCGAACAGGCGAGCTCCGCAGGATCGAAATCACAGGCGCGCCAGTCATTGATCATGCCGTCGGCGAGTCCGTCGAGATCGTCGCAACGAGCGAGAATGGCGTCGCCCGCGGCCTCCAGCTGCGGCACGGTGAAGGCGCGGGAAAGGATCGGCCGGCCATTATCGTCGCGCGGGGCGATGGCGGCCACGGTCTGGATATTATGGACCTGGTTCATCGCCAGCCGGGTGAGGCGGAAATTCGGATCGCCGGCGACGATGCCGTCGAAATGCAGCGGGAAACGCTGGGCCGCCATCAGGCCCTGGCGCCCGCCATTGGAGCAGCCGAGCAGATAGGAATAGTCCGGCGCCGCGCCGTAATAATATTCGGCCAGTTCCTTGCCCTTGCGCGTGGCCTGATCCATCGCGCCATAGGCGTAGTCGATGCGCGCCTGCTGGTCGGCGGCCCAGGAGGCGTCGATCATCGACGGGCTGCGATGGCCGCCATCGGTGGAGACCACGGCGAAGCCGCGCGCCAGCGCCGACGGGTCCAGCGCGCCGAAAATATCGCCGAAGGCCGGGTTCAGGATTCCGTCCAGCCCGCCGCCGCCCTGAAACACGAAGCGTCCGTTCCAGCCGGTGGGCATGCGCAGGTCGAAGCCGACGCCATAGGCGCGCCCGTCCGCGCCGGTGCGCGGGTCGATCATGCCCTGCACATGGCAGTGTTCGGGCAGGCCCGGCTGGTCCGGCAGCGCGCCGGCGGCGACCAGTTCCGCGATTTCGATCACGGTCTGCGCCGTGCCGAGAGCGGAAATCCCGGCGCAATCGTTCACCGGCGCGGCGGCCTGCGCGGCGCCCGGCGCGCTCAGCAGGGCCGCGCCCGCGACGCCGCCCAGCAGCCATGCTGCGCGCAGGACGCCTGTCTTGTTCTGTTGCATCCCGCCCTCCCCTTTGGCGCGCTTTGGCCGAAGCTTAGCCTGACGCGCCCGCCTCTTCACCCCCGGCGTCTTTACTCCTAGCTTCCGCGTATAGAACCGCCGGGACGGGCGGACCGGGAGGGACGCATGGCGCAGCACAGCACGGAAGAATGGGCGGGCGATCTGGGCGAGCGCTGGGACGCCTATATGGACGTTTTCGAATCCATGATCGCCCCGGCGGGCGCGGCGCTGATGGCGCGCGCGGGCGTGCGGCCGGGCGAGAGCGTGGTGGATATTGGCTGTGGCGGCGGCGCGACGACGCTGGAGCTTGCCCAGGCGGCGGGCAAGAGCGGACGCGCGACGGGGCTCGATGTTTCACCCCGGCTGATCGAGCGCGCCAAGGCGCGGATGCGCGCGGCGGGCGCGGGCAACGCCAGCTTTGAATGCGCCGACGCGCAGACGGCGCGCCCGGCGGCCGCGCCGTTCGACCGCGCCTTTTCCCGCTTTGGCGTGATGTTCTTTGACGATACCGACCGCGCCTTCGCCAATATCCGCACATGGCTGAAACCCGGCGGCGCGCTGGTCTTCGGTTGCTGGGGCGCGCCGGAGGACAATCCCTGGATGGGCGTGATGCTGCGGACGCTTGGTGAATTTGTGGAGCTGCCCCCGCCCGACCCGCTGGCGCCCAGCCCCTTCCGCCTGGCCGACCCGGAGGCGACGCGCGCGATGCTGGAGCGTGCCGGCTTCGCGGACATTGCGCTGGAGATGTGGCGCGGCGAGCAGCATGTCGGCGGCGGCGGGGCCGATCCCGCGCGCGCCGCGCGCTTTGTGCTGGAAGGCATGGGCCTTGGCGAAGCCGTCGAGGAACAGGCGCCGGAGCGGATGGACGAGGTGCGCGCGCGACTGGAGACGGAACTGGCGCAGTTTTATCGCGACGGCGCCGTGCGAGCGCCCGCCGCGATCTGGATCGTCACCGCGCGCAATTCCTGAGACGCTCAAAACTCCACGTCGAGCACGATGCTGTCGGAATAGATTCCGGCGGGCGGCGTCGGCTGGGCCGGGTCGATGATTGCGCGATAGGTGAAGCCCTGCGTCGCGATTCCATCATAGACGCCCGGATTGGTTTCGGCGGTGTCGCTGCCCCGCCGCTCCGCCCCCACCGATCCCCAGTGCACGGGGGAGCCGGGCGACTGGAAAATCTCGTAATGCAGATAGTCTCCGGCGGCGCTGCGCATCCGCCGCGAGCCGGCGCCGAAATGCGCGCCGTCGCTCATGCCCACATCGTATGCCTGACCGGCGCTGCATCTGATGGTGATTGTGCGCGTCGCCGCGGAAAAGGCGGCGGCCAGCGGCGCGACGCCGAAATCCAGATCCGGCGCGGCGATGGCGCAGTCATTCTCGACGATGAGGGTGATGGTCAGCGTGACCGGCGCGCCGGTTCCCCAACTGCCAAGGCCGCCCAGCAACGTGCTGCTGGCGCCCGGACTGTTGGAATAGCCAAGGAGGCAGACGCCGGGGAGACCGATGCCGGTGCAGACGGAATAATACCACAGCAGATCGACCGCGCCCGTATAGGTTCCTGCGCGCAGCGACGGCGTGGGGACCGTCTCGAAATAGAGCGGCAGACTGGCGCCCGGCCCGGACAGCAGCGTCAGCAGGCTCGTCGTGGTGAAGTCGATTTCCTGCCCAAAACCAAGTGGCGGCGCGCCGGGGGCGGGACGGACCAGAAACGGGATGGTCTGGTTATCCGGCCCGCCGGTGAGTTGCAGCATGGACGACACCATTTCGACCTTTACATAGCTTGTGCCCGCAATGTTCAGCAGACCCGTGCAGGCAAACCCCGACGCGCCGGAAACGCCGGTCTCCTGAATCGCCGCGTCCAGCGAACTGACCGCGCCCATGCTCACATTTTCCGCTGTCACCGTGCAGGCCCGCGCCGGGGGCGCGGCGAACAGGAACAGGCCGGCCGCCGCGAGCGCGATAAGGCCGCGCGCGTTCATATCGCTGTCTCCGCGCGGCAGGAGAGCGGGCCGATGCGCGCCAGCGGATCGGCGCCCGGTGCGAAGGAAAACGAAGCCATGCAGCCGCCGCCATCCGGCAGGCTGACATGCAGCGTGTTGTCGTCGCGCACGCCTTCGAGATAGGCGAACCCGTCCCAGCCGACATAGGCGACCGCGTCTTCATTCAGCGCGATCACCGCGCCGACCGGCAGGGGCGCGCCATCCGCGCCATGCAGCACCACGCGGGCGGAGCGCACCTGCCGCATCGGAAAATCCAGCACATAGCCGCTGCCCCGGCGCACCGCGACGCGCTGTTCTGTTACCGGCGTCTGGATGTCGGGCGGCAGGCCGAGCGGGTCGATCTCGTAACGCGCGCGATAATACGAACTGGCCCAGGGCACGAGGACATGGCCGTTGCGATTGGTGACGCCGACCTCCTGATTTTCATAGCGCACCGGCACGCCCGCCTGGCCATTGGTGCTGACCACCACGAATGCGTCGGGGATGCGGTTGGCGGCGAAGACCGAACCATCCAGCACCGCGAGCGCGCCGCTGGCCTGGCCCCAGGCTGTGTAATCGCCGCCGCGCCCGTGAACGCCGCCGCGAAACTCCGCCCTGTCGCCGCGCAGCGAGACATCCGCCTGATAATAGGGCGCGGCGCCGGCGCTGCCGGCATAGGCGAGACTCCAGCCCAGACCGCCGCGCATCGGCGCGGCGCGGGAGGCGCTGGCGCGCCACAGGGCCTCGCCGCCGCGCCGTGTCTCCACCCCGGCGCTGGCCGAGCCGCGGCCACGGCCGAGCGGCATGGTGATCTGCACGCCCGCCGACCAGTCCTTTCCCTCCAGCTCGTGATTGGCCGAGGCGTGCAGATTGGCGGCGCCGAACACCGGCAGGCTCCAGGACAGATTGGCCAGCCGCACACGCGCGCCATCGCGCGCCAGCGTGTCGAAATAGCCCGCGCCCAGACTGCCGAGACCGGCCAGCGCGGCGCTGACATGCAGCGAGGTGGCGGAGGCCGGAAGGCGGCGCGCCGGATCGGCATAGACTGACAGGTCAGCGAAATCGCCGCTGCGCTCCGTATGCCGCACGGCAAGGCCAAAGCCGCGCCGGGAATATTGATAGGCGGCGCTCCACTGGCCACCATCGCGCCCATCGAGAAATCCGTGGCTGTAAGAGGCGCTGAGCACGCCCAGGCGCCCGGCGCGCAGCACCCCGCCCAGCCCGGCGAGACCGAACGACTCGCCCGCCTCGCCCTGCGCCTCTAGCGTCAGAAAATCACTGAGGCCGTGGCGGAAAGAGGCGCTGGCCGCCGCGCCGCGATAGGAAAAATCGCGCAGCCCGTAATCGCGGCGCACCAGCCCGGCGGCCAGCGAGAAATCGGAAAGTCCGGGCGCCAGCAAATCATTGCTGACATAGAAGGGGATCGTGGTGGAGACCTGCCGGCCCAGCGCATCGGTCACCGTCACCACCGCCTCTCCGGCGCCGGTGATGAAGGGGATGCTGGTGAGGGTGAACGGGCCGGGACCAATCTCCGCCCCGGCGGCGCGCCAGGAATTGATGAACAAATCCACCGCGCCGGGCGCCGCCGCCTCGCCGGAAAATTGCGGCAGCGGATATGTGACGATGTCTGGCCGCACGGAAAAATCGCGCGAGACCTGCACCCCGCCCAGCCGCACCGCCGAACTCCAGGCCAGCGCGCCGGCCGTCAGATCGCCCGCCGCATATGTGCGCATCCGCCGCTCGTCCGACAGGCGCCAGACCGTGTCATAG
>JBJHDH010000055.1:0-5138 GCA_050486445.1 Euryhalocaulis sp.
CCTTTCGCCTGTTCGCCTTTCTGTAGTCTTCCGTAGTTGCGCCCGCTGGCCCGCGCCGGCCTAGAAGCCGACGCTGATGCCGACCGAGCTGGTCAGGAAGCTTTTGTCGGGATTGCCCGGAATCGCCGAGGCGCTGGTGATGTAGTAGGTGAGGCCGAAATCCAGCGACCAGTCGCCATAGGCGGAGTCGATAAAGGTCAGCGGCACGCCCAGCGCCAGACCGCCATAGCCATAGGCCAGGCCGCTCTTCGTCCCGCCCTGATAGTCGCTGTCCAGGAAGAAGGCGGCGCCGAGCGGAACGCCAAGCGAGATGGAGTCGGTCAGCGCGAAGGACGGCGCGATGCTGGCGACGATCACCGATCCCTTGTTCCCGTTTACGCGGAAATGCCACAGCAGGCTGGGATTGAGCGAGATCGGCATGAATCCGGAATCGTCGAACCCGATGCTCAGATCGACGCCACGCTCCACGCCGCCGCCATAGATCCAGTGCTGATAGGTGACGCCGAACGACCACGGTCCCGCGCCGTAGGAAACGCCAGCCCACAGATCGACTTCCTGCAGGTCTCCACCGATGCCGGAAACGGCATTGTTGTTGATGTCGCCCCAGACGCCAAAATTGAACGACACCGGATCAAGATCGAAGGTGATGTCGCTCCACGCGAACAGGGTCGATTGCGATCCGTAGAAGGAATCGCCGGCGCCCCATACATCGGCGCCGTAGGAGATGAAGTGGCTGTTGAAGCTGGTCCCGAACGAGCCGCTGACCTTGTCGGCCGCCGCCGCCGGTGCGGCGGAAACCGCCAGCGCCATTGAGGCTGCGGCGGCGCAGCACGCCCCGCCCATCAGCCTCGCCTTCAAAAACCGCTTCGGCATATCAATCTGCGTCATTGAAAAACCCCCTCCACGCCGCCGTGGACCCCTCGCCCGACGGTCCGGCGTTTTCCGGAGGCGGCCGGCTCCTGCGCCTTGTCTCCGCCTCCTCGTTAGTGACGATCCGCGCCTTGGTGCATCGCAACAATACGGCGAATGACGCAGATGAATGCGCAGAATGTCCTATGGGGAGGACCACAAGATCATGAAATAACAACAATTATCGGCGTCAACCTCAGCCATGCGTAATTTGATGGGGGGTGCGTCAAAATCGGAGAGCCAACGACCATTGTGCATTGCACGGGCGGCCTTGTGCATTGCACAATGACGCGGGGGCGGGTCGTAATGCCGATCGCAGAACAACGCATTTTCCGGGAGCGGCGCCAGTACAACCAGTGGGTCGCGAACGAGACGCTGGAAGACTATGCGCTGCGCTTCACGGCGGAGAAGGCGCGCAAATGGTCGATGCCGCGCGTGGCCAATATGGCCATGGGCGCCGTGGCCTTTCTGGTGCTGGAGGCGATCGGCGCCGCCATCACGCTCACCTATGGCTTTACCAACGCCATCGCCGCGATCATGGTCGTGGGCGCGATCATTTTCCTGCTCGGCCTGCCGGTCTCCTATTACGCGGCGAAATACGGAGTGGATATCGATCTGCTCACGCGCGGCGCGGGGTTTGGCTATATCGGCTCCACCATCACCTCGCTGATCTACGCCTCCTTCACCTTCATCTTCTTCGCGCTGGAGGCGGCGATCGCGGCGCTGGCGCTGGAAATGTGCTTCGGCGTGCCGCTATGGCTCGGCTATCTCATCAGCGCGCTGGTGGTGATCCCGCTGGTCACGCACGGCGTGGCGTTTCTTAGCCGGTTCCAGTTCTGGACCCAGATCATCTGGGCCGGCTTGCAGATCACGCCCTTCCTGGTGATTGGCGCGCACGGCCTGTTGCCGGCGACGGACTGGACCGGCTTCACCGGCCGGCTAGGGCATGAGGACGGACGGTTCGACCTGCTGCTGTTTGGCGGGGCGGCCTCGATCATCTTCGCGCTGGTGGCCCAGAACGGCGAGCAGGTCGACTATCTGCGCTTTCTCCCGCGCCAGCGGAAAGGCCGGCGCTGGGCCTGGTGGACGGCGCTGATCGTCGCCGGGCCGGGCTGGGTCATCCCCGGCGTCGTGAAGATGCTGATTGGCTCGTTTATCGCGGTGGTGCTGGTCGGCATGGGCATGTCGCACGATGACGCGGCGGAGCCGACCCAGATTTATCTGTTCGTGTTCTCGCAGGCCGTCTCCACGCCGGAGATCGCCATCGCGCTGACCGGAATCTTCGTCGTCATCTCGCAGTTGAAGATCAATGTCACCAACGCCTATGCCGGCTCTCTGGCCTGGTCGAATTTCTTTTCCCGCCTGACGCATTCCCACCCAGGGCGCGTGGTATGGCTGGTGTTCAACGTCACGCTGGCGCTGCTGCTGATGGAGCTGGGTATCTATCAGACGCTGGAAGCGACGCTGGGCCTTTATTCCAACATTCCGGTGGCGTGGATGGGGGCGCTGGCCGCCGATCTGGTCATCAACAAGCCGCTGGGCCTTTCGCCCAAGCGTATCGAGTTCAAGCGCGCCTATCTTTACGACATCAACCCGGTTGGGGTCGGCGCGATGCTGCTGGCCTCCGGCGCCGGCATTTCGGTCTATGCCGGCGTGTTCGGACCGGAGATCACGGGGCTGGCGCCGTTCGTGGCGCTGTTCACAGCCTTCGCCGGCGCGCCGCTGATCGCGCTGCTGACACGCGGACGCTATTATATCGCCCGCACGGACCCGCCTCCGGCCTCTGGCCCTGGCTCTGGCTCTGGCGAAGACATCCAGTGCTGTATCTGCGAGCACCGCTTCGAGCCGGAGGACATGGCCTCCTGCCCTGTCTATGCCGGGCCGATCTGTTCGTTGTGCTGCACGCTGGACGCGCGTTGTCACGACGCCTGTAAAGAGGACGCCAGCATCGCGCGGCAATGGGACGCGCTGTTGCACTGGCTGACGCCAGGTCCGCTGGCGCGTTATGCCGAAACGCGGCTGGGAAAATATTTTGGCCTGCTGCTGGCTTCGGTCTCCATCGTGGCGGCGCTTCTCGCCATCATTCATGTGCAGATGACCGCCGCGCCAGGCGCCGATGCTGAAACAATCGGCGAGGTGCTGCGCGTGGTGTTCTTCATCCTGGCCATCGTGGCGGCCATCGCTGTTTGGCCATTTCTGCTGGTGCATGAATCGGGGCGCGCCGCGCGCGAGGAAAGCCGCCGCCAGACCGCCGCCCTGATGAGCGAGATCGAAGCCCACCAGCGCACGGACGCCGAGCTTCAGAAAGCCAAGGAGACCGCCGAGGCCGCGAGTCTCGCCAAGAGCAAATATGTGCGCGGCATTTCGCATGAGCTGCGCACACCGCTGAACGCCGTTCTTGGTTATGCCCAGCTTCTGGAGGCCAATCCGGCGCTTCCGGCGCCGCTTAAACATAGCGTGCGGGTGATCCATCGCAGCGGCGCGCACCTGTCCGATCTTGTCGATGGATTGCTCGACATCTCGATGATCGAGGCCGGCCGCTTGCAGATTTATCGCGACGAGATCGCCTTTCCTGACTTTTTGAACCAGCTTGCCGACATGGTCAGCCTTCAAGCGCGGCAGAAGGGACTGGCTTTTTCCTTTGATGCGCCTGCGCGTCTGCCCGCGATGGTCCGCATGGACGAAAAGCGCGTGCGCCAGGTGCTGCTGAATCTCCTGTCCAATGCTGTGCGCAACACGGAATACGGACAAATCACGTTCCGGGTTCGCTTCGCCGGAGAAGTTTGCCGTTTCGAAGTCGAAGACACCGGCGTCGGCATCGCGGCGGAGGATATTGCGCGCATTTTCCTGCCGTTTGAGCGCGTCGAACGGCCGAGCCAGAGCGCGGTGCGCGGCGCCGGATTGGGCCTGACCATCACCAAGCTGCTGACCGAAGGCATGGGCGGGGAAATTGTCGCGATGTCCGAACCCGGCAAGGGCAGCGTCTTCTCCGTCCGCCTGCTGCTGCCATCGCGGCCGGAACGGGCAGCGGTCCATCGCGGGGCGGCTTTTCTACCAACAGGATATTCGGGAAGGCGGCGCACCATCCTGGTCGTGGATGATGATCCGGATCATGTTGTATTCATGGAGTCGGCGCTGGCCTCGGTCGGCTTTACGGTGCTGACGGCCCCGGACGGGGAGACCTGCCTTGCCTCGGCGGCGGCCACGCCGCCGGATGCGGTGCTGCTCGATATTTCCATGCCCGGTCTTTCCGGCTGGGAGACCGCGGCCCGGCTGCGCGCTATGTCCTCGGCGCGCCCGGCCATCGTAATCGTTTCCGCCGATCCCCGGCAGGAGACGCAGCGCGCCGCCTTCGCGGCGCATCACGACGCCTATCTGATGAAGCCGGTCAGGCTGCAATTGTTGTTCGACGTGCTGAGCGAACGTCTCGGCGTGGCGTGGTCTTACGACCGCGCCGCGCCATCGCCCCGTACCGGCGGGCGGCCGCCATCCGTGCGCGCGCTGCGCCAATTGCGCGAGCTTGGCCGCATCGGCCACCTCCGCGGCATTTTCGGCGCTCTGGACGAGATCGCGGCGGCGGACCCGGATACCGAGCCGACCGTCGAGAGGCTGCGCCGTCTGGCGGAGGATTGCGATCTTGACGCCTATGACGCCGCGCTGGCGGAACTGGAGGCGCTGTGACCGACAGCGCCACGCAGCCCATTGTGCTGGCCGTGGACGACGCGCCGGATACGCTGAATCTCCTGACCGACGTGCTGGAGGCGGCGGCGATGACCGTTCTGGTGTCGCGCAGCGGCGCCGCCGCGCTGACGCTGATGGAGCGAATCCGGCCCGATCTGATCCTGATGGACGCGGTGATGCCAGACCCGGATGGCTTTGAAACCTGCCGCCGGATCAAGGAGCAGAGCGCGCTGGCCCATATTCCCATCGTGTTCATGACCGGACTTTCGGACACCGAAAGCGTGGTGAAGGGCTTTGCCGCAGGCGGCGTCGATTTTGTGCCAAAGCCGATTGTGGCGAGCGAGCTGGTGGCGCGCATCCGCGTGCATCTGGCCAACGCCCGCATGGCGCAGAGCGCGCGCATCGCGCTGGATCTCGCCGGCCCGCCGCTGGCGGCGGCGGACAGCTCCGGACGGATCGTCTGGATGACGCCGCAAGGCTCCGACATGCTGACCCGCGCGCTGCGCCGGACCGGCGGCGACACGCCGCAATGGCGCGGCGCGGCCGGG
>JBJHDH010000056.1:0-4878 GCA_050486445.1 Euryhalocaulis sp.
GCTTGGAGATCATCAGCCGTCCCGCCGTGGCCGTGTCCTGATCGATGGTGGTCAGGGCGGGGATGGCGTAGCGGGCGAACGGCACGTTGTCATAGCCCACCACCGACACGTCCTCTGGCACGCGCCGCCCGGCCCGGTGCAGCGCCCGCAGCGCGCCCAGCGCGATCACGTCGGACGCCGCCACGATGCCGTCGAACGCCACCTTCTCGGCCATCAGCGAGTCCACGCACGCCTCCGCGCTCTCCACGTTGAAATGCGCGGCCTTGTAGAGCGCCGGGTCGGCGTCTCCGCCCTCCTCCTCGATGGCCTCGCGATAGCCGCGATAGCGCTGCATGGCCTCGGGCGCCTCCGTGTCGCCCAGGAAGACCACCCGCCTGCGGCCCAGCCGCAGCAGGTGGCGCGTCGCGCGCTTGCCGCCCAGAAGGTTGTTCGATCCGATGGAGCAGTAATTCTGCTCGGGCAGCTCCGCGCCCCAGACCACGAAACGGGTCTCGGTCTCGGCCAGCCGGTTGAAAGCGCTGTGCAGGGTGGACTGACCCACGAAGATCACCCCGTCCGCCCGGTTCGTCGTCATCGCCACGTGAAGGTCGTCGAAGCTGGACGGGGCGACATGGCTGATGTGCACGTCGCAGTCGCGCTCGCGCGCCGCGTCACCGATGCCCGACAGCAGCTCGAAGAAGAACGGATCGGACAGCCGGCCCGGACGCCCCTGGGGCCGGGGCACCACGATGGAGATGTTCGCCTTCGCCCCGATGGGGCCGGCGGGCATGTGCTGGCGGAACGGGTAGTCCATCTCGCGGGCGAGCTTCCAGATCGCCTGCTTGGTCTGCATGTTCACCGCAGGGGAATCGTTGAGCGCCCGGCTGGCGGTGGAGACCGACACGCCCGCCTTGCGGGCCAGGTCCTCGAGCCTCGTGGTCTTCCTGTTCACCGCTTTTCCCGCTCCCGTCTCGGCGCAACCTCAGCTTTGCCGCGCCCCGCCAGCGGTGGCAAGACCGCCCGCCTGAAGCGCCAGCATGGCACGAACGCGCCAATCTGTGTGAAATTTTTTGAAAAGTTCAGACCGAAGAACCTTGAGTTATGTCTTGACGCCCCACCCCCGGAGCGGAAGCAAATATCTGTTTATAATGGCGTTATAAGCCCACTCGCATTTGCGCTCGACAAGCGGGCGCGACGGGCGCACATTATGAAAAAAATGAAAACATGATGGGGAGGATCATGCAGAAGCCCGCGCTCGGCCTTGGGTCCATCTGGACCATATCCTTCGGCTTTTTCGGCATCCAGGTCGCGTTCGCCCTGCAGAACGCCAATGTCAGCCGCATCTTCCAGACCCTCGGCGCCTCCATGGAGCAGCTCCCT
This sequence comes from Euryhalocaulis sp., assembly GCA_050486445.1. Lineage (GTDB taxonomy): Bacteria > Pseudomonadota > Alphaproteobacteria > Caulobacterales > Maricaulaceae > Euryhalocaulis. The sequence goes on from JBJHDH010000056.1 coordinate 1,360, forward strand.
CTGCTCTGGCTGGCCGCGCCTCTGACCGGCCTGATCGTCCAGCCTCTGGTGGGCTATTTCTCCGACCGGACCTGGGGCCGGTTCGGGCGGCGGCGGCCCTATTTCTTCGCCGGCTGCGTGCTGGCGGCCATCGCGCTGATCTTCATGCCCCACTCGCCGGTCCTGTGGGCGGCGGTGATCGGGCTGTGGATTCTGGACGCCTCCCTGAACATCACCATGGAGCCCTTCCGCGCCTTCGTGGGCGACATGCTGCCCAGCCACCAGCGCACGCTGGGCTATTCGATGCAGACCATCTTCATCGGCACGGGCGCGCTGCTGGCCTCCATGGCGCCGTGGCTGCTGACCGAGTTCCTCGGCGTCAGCGCGACCGCCGCGCCCGGCGTGATCCCCGACGCGGTGCGGTATTCATTCTATATCGGCGCGGTCGTCATCGTGCTGGCCGTGATGTGGACGGTGCTGGGTTCGAAGGAGTACAGCCCCCAACAGCTCGACAGCTTCATCGAACCGCCCAGCGTCTACCGCTCCGAAGCCGACGCCCTGCTGGCCGAGCCGCCCGCCGCTTTCTTCGACAGGGCCGGCGCCATCGCGGCGGGGCTGGGTCTGGCCGCCAGCGCGGCGGTGTTCGTATTCGATCTGGGCGCCCAGCTCTACATCCTCACCGTCGGCGCGATCCTGCTCGGCGCGGGGTTCTTCGCGCACGGCCAGTTCAAGCGCGCGGGACGGACGGGGCATTTCTTCAGCCAGATCATGGCCGATCTGACCACCATGCCGCATGTCATGCGGCGTCTGGCGGTGGTCCAGTTCTTCTCTTGGTTCGCCCTGTTCATCATGTGGGTCTATGCCACCCCGGCGGTGACGGCCCACCATTTCGGCTCCGCCACGCCCGGCACGCCCGAATACGAGGCGGGGGCGAACTGGGTGGGGGTGATGTTCGCCGCCTATAACGGCTTCGCGGCGCTGTACGCCTTCGCCCTGCCCTGGATCGCCGCGCGGCTGGGCAAGCGCGAGACCCATGCGCTCAATCTGGTCATCGGCGGGCTGGGCCTGATCGGCTTCCTGTTCGCGCCGGGGCCGTGGGGGCTGATGGCCTGCATGATCGCTGTCGGCGTCGCCTGGGCTTCGATCCTGGCCATGCCCTACTCGATGCTGGCCGACTGCCTGCCCGCGCGGAAGATGGGCATCTACATGGGCATCTTCAATTTCTTCATCGTCCTGCCCCAGATCACCGTCGCCTCGATTATGGGGCCTGTCGTGGGCCGCGCCTTCGGCGACGAGGCGATCTTCGCCTTCGCCATCGCCGGCGGCGTGCTCATCCTCGCCGCGGCGAGCTGCCTGCGCGTGGCCGCGCCGCGGACGGAGACGGCCGCGGCGGCTGCCTCCTGACACACGCCATCACTCTGGGGTCCCGGGCTTGACCCGGGATCCAGACGGCCGCCTGCCGGGGGCGGGCCGCTGGTTCCCGGATAGCTCGATTTGCCGACGAAATCAGATATTTCGGGCAAATCGGCTTCCGGGATGACACTGGACAACGGGTCATGCCGCCAATCTCACGTCAAAAACTCGGTCGGATCGCAGATCTCTCCCGCAAGCGCGGAGGCGGCGACGGTGGCGGGGGAGCCCATGTAGATCTTGGCGCTGCTGGCGCCCATGCGGCCCTTGAAGTTGCGCGTCGACGCCGTGATGCAGGTCTCCTCCGGCCCGAGCACGCCCATATGCGCGCCCGAGCACGCGCCGCAGGTGGCAGGCGTGACCACCGCACCGGCCTCCAGCAGCGTCTCGACATAGCCCGCCTTCACCGCCTCGAGATAGATGCGCTGCGAACCCGGCGTTACCAGAAAGCGCGTGCCGGGCGCCACCTTGCGCCCCCTGACCATCTTTGCGGCGACTGCGATGTCTTCGATCGTGCCGTTGGCGCAGGACCCCACGAAGCACTGGTCGAGCTTCACACCCTTCACCGCGCCGGCCGGGCGCGCATTGTTGAGCACGCCGTCGGGCAGCGCGACCAGCGGCGCCATGGCGCCGAGGTCGATGCGGCGGATATCGGCGTAGTCCGCGTCGGCGTCCGGATACTGCTCCTCGAACGGCTCGTCGTTGCGCGCTCGGACATAGTCGAGCATCACCGGATCGGGTTCGAAGGTCGCGAACTCGGCGGAGAGCTCGGCGCCCATGGTGGTCAGCGTCCGCCGCGCGTTCATGGAAAGATGCGGCAACGCGTCGCCGCCGAACTCCACGTTCTGTCCCGCGTGGTCGCCGAACGTGTCGGCGAGGTAGAGGAACACGTCCTTCATGGAGACATTGGCGGGCATCGTTCCCGTCAATTCGTAGCGGACGGTTTCGCCGACGCGGAACCATGTCTCGCCCTTGGTGACGGCGTAGACCATGTCAGGGAAGCCGGTGCCACGCGCCGCGCAATTGAACGCGCCGGCAGAACAGGTATGCGAGTCGCCGCAGACCAGCACCGTGCCGGGCAGCGCGTAACCATTCTCGGCCACAACCACGTGGCTGATGCCCTGGGTCTCGCCGAATCCGTGGAAGCGGCGTATGCCGAACTTCTCCGCGAATGCCCTGGCATTGCAGAAGCCCGTGGCGCTGCTGATGTTCATCGAGGGAACACGGTGGTCGAGCACGACGACCACGTGGCCGGGATCCCATACGTGGAGGATGTCGCGCCACAGACCAGGGGCGAAGTTGTTGTCGTAGAGCACCGCGGTGTGCACACCCACGACGACCAGCTCGCCCGGGCGGACCCGCTCGCGTCCTGCCGCGCGGGCAAGGATTTTCTCGATCGCGGTCATTCCCATGACGTCCCTCCGATCATACCAATTCTAGCAAGCGCGGATAGTCTCGGATAGGCTCGCGCCATGAACACAGGCATCCGGCTCCTTTGTTTCGCGCTCGTGCTCGTTTCCGCGATCTCCGCCCACACGGACGGCCTTGCCGCCCGGCTCGACACGGTGGTGAAGGCGGCGATGACGAACTGGCAGGTGCCGGGGCTCGCGCTGACCGTCGTGCGCGACGGCGAGACGGCGCTGATTCGCGCCTATGGCGTGCGCGACGTGGAAAGCGGCGCGCCGGTGACGCCGGAGACCGCTTTCGGGCTCGGCTCCATCACCAAGACGATGACGGCGCTGGGCCTCGCCATGCTCGCCGACGAGGGCCGCATCGCGTGGGACGCGCCGGTCAGCCGCTATCTGCCCGCGCTCCGCTTCCACGACGCGACGCTGACCGAGACCGCGACGCTGCGCGACCTGATGTCCCACCGCAGCGGCATGGCGCGGCACGACGCGCTCTGGTATCTCGACGCCTTCAAACGCGACCAGCTGATCTACGGGCTGCGCTACCTGCCCGCCTCGGCTCCGCCGCGCACGGTATACCAGTACAACAACCTGATGGTGGCGGTGGCCGGCGCCGCCGCCGGCAGGATCGCCGGCGCGGGATGGGAGGACTTCACCGAGGCGCGGCTGCTCGGCCCGCTCGGCATGACGGGCACGCGTCTCTCCGTCGCGGCCTTCCGCGCCC
>JBJHDH010000057.1:0-4021 GCA_050486445.1 Euryhalocaulis sp.
CCGCAAATGGCCAATCTCACCACGCTGCGTCCCGGCATCCTGCGGGAAATCCCGCCGGCCAGCCGCCAGCCGCACGCCGAGCTGATCCGGCTTGGCGAGTCTTATTACGATGCGCTGGACGACAATGACGGATCGCTGACGCCCTTCGCGCCCGAATGCGAGCGGCGCGAGAACGGCATGGTCACCGCCAGCCCCGATCCCGCCCCCAATGCGCCCGCAGTGCCCGGAACCGCGCCGACGCCCGCTGTGGCGCGTGACTGCGCCCGCCAGCTCGATAGCGGCACCTTCCTCTATATCGACCGGATCGAGAATCGCCGTGTCTTCGCCGCCGACCCGGTGACCGGCCTGGTGATGGGCCTCTCGCATTTCCGCCACTCGATGGATTTCGAGCCTTATGAAGTGACGGCGCTGGACGGCTCCACCGTCTCGCGGAGCCCGGAAAGTTTCGGTTTCGCACCGTTCGATCTGCCCGCCGCGCATATCTACAAGATCGACGCCAACGGCATGATGAACGAGATCGAGGCGATGGGCTTCATGGCGCCCTACAACAGCCCGACGGGCTGGGAATAGCGGACATACGGACGGGGGGCTGAGCAGCCAGGTTCCCGCCGATCTGATTTCAGTGTGACGGCGCGTGCTGGAAACGGCGCGCGCCGTTTTCTTTCGAATTGAAGTCTGCTTCAGGGCGCCAAAAGTAAACAAAGCCTTAACAAAAGAGTTAATACATTGTTTCCAAAAATGTTCTTGCCATCGAAAGAGTGCTACTATAAATTGTAGTTAGGATATATTCAATCTAAGGTGCGCGATGAGGCCGTTTGTCCGCACGTCTGGATCGCTGCTTCTGCCGGTCATGCTGCTGGCGGTTCCGGCGCCCTTGGCGGCGCAGAGCGCCGCGGGTCTTGTTGAAATCCGCATGGAAATCGTGCGCGCCTGCATGTTCAGCATGGAGGCGGATACGGGCGCCGTGTTGCCCGCCGGTTCGGGCGGGGCGCTGGCGCGGCTGCATTGCAGCCCCGGCGCCGATTATCAGATCGAGATCGACGGCGGCCTGTATCGCGGCGCCAACGGGCTGCGCCATCTTGGCCTGACCGGTGAGGCGCCGGAAATCGCCGCCGGACGCATCGCCTACCGTCTGTTCGGCGATCCGGCCTGGCGCACGCCGTTGCCGATCGGAACTCTGGTTTCCGGCGCCGCGCCCGCGGCAGGACCGGCGGCGCTGCCCATCTTCGCCCGCATCGACACGCCCGGCGCCGCCGGGTCCGGGCCGTGGTCCGACACGCTTCAGGTGACGGTGACATGGTAAGCCCGCGCCACATCAGGAGATGCGCGGCGGGCGCGGCCGTGATCGCGCTGCTGGCCACGGGACCGGCGGGCGCCGATATCACCGGCTCGCTCGATGTCGCTATCGAACTGGAAAGCGGCTGCGTCATCAATGGCGTCAACGCGGCGGACGGGTCCGGCGGCGCCGATTTCGGAACGCTGGATTTTGGCCTGCAAACCACGCTGTTCACCACCGCCGAGGCGCAGGTCAGCGGCGGCGGCGCAGGCATCGCCATCCAGTGCACCGCGGGCGCGTCGCCGGTTCTGGTGTTTCAGGCCGGGCTGCATGACGGGCAGGGCGCCGGGCCGGGCGGCCGGGCGATGCTGCACGCCGGCATCGCCGGGCAATATGTCACCTACGACCTGCTGCGCGCCGATAATGTGACGGTGCTGGGCGATGGCGACAGCATCGCGCTGGCCGATGACGGCAGCGCCCAGACCGTGACGGTGAACGGCCGCGCCTATGGCGCCGCCGATCTGGCCGCTGGAGTCTATAGCGACGTGGTCATCATCCTGCTGGAGCTGTAGTGCGGCCGGCGCGCGGCATCCCGGCTTCCGTTCCGCGCCGCGCCCGCGCGCTCATTTTCGCTTTCGCACTTTTTTGCCCCGCCAGCGCCGCGCAGGCCGATACGACCGCCAGCTTCGATGTGCAGGCCGAGATCGTGTCCGGCTGCGCGGCGGACGGAGTCGGCATGACCGGAAACGCCGGGCTGATGGGCGTGCTGGATTTCGGGACGGACAGCGCACTGTCCACCGCTATTCGCACAACCAGCCTTGTGGGATCGCAGGCGGTTCGGCTGCGCTGCACGCCGGGCGTGACCCTCAGCATGAGCATTGACGGCGGCCAGCACGAGGATGGCGGCGTGCGCCATCTGCAATCGGGCGGCGGACCGGCGGAGCGGCTGGAATACCGGCTCTATCGCGATCCGGGCTTCGCCGCCGAGATCGGCATCGGCGCCCCGCAGAGCATTCTGGTGAGCATGGGGATGGAAGACGACGTGCCGCTGCCCGTCTTCGCGCGGCTGGCGCTGCCGGGAGACCGGCCGCCCGGCGTCTATGCCGACACGCTCCTGGTGACGCTGAGCTGGTGAGAAGGGGAGGAAATCAATGACCGTCACGCGCACAATTCTGGCTGCGCTCTGCGCCATGATTCTGATCGCGCCCGCGCCCGCGTCCGGCGCCATTCTGGTCTGGCCCATCGACCCGGTGATCGAGGCGGGCGAAAGCGCCACGGCGCTATGGATCGAAAATCGCGGCGATGCGCCGGCGGTGTTGCAGATGCGCGTGCTGGCCTGGCGGCAGGAGGGCGGCGAGGACCGCTATGCCGATCAGGAGACGGTGTTCGGCACGCCGCCAATGATGCGCATCGAACCCGGCGCGCGGCAGATGATCCGCCTGACCCGCATCGCCCCCGCGCCGGCAGGAACCGAACAGGCCTTTCGCATCCTGATCGACGAAATCCCGACAGTGGATGCGGCGCCGCCACGGAGCGCATCGGCGGGCATCCGTTTCCAGCTTCGCTATTCCATCCCGCTCTTCGCCTATGGCGAGGGGCTGACGCGCGAAACCCGGACAGGCCGCGCCGCCAGCGCTGGCGCCGCGCGGCCCGAACTGAGCTGGCGCACGCTGGAAGCGGACGGCCAGGCCTGGCTGGAAGTGCGCAATACCGGCTCCGTCCATGCACGGCTGGCGCGCGCGCGGTTTCAGAACGGCGAGGATGTAACCGCTCTGGCCGATGGACTGTTTGGCTATGCGCTGGCCGGTTCGGTGATGCGGCGTCCGTTGCCCGATGGCGCGCGCGGCGCAGGCGCGTTGCACGCCACAATCAATGGCGCCGCCGCGCCGGAAATCATTCCACCGGCGCCCTGAGCGCCGCCGCTCGGGGGAGGGGCGTGATGCCCGCAGGGGGAACGGGCGAAGGAACGCCACCGCCGCGCCGCATTGGATGTTCCCGCCGCATGGCCTGCGCGGCTTGCGCGATCATGCTGGCGCTCTGCGTCGCGCAGCCGGCGCCGGATGCGCGGGCGCAGACAGGCGGCGCGTTCGGCGGCCTGCCGCCGCCGCCGCGTGCACTGCCCGTGACAGAGGATGCGGTGCTGCTGCTGGAACTGGTGGTCAATCACCGGCCGAGCGGACGCATCGCACCGGTCAGCGTGCGCGGCGGCGTCTATTATGTGGCGGCCGGGGAATTGCGCGCCGCCGGTCTGCCGGTCCCGGAGACAGAGGCGGCGGATGCGCTTGTCGATCCCGCCTCCATGCCGGGCGTCAGCGTCTCTTACGAGGCCTCGTCGCTGCGCCTGATGATCCAGGCGCCGCCCTCCTGGTTGCCGATGCAGCGCATCGGGCGCGACCGGCTCTATGACTATGAACCAGCGCGCAGCAGTTTCGGCGGCCTGCTGAATTACGATCTCTACGCCGCCTTTCCCCGGCGCGGCGAAAGCAGCGCCTCGCTGTGGAACGAGGCGCGCCTGTTCGGCGGCTTCGGCGTGCTCTCCAGCACCGGCATCTTCCGCACCGGCGCCGGGCCGGACGGATTCCGCCGCTATGACACGGTTTGGCGCCTGTCGGACGAGCAGCGGATGCGCACATATGCGGCGGGCGATCTGACGGCCGGCGCGCTGGCCTGGAGTTCGGCGGTGCGGCTGGGCGGGGTGCAGGTCTCGCGCGATTTTTCCGTGCGGCCAGACATCGTCACATATCC
>JBJHDH010000058.1:0-3803 GCA_050486445.1 Euryhalocaulis sp.
GGCCAGCGCCTGCGCGCCATTTCCGGCGACGCGCAGGCGCAAATGGGCGCGGTCAGCGGCTTTCTCGAAGAATCCCTTTCCGGCGCCCGCATGGTGAAGGCCTACGGGCTGGAGGCGCACGAACAGGACCGCGCCCGCCGCGCCTTTGCCGGGCGCTTCCGCCTGTTGCTGCGCCTGGTCAGCGGCAAGGCGCCGGTGGACCCGATTCTGGAGGTCGCAGGCGCCATAGGCCTTGCCGGCGTCATCGCATTCATCGGTTGGCGCGTGACCCAGGGCGCCGCGACGCTTGGCGATGTCGGCGCCTTTATCGCCGCCATCGGCATCATGGCGCCGTCCGTGCGCGCGCTGGGCACGCTGAACGCCGTCGCGCAGGAAGGCTTCGCCGCCCTCGACCGCATCTTCGCGCTGATCGACGAGCGCCCCGCCATCACCGATGCGCCGGGCGCCGCGCCGCTGTCAGAGCCCGTGCGCGGCCATGTCGCGCTGCGCGATGTGGATTTCGCCTATGGGCCGGATGCTCCCGCTTTGCGCGGCGTCACGCTGGAGGCCCGGCCCGGCGAGACCGTGGCGCTGGTCGGGCCGAGCGGCGCCGGAAAATCCACCATCCTCAATCTTATCCCGCGCTTCGCCGATGTTTCTTCCGGCGCCGTGCTGGTCGACGGCCGCGATGTGCGCGATGCCACGCTGCGATCGCTGCGCGGCGCCATGGCGCTGGTCAGCCAGGACGTGACGATTTTCGACGCCAGCGCATCGGAGAATATCGGTTTCGGCAAACCGGATGCGTCGCGCGAAGACATCGAGCGTGCAGCCCGCGCCGCCGCCGCGCATGATTTTATCGCGGCGCTGCCGGGTGGCTATGACGCCCCGCTCGGCCCGCGCGGCGCCCGGCTTTCGGGCGGCCAGCGCCAGCGCATCGCGCTCGCCCGCGCCTTTCTGCGCGATGCGCCCATCCTGCTGCTGGACGAGGCGACCAGCGCGCTCGACTCGGAATCCGAACGCCAGATTCAGGACGCGCTGGCGGCGCTGTCACAGGGCCGCACCGTCATCGTCATCGCCCACCGGCTCGCCACCGTGGCGCGCGCTGATCGCATCTATGTGCTGGAGGATGGCCGCGTCGCCGAGACCGGGCGTCACGACGATCTGATGGCGGCCGGCGGCCTCTATGCCCGCCTCGCCGCCCTGCAATTTAGGGAGGGCTAGGGCGCCGTTGACCCTCCCCTGCGCGTAGCGCGGGAGCGAAGAAGGGCGCAGTTGATCTCCCCCTGCGAAGCGAGGGGAGGGCCGCCCGAAGGGCGGGAGGGGGGCGAGTGCGCCCGGGTTTTTGACATCTATGCTGTGTCCGCCCCCTCCACCATCTTCCCCCGGATTACACCCGGGGTCGATGGTCCCCCTCCCCCGCGCTGCGCGCAGGGGAGGATCATTTCCCCGCGTATGTTCACAACCGCGCCTCAACCCACACACCACCCCCCGCCAAAAAAAGCGCGCAAGTTTCCGCAAACCTCCTACACCCCTCCGCTGCGCATAGGATGGCCCTGTTCCTTCTCCACGGGGGACGCGCGCAATCAACGTGGGGGAAGGAAGTGCATGGCGCGTCCGCGCCCGCGGGCTGATAATCGCGGGCTCCGGCGCGGCCTTCAGGGCGGCGAGCGGCACTAAACGACCGACCGCGTCAAAACCCTGGACTGGAATCGGGACGGAGACGTTCCGGCAAATCCATGCGCGGGGCGCTCAAAGGGAGCGCACCATACGTACCAAGAACCGGAACACCCGCGTTCCCCGCGGGCGCCCCGCTTCCCCTGCTTGCTTCAAATCCGGCGGCACAACCGCGCGGCGCCAATTCCGCGCGCCTATAGCCGCGCCGCCGCGCCCGTCATTTCGGCGGCGGCGTTGAGCCGGTCGCGCGTCATCCCGTCCAGCGCGATCCCGCTCTGCGCGCGCTCCGCGCGGGCGATGCGTTCCGGGTCGCCGGGCGCCAGCACCGGCGTCTCCGCATCCTGTGGCGGCGAGGCGAGGCAATAATCGGTAAAGGCGTCGATCTCCGCCGCCACGCCCGGCCAGTCGCCGCACGCCGCCGGGTCGATCAGGATCATGCTCATGCCGTTGCGCACGCCGCCGTCGCGCGGGTGTTCGGGCTGCATCGTGCCGTGGCCGGTCAGCGCCCCGCCCAGCAGCTCCGCCATAAAGGCCAGCACATAGCCCTTGTGTTCGCCAAACGGGGTCAGCGCCCCGCGCGTCTTGCCCCAGCCCATGCCGGAGGGATCGTCGGTCGGCTCGCCATGCTCGTCCAGCAGCGATCCGAATGGCACTTTCTTGTTGGCGGCGATGGCGACGCGCGCCTTGCCGATGGCGATGCGGCTGGTCGCCATGTCCAGCACGGCGGGTCCGTGACCGGGCGTCGCGGGCGTGGCCACTGTCACCGGATTGGTGCCGAACCGTCCGTCGCGTCCGCCCCAGGGCGCGACAATGCCGCGATGCCCGGTGACATTGACGAAGCTGATAAAGGCGAGATTCAGCGCCGCCGCCTGTTCGGCGAAGCCGCCGATCCGGCCCAGATGGTGCGTATTGGCCACCAGCGTCAGCGCCACGCCATGCGCCTTTGCGCGCGCCGCGCCTTCCTCAACCGCGAAGCGCCCGGTGACGGCGCCAAAGCCGCCGCGCCCGTCAACGCGGATCACCGCGCCATTATCCGCCGCCAGAACGGGCGCCGCTTTGGGGTCCAGCCGCCCGTCCAGCGCGTGTTCGACATAAAGCGGCAGAACGCCGATCCCGTGGCTGTCATGCCCGGCCAGATTCGCGCCCACCAGATGCCCGGCCACCACGCGCGCGGCGGCTTCCGGCGCACCCGCGCTCTGTAGGCAGGCGCTGGCGAATCCGGTCAGGCGTTCGGCGGAAAAAACGTCGCTCATCGGCTCCGAACCCGCTCAGAAATCCAGATCGGCATAATGCGGCGGCGGCGGCGCGCCGGCGATACGGTCGGCCAGAATGGCGCGGAAACAGGGGCGCGACTTGATCCGCGCATACCAGTCCTTGGCGGCGGCGAAATCGTCCCAGGGAATTTCGCCCAGATAATCCAGCGCCGACAGATGCGCCGCGACGGTCAGGTCGGCGGCGCTCATCCGCCGCCCGCCCAGCCAGTCGCGGTTTCCCGCCAGATAATCCACATAATCCAGATGCCAGCGCGCCGCCTCGCGCGCGGTGCGCAGGCTTTCCATGTCCGGCGCGCCGCCGCCGGTCAGCCGCTTGACCAGCCTCTCGGTGCGGATCGGCAGGCTCGCCTCCGGCTCGAACCGGCGCTCGAACCAGTCGATCAGGCGGCGCATCTCGGCGCGTTCGGCGGGCGTCCCCTCCAGCAGGGCCGGATCGGGCGCGGCCTCCTCCAGATATTCCAGGATGGCGCGCGCCCCCACGGCCGCCGCCGCGCCGTCCTCTATCAGCACCGGCCAGGCGCCCAGCGGGTCGGCCTTGCGCAGCGCCTCGCCGGGCGCCCAGGGCGTCTCGTCCTGTTCCGCAAACTCCAGCTTTTTCTCCGCCAGAGCGGCGCGCACCGCGCGGCCAAACGGGTCCAGCCTCCAGTGATGCAGTGTGCGCATCGGCGTGATTACCGGCCGGGTGCGGAGAGGTGCGTCATTCCGCCATGGCTATCAGAGGGCGCGGCGCGGCGGAAGCGGCCCGGTCATGCTTGTCCCCGTAAACGAAGGCGGCCAGAAAGGCGCCAGCCCGCACCGCCCGGAGGGATTCGCCGTGACCCCGTTCCAGCTCATCCTGCTCGCAATTGTGCAGGGAATTACGGAATTCCTGCCGAT
>JBJHDH010000059.1:0-3588 GCA_050486445.1 Euryhalocaulis sp.
ACAATTCTTGAGATTTCTTCGGATACTGGAAGTTACCGGAGAATCAGGCCCGGGCGATGGCGGCGAAATCGGCGGCCTTAAGGCTCGCGCCGCCCACCAGCACGCCATCCACCCCGTCCGTCGCCAGGATTTCGCCGGCGTTATCGGGCTTTACAGAACCGCCATAAAGAATGCGCAGAGTGGCCCACGCCTCGCCCCGCGTCTGGATCAGGCGCTGGCGGATGAAATCGTGCATTTCGGCGATCTCGTCCTGCCCCGCATTGAGGCCCGTGCCGATAGCCCAGACCGGTTCATAGGCCACCACCAGCGCGGCCGGGGTCGCCGAACGCGGAATAGAGCCGTCAATCTGCGCCTCCACCACGGCCAGATGCTGGCCCTTGCGGCGAAAATCCACGGTCTCGCCGACACAGACAATGGTGGAAAGCCCGGCGCGCAGGCCAGCCTGCGCCTTCTCGCATATCATATCGTCGGCTTCACAATGATTGGCGCGGCGCTCGGAATGGCCGGCGATCACCCAGCTCCCGCCCGCGTCGCGGATCATCTCGGCGCTGATCTCGCCTGTATGCGCGCCGCTGGCCAGCGCGTGGCAGTCCTGACCGCCAACCCCGATCCCCGTCCCTGCCAGGTCGCGGGCCAGGTCCGCGATCAGCGTGGCCGGCGGGCAGATCACAATCTGCCGCTCCAGCCCGGCCACGCCCGAAGCCAGGGCGCGCGCCTCATCCCGCGCGGCCTGCAAGCCGTTCATCTTCCAGTTGCCAACAATAAGGGGAGTCATTACGCCGCAATCACGAATTTTGCATACCTCTATACGCAGAGAGGGGAATTCTGCAACCGAAAGCAGATTAAAAATTCCCGGATCAGCCTCCAGCGGCCCGCATGCTTGCCGCATGCGGGTCCGCCCCCTAAGTTCCGGCGCGGTTACAGAAAAAAATAGAAGCGAAGCCGATGCTTGCAGGTCTGCGCAGCGCAGCGAAATCGAAATGGGCGATACCGATCATCGTCTTCCTGGCGGCGTCTTTCGCCATCTGGGGCGTGAACGACGCCTTCACAGGCGGCCCGCGCGATGCGGTGGCGACCGTTGGCGGGCAAAAAGTCACGGTCAATGAATATTCGCGAAACCTGCGCCAGCAGCTCCAGCAGATGTCGCAGGAAGGCCGCGGCCTCACGATGGCCGATGCGCGCCAGGCCGGCCTCGACCAGCAGCTTCTGAACCAGCTGGTGGTGGGCGCGGCGATCGACGCCAAAACCGACAGGCTGCAACTGGGCGCCTCCGATGTCGTGCTGGCGCGCGACCTGCAACAGACCGAGGCGTTCCGCGACACCGTGCGCGGGGAGTTCAGCCGGGATGTCTATCGTTCCGCGCTTGCCGGAGCCGGCATGCGGGAATCTGAATACGAAGCCGCTGTGCGCCGCGATTTCACGCGCGAACAGTTGCTGCGCGCGGTGATGGGGCCGGTGCGCACGCCCGCGGTGCTGGCCGAATCGCGGAGTTCATGGCGTAACGAGACCCGCACCATCGAGACTCTGATCCTGCCCGCCGGCCTCGCCGATCTGGACGAGGCGCCGGACGAGGCGGCGCTCCAATCGCTGCTGGACGCCAACCGGGATGTTTTCACCTTTCCCGAAAGGCGGGCTCTCACTGTGGTCTGGCTGGACATGCGGTCGATGCAGGCCCTCGTCGAGATCAGCGACGACGATCTGGAAGCGCTGTTCGAATTCCGCCGCGCCAGCCTCTCCAGTCCCGCCACACGCGACTTTACGCAGATCGCCGCGCCGGACGAAGCCGTGGCGAACGAAGCGCTGGCCCTGCTGGAGGCCGGAGAGACGCCGGAGGCCGCCGCCGCTTCGCTGGACCTTGCGCCGCCTATCGAAAATCCCGCCGCCAGGCGTGACGATATCGTCGACGCTGTAATCGCCGAACAAATTTTCGACTCGCTGGAGCCCCGGGATTTTGCCGCGGAGGGCCGGCTTGGCTGGGCTGTCATCCGGGTTACGGGCGGAACCGAGGCGCAAGAGCCCGATCTCGCCGCCCAGCAGGAATCGCTCCGGGCGGAGCTGGCGGAGGATGGAGCGCTGGAAACGCTCTACCAGGCCATCAGCGATCTCGAAGACGCGCGCGGCGCCGGATATACGCTGGAAGAATCGGCTGTGGCGACCGGCGTGCCGGCCCATTCCTACGAGCCGGTCGACGCCCAGGCCCGCGACGACGCCGGCGCCCTGCATGCCGATCTCGCATCCGCGCCGGCGGTGATGGCAGCGGCGTTCAATCTCGGCCCTGGCGAGACCAGCGGTTTGCTGGAGCTGCCCGATGGCGGTTACGCCATGCTGCGCGTCGACGGCATTACGCCCCAGCGTGTGGCGGAGCTGGACGAGGTGCGGGATTCTGTCATGTCGCTGTGGCGCTCACGCCTTGTGAGCGACTCTCTGGATACGCTTGAGGCCAGTGTCCGCACACGGATCGAGGCGGGTGAGACCTTCGGAGAGATCGCCGCCGGTCTGGGCGCGCCCGCGCGCTCGGAGCTGGCGATCCTTCGCCGTGGCCAGACGGCCGGGCCGGTGAACGCACAGCTCGCCGCCTCCCTGTTTGGCGCCGCGCCCAATGAACTGGTCAGCGGCGCCGGACCGGGCCAGGCCCGCGTGATCGCCCGGGTCACCCGCATCGGCCTGGACGAGGAACCCGATCCAGGACTGCGGACAGAGCTGGCGGACGAGATCACCAACGACCTTCTGCTCCAGTTCCAGGAGGCGCTGCTCGATGAGTACGAGGTCCGCATCTATCAGGAACAGATCGACCTGGTGCTGGGCGACGCGCCGCAATGATCCCTGTCCCATCCCGCCCCGGATTAAATTCGGGGCGATCCGGGACGGCGGCGCGCGCCGTGCGTCTGCTGATCGTCGATAATTACGATAGCTTCACCTATAATCTCCTGCATTATGCGCAGGAGCTGGGCGCAAAAGCCGAGTGTCTGCGCAACGACGACATCACCGTGGCTCAGGCTCTCTCCCTTGGCGCCGATGCGGTGATTCTATCTCCCGGTCCCTGCACCCCGGCCGAGGCCGGAATCTGTGTCGACCTCATCCGCCAGGCGCCGGCAAACCTGCCTGTCCTCGGCGTCTGTCTCGGTCATCAGGCCATTGGCGCTGCGTTCGGCGGCGCAATCGTTCCGGCGGGAGCGGTCATGCATGGCAAAACCAGCCAGATTCATCATACAGACGACGGCGTGCTTGCCGGCCTGCCCGATCCGTTCGTTGCGACGCGCTATCACAGCCTCGCCGTCGCGCGCGAAAGCCTGCCCGATTGCCTCGCCATCAACGCATGGACGGAAGACGGCGAAATCATGGGCGTGCGTCATGTCTCGCGGCCTGTGCATGGCGTCCAGTTTCATCCGGAATCCATCGCCAGCGAACATGGCCACGCCATCCTGGCCAGCTTTCTCGCCCTTGCCGTCCGCCCCCGGTAAGACCGAAAAACCGCGGGGAAATTTCCGCAAATCTCCCACACCCGTTCCAGCGGGGCTAATCTTCATGCGGCTTCGCGGCCGAGGGATGTTGGCAGCCACCATGACCGCGAGGCGTGCGTGGCCTGTC
>JBJHDH010000060.1:0-3332 GCA_050486445.1 Euryhalocaulis sp.
CCTGTTCGTGCGCCTCCAGCCCGTAGGCCTTCACCATGCGGGCGCCGGAAAGGGATTCTTCGAGAAAGCCGCTGACCGCGCCCATTTGCGCCTGCGCGTCGCCGGAAATGGCGCGCAGGCGCTGGCCGAGCCGGATCACCGGCCAGAAGGCCAGCGGATAGACGACCAGCACCAGCAAAGCCAGCATCCAGTCGGCCCAGAGCATCACCGCCACAGCGCCGATAATGGTGAGCGTATCGCGCGCCAGATTATTGAAGGCGCGCACCAGAAATTCGCGCAGCACGGTGATGTCGTTGACAAAGCGCGAGACCAGCGCGCCCGCCGGCTCACCCGCGATGCGGGCAAGATCGGCGCGCGACAGGACATCGAACATCGCCTGCTGCAATTCCTGCATGGTTTTCAGCGCCAGGCGGTTGGTCTCCACCGTCTGCGCCCAGAGCGCGGCGGCGCGCAGCAGCGCCAGACCCACAATGAACACGGGCGCGACGGTGATGACGCGCAGGTCGCGCAGCTCCATCCAGTCGAGCGCGGTCTTGGCGGCGACGGCGTAGAGGCTGGCCGTCGCCGCGACGGCGCCGGACAGCAGCACGGCGAAGAGGATGCGCGGCCAGCGCCGGACCATCCAGCCGGACCAGAGCCGGCGCGCCAGCGCCGCGCTGGACGCGGGCGCGGGCGGCGCGGCGGGGGACGCGGCGGAAGGTTTCAGAGCCGGCAAGGGCGGGGAGGTCTTTACGACCCCTCGCGCCGCCAGGCGGCGCCGAACAGCGCCAGCGCCAAGGCGAGCATGAGAAGCGGCGGCGCCGCGGGCGTGGTGATGCGCTCGCGCGTCATGGCGCGCTCGTTGCGCACAAGACCGGCCCATTCCCGCCCGGCCGTTTCGTTGCCCGCGCGCACGCGCCGGATCTGCGGCGCGCCGCTCTGCCGCGCCATATAGATTCCGCCGCCGCTTTCGCGCACGGCGGGGCGCACGATCTCCGCCGTGGCGCGCAGATCGCTGAACTCGCGGGGATTAAGCGGGCCCGCCGAGGCGATGGCGGAAAGATCGCCTGCGGTGAACTGGTGCAGGCCGGTCTCTTCCGTCCGCGCCTCGGCCTCGAACACGCCGGGACCGACGGGGCGGAAGGCGAGCGGCGTCTCCGCCCCCGCGGGGCCGCGCATCGCGCCGCGCGGCGGCGTTTCCGCCATTGTGGTGAGGCGCACCGTGGCCTCGCCCGCCTCGATCAGGGCGGTGAGGCGCTCTTCTTCCAGATCCGGCTCTTTCATCAGCCAGTGCGACAGGCGGCGGAACAGCTCGACATGCGGGCCGCCGCCTTCATAGCCGCGCGCCCAGAGCCATGCCTGGTCGGAGAGAAGCAGCGCCACGCGCCCCTCGCGCACGCGGTCCAGCAGCAGCAAAGGCGAACCTTCCGGCCCTTCCAGCAGCGCCTGACCCGACAGGGTCTGGGTTTCGACCAGACGGAACCACGGACCCCATTCGGGCTCGCCCTCGGCCGGGGCGAGGCCGCGCGTGACCGGATGCCGGCCGCCGATCTCGCTGACCTGCGGACGGAACGCGCCATCATACACGCCGCCGGTGGGGCGCGCCGGAAGCACGCTGGCCAGCAATGTGCGCGACAGGGAAGCCTCGCCGGCGAAAGGCGGGCCGACATTGACCAGCAGCGCGCCGCCGTTCTCCACATAGCGCGAGATATTGTCGAGATAAGCGGCGGGCAGGATCGGCTCGTCCTGCTCGTAGCGGTCGAAAATCACCAGATCGAATTCGGGCAGCCGGTCGACGAATAATTGCCGCGTCGGAAACTGGATCAGCGCCAGCTCGTCGGTGCGCGTATTGAACTGCTTGCTGAGCGGGCGAAGGATGGTGAAGTGAACAAGGTCCACCGTGGGGTCGGACTTCAG
Source organism: Euryhalocaulis sp. (assembly GCA_050486445.1). Classification (GTDB taxonomy): domain Bacteria; phylum Pseudomonadota; class Alphaproteobacteria; order Caulobacterales; family Maricaulaceae; genus Euryhalocaulis. The sequence continues at coordinate 1,897 of JBJHDH010000060.1, forward strand.
CAGATTGCGCCAGTCGCGCGCGCCCTGGTGCGGATGGCCGGTGACCAGCAGCACACGCAGCCGGTCGCGCACGCCGGTGACGGAAATCGCGGCGCGGTTATTGACCAGGGTCAGCTCGTCCTCGCCGGGTTCGACCGTGATCTCCACCACGTTGGGGCCGCGATGCGGGATGATGAACTCCACCCGGCTTTCCTCGCCGATGGGGATCGTGGCCGGGAACGGATCGCCGCCATCCAGCGTCAGCACGACGCGCGCCGTGGCGCCGCGCGGCGCGCGCGGATCGTCGACGCGGATGGCGAAGCGCGTGCGCTCGCCGACAATGCCGTATTCGCTGGCCTCCAGAATCTCCAGCCGCCGGTCGGCCGCGTCCGGGTCGCCGACGATCAGTGCGTGCAGCGGCGCGCCGGGATCGAGCGCCGCCACGTTTTCCGGCGCGTCATGCGCCTGACCGTCGGTAATCATAAAGACGCCGGCCAGACGGTCGCGCGGGGCCTCGCCCAGCGTGCGCGACAGCGCCTCGAACAGGCGGGTGCCGTCCTCGCCGCGCGGGACTTCCGCCTCGATCAGCTCCAGGCTCGGGTCGGCGGCGACGGTCTCGCGCAGGCGCGCGGCCATGCGCTCGGCCTCTTCCTCGCGCCCGTCGACGCTGAGGCTTTCGCTGCGATCGACCAGCAGCACCGCGACATCGGGCAGCGGCTCGCGCTGTTCGCGCACCAGCACCGGATTGGCGATGGCCAGAGCCAGCATGGCGACGGCAAGCACGCGCAGCACCGCGCCGCGCACGCGCGAGGCCAGCGCAACGAGGGTGAACGCCAGAGCCAGCCCCGCCGCCGCGACCAGCAGCGGCCACGGGATGAACGGCTCAAAAGCAAGGCCGATAGACGACATCATTGTCCCAGCCTCATTGTCCCAGCCTCTCCAGCAGGTCCGGTATGTGGACCTGATCGGATTTGTAGTTGCCGGTCAGCACATACATCACAAGATTGATGCCGAACCGGTAGGCCCATTCACGCTGGTCCGCGTCGCCGCCCGACACCGCCGCCAGCGCACGGCCCTGATTGTCCACCGCCCAGGCCGAGGCCCAGTCATTGCCGCCGACAATCCAGCCCGAAACGCCGTCGCGCGAGCCGGACGCCGACTCGATCTCCACCCAGACGCGGCCATCGGCCCAGCGGCCGGGGAAGCGGTCCATCAGGAAGAAGGCTTTGGTCAGCACATGATCGGCGGGCGTGGGCTGCAATGGCGGCACGTCCACGCCCTGAAGCGCGCGCTGCATCGCCGCGCCGGCCTCGCCTTCCAGAATGCGCGAGCCGGCGTCGCGGGTGTCGATCAGCACGGTGCCGCCGGCGCGCACATACGCATCGAGCCGCGCCGCCGCCTCTTCCGACAGGGGCTGGGCGCCGGACACGATGGGCCAGTAGATCAGCGGATAGAAA
>JBJHDH010000061.1:0-3309 GCA_050486445.1 Euryhalocaulis sp.
GGCCTGGGTCTCCAGCCAGTCGCGCGCCGCCCATTCCACACCGGCGCGGCGGTCCGCCGTCCAGGCGGGATCGGTCTCTGTGTCCGGGAAGAAACGGTCGGCGAGCAAGGCCATGCGGACTCCTGTCAGTGCATCCGTGCGAAGTCTCAATGCGGCGCACCCTCCCTGCGGTCCCTGTCTTTCCACCCATCCGGGCCTGCCCTTCGAGGGCGCCTATTCCACCGGTTCCGGCAACACTTCAATCCGCATCACGTGCGCCGGATTCAGATATTCGGCCGCCGTTGACGCGATGTCCGCAAGCGTGATCGCGGCGAAATCCGACTGATCTGTCCGTACGCGGTCGATCCGTTCGGGATAGGACTGGGCGCGAAGGATGGTCTGCACCCAATAGATGTTCTGCTGTCTTTGCTGGGCTTGCGCCGCGATCAGCGGCTGGAGAGCACGGTCCAGCTCGTCCTGCGTCGCGCCCCCGGCGGCCAGATCCGCCGCCTCAGCCTCAATTGTCTCCAGAATGGGCTCAATGTCTTCCGGCTTCACGTCCGCCCGCACGGAAATATAGCCGTATCCTGGGAATTCCTGCGCCATAGACGCCAAGGCGAACGGCGCATAGGAGGCGCCCGCCTCCTCCCGCACCCGCTGTGTGACGCGCAATTGCAGCACCTGGGTCAGAACCTCCAGCCGCCGGGCGCGGGCATGGTCGGTCGCATCCTCTGTCGGCCAGGCGATCAGCACGGCGGCTGTGTCCTTTGGTCCCGGATGGGTCAGCGTGACGCTTCCGGGCGCCGGGAAATTCAGCTTCCGCGCCTCGGTGAAGGGGCGCGGGGCCGCCTCGCGCCGCGGCAGCGCGCCGAACGTGCGCGCCACGGCGTCGATCACGTCCTCTTCCGTGATGTCCCCGACAATGGCGATTTCGATCGCTTCGCGCTCAAACGCGTCCGACATCGCCGCGCGCGCCGCATCGGCGTCCAGCCGATCAAACACCTCCGCGGGAGGAAAGGGGATATTCTTCCCGTCCTGAAGGATGACGGCCATGTTCCGCTGCAACACACCGGCGGCTGTGGCGTCCATGGCCGTCATCCGGGTTTCGTAATTACGGCGGAACTGCGTGAAAGCTTCAGGCCGGAACGCCGGTGCAGTAAGATACGCCGCCCAGAGTTGCAATTGTGTGGTCAAATCTGCGCCAGGGACAGACGAGGGGGCCGTAGCGAAGGCGTCAGCAGTTAGGAGAAAATTAGGCGCAACCCGCCGCCCGGCCATCAGGCGCTGCAATTCATCCATCGAATGCGCCTCGGTGCCGCCGCCCGCCAGGATAGAGATGACATGACGCAGCTCCGGCTGCTCGTCTGAAAACTCCAGCGCGCCGCCGCCAAACACCAGCATGGCCGCCACGCTGTCAGCCGAGAGAGTGGTCTGCTTGAAATTCAGCATCACGTTATTCGCAAAGCGGATACGAACGATGTCCAGATCCGAAATCACGTCACGGCTCGCAACGGTCCCGGCAGGGCCGAAATCGGTATAGGCGAAGGCCACGCTTTCCGTCTCTGCCTGCCCTTCCAGCGGTTTGGCGGCCGCCGCTTCGTAGGCGGCCAGGATCACAGCTTCCGCATCCTCAAGGGGCTCGGCGTCGGTCACAAAAATAGCCGGCGCGACATTCGCCCAGCTTTCCCGATACGCCGCGCTCACCGCTTCGGGCGTCAGGAGATCCGCAACCTCATCGAGCAGCGCCAGATCGTATTCCGGCGACGTGAAGACATTATCGGTCATGAAGGCTGTGACGATCTGCTGCGCCATCAACGGATTCGGCGTCGTGCCCAATTGCGCCGCCCGGGCGGCCAGTTGGGCGCGAAGATTCGCGGCGATCTCGTCGATCTCGGCCTGTGTGAATCCAAATTGCAGGGCGCGGCGCAGCTCATGCTCCACGGTGATCAGAGCGTCCCGCCACTGGCCGGGCGGCGCCACAATCTGCACGGCGCTCATCTCGGCTCTGTTCTCGTGCCTGCTATAGCTGCCCTGTCCGGCAAGGATCGGCGCCTGGTCTGAACGTGCGATGGCGGCGAGCCGGCGCGAGACGATGCTGTTGGCGAACTGCACGGCAGCTTCCGCCACGCGCGCCGCGCGGCCATCCTGACGCTCGGGCGCCGGCTTCACCGAGAAAACGCCGACGGTGGAGGGCGCGTTCACCGCCTGAAAGAATGCGGTCCTCAGGCCGCCGGTCCCGATTTCGCCAATATCGGGGTCAGACGTTTGCGCTTCCGGCGCGGCCCAGCCGCCAAAACCATTGCGGATACGCGCCTCAACATCCTCCAGGTCGATGTCGCCCACCACCACAAGAAAGGCGCGGCCGGGCGTATAAAAGCGTCCGTGAAAGTCCCGCAGCATCGCCGCATCGATCACAGCCAGACTCTCTGCCGTGCCGATGACGGCGCGATCCCCGAGCAGCGAATCCGGAAACAGAAAAGCCAGGCGGGCGTCGGCGATGGCGCGGTCCGGCGTCGCGCTTCCACGCATTTCAGCAAGCACCACGCCACGCTCGGCCTCAACGGCCTCTTCCGCCAGCGTCAACCTGTCCAGTTCGCTGAACAGCATGAAGCCTGCGTCCAGCGTCTCTCCCGCCGTCGATGACAGTTCCAGCATATAGATTGTGGCGCCGAACGACGTGCCGGCGTTGACATGGGCGCCGAAGGACAGGCCGTGCCGCTGGAGGATGCGGCCGATCTCTCCCTCGGGCACATTTGTGGACCCCTTGAACGCCATATGTTCGAGGAAATGCGCGATCCCTCGTTCGTCGTCGTTTTCCATCAGGGAGCCGACATCGAAGGCCAGCCGCATGGAAGCGGCACCCGCCGGAGTCGCATTGCGCATGATGGCGTAGCGGAAACCGTTTTCCAGAACGCCATAGCGCACGCGCGGATCGGGAACATGATCGCTGGCTTCGTGTGCGAAGGCTGGGCTCCTGGCGCCTGGAAAATCTGTATTCGCCGCGGTCCGGTCGCAGAAGACCGGCGCCAGCGCCACAGCAAAACCCAGCAGCGTTACGCGAATCAGCATCGGATCCCCCACCCCGAATAAATATGATTTAGCCTATCAATCGGGGGCAGAGATACGAGTCTTAAATCGCGTATGAGTTGACCGAGCTTGGTTCAAATCCAATGGATATAGGTCTGCGTCTCACAGAATGCGCATCAGTCTTCTTCCGCGCCCGCGGCTGTCATCAGGAATTCGCGGTGAGCGTCGAGCGCGCGAACGAGCGCCAGATCGCCATCGGCGTCCGCCACCATGTCACGCCAGAAACCGGCCACACGGGCCTGG
>JBJHDH010000062.1:0-3169 GCA_050486445.1 Euryhalocaulis sp.
GCGCGCTGGCGACCCGGTTGACCGTGTCGCGCACCGAGCGCACCGCCATGTCCAGCCGCAGCACGGCCATATCCAGATCCACCAGATCCACCGCGACGATGCGGTCGCATTCGGGGCAGCAATAGCCGCCTGAATGACGCAGCCAGCGATAGAAGAATTTGTGATGCGCGCCACAGGACGGACAGCGCGCCGGAATTTGCAGGTCGCCGAATTTATGAACGATGTCGGGAACCATGAATGTTTCTCCCCGCTTCCCCGATGCCCACGCGCAAAATTGCGCTCCGCGCTTTGCGCGCGCCCTAACGCCGCTCTGCTGATTTTAATGACGATCCCCAATCGGCCCTGTGAACTTGGGGACGGGCCCTGGGGACAGGCGGGACAGACGGTTAAAAACCCGGTTTCGTCTTAGCCGGCGATGGCGATGGTCTTGCGGTTGACGAATTCCAGCATGCCGTCGCGCGCCAGCTCGCGCCCGTGACCGGAGCGTTTCACACCGCCGAACGGCATCCGCGAATCCGAGGCCACCATTGCGTTTATGAACGTGCAGCCAGCCTCCAGCCGGTCGGCGGCCTCTGCGATTTCGTCCGCGTCATTGGTCCAGATCGCGGCGCCGAGCCCGTAGCGGTGATCGTTGGCGATGGCGATGGCGCGCTCAAAACTGGCGGCGCGGAAAAATCCGGCGACGGGGCCGAACAATTCCTCTTTATAAGCCGGGCTGGAGACCGGAATATTTTCCAGAATTCCCGGCAGATACCAGGCACCCTTTCCGGGCATGGGCTCCGCGCCCCATGTGCGCACCGCGCCTTCGCCCACCGAATCGAACACCTGGGCGTGCAGATCCTCACGCGCGCGCGTGCTGACCAGCGGGCCGACATCGGTATCGTCCCGCATCGGGTCGCCGATTTTCAGCGCCTGGAGCCGGGCGAGAAAACGGTCGCGATAATTTTCATAAATATCGTCGTGCACGATGAACCGCTTGGCGGCGATGCAGGACTGGCCGTTATTGATAAGCCGCGCTTTCACGCCCGTCTCCACCGCGGCGTCCAGATCGGCGCCGGGCATCACGATAAAGGCGTCCGCGCCGCCCAGCTCCAGCACCGTTTTCTTGATGGCGCGCCCGGCCGCCTCGCCGACCGATACGCCCGCGCCCTCCGATCCGGTGAGGGTAACGGCGGCCACACGGTCATCCTCGATCACGCTGGCCACGCGCGCCGAGCCGATTTTCAGCGTCTGGAACGCATCGTCGAAGCCTGCGCGGCGGAACAGGTCTTCCAGCGCCAGCGCGCAGCCGGTGACATTGCTGGCGTGTTTCAACAGCGCGGTGTTGCCGGCCATCAGGGCCGGCGCGGCGAAGCGGATCGCCTGCCAGAACGGAAAATTCCACGGCATGACGGCCAGCACGGGGCCGGTGGGAAGATGCCGCACAAAGGCGCGCGCATGGCCGGACTCCAGCGTCTCGTCGGCCATGAAAGCTTCGGCGTGCTCCGCGAAATAGCGGCAGGCCCCGGCGCATTTCTCTGTCTCGGCGCGGGCGCTGACGATGGTTTTGCCCATTTCGGCGGTCATCAGGGCGGCGAAACGCTCGCGCTCGGCGTCCAGAATGTCCGCCGCCGCGCGCATCTTTTCCGCCCGTCCGGTGAAATCGCGCAGGCGCACAGCGCGGAACGCGGCCTGGGCGCGGTCCAGCGCCGCGTCCAATTCCTTATCGGTATGCTCCGCATATTCGGCGATGGTTTCGCCGGTGGCGGGATTGGTGGAGGTCAGTATCTGTTTTCCGGCCATGATCCGTTGCGCGCCTGCTCTTTGTCGTGTCTCAACCCTAGGGCAAAATCCGTTCGGGTTGAATCGTGGATTCAAAACCCGAACGGATGAATTTGCCCGCCATCAAAGTGTAGAGCGTGACCCGATGTGATCGGGTCTCGCTCTAGCCCGGTTTGCGGCCGGGCGCAGCGCCGCTATGGAGAGGAACCGCTATGGAGAGGGCATGGGCGCAGCGCCGCGACTTTATGTGACGGACAGGCTGGGGGAGGGGGTCGAGCTGATCCTGCCCCCGGATCAGGGCCGCTATCTGACGGCCGTGATGCGCCGCGCCGCGGGCGATTCCGTGCGCCCGTTCAATGGCGCGGACGGTGAATGGCGCGCCGAGATTGTCGAGGCCGGGAAGAAGGCCGTGCGGCTGCGCTGCGTGGAGCGGCTGCGTCCGCAAGTCTCCGTTCCCGATCTGCATCTGCTGTTCGCGCCGGTGAAAAAGACGCGCACGGATTTCATCGTGGAAAAGGCGGCCGAGCTGGGCGTGCGCGCGATCCGGCCGGTGTTTACCGAGCGCAGCATCGCCGAGCGGGTGCGCACGGACCGGCTGCTGGCCATTGCGCGCGAGGCGGCCGAGCAGACCGAGCGGCTGGACCTGCCGGAAATTCATGAGGCCGAAAAACTGGCCCGCGTGCTGGAGACCTGGGCGCCGGATCGCGCGCTGATCTATTGCGACGAGGCGGGCGACGACGCTGCCGCGCCCTGGGGGGGGCTGGGGGACGGGGCCGGCGGCCATGCCGCCCCGGCGCTGGAGGTGCTGTCTGAACGGCTCGCGGAGGTAGCAAAGGCCGCCGTGCTGATCGGGCCGGAGGGCGGATTTTCACCGGCCGAGCGCGAACGGCTGCGGGCGCACGCGAGTGTGATCCCGGTCGGGCTCGGCCCGCGCATTCTGCGGGCGGACACCGCCGCCATCTCCGCCCTGACCCTGATCCAGTCGGTCTGGGGCGACTGGCGCTGACCATTGGCCAGCCAGGGGTGGCCTTGCGCGGCGGCCCCGGCGCGCCTAACTGCGAAAAACAAAACTGCCCGCCGGGGCCGAGGGGGAAATGTCCGCCAGTTTCGAAGACTCACGTCCGGTCGAGAGCCGGGCGGACCTGGCCGCCGCGCTGGAGGCTGGCGGCAAACCCCGCGACGCCTGGCGCATCGGGACAGAGCATGAAAAGCTGGGCTTTCGCCTCGCCGATCATGCGCCGCTGCCTTATGACGACCCCGCCGGGGGGCCGAGCGTGCGCCGCGTGCTGGAAGGGCTGACGCGCTTCGGCTGGGATCCCGTGCGCGAAGGCGATAATCCTATCGGCCTGAAAAAGGACGGCGCCTCGATCAGCCTGGAGCCGGGCGGCCAGTTCGAGCTTTCCGGCGC
>JBJHDH010000063.1:0-3015 GCA_050486445.1 Euryhalocaulis sp.
TTCAATCTGGAGAATGGTGTGGTCAGCCGCGCCCGCGATCTGCACGCCGCGTTGTCAGAGCAGCTGGAGCGCGACATCGCCGCCTCGGTGCGGATGGAAGACGCGTAGGAAAAGCCGAAGGCTTTTTCCTTGCCGCGTTTCCGGACGGCGAACCGGCCTCATCCTGGGCTTGCCGAAGGACCGCTTCGCCTGGAAACGCCCTACAGCATAATCCGCTGAAGCGGCTTGTCCTCCAGCGCGGGCGGTTCCGCGCTCTTCACGAAGCTCAGCCGCGCCCAGACCGGCAGGTGGTCGGAGGCGATGCGCGCCCGTTCCGAGGCGTGCACGCCGGCCGCCTCTGCGCGCAGATGCGGGCTGGTGATGATGCGGTCGAAGCTGACGAACGGCCGGCTGGCGTGAAAGCTCGGTCCTGGATCCACCACATGATGGTGCTCGGCGAAATGCGCGAAACAGCCGCCCGCATTGCTCCATTCATTGAGGTCGCCCATCATCACCGTGGGCAGGCCGCCCTCCAGCCGCTCCAGATAATCCAGCACGGTGCGCGCCTGTAATGCGCGCCAGCTTCGCATCAAGCCAAGATGCATGGCCACAATGCGCAGCCTGCGCCCCTCCGCCGCCACATCGGCCAGCACGGCGCCGCGCGGTTCCAGACAGGGCAGGTCGATGCGGCTGTGATGCAGCACCTCGAAAGTCTTGCGCACCAGAATGGCGTTGCCGTGCCAGCCAAGACTCCGGGGCCGCGCCCCAAAGCGGATCGCCTTGTAGGGCGTCTCGGCCATAATCATGTCGGGACACAGACTGGATGCGCGCGTCGAACCGAAACGGCGGTCGACTTCCTGAAGCGCGACAATATCGGCGTCGATCTCGGCCAGAACATCCAGTACGCGGTCCGGCCGGCGGCGCCAGTCCTGGCCCACGCTCTTGCGGATATTGTAGGAAGCGACCCGGATCATGCGCGCCTGTTTATAGGATGAATTTTGACAGATCGGTGTTCTTCGCCAGATCGCCCACCCGCTCGCGCACATAGGCCGCGTCGACACGGATCGTCTCGCCGCCGCGGTCGGCGGCGGTGAAGGAAATTTCGTCGAGCAGGCGTTCCATCACCGTGGCCAGGCGCCGCGCGCCGATATTCTCAATATTGGCGTTCACCTCGGCGGCGGCCTCGGCGATGGCGTCCACCGCGTCCTCCGTGAAGTCCATCGTCACGCCCTCGGTCCCCAGCAGCGCGACATATTGTTCGACCAGGCTGGATTCCGGTTCGGTCAGGATGCGGCGGAAATCTTCCTTGGTGAGCGCGCGCAGCTCCACCCGGATCGGCAAACGGCCCTGAAGTTCGGGCAGCAGGTCCGACGGCCGGGCCACATGAAAGGCGCCCGACGCGATAAACAGGATGTGGTCGGTGCGCACCGGGCCGTATTTTGTGGCCACGGTCGTGCCTTCAATCAGCGGCAGCAGGTCGCGCTGTACGCCCTCGCGGCTGACATCCGCGCCGCCGCCGCCGCGCGCATCAGACCGCGCGGTGATCTTGTCGATCTCGTCCAGAAAAACGATGCCGTCATTTTCCGCCGCCGCCACCGCCTCGCGCTGGATCGCGTCATCGTCCAGCAGCCGGTCGCTCTCTTCCTCGATCAGCGGACCATAGGCCTCTTCCACCGTGGTGCGCAGTGTGCGGCGGCGGCGCGGCATGCCCTTGAACAGATCGCCGAGATTGAGGACGCCCGCGCCGCCGCCCGGCATCCCCGGAAGGTCCAGCGACTGGAACGGCGAGGACTGATCGTCGATCTCGATATCCACCTCTTTACCGGCCAGCAGGCCGTCCTGAAGCTTGCGGCGGAAAGAATCGCGCGTCGCCTGGCTGGCCCCGGCGCCGACCAGCGCGTCCAGCAGCCGCTCCTCCGCACCTTCATGCGCGCGCGCCTTCACGCTTTCGCGCTTCTTTTCGCGCACCATGGCGATTGAGGATTCCACAAGATCGCGCACGATCTGCTCCACGTCGCGCCCGACATACCCGACCTCGGTGAACTTGGTCGCCTCGACCTTGATGAAGGGCGCCCCCGCCAGGCGCGCCAGACGGCGGCTGATCTCGGTCTTGCCGACCCCGGTCGGGCCGATCATCAGGATGTTTTTCGGCGTCACTTCGCTGGCCAGCGGCTCGGCCAGCTGGCGGCGCCGCCAGCGGTTGCGCAGCGCGATGGCTACGGCCCGCTTGGCCTCGGCCTGGCCGATAATGTGGCGATCCAGTTCCGAAACGATTTCGCGCGGCGAGAATTCAGTCATAAAAACAGCAATATCCGTTGACGGTGAAAGCGCAGCACATGTAGGGGCGCGCTGTCTGGCCGAAAACCCCTTGGGACAGGAGCCTTCCATTCATGAGCAACGCCGGCCGGCCGCGTTTTCACCTTGCCTTCCCTGTGCGCGATCTGGGGGAGGCCCGCGCCTTTTACAAGGGCGTTCTGGGTTGCGCCGAGGGCCGCTCCAGCGATCACTGGGTGGATTTCGACATGATGGGCCACCAGATTGTCGCGCATCTGGCGCATGAGGATCGCGCGCATGAGGCGGCCAGCGAGGTTGACGGCCACGCCGTGCCGCTGCGCCATTTCGGCATGATCCTGGACTGGGCGGACTGGGAGGCGCTGCGCGATCGCCTGCTGACGGCGGACACGGATTTCGTGATCGCGCCCCATGTCCGCTTTCCCGGAAAGGCCGGCGAACAGGCGACGATGTTCCTGCGCGACCCGTCCGGCAATGCGCTGGAGTTCAAGGCCTTCCGCGACGAGACACAGATTTTCGCGACGGACTGAGCGTCCCGCCTATCCCGCTGTCGGCTGGCGCGCGCGCCCCTCGGCCAGGCCCAGCGCTTCGCCCGCCAGATAGAGCGAGCCGAAAATTACGATCCGGCCTTCGGGCGCCGCGTCCGCCGCCATGCGCACGGCGGCGGCGAGGCCGGGCGCGACGGCGGAAGGCGCCCCGGCCTCCGCGGCGGCGGCGGCCACCATGCCGGGATCGGCGCCGGCC
>JBJHDH010000064.1:0-1905 GCA_050486445.1 Euryhalocaulis sp.
GACCCGGAGATCGCGGCGCTCGATCTGCCCATCGTCACCGAAACGCGCGAGATGGAGATCGGCGCGGCAATGTCCAACTCGTTCGGCTTTGGCGGCGCCAACGGCTCTGTCGTGTTTACAAAGCCGGAATAGGGGGACGCCACATGGAGGTGAAAGATTATGTGCGTGACACGACCTTAGCGATATTCCGGGGTATCCAAGAAGCAAATGCCGAACTGAATAAACAATATAGCGATCCAACAGTCATCGGAGTCGGTGCCATAAATCCGGTGTTTCACGATTTTGGAGAAACGGACAAAGACCGTATATCAAATATTGATTTCGATATTGCCACCACAATATCCACAGCCGTTAGCGGGTCTACAGGCGGAAAAATTGAGGTGGCATCGGTCGCCAGAATAGGTGCAGATGGTAATGCATCACGAGGCGATGAAACGATAAGCAGAGTAAAATTTTCGATAGCCGTTGTTTTGCCGACTCGGCGTATAGTTGGATAATTTGCCTCATCTACCCATCTTACCGTGCGCCCGATAATGGGCGGCGCGGCGCTTCGAAACTCTACCCCATTATTCGCCCCGTTCCGGCTCCGCCATCGAGGGAAGATGGCTAGCCCCGTCACTTGGCGCAGGCCGTCGATCATCTGGAGGCCGCGTTCCATGCCGGCGCGCTCGGCCTCGCGCTTGAAAATGGCTGACGCCGCGGTGAGCGGCGGCGCGGTTCCCCCCGCCGCCGGAGCCCGTATCATGCGCCCGATGCCGTCCCGCGCCCCCATTCCCTGAACCTTCCGGCGATTCATGTCCGCAGACGTTCCCACACATTCCGATGGAACGGCGTCCGGGCTTTCCGGCCTGTTCCATGACGAGCCGCTGGCCCAGCCGGACTGGGAGCTGTTCCATTCCAGCCGCGAATGCTGGGCCGCCGTGTTCGCGCTGTGCGAGGAGGCGCGGCACAGCCTGCATCTGGAGCAATATATTTTCTCGCCGGACGGGGTCGGGGGGCGGCTGCTCGATCTTCTGGCCTCGCGCGCCCGCGCGGGCGTGCAGGTGCGGCTGCTGACCGACGGGTTCGGCTCGCGCCGCATTCCGGGTAGCGCGGCGGGCAAGGCGCTGGTGAAATCGGGCGCGGAACTGGTGCTGTATAATTCCTGGCGCGACGTGCTCACCCGCCCCTATGGCAGCATGCACCGGCTGCATCGCAAATCGGTGCTGGCCGACCGGCGCACGCTGATCCTGGGCGGCTGCTGCTATCACGACCGGATGCGCGACTGGCGCGACACGATGATGCGCATCGAAGGCGCGCCGGTGCCCTCCGCCGTGCTGGCGATGGACGCGCTGTGGCGGCGGGTGACGGAGAATATCGCCGAACCGGCCGAGCCGGCGCACGCCGCGCCGCTCGCGCCCGGCGACTGGGCCTATATGGTCGCTACACCCTATAAGCACGCGCGGCGTGAATTCTATCGCACGCTGATCGGCGCGCTTTCCGCCGCGCAGTCCAGCATCACCCTGACCACGCCCTATTTCGTGCCGGACATCACCTTCCGCCGCACGCTGAATCTCGCGCTGATGCGCGGGGTGCGGGTTCGGCTGATTATTCCTCATCCCAAACAGAACGATCATCCGACCTGGAATATTCCGGCGCTGCTCTTTGCGCGGCGGCTGGCCGAGCGCGGCGCGGAAATCTGGTTCTACCGGCCGTCCATGATGCACGCGAAAATCGCGGTGGTGGACGATGACTGGGCGAGCGTGGGCAGCACCAATCTCGATCTGCTCAGCTTCGCGTTCAATCTGGAGAATGGTGTGGTCAGCCGCGCCCGCGATCTGCACGCCGCGTTGTCAGAGCAGCTGGAGCGCGACATCGCCGCCTCGGTGCGGATGGAAGACGCGTAGGAAAAGCCGAAGGCTTTTT
>JBJHDH010000065.1:0-1645 GCA_050486445.1 Euryhalocaulis sp.
CGTGTGTGCAACCGCGCAGCCTTGCCGCCAGCGCCAGCATCTTCCATTTTGCCAGTCAGGAAAAGCGCATCCGTCTGCGTTTGGTTCTGTAAACATTGCATTGTGGCTTGCCGATTCATCATTTTTTTCGCTTTTTGCCCTAGGGTGAAGGTTCATGGCGTTAAGGAGGGGGGCGCCATAAGTACATGAACCCCAAGGCGACCCATGACCGATTTAAGCGGCAAGACCTTCCTGATTACCCATACGGACCATGCGGTAGGCCATGAGACGGCGCTGGCCTGTCTGCGCGCCGGCGCGCGCGTCCTGGCGCATTACGATCCGTTTCTGATCGACGGTGACAGTCTGGCTAAAGCGCTTGGGATCCGGCGCGGCGACACGATCGCGGCCGATTTGCACATCCCGGAACATCCGACGGGCCTCTGGAGCGCGGCGCTGGATCGCGCTCACCGGATCTCCGGTCTCATCAATATCTCCGGTCTCTACAAACCCAGTTACATGGATGGCGGCGACCTGGCCTGGATGGAGAGCTGGCGCCGGGCGATTCAGGTGAACCTGACTGCCCCGGCGGATCTTTGCCGCGCCGCGATCCCGCATTTCCGCGCCAAAAAAGGCGGCGTGATCCTGGCCGTGTCCGCCCCCAGTGAAAAGGAAACGGGAGGTTCGCTGGACGCGGCCTGTGTAGCCGCCCGTGGCGGTCTGATCGCACTGTTCCGCACGCTGTCGCGCGCCTTCGCGAATGAGGGCATCGCCTTCTACGCTATCGCGCCGAACGAGGCTGACCCGACTCTTTCACCAGAAGAGCGCGGCGGCCTGCACGACTGGGTGCGCACCACGCCCTATCCGAGCATTCAAACCGAGGAACAGATTGGCGAACTGGCGGCGATGATGTGCGAAGAATCGGCGCCCGCCTTCGCCCAGCTCTGGGATGACGCAACCCTGGTGCGGCCGCTGGTTGCGTAACGCGAATCTGTCAGGCCGGCGTTTCCCATAGTTCCGGTCCCCGTCGCGCCAGGGCGTCGAGAAACCCGTAAACGACTTCCATCTGTTCATCGCTGAAGCCGCGGCTGAGCGATTCATTGAAAGCGCGCAGCCGGTCGGCCACCTGCGCCGCCAGCGCGCGGCCCTCCGGCGTCAGGAAGATGCGTGCGGCCCGGGCGTCGTGCGCCTCCTTTTTACGCACCACCAGCCCGGCTTCCTCCATCCGGTCGACCAGGCCGCTGACCGCCGGCGCGCCCAGGCCCAACGCGGCGGCCAGATCGCCCATGCGAGCGCCGTCGCGCCGGTGCAGATGGAACAGGGCCGCCCCCTGCGGCGCGGAGACGCCCAGATCTTTACGCAGACCGTTATTGGCCTGGCGGAACGCCTGGTTGCGGGCGTGCTCCAGCAGCAGGAACAGGCGGCGGTCGACGGGGCGGGCGATAGCCATACATACAAAGTAGCACAGTTCATTCATGTGTGAAACACCATATCTTTCGGAAACGAAATTTTGTCCATTGTGGCCTTGGCGCTCTTGCGCCTGTTCGCTTCCGCTCCGAGGATGGCGGACTGGCAGAGGGAAGCCGGGTTCCTTAAAATTTGAAGGAAATCCAAATAGATGACCGTTCGCCGCACGCGCGTTCTTGTGATTGGGCCCAAAAATAAATCC